>JAKAHR010000005.1 GCA_021825365.1 Nitrospirota bacterium | reverse complement strand
TCCTAATCCCATCAACTGCCGATACAGTTCCTTGTCTTGCATGCCTCTACCTCCTTTTGGGAGATAGATTGCTATATCTCTATGATTTCAGGCAACCCCGCCCCACAGTCTTCCCGGAAGAGCCAATAAAAAAGGGCAGGGCAGGCTGTCGCCTGCCCTGCCCTTTACGTGCTACCCTGCAGCCTTAGGGAGCTGCAAGAAAGGCGGAGGAATACGTAAACAGGGCGGCCCCGAGTTCGTTATCGCCCGTCACATACACTACCCCGGTATATCCCGGCAGGTATGAAGTGGAACCGGCTCTGACCAGTGTGTTTACCGTAGTGCCCGGGCAAGCAGCGCCCGGCTGGCAGGCGGTTGCGCTCGTTGAGTTGGTTGCAGCAGGAGCGAATCGCACCCACCCCTCGACAAACGGGGGATTGAACGAGAAGATGGAAGCCTCCTGGCCCGGCGTCCCTCCCGGCTTGGGAAGGCCCGGGGAGATGAACTTGTCGATCGTGATCGTGGTGGTGTTCTCCTCGTTGTCGTACACCTCGACGGCGCTGATCACATCCTTCTCGTCGATGAAATGCTGGAACGGGAAGATGAACGCAAACTTCGTCTGCATGTCGAAGATCAGGGGAGCAGGGACATTAAAGTAGTGTGAGTCGGTATAGGTCTTGGGCACAACAGTCCCTATATTGTCTCCGCCGTTATTGGCGGCGCCCACCAGAGACATTCCTTGATCCATGATGGAGAGATTAGTCGCTGTCAGGGGAAGGGTGCCGTCTCTCCTCAGAAACATATCGGCAAAGGTGGGGCCGAAGGTGGCTGCTGCGCCGAACTTGTTGAATATGCCCGTGGCCGGCGAGCCGGTTGAATCCAGATAGAAGCACATGTTCATGTCCCGTGCACCGGTCGTGGGAGCAGCAGCAGCCGTGGCAGCCACATAGGCAAAACAGCCGGGGTCGGTTCCGCATCTGCTCTGCTCAGCAGCATAGGTGTCAGCATGGACGATGATCTGCTGGAGTGCATTCGTGCCTATGCCCCACGCGGGCAGTGCGACATGTGTGGGCTCCGCGTTGAGGAGCGCCAGTCTCGCCACAACGAACGGGGTTGCTGCTGCGTCTACGGATACAAAATACAGTCTGCCTTCAAGAGACGCAGGCATGCTGCGCACGTCTGCAGCGCAGTTCTTCGTCGGGTCCGTGTCATTGACAAGCTGGTAAAGAGACCTGCCCGGGATCGTCCGGCCGGTGTTGGATGAATCCCAGGTGGCACACTTATTTTTGTCGGTTGCAAGCGGGACTATCCTGCCTTCACCGATGATCTCGACATAGCCCTTGAGTGTTGCCGCCAATGCGCCGGCATCATCCAGACCCTGGCAGGTCTTGATCAGGCTGAGCATGTTGCCGTTGGTCGTCGAGTTCATGACAATGCAGCCGCCTGTTGTGGTAAATCCGGAGTTCTGCAGGGTCTTGGTGTCGCACGATGCGAACTCGATGCCTCCGTTTGCGCCCAGGTACATATCAAAGGTGAACACATCCTTCGGCGAAAGAAGAATGTCGAAGTCCAGGAGTTCGACGGACCTGTCGCCGGTCCTCACCCGGACGTGGGCCTGCACCCAGTTGGTGGAGACATTCGTCACCGTGAAATAGTTGTCGGATACGCCGAGTCCGCCGCTTGCCGAGCTCCGCACATCATAATACGTGTACATGAGAGCGGAACTCGAGTGAAACGATGCATTCGCAGTTCCGGTCATCAGTACGACCAGGCAGACCAACGAAAGACAGACTGCCCCAAGTACTACTGAAAAGCGCCTTGGATTCATAAACCCTTTCCCCCTTTTTTTGAAATCTGCCAAAAAGAATATGTTCCACTATAAACAATAGAAACGGCATTGTCAACGCTGAATTTTCACCGGTCAACATTGGGTTCCAGCTGCCGCGGTCTGCGGCTCCGTCAAGTATCGGCGCCGTCCCCGCAGTGCTATCATGGTAGTGAGGGGCTCTCCGGAGGGCTATGATGAAAAGACTCTTCATACTACTGCTTCTCGGTCTGCTGACTGTCAGCCGGGCATGGCCTTTACACGGGGCCAATGCAGCGGAACAGAGGGTCATGGTCTACTTTTTCTGGTCAACAGGCTGCCCCCACTGCGAGAAGGAGCGGGTATTCCTGGAAAAGCTGCGGGGGCGGGACGAGAGGCTCGATATCAGGTCCTTTGAGGTGAAGGGGAACAGGGACAATGCCCTGCTGATGACGAAAATGGCGGGTGCCCACGGCATTAAGCTGGCTGGCGTGCCGGCGACCTTCGTTGGAGATCACGACCCTCTCATCGGATACCTCGGCGACGATCTTACCGGGCGAGAGATCGAGGAGAGGATACAGGCTTGTTGGGGCCGCGGCTGTCCCGATCCTGCAGCGATACTCGACAGGCCGCCGCCATCCCCGGCAGTACCGTTGTTCAGCAGTGGACAGGAGACGGCCGGGACATGTCCGGAAGATGCGGAATGCCCGGAAGAGGAGCAGGGGAGGAGCCCTGCAGCCGGCGGTGCCCCGCATGGCATGCCGGCCGGCTCGGGAGACACCGTCCTGAGGCTGCCTTTGCTGGGCGAGGTCCACAGCATGAGGACCTCTCTCACTCTCCAGACAATAATGATCGCCGTGCTCGACAGTTTTAATCCCTGTGCCTTCTTCGTGCTTTTTACGCTGCTGGGTCTGCTCATCCATGCCCGTTCCAGGGCCAGACTCCTGCTCATCGGCGGCATATTCGTTTTTTTTTCCGGGTTTATCTATTTCCTCTTCATGGCAGCCTGGCTCAACGTCTTTCTGGCGGCCGGCGGCATAGCTGTCTTCACGGTTATCGCCGGCATGGTCGCCCTCGTGATAGCTACGATAAACATCAAGGATTATTTCTTCTATAAGAAAGGTATCTCGCTGACCATCCCGGAAAGGGCCAAGCCTGGTCTCTTTGAACGGATGCGGAGGCTGTTGAAGGCAACATCGGTTATTTCTGCCGCCGGCGGGACGGTGGTCCTGGCAGCAGCCGCAAATATGTATGAACTCTTCTGCACCGCCGGGTTCCCCATGGTCTATACGCGCATACTCACCCTGCACCGGCTGACAACAGCCGCCTACTATCTCTATCTTGTTCTCTACAACATCGTGTACGTCATCCCCCTCGCCCTGATCGTGCTTGTCTTTGCCGCAACGCTCGGGAAGAAGAAGCTGACGGAAGGGCAGGGTCGCATCCTGAAGCTTGTATCCGGGATGATGATGCTCTCTCTGGGATGTGTCCTGCTTGTGCGGCCGGAACTCCTGAACAATATTATCATTACAGCCGCTTTACTGACATTCTCCTTTGCTGTCTCGGCGGGAATAGTGCTGATCGAAAGAGTGAGGATGCGGATGACAGGAAGATAACAAGGGCAGCCGTCCGGGCAGGAATCATGCCCGGCCGGCTGCCTTGTATCAGGCAGCGGCGCTGCAGGCCCTCTCGGGCAGAAGAACGTCGAGGATGCAGGTGAACAACCGGTCGAAGTCTGTCGTCTTCTCAATATGGGAAGTAATACCCAGCGCGGCAAGAGGCTCCGCTACAAGCTCCCGGGGCGCCGCTGTCATGGGGAGCACGGGGATTTCCGGATAGAGCTCCCGCATCTGCCTGATGAGTTCATACCCGTTCATCAGCGGCATAGTGAGGTCAGTTACCACCATATCGACAGGGCAGGTCTTCAGCCGGGCGAGGGCCTCAAAGCCATTGCCCGCGGTCAGGACGTTCAGGCTTGGTTCCCTTCGAGTCAGCCCGCATGCCAGCGCCAGTTGCAATGTCTTTTCGTCATCAACGATCAGGACGTTTTTCATTCTTTTAATCGCCTCGTTACCGCCCCAGAGCGGAGGTTACCAACTCCGATCGGTGATCGTTTGCCACGCAGTCAAACGCCGGCACACGGAACCCCGCTTTGCCGACCATTCTCAACATCTTGAATTGCTCCGGTATGTTCATTCCGGCGATCTCGGCGCAGACCCTGAAGTCTTCCCCGCTGAAGAAAGCGAGGCTTGCCTCCCGCTCTCCGGGAGCCCACAAATCCTCCAGTGCCTGGAAGATGATCGCCTCTGCAAGAGACCTTATGTGCTTTGTTCCGGCCTTTTTCCCCCTGACGGCAGGTCCCCAACCGCGCTTGTTACCCGGTGCTTCACCGGCCTCGAATATCCTCTGGATGCTCATAACACTGCTCTGCGCTGCCATTGTTACCCCTTGCATGATCTCCCCCTTCCTGGTGCGTTCTTCTTTTCTTAAGGTTCAGATAGTGAAATGCCTTGCTTAACAACTGGAGCCGGTTGCCGTAGCTTTTTGCCTGCGTTCCGTTCAGGACACATGAAACCGTCTCCGCGATGTCCATGAATTCGACCGGCTTTTCAAGGTAATCCGTGATCCCGAAGGCCCTGAGTTTCCTTTCGATGTCAGGGTTCGAGAAGGCTGTCATGACGATGACCGGAAGTCGCGGATGTTTCTTCAACGCATCGGCCAGGAGATCAAAACCGTCTGCCGCAGGCATCTTCAGGTCCGTGACCAGAAGGTCTACCCGCCTTGAATTCAGGACATCCATGGCAAGTTGGCCGTTTTCCGCCGTGATTACCGTGAAGTTGCTGTCATAGAATCTGAGTCCCTCGGAAAGGCTCAGAAGCAGGTTTCTTTCATCGTCTGCGATGAGAATTGTCTTCATCACTCAATAAAAAAGCAAACGGAATGCCAGGCAGGCAGCTACAGGCAGCTAAGAGAAAAAGAATATAAAACAGTATGTTAGACAGAAGAAAATATCTATGGTGGCCAGGCCGACCTATTTTGACCAGTCCAATTTGAACCGGTGGTTCACTTCGGGCCGTACCCCTTGAGCTTGCGCTTAAGTGTCGATAAAGAAATGCCCAATGCCCTGGCGGTTGCGGTATGGTTTCCCGAAAGACTGGAGAGGGCTCTGCATATGTGCTCTTTTTCGATCTGTTCGAGGGTCTGGATGCCCCCCGGCGCAGAGGTCGTGGCAGCGCCATGGTTTGACCGGTCGCCTCTGAAGATGAGTCCCGAGGGCCGGAGGCTGCCGTGCTCCTGGACGATACAGGCTCGCTCGAGGATGTTCCTGAGCTCTCTGACATTTCCCGGCCAGTCGTAGCGCATCAGGCTGTCCATTTCTTCACGGCTCAGCCGTATTTCCCTGCCCGCAGTCATCTTGCGGAGAAGGTATTCGCAGAGTTCCGGGATATCTTCCCTGCGCTCCCGCAGAGGGGGGATATGGATGTGCACGACGCTGAGGCGGTAATACAGATCGCTGCGGAATGTCTTGCCCAGAGCTTTTTCCAGGTCGGAGTTGGTCGCGGCGACGATGCGGGCGCCCACCGGAAGCACCGTGCTGCCGCCGAGACGCCGCACCTGCCTGTCTTCGAGAACGCCGAGGAGTTTTGTCTGGAGGTGCAGGGGCATTGCCCCTATTTCGTCCAGGAGAAGTGTCCCTCCCTCTGCCATCTCGAAGACCCCCTTCTTCGAGGCGGTGGCACCGGTGAAGGCGCCTTTCTCATGACCGAAGAGCTCGGATTCGATGAGATTGTCAGGCAAGGCGGCGCAATTCACCGAAATGAAGGCAGCGCCCTTCGCAGGACTCCTGTAGTGGATGGCGCGGGCCACGACATTTTTTCCGGTCCCTGTCTCCCCGGTGATGAGAACCGGTGCAGTGGAAGCGGCGGCGAGATCAGCCAGTCTGCTGACCTCGGTTAGTCCCTTGGCGCCGATAATGACCGCCTCCTCCCGCTCCTTGCCCGTCCGGTACGCCTCGACCTGGGCGATCCTTTCAAGGTCCTGTGTCTGTACCGCCTGTGACAGTGCCAGGGACAGTTCCTCCAGCTCGAAGGGCTTGGAGAGGTAGTCATAGGCTCCCGCCTTGATCGCCTTTACCGCCCCCTCGAAACTGGGGTGAGCGGTGATGAAGATAATCTTTGTCTGATCGTTTGACCCGAGGATTGAGGAACAGAGGGTGTGGCCCTCGGCGTCGGGGAGGTTCTGGTCGAGAAGGACGATATCGATCCTCTGGGAGGAACAGGCCGCGATTCCGTCGCTTCCCGTATGCGACGTGATGACCTCCATGCCGTCTGCGCCAAGGTAATCGCTGACGACGTCACAAAAGAGTTTGTCGTCGTCGACGATCAGGATGCGCCGGGGATTAATCATGGTCAGCCGCAACCTCCCGGAGGTAGATGTCGACCGAGGTGCCCACAGCGGGACGGCTGGTAATCGATATCGTCCCGTTCATCTTCAGGAGCATCTTCCTTACAATGACGAGGCCGAGGCCCGTGCCGTGAGGCTTGGTCGTATAGAATGGTCTGTAGACGTTTCGCTGCTGTTCCTCGGTCATGCCGCAGCCGTTGTCGGAGATCTTGAAGAGGACCATGCCGAAGGCCCTCTGTATCCCGATGAAGATCCGGGGATCGGAGGTCCCTGTGCAGGCGTCCAGCGCGTTCGTCAGGATGTTCAGGAAGACCTGGTGGAGAGCCCGCGGGTCGGCATGAATAAAAGCTACATCGCTTTCTATCGCTGACTCCAGGGCAACACCCTTCTTTTCGCAGTTATCGCGTACAAGCGAGACCAGCTTTTCCATGAAGTCCCTGACATCCACGGCCTGGAATTCCGGAACCTCGTACATGTTGTAGTTTTTCAGGAACCGGAGAAGATACTCGACACGGGAGAGTTCCTCGGTCGCCCGGTCAAGGTACGTGATCACCTTCTCCTTCGTATACCGGTCATAGTTTGTCTTCAGCACGCTCAGCGTGATCTTTGCGGAGTTGATCGGGTTGCCGATTTCATGCCGGATGCCGGCAAAGACATATCCGATGTTGTTCATTGTGTTGACAGCCTCGGCTATCGATTCGAGTCTCGTCTTTTCGGTCACATCACTCAGGGAGAATACGAGATAGTCGGTTTCACCTTTTTCATCAAGGATGGGGGTGAGGGACCAGTCCCAGTAGGTGACGCCCCACTCGGGGTGGTCAGGAAAGACAAAGGGCCTTGCATAGGCAACATGGGGGGTCTTTGTCAAGACGACCTTCCTGAAAATAGCCTCGTTTTCCCCATGCGGGTAGAAATCGAAATGGTTATGGCCGGGGAAGTCGGCGACATCCCTGCCGCACGCCTTCGCATACGCCCTATTTACCCTGATGAAGTTGAAATCGCGGTCCAGGAAGACGAGCGGGGTGATGGTCTCATTGAGAAAAGACTCCAGTATCTTCGCCTGTTCACGCAGGGCCTGTTCGGCGCCGAAGCGGTATATCGCCTCGCCGACGATGAGCGCCCGCACCTCGAGGAAGGAAACGACGTCCTCGGGCAGCAGACCTTCACGGGCGTCGGCTACATGAAGTGCGCCGAGAACCTTTCCCTGGTGGCGGATGGGTATGACCGCCACGGAAAGGAAGCCGTGGCGCTCACAGGCGCCCCGATAGCGCGATCGCCAGCGGCTATCCAGGCCCTCCAGGAACGCTGCGTTGTTGTTTGAACAGAACGACCCGTATTCGGTCATCGCCTGACAGTCCGGCTCCTCGGGTCGTTCCCCTACGATTCGGGGGCAGACACACTCGTCGCTGCCGATGGAGAGGCAGCTTTCGGACATAAGGAAGTCCTCTTTGAATCCGATCTGTGCCTCATAGGGAATCGTGCCGTCTACGCCGAGGATGCGTATCCCGACATGCACGCAGCCGCTCCACCTGCTGATAAGGCCGGCGACGTTGTCGAGATATTCCTTGCGGGCGATATTCTTGGTGAAAAGGGAAAGAAGGGTATTTGTCATCGTAACGCGCCGTTCAGACTCGGTGCGCTCGGCTATCTCTCTTTCCAGTTCTTCGTTCGTCTTTTGCAGTTCGGCAGTCCGTTCCTGTACGAGGTCCTCCAGATGGTCCCGGTGTGTCCTCAGTTCCTCTTCGATGACCTTGCGTTCAAAAACCTCGCCGCTCAGTTGCTTGTTGAGGGCCTGCAATTCAGCGGTCCGCTCTTTCACGAGGTCCTCGAGGTGGTCACGGTACTGCGCAAGCGCCGCCTCCGCAGCCTTCCGGTCCCGGCGGCCGGCAGCCTCGCGGATTTCCCGTTCAATGGCGGGCAGTAACCTCCCCAGGGCGCCTTTGACGATATAGTCATGGGCACCGGCCTTCAGGGCCTCGACAGCGACCTCTTCACCGATCTTTCCTGATACGACGATAAAGGGGATATCGATGCCGCTTTTCTTCAGCAGCTCCAGGGCGGCCATTCCGGTGAACCGGGGCATGATGTAGTCGGAGATGATCAGGTCCCACTGACCACGGGCAAGAGCGGTGCTCATCGCCTCGGCGGTCTGCACATGCTCGTGCCGGGGATTGTAACCGCCATTCCGCAGCTCACGGAGCAGGAGGAGAAGATCGTCTTCCGAATCCTCGACTATCAATACCCGTATTGGTTTTGGCATACCACCGTCCCCTAGTATAGCGTGAAATAGATGGTCGTAGAGTCGGCCCAGATGCCGCCGCCGTGGCGGCTGATGATGCGTTTGACAATCGCCAGACCGATACCCGTTCCAGGGAATTCATTCGCCGCATGGAACCGCTGTGCCGTTTTCATTACATATAATAATATATCGGGATAGAAGATCGGAGGAGAATGTCTGACAGGCGCGGAGGGGTATGTGCGCAGTGTGGTATGTGCGCAGACGCCTCTTCAGGGCGAATCAGGTATAATAGAGGCCAGGTGAAGCCTCTTGGCTGTTTCCGAGCCGATAGAGATGCCGGTCCACCAAAGGAGGATAATACCATGGCCCGTAAGATGATCACTGTCGACGGCTGCACAGCCTGTGCCCATGTGGTGCACGCCACCAATGAAATTATCACGATTTATCCCATAACCCCCTCATCTCCCATAGCCGAGATATGCGATACGAAGTCAGCTTCCGGGCAGGTGAATATCTGGGGGTCGGTGCCGAGGGTCAGTCAGATGCAGTCGGAGTCGGGCGTCGCCGGGGCTGTCCACGGTTCCCTCACCGCCGGGGCGCTCTGCACGACCATCTCTGCCTCGCAGGGGCTTCTCCTGATCATCCCCAACATGTACAAGATCGCCGGTGAACTTACCCCGACGGTATTTCACATAACAGCCCGTTCCCTCGCCTGCCAGGGACTCTCGATCTTCGGGGACCATTCCGATGTCATGGCAGCCAGGTCAACAGGGTTTGCGATGCTCTGTTCGAAGAACGTTCAGGAGGCGATGGACTTTGCACTCATCTCCCAGGCCGCTTCGCTGGAGTCACGGATCCCCTTCATGCACTTCTTCGATGGCTTCAGGACCTCCCATGAGATACAGAAGATTGAGGAACTCGGCCTTGACGACATGCGGGCGATGATCAGGGACGACCTCGTCATCGCCCACCGGCTGAGGGGCCTGAGCCCCGACCGTCCCACCCTGCGCGGGACGGCCCAGAACCCGGACGTCTATTTCCAGGGCAGGGAGACGGTGAACCGGTATTACAGCGCCAGTCCCGCTATCGTCCGGAAGTGCATGGAGACGTTTGCCGGGATAACGGGACGGAACTACAGTCTCTTCGACTATTACGGTGACCCGGCTGCCGAGCGGGTGGTCGTCGTGATGGGCTCTGCCGGCGATACCATCGCCAGCACCGTCGACAGCCTCAACGCAAAAGGCGAAAGACTCGGTCTGGTCCAGGTGAGGCTCTACCGTCCTTTTTCCGTGGAGGCCTTTGCGTCTGCGCTGCCGGCGTCAGTGAAGGCGGTAGCGGTTCTCGACAGGACCAAGGAACCGGGCGCCATAGGCGAACCCCTGTATCTTGATGTGAGGACCGCAGTAGGCGAGGCGATGGAAGACGGCTCAGCCGCATTCAAGACGTATCCGCGGATTGTCGGAGGGCGTTACGGCCTCGGGTCAAAGGACTTTACCCCTGCCATGGTCAAGGCCGTCTTCGACAATCTTGCCTCTGCCCGGCCGAAGAACCACTTCACTGTCGGCATAAACGACGATGTAGCCGGCACGAGCCTGCCGGTGGACGAGTCCTTTATCATCGAAGGCAAGGGTGTTTTCAGGGCCCTCTTCTATGGACTCGGCTCCGACGGCACCGTCGGAGCCAACAAGAATACCATCAAGATAATCGGCACGCAGACGGACAACTTTGCACAGGGCTATTTTGTCTATGACTCCAAGAAGTCGGGATCAATGACAGCGTCCCACCTGCGGTTCGGCAGGGATCGTATCAGCAGTCCCTACCTTGTCGCCCGGGCCAACTTCATCGCCTGCCATAATCCCTCCTTCCTCGAAAGGATCGATATGCTCTCGGGTGCCGAGGAGGGAGCTGTATTTCTTCTGACAACGGCGCATAAAAAGGAGGAGGTCTGGGACACGCTGCCGGCCGAGGTCCAGGCACAGCTCATCAGCAGGAAGATGAGGTTTTATATCATCGACGCTCTGGTCCTTGCAGAGGAACTGGGCCTCGGCACCAGGATCAACATGATCATGCAGACCGCATTTTTTGTCATCTCCGCCATCATCCCGAAGGAAGAGGCGGTAAATGCCATAAAGCAGGAGATCAAGAAGACCTACATGAAGAAAGGCGACCAGATCGTCCAGATGAACTACGCTGCCGTTGACAAGGCCCTCCAGAACATCGTGGAGGTGGCTGTGCCGGCTGCGGTGACGAGTCCGATAAAGATGGTGCCGCCTGTCCCTGAAGATGCCCCGGACTTTGTCAAAAACGTGACCGGCCGGATGATAGCGGGTCAGGGAGACAGTCTTCCGGTCTCCGCACTTCCGTCCGACGGCACGTGGCCGACGGGTACGACGCAGTATGAAAAGAGGAATATCGGTGTCCATATCCCCGTCTGGGAGCCTGACATCTGCATCCAGTGCGGTCAGTGCTCCTTTGTCTGCCCCCATGCCACCATCAGGATCAAGGCCTACGATCCCGGGCTGCTGAAGAACGCCCCCGCTGCCTTCAAGTCTGTTGGGGCCAAGGGTAAGGAATTTGAGGGCCTCTCCTTCACCGTGCAGGTGGCGCCGGAAGACTGCACCGGCTGCGGCTCATGTGTGTTTGTCTGTCCGGGGTCGAAGAAGGATGACAAGGGGAACAAGATACCGAACTTCAGGGCGATCAATATGCAGTTGCAGGAGCCGGTAAGGAAACAGGAGGCGGAAAACTTCCGTTTCTTTCTCAGACTGCCTGACACGGACCCGGCGAGGATTAACATCGGAACGGTCAAGGGGAGCCAGCTCTCACGTCCGCTCTTCGAGTTCCACGGAGCCTGTGCCGGCTGCGGGGAGACACCCTACATTAAACTCCTGACGCAGCTCTTCGGCGACCGCCTGCTCATCGCCAACGCGACCGGCTGCTCATCGATATACGGGGGAAATCTCCCGACCACGCCGTATACCAAGGGTGCGGACGGCAGGGGACCGGCCTGGTCCAATTCTCTCTTTGAGGACAATGCGGAGTTCGGCTTCGGCATGCGTCAGGCGATGGACAAGTTTTACAGCCAGGCGGTGGAGTTGCTGCAGAGGCTTCTGAAGAGGCCTGAGTATGGCGCATCCCGGCAGCTCTTCGAGGCCCTCATGGGGCCGGAGCAGACCGGACGGGCCGGAATTGATCAGCAACGCGCGAGGGTTGGGGAACTGAGACAGCTTCTTGCAAAGGACACCTCCGCTGAAGGTCAACACCTCCTTTCCCTTGCCGATTACCTGGTAAAGAAGTCGGTCTGGGCGATCGGAGGAGACGGATGGGCCTACGATATAGGCTACGGAGGTCTCGACCATGTCCTCGCTTCGGGAGAGAACATGAATATCATGATCCTCGATACTGAGGTCTATTCCAACACCGGGGGACAGATGTCCAAGTCAACGCCTCTCGCTGCGATGGCGCAGTTTGCCGCGGGCGGAAAGAGGACACCCAAGAAGAGCATCGGCGCCATCATGACGACATACGGCAATGTCTATGTCGCACAGATCGCCTTTGGCGCAAACCAGGCTCAGGCCGTCAAGGCGATGATCGAGGCAGAGGCATATGACGGGCCGTCCCTCATCGTCGCCTATGCGACGTGCATAGCCCAGGGGATCGACATGGGCAAGGGGGTGGATGAGCAGAAGAGGGCGGTTGCCTGCGGCCACTGGCCCCTGTTCCGTTATGACCCGCGGCTTGAGGCAGAGGGAAAACCGCCTCTGAGTATCGACAGCAAGGAGCCGACCATCTCTTTTGAGGAATACGCCTATAATGAAAACCGGTATAGACAGCTGCGCCAGTCAAACCCGACCCTGGCTGCCGAGCTGATGCGGCAGGCTGAGGTGAACGTGAGGCGGCGATGGAAGTATCTCAAACACCTCGCCGGCTGGACGCCGTGAGAAGGGGCTAAGTCGCCTTCCGGCCGATCCCTGGCCGGACAGACGAGTAACGATGGGACTGATGGAAACGGGGCAAAGATCGATTCTCATTGTGGATGACGAGGAAAGCATCCTGCTTTCTCTCAAACTCTATCTCGAGCATTGGGGCTATCACGCCGTTGTGGCCGGGAGCGGCCGTGAAGCTCTGGATATCCTCAGGGCCGGGCATATAGACCTGATCATATCTGACCAGGAAATGCCCGGGATGAGCGGGATCGAGCTGCTGCATTTCATCCAGAATACCTACAAGGATATACCCGTGATCATCATGACCGCCTACGGCAGCATTAATAAGGCGGTGGAATCCATGAAGGTGGGCGCCGACGATTACATCCAGAAACCCTACAACCCGGAGGAACTCCACGCCGTCGTCAGACACCTGCTGAGCTATTCCGAGCTGAATCGGGAGTATAAGGAACTCAGGGATTACGTTGGACGGCTCTATAGTTTTAAGAACATCATCACCAGGTCCCCGCGCATGCAGCATGTCCTTGAACTTGCCGAAAAGGTTTCAAAGGTGCCTGATACGACGGTCTCGATTTTCGGAGAGAGCGGGACGGGCAAGGAGGTGCTAGCCCGGGCGATACATTTTGCGACCGGCGGAAAGGAAAGCAGGTTCGCGGCCGTCAACTGCGCCGGCATACCCTCTAACCTGCTCGAGAGTGAGCTCTTCGGACATGTGAAGGGCGCTTTTACCGGAGCCGACAGGGACCGCGAGGGCAAGTTCGACTGTGCGCAGCAGGGCACGATCCTGCTCGATGAAATAGGCGACATGCCGCTTGAGCTTCAGGCAAAACTTCTCAGGGTGCTCCAGGAACGTGTTTATGAAAGAGTCGGCTCGAACCGACCTGTCAGGGCCGAGATGAGGATCATCACGACCACCCACAGAGACCTCAGACAGCTGGTGAAAGAGGGGAGGTTCCGCGAGGACCTGTTTCACCGCATACATTCGTTTCCGATCACCCTTCCTCCCCTCAGGGAACGCAAGGAGGACATCCCCGTCCTCGTCGATCATTTTCTGAACTGCTACAGGAGCGAACTCGGCAAACAGATTCCCGGTGTATCGGAGGCGGCTATGGAGAACCTCCTTCATTACCATTGGCCCGGCAATGTCAGGGAGCTGAAAAATTGCATCGAGAGGTCGGCGATACTGATTGACGACGAGTTGATCCGGCCGGGACACCTGAACATAGACCACCCGGCTTCCTGGGCGACAGAAACCTCAGGAGGCCACGAAGACAGGATAGATATTCATCTTTCGCTCAGCCCGTCCGATTTTTCGCTTGAAGAGGCCACCAAGCGAATCCTGGAGATCGTCCTTCAAAAATGCGGCAACAATAAGACCAGGGCTGCAGAGCTCCTCAAAGTCGACCGCAAATTGTTTTACAGAAGGAAATAGCCGGCTATCCCTATTTGGGACAATTGTCGGTAAAAGGGACGATGCTGTAAAATATTTCTGTTTTCGGACAGTTAGCCGGCCCCGGATGATTGTATGTCCCGAAAACGTACACCTGCCTTCCCGGGCCTTTTTTGTAAGTCCCCCTTTCTTATGACGATACCGTGCTGGTATGTTTCTTGTAATCTTTGCCTTCATGAGCCAGGATTCCGTAGAAAGGTTCTTAGGACGCGTCATCACCGACGAAGACTTTCGCGAATGCGCCAAAGATTCCCTGTCTGACGCCTGCTCGAAGTGTGGGTACAAGCTTTCGCGTCATGAGGAAGAGATCCTGAGGATCCTGGACCTGGATGACTTTGTGCGAATTGCAAAATCCATAGACAAGAGGATCAAGAGGTGCAGGGGACTCTCGTGAGGGCTTGAGAGATATTCTTTTGGGAGGGCGGGGATGTCCAAGAAGATTGTGGTAAACGAGGAAAAGAGAGATGGTCTGGCCGAGGGCGGAAAATTCCGCCAGACATCTGACAGATCAGGCGCAGGGGGGAACGGCGCTGACAGGAAACCGGTAATACTGCTTGTTGATGATGACCCCCTGATGCTCCAGTTTTATGGGGGGGGACTCGAGAAGGCGGGCTTCGTCGTGAAGGAGGCGCAGAGCAGTGTGGATTCCATCACGGCCTTTATTCATCTTAAGCCCGACCTGGTGATCCTCGACCTGGTCATGCCCGACCTCAACGGCTTTGCAACCTGCAGGACCATACGCAGCCTTCCGGGCAGCGAATACACTCCTATCCTTATTATCACGGGCCACGGGGATTCAAGATCGGTAAAGCAGGCCTTCGAGTCCGGCGCTACCGATTACATCATCAAGCCGGTGAACCTTGATCTCTTTTGTCATCGGATCCGTTATATGCTTGGTGCCTCCCGGGACATTAGCGACAAGAAACGGTCGGAGGACAGCCTGAGGCTCCTGAAAGAGGCGGTGGAACGCCTCCCCATAGGAATCACCATAAGCGATCTGGAGGGGAAGATAATCTATGCCAACCCGGCCGAGGCGGAGATGCATGGCTATACACTGGAAGAACTGATGCGCAGGGAGGCGAGGATGTTCGGGCCTCCTGAATTACGGAAGCCGTTGGCGGCCGATAAATTTCACAAGATGACCGTCTGGAAGCGTGAGACCCTGAATCTCCGGAAGGGCGGGGAAAAATTTCCGGTACAGTTGACATCGATCCCGGTAAAGAATTCGGAGGGTGTCCCTTTGGGTATCATCACGACCTGTGAGGATATCACCGACCGTAAGGAGGCCGAGGTTGCGATAGAAAGGCTTGCCTATCACGATAGTCTCACCGGTCTGCCGAACCGATCGATGTTTCAGGACAGGCTGCAGAAGGCCCTTGCTTCGGCCCGTCGCGAAGGCCGGCAGCTGGGAGTATTGTTCCTCGACCTGGACCGGTTCAAGGACATCAACGATACGCAGGGACATGAGTTTGGCGACAAGTTGCTGAGGGCGGTGGCACTCAGGTTAGGCCGGTGCGTGCGCGATGCAGACACCCTTGCGCGGTTGGGAGGGGATGAGTTCGTGATCCTGCTGACGGGTGCTTCGGACAGGGCAGGGACGATAACGGCTGCAGAAAGGATACTTGCCCTGTTCACCGAGCCTTTTGAACTTGAAGGCCGGCAAGTGTACAGCAGCACGAGTATCGGTGTGGCCCTTTACCCAAAAGACGGCAGGGACGTCAATGATCTCCTGAGGAGTGCCGATACGGCGATGTATCACGCGAAGGCGGGAGGACGTCAGACGTACCGTTTTTTTTCCGAGGAGATCAACCGGAAGATCACGGAAAAGGTGCATATCGAAAATGGTCTGCGGAGGGCGCTGGAGCGGCAGGAGTTCTGCCTGTACTATCAGCCCCAGATAGAGCTGGGCAGCGAACGGATCATCGGCGTGGAGGTGCTTCTGAGATGGATGAGCCCCGAAATGGGGGTGGTCATGCCCTCCCGCTTTATCCCCGTCGCAGAGGACAGCGGGCTCATTTTCCGGCTGGGAGAATGGGTCTTGCGGACCGCATGCCGCCAGTCCGCGGCCTGGCGGGACGCCGGTCATCCCCCGCTGAGGATGGCGATCAACATATCGGGCCACCAGTTCAAACAGCCGTCTTTTGTTTCGTTGATCGACACCGTGCTTGATGAAAGCTCGATGGATCCGACCTGCCTGGAATTTGAACTCACCGAGAGCGTTATCATGGACAAGGCCGAGAAGACGACCCTGACCCTGAGGGAGCTCAAGGACAGAGGCATACACCTGAGCATCGACGATTTCGGGACCGGCTATTCCTCCCTGAGCTATCTGAAGCATTTTCCCATAGACAGGATAAAGATCGACCGGTCGTTTATTGCCGATATCACATCGAACAGGGACGAGGCGGTTATTGTTGACACGATAATCGCGATTGCCCGCAGTATGGACCTGAAGGTAGTCGCCGAGGGCGTGGAAAACAGGGAACAGCTGGATTATCTCAAGGCGCGAAGGTGCGGGGAGGCCCAGGGGTATTACTTCGCCGAACCGATGCCGGCGGAATCGCTCGAGACATGGATAAGGCGTGATGTGGTCTGAAATCGGCAGCAGGCGGAAATGGTGAAAAAGGCAGGGACAGATGCTGGACCGGCGACGCTATAAGAGATTTTCTGTTGACGGCTTGAAGATCAAAAGCAAAATGATACTCGCCAACGAGGTCAATATTCTGGATATCAGCTATAGCGGCATATCTCTGAAGGTGGACAAGAGGCTGAATATCGGGGCCGAGTACTCGCTTAAGATAAGCAATAGAGGGGGGCTTATAAATCTCAAGGGCAGGGTTGTATGGTCCAGGCTGAGTGAGACCAGGGGAAATGCCCGTGGCGACGTGATTCCCTTTTATACGGCCGGTATGCAGTTTTCCTCCCTGTCTGATGAAGCCCTGAAGGAACTGTCCGACTTTATTGAAAAACACACAAAGGAGGATTTTGACGTGGCAGAGGCGGACAGACGCAAGGGCCAGAGATTTCATATACGGTTCTATATCGGAGGCAACGAAAAGGCCATCCTCAATTACCCTGAAAACTGCAGTGTGAGGAAGATAAGTCTGGGAGGCATGCTTCTTGAGAGCACCCTTCCGCTCGAAAGAAATAGCAGGTTCCCCATGGAAATATTTTTTCACAACGAGGGAGTTGTCAGAGTTTCCGGGAGGGTGGCGTCGTGCGGCCGGAACTCGGATCTTTATGACATAGGGATCGAGTTCATTGATATGCCGGACAGGGGCCGGGAGGTTATAACGGAATTTATCGCGACGTTGAGCGCTGCCGATCCGGCTCCGTGAGGCTGGAAGAGGCAGTGAATGCGTACGGGAGGATAGACCCAGTGGAGAGAATTTCCTTTATCGAACCGTCCGGCGACGGGCTTGAGCCGTTACGGGCTCATCTGGCGGACGTGGCCAAGTGCAGGCGGTTCAGATCGGTCGATGAAGCCGTCACGTCAGGAGCGGAAGCCGATTTCGTCCTCCTTTTGGCTGACAGGGACCCGCATAAGCTGCGGAATGAGATTGCCCAGTTGAGAGACAGCCCCCTTCTTTCGAGCGTCCCGAGGATCGTATTTCTGCCTTCCGGCACAACCGATTTTGCCGCCAAGAGTGCCGGCATAGATGGCGAAGTCGTGTTCACGATGCCCATAGACCGCACTGCGGTCCTCTCCCGCCTTGTCACGATGCAGAAGAGGGCCCACCGGCGTGTGTTCGAGATATTAATAGGCTTACAGCCTGAGGGAAGCAGTGCGCGGTTTTTCGGGAAGTCCCTCGATTTCAGCCAAAGTGGCGTGGCCTTTGAATGCGGCGAGCAATTTGCCGAAGGCCAGAAGATGATCGTGACGTTCGTCAACCCGGCGACGAAGAAGAGGTTTGCCCTCGATGTCGAAGTCGTCCGCAAGAAATTGCGCACCGATGGAACTGAATCGTCCTACGGGGCAAGGTTTTCCCGCTTAGCGGAGGAAGATCACCGGGACCTTATGGATTTCATCGCCGGCGGGAAATGAGTGCCAAGTCAATACTCTTCCAGGTGATACCACTCCGGGTCTTCAAGCCAGATGTCCGGCCGTGAGACGAAGTTGATGATGTTCTCCAGTATGATGAAGTGGCGCTGTTCTTCCTGCGCAATCTTCCTGAATGCTTCCTTCTGGGAGGCGTCTGTTACCTCTTCCGCTTTAGCCCGGTAGAAGTCGCGGCTCTTCACCTCGATATCCTGGGCCTTTCGATAAAGGTCCTTCTGCGCTACGTCAACGCTGAAGTCCTTCTGCTCCCTCATCTGCACAAAGATATTCTTCACCTCAACGAGTATGGGGCTGTCGGAAACCTGTACCTTTTGATGCTGTTTCATATTTTGAAAAAGAGCATAGTGTTTCTTTTCCGCTGAGATAAGCATTCCCAGGATAGTCTTGAGGCCCTGGTTTGTTGTTCTCTCCCTGAGTTCGGCATAGTAGTTTTCACCGTCCCTTTCCATCTGCATCGCGTAATCGTATATGTCCATGGTCGCCTCCCTGATCGGTATGACTGACTCCATTACTATTATGGTAGTGCCAATTACGACGGATGGCAAGGGATCGGGCCGTATTCAGGGGTCAGAAATCAAGCCGGCGTGCTGTACAATAGACCTATGCTTTCCGTGGAAGAAAGGATGCGCTTTGCCCTGACAGCAGGTCCGGAGGAACTCTGGCAATTTGTCAGGGATGCCCATCCTGCGGTGATAGCCAATGTGCTCCTCAACCGCCACCTGAACGAGGAGATGGCCGCCTTCATAGCAAAGAAGAAGACAGCCCCTCCGGAGGTATTGGGTTTTCTGTCCCAGGACGTTCGCTTCAAGGACAACTATAAACTCAAATTCAGTCTCTGCAAGAACCCCGCGACCCCCCAGAGGGTGACCTTCTCCCTCCTGAAGTTCCTCAGGATCTTCGACCTCGCCGAGATCGCGCGGGACCAGCACGTGCCGATCGCGGTCAGACAGAAGATCGAGCACCTCTTCGCGGAGCGCATTCCCTCGATGCCGCTGGGAGTCAGAACGGCGCTCGCGAGGAGGTGTCATTCGAGCATCCTGGTGATGCTCATGGAGGCAGGGGGGGAAGGGGTGATCAGGGCATGCCTCGACAGCCCGGCGCTGACCGAGGCATTCATCTACCGGATCATCAACCGGCCTTCCACCGGAGGCGAGGTGATCAGGCTTATCGCTGGCCATGCCAAGTGGTCCCTGGGATACAACATACGGTTTGGCCTGATCCGTAATTTCCATACCCCCATGCCCGCTGTCCTGAAATTTGTCGGGGGCATGAAGACGGCCGATCTCCGGGACCTCTATACTGACCCGAAACTGCCGTCAGCCACACGCCATTTCATCTTCAGCGAATTGTGTGAGCGCGGCGAACCGATTGAGAAAAGGGAAGATGAGGTATACGAACTCTCCGAGGATGAAGATGACGTTCCCCCGTATATTCGGGAGGGGTAAGGCACGCAGGCGGTGTCTGGCGTTATGTCTGCAGGTGAGACTCTATCCAGGAGATAAGTTTCGGCTTTGAGGCCGCTCCATCCAACTCGTCCATAACCCTGCCGTTGCGGTACAGGGTAAGCCGGGGAACTGCCATGATATTGAAAAGGCTGGCCAGCCGGGGTTCCTGTTCCGTATTGATCAGACCGACCTTCACGATGCCCGCCAGTTCCCGCGCAAGCTCCTCGATCACCGGGAACATGCCTTTGCAATGGGCACACCATGAAGCCCAGAAAAAAAGAAGGACATACCCCGGATGATCCAGAATTTCGTGGTCAAAGGTGCGGCCGGTCACCTCTGCCGGCGTGCGGGGAAAGTCAACGACACTCCCGCACTTGCCGCACCGGGGATGTTCCGGCAGTCTTTGCGCCGGGACCCGGTTCACCGTCCTGCAGGAACTGCACCGTAAAAGGACCGAATCGATAGCCATAGAGTGTTATACATACGATACCACAAGCGGTCTGCTTCTGTTTTTGCCATTTAAAGGCGTGTCAGGGTAATATTAGTGACATCGTCATGGAGAATTACACATGCTCATCGTGATGCATCACGGCGCAGCCGAAAAGGACATCGAACAGGTCAAGAGGGCCATTACCTCGCTCGGCTTGAGGCCGGTCGCTATCCCGGGCGCCGAACGGACGGCGATCGGAGTGATCGGGAACCAGGGATGGGTGGACGACTCCTCGTTCAGGGAGATCAGGGCGATTCGGGAGATCATTCATGTGACCAAACCGTACAAGCTCGTCAGCCGTGACTTTCATCCCGCCGATACGGTCGTCAGGCTATCCCGTAGTGTCAGGATAGGGGGTACATCTCCCTTTCTCACCATAGCCGGGCCGTGTGCGATCGAGGGCAGGGATCAACTCTTCAAGACGGCCCGTTTTTTGAAGTCGCTGGGAGTAACCGTGCTGAGAGGAGGCGCATATAAGCCGAGGACGAGCCCGCACTCGTTTCAGGGGCTGCGCGAGGAGGGGCTTGACATCCTCGACGAGGTGAGGCGGGAAGTGGGCATCCTCGTGGTTACCGAGGTGATGAGCCCGGAGCATGTGGAAGCGGTTGCCGGGAAGGTGGATATACTCCAGATCGGTGCACGCAACATGCAGAACTTTGATCTGCTGAACGAGATCGGCAGGATCGATAAGCCGGTGATCCTTAAGCGGGGGCTTTCGGCCACTGTTGAAGAATGGCTTGCCTCGGCGGAATACATCCTACTCGGAGGCAACCGGGAGGTGATCCTCTGCGAAAGGGGCATAAGGACCTTCGAGACCGCAACGCGGAATACGGCGGACCTGTCCGTGATCCCGCTGGTGAAGGCTGCTTCCCACCTGCCGGTCATATTCGACCCGAGCCACGCTACGGGCAGGAGGAGTCTCGTGTCTCCCATGTCTCTGGCCGCGATCGTGGTGGGGGCTCACGGCCTGCTTGTTGAGGTCCACCCTTCACCGGAGACCGCGCTGTCCGACGGACCGCAGTCCCTCCACTTCAGGGAGTTCGAGAGACTGCTGGCGGAGATGCGGAGCCTCGAGAAGTTTGTCGGAAAGCCGCGGGGACGGCGGAAATAGGGTATCGGGCCTTTTGGGGGACGACCATCCCTCACCCCGCATTTTTTCCTTGTTAAATCTATTTGTTTTTCTTATAATGCGATAAGGACTCATTATCCCTTTTTCTTTGACTTGCTGCATCCGTGATGATACAATCGGTACCCAAAACGTGGAGAGGGCGGACTGCGAATCAATGGACATAAAGAAGATAGAAAAGGGTGTACGGATGATCCTCGAAGGAATAGGGGAGGACCCTGAACGTCCCGGGATCAAGGACACGCCCGGCAGGGTCGCCCGGATGTACCAGGAGATCTTTTCCGGACTGGAGACCCCTACCGAAGAGATCCTGAAGCATATCGAGGGTGAAAGCCACGATGAACTCGTCCTCCTCAAGGATATCCCCTTTTATTCCGTCTGCGAACATCACCTCCTCCCCTTCATCGGAAAAGCTCATGTGGCCTACGTGCCCGGCGCCGGGAAGATCGCGGGCCTCGGAGAACTGGCCAAGGCCCTGGAGATCCTGGCAAAGAGGCCGCAGGTGCAGGAGCGGCTCACCGCGCAACTGGCGGACATGCTGATGGAAAAGCTCAGGCCCAAGGGCGCGATGGTGATCATTGACGCGGAGCATCTCTGCCTCTCGATGCGGGGCATGAAGAAGCCGGGTGCGCGCACGGTCACGTCGGCTGTGCGCGGTATATTCAGATCAAAAGAGTCAACGCGGCAGGAACTGCTGGAACTCATAAAACATCGGGATTAGCGACCGGGGCACGTTGGGCCTCCGGGCCGTCATCACGGACTGTCACCATGAATCATCATATACAAAAAGGAGGAAGAAGATGGCTGCAAAGATCATAAGCGGAACTGAAGTAGCTGCCCAGATACGGGAAGAACTCAAGAAGGAAGTCTCCGAGATGAAGGAAAAGCACGGGGTGATCCCGGGGCTGGTCACCATTCTGGTCGGAAAGAACCCTGCCTCGATCAGTTATGTAACCGGGAAGCAGAAGACCGCCCATGAGTTGGGCTTCAATTCAACCCAGGACGACCAGCCCGAGGACATCTCCGAGGCGGACCTGCTGAAGCTGGTGGATAAATATAATAAGGATCCGAAGGTTCACGGGATCCTCGTGCAGCTTCCTCTCCCGAAGCATATCGATGAGAAGAAGATCCTCAATGCCATCGACCCGGATAAGGACGTGGACGGTTTTCACCCCATCAACGTCGGCCGCCTCATGATCGGGGGCGACGAGGCGAAGTTCCTCCCCTGCACGCCCGCCGGCATTCAGGAATTGATCGTGCGTTCCGGGTTTGAGACCGCCGGGGCCGAAGTCGTGGTTGTAGGCCGTTCAAATATCGTCGGAAAGCCGATAGCCAACATCATGCTCCAGAAAGGGAAGGGCGCCAACTCTACGGTGACCATCGTGCATACCGGGACAAAGAACATGGCTGATCATTGTAAGCGGGCCGACATCCTGGTCGTTGCGGCCGGCGTCCCCGGTCTGGTGAAACCCGAATGGATCAAACCGGGTGCCTGTGTCATCGACGTCGGCGTCAATCGCGTGGGAGAGAAGATGAGCGAAAAGACAGGCAAGATGATCCCGATCCTCAAGGGCGATGTGGACTTTGACGCTGCAAAGGAGATCGCCGGAGCTATTACCCCGGTACCGGGCGGCGTGGGTCCCATGACGATCACGATGCTCATGAAGAATACCGTGAAATCGGCAAAGCTGCACGCCGGCATCAAGTGAGAACGGCCCACAGGGGCTGATGGTAGAATAAGGCAGCGGCCGAAGAGGCTGCCGTCAAGACCAGGATTTGAACGTTACGCCCTCTCCCATCCCTGTCCCCTTCAGGGGAGAGGGCAAAGGGTGAGGGGGAGGAGTGATACATGACACCACAGAATAAGGGAACAACGACTGAACCATACCGGCCTTATGGCGCGGATATTAAGGAGACGAGGCCGTATTCGCCGTGCCGCGCTGCTTGCCCGGCCCATACGGACGTGCAGGCATATGTCGGACTGATAGCGCAGGGAAAGTATACCGAGGCATTCGAGGTGATTACCGCCCCGAATCCCATCGCGTCGGTCTGCTCCATGATTTGCCACCATCCCTGTGAGCAGGCGTGCCGCCGCTGCGGCATCGACGAGCCCCTCTCCGTTCGCCACCTGAAGCGGTTCGCTATCGAGAAGTCCCAGGAATACAGACGGGCCAAGCGGAGGCTTGTCCAGAAGACGAGGGGCAAGAGCGTCGGTATCATCGGTTCCGGTCCCTCGGGCCTGACCGCCGCCCGCGACCTGGCGGATTTCGGCTATAGCGTCACGATCTATGAGCGCCATCCGGTTCTGGGGGGTATGCTCGCCTCAGCGATCCCTCCCTACCGTCTGCCCCGAAATATGCTCAAGGAAGACATTGACGATGTGATCTCAAGGGGCATAGAGGTGAAGACCGGCTGCGAGATCGGCAGGGACGTGAAACTGGAGGATCTCGCAAAGAAGCATGATGCCGTATTGATCGCCATCGGACTGTCCCAGAGCCGTTCCATCCCGATCCCGGGCGTGGAAGGCCCGGGCGTGCTGCTCGCTATCCCCTTTCTTGAGGATGTTGCCTTTGACCGGAAGCCCTCGCTGGGCAAGAAGGTGCTGGTCATCGGCGGCGGAAACGTCGCCATGGACGTTGCCCGCACCGCCCGAAGGCTTGGCGTAAAGGACGTATCGATGGTCTGCCTCGAATCTGCCGAGGAGATGCCTGCCTGGAAGTGGGAGGTTGACGAGGCTGTGGAAGAGGGCATTGCCATCAACCATCGCTGGGGGCCTAAGGCGGTAAGACGGGAGGGGGAAAAGGTCCTGGGTCTTGAGGTGAAGAAGGTGAAGTCGGTCTTCGATGCCAGCGGCAGGTTTAATCCAGCATACGACGAGAGCAATACGACTCTGCTGGAGGCCGATACTATTATCATTACCATCGGCCAGATGTCGAACATATCTTTCATGAAGGACTCTGCGGTAAAGGTCGATGAGCGCGGCCGCGTACAGTGGAATCCCGAGACGCAGATGTCGAGCGCCCCGGGGATATTCCTCTCGGGTGAGGTGGTCACCGGGCCCGGTTCAGCCATCGCAGCTGTCGCCAACGGCCACCGCGCGGCGCTTGCGATGCACCTGCACTGTCAGGGAGAGACGATTGAGGGGCGACTCCCGGCGGCGCAGGAAAAGGAAAAGATCGAGCAGATGCCTGCCGAGGTGGTTGAAAAGGTCGCCCGGGAGTCCCGGGTCAAGATCAAGCACCTTGCCCCTGAGGTCCGGTGCGATACGATGGTCCATTTTGAGATCGGCTATGACGAGACAGAGGCCCTCAAAGAGGCCGGACGCTGCCGCGGCTGCGGCGGCGGGGCGGTGGTCAACCCGAATAAGTGTATGGCCTGCCTCACCTGTCAGCGCATATGCCCGTACGGGGCTCCTGTCGTGACCTCGGTCTCCGAGATCAGGCCGGAGTATTGCCAGGCATGCGGTCTCTGCGCTCCGGAATGCCCGGGTCAGGCGATCAGCATGGTGAGCTACGACGTGCGGGAGTTCAGGGACCGGATGCCGTCTCTCATCGGCGCCGTTGATCCCGGAAGGAAAGAGCCCCACATCGCTGCCTTCATCTGCACGCATCATGTGGGTGTCTTCGGCTTCAAGGTTCCCTCGAATGTTCACGCCATCCCCGTGCACTGCACGAGCCGGATAGATGTATTGGATATCCTGAAGGCGGTTGAATGTGGCGCCGACGGAGTGGCGATAGTGCGCTGCGGGGAAGGGACCTGCAAGTATCGCGGCATCATGCATCGCGTTTCAGCCCGGGCGAAGCGGGTACAGGAACTGATGAGCGCCCTGGGTATGGGGCCGGAACGCATCGAGGTCCTCTCCGCCACGGGCGGCGACAGCGCCTCCTATGAGGCCGTATGCGCGGCATTTTCGGCAAGGGTGAAGGAGATGGGCCTGAGAAAGGCCTCAATACGGTGAAAGACTGATATGCGTTATACACAAAGGAGACCATGAACTATGATAATGGGATCACAAAAGCCGATCGATGAAATCTGGGCGATGGTGAAGGACTTCAACAGGGTCCTCGTTTTCGGCTGTAACACGTGCGTCGCCGTCTGCCATGCCGGGGGTGAGAAAGAGGCAGAGACGATCGCCTCTCTCGTCCGCATGCGCGCTCAGCAGGAGGGCAGGACGATGGAGGTGAAACACCTCGGCGTGATGCGCCACTGCGAACCGGAATATTTCGAGCCGGTCATGGACGAGGTGAAGAAGTACGACCTCATCCTCTCTACCGCTTGCGGCGTTGGCGTGAACTTTCTGTCCGACAGGACCGGTACGATACCGGTTTTTCCGGGCATCAACACTTCCTTTTTCGGATCCGTAGAGGCCCCCGGCTTCTTCAAAGAGCTCTGCGCCGGATGCGGCAACTGCATCGTTCACCTGACGGGCGGGCTTTGCCCCATCGCCCGCTGTTCAAAGACGCTCATGAACGGTCCCTGCGGCGGGACCAACAAGGGCAAGTGCGAGGTGAGTAATGAGATCGACTGCATCTGGTACCTTATCGTCGAGAGGATGAAGAAACTCGGCACGCTGGAAAAGCTCAGCGAGATACAGCCGCCCAGGAACTGGGCCACGTCCAGGGACGGAGGCCCGCGCCGGATATCCCTGGAGCATCTGAGGGAGTATGAGGAGAAGGAAGAAAAGGCCCAGGCGACGGGAGGTAAGAAACAATGAAGAGCGGAAGCAATCTCGAAAAGGTAATCGCGAGCGGCAAACCTGCGGTGACGGCGGAGCTTGGGCCCCCCATGTCAGCGGATGCACATGAGGTGGTGAAGAAGGCCGGGATACTGAAGGGCTTCTGCGACGCTGCCAACATCACCGACTGCCAGACGGCGGTGGTTCGCATATCGAGTATCGCGGCCGCTGCCCTGGCATTTCAGAATGGCCTCGAGCCGGTCGTGCAGATGACCTGCCGCGACCGCAACCGGATAGCGATTCAGGCGGACCTCCTGGGTGCAGCAGCCCTGGGGCTCAAGAACTGCCTCTGTCTTGCCGGCGACCATCAGAAGTTCAGCGCAGCAGGGAAGCTGAAGGGGCATCCCGGCGCGAAGAATGTATATGATCTTGACACCTGTCAACTGGTCGGAGTTCTCAAAAAGATGCGCGACGAGGGAAAGCAGGAAGGCGGAGACGCCCTCGAGGTCGCGCCCAGGTTCTTCATCGGAGCCTCATGGACCCCGATGGCTGATCCGGTCGACTTCCGGCCGATCAATCTTATGAAAAAGGTGAATGCGGGGGCTGATTTTATCCAGACGCAGGGCATCTACGACATTGAGGGTTTCCGCTCGCAGATGGAGAAGATACGGAATATGGGTCTGCATGAGCGGACCGCCATACTCGGCGGGATTATCGTTCCGAAGAGCGCCATGATGCTCAAGTACATGGACTCCTCTGTTGCGGGAGTGTCTGTCCCTAAGTCCCTCATCGACCGGATGAACAAGGCGAAGGAGGCAGCGGGAGAGGACAAGAAGAAGGCCCGGGAGCTTCAGGAGCAGGAGGGGATCAGGATCACGGTGGAGCTCATTCATCAGGTCCTCGAGACCCCGGGCGTAAAGGGTGTGCACATACAGGCCATCGAATGGGAATCAGCGATAGAGGGGATCGTTAAGGCGGCGGGATTGTATCCGCGGCCGACTTTCGACTGACATCGTTTGCGTACTCAAAAAGGCGGGGCTCATACCCCGCCTTTTTTTTGCAGAAAATACCCCCGGTCCGGGCCAGCGGTTCCTCTACGTCTCCGCGTTCGTCCTTTTCAGGCAGTCAGGACATATTCCATGCGAAAATGCGACCTTGTCGCGTTCCTTGATATAGTCCTCGATCGTCTTCCAGCGTCCTTTTTCGTCGCGGATTTTCCTGCACCAGGCGCAGACCGGGAGAAGGCCGGACAACTGTTTCTTCAGCATGACGTTTTCCCTCATGACATTTCTCATCGTCAGGATCCTTTTTGTCATGATCAGGAGCGCATCGAGGTTGAAGGGCTTGGTCACATAATCGAATGCACCCAGCTTCATCGCGTTGACTGCCGTATTCACCGCGGCGAAGGCGGTCATAATAACGGCCGGGACATCGGTCTTGATGGCTGTCAGTTCCTTCAACACGTCAAGCCCGCTCATTCCGGGCATGACGAGATCGATGAAGATGATGTCAAATTCGCATTGTCTCAGGAGGCCGAGGCCGCTCATACCGTCCGGTACTGCGGTCACATCAAACCCCTCACCGGAGAATAATGCCGCCAGCACATCACGCACGTCCCTGTCATCATCAATGATCAGGATATTGCTCATTAGAGACACTATAAGACAATTGCGTCAATAATGCTACTGGCGTCTGCCGGAGGGTTCAGGGCTGGTATGCGGACTTGTCGCCGATATCGTAGTGGAGAGGCTGAAAGACCTTCCGTAGACAGAAGAGCAGAAGGAGAAAGGCAACAATGCCGATTCCGATCATCGTGCCCCGTGATGTCGACAGCCCGAGTGCATAGTAGAAGATATACGCCGGCATTATGAAGGCCAGGACGTATCCCTCCAGAAGCCTGAAACAGAAGGCCTCCTTCGCCGTCACAAAGCCGAGACAGAGAGAAAGGGGGAGCAGCAACAGGGCGCTCAGATGAGGGCCTTTCATAAGCGGAGCCACGGGGTTGCCGTTCCCGATCACAAATAGAGCGATGAGACACGCAACAGCAACATAATATATCTTCTTCAAAATCCGGTGAAACTTTCCTATGTAGAGGTGGATGAAGAATACGCTCAGGCCCACGCTTATATAGAGAGCGACGAGGAGGAGCATGCCGCCGGGGCCGGAAGCGGGCGAGGGAATATCCTGTACCCCCCGCACCGCGAGGAACGCGAACAGGCAGATGATCGCCGTCGAGAGGACGATGCCCGCCCGGTAGAGAACCACCGTAATCCTGTCCTGCTTCGTCAATGACTGATAGAAAGCGCGCTCACCCATGTGCACCTGATTGAGTATAGCACAGCGGGGCACGGCTTGCCGTGAAGGATTGAGCCGGGGCGGCGACGGTACGGGCGAACACCAGGAAAGCGACAAGACCCGGACAGTTGAAAAGGACCGCAATAGCGTCTATCATGTAAGAGAAACCGCCGCTGGCTCCGGTCCGGGATTGCCAGACAATGAGGCCGGAACGAATTTCGCGGTGAATACCAGAGGGAGTGGGCATGGCGCCGACAATCCTTATTATCGATGACAGCCAGGACGATGTCCTGATAACGGAAATGGTTCTTGCAAAAGTGGGGAGGGACCTTGCGACGCAGTCAGCATCGAGCGGGGAGGAGGGGTTCGCTGTGCTGAAGGACGGAAAGGTCAATCCGGCGCTCATACTTCTTGACCTGAAGATGCCGGGCATGGGTGGTATCGAGTTCCTGCGCCGTATACGCTCTGACGAAGGTTTGAAACATATCCCGGTTGTCGTTGTCACGCATTCCTCTCTCGACGTGGATGTGAAGGCTTCTTATGCGGCGGGTGCGGACGGCTTTGTGCAGAAGGCCTTCGACATGGATCAGTTCGGAAGGGAAATACAGCGGGCACTGGACCGCTGGCTGTAGAGCTGATCGCCTGCCCCTCCCTGAACGCGCCGGGGTTCCTCCCGGCACGGAAAGGTTCCGCAGATTGCCTGCCAAGCCGGTATCCGTGGTCTCGTCTCATGGTTGCAGACCCGCCGTCGTGACTATTTTCCGATAACGAGGGGATGCTTTTTTTGGGGCAGCCGGTTATAATCTGCATATTATCTTATCGATTCAGGAGACACCATGCCCAGGATAACGATCCAGGACTTTATCAGGAAGAAGAAGGACGGCAGAAAGATCACGATGCTTACGGCCTATGATTATCCTTTCGGCCAGATTGTGGACGAGGCGGGGATAGACTGCATCCTTGTGGGCGATTCCCTGGGGATGGTCGTGCAGGGTCTCGAAAATACGCTGCCTGTCACCATGGATGAGATGATTTATCATACCCGGCTTGTTACGAGGGCGGCCAGGAATGCCCTCGTTATCGGGGATATGCCCTTCATGTCGTATCAGGCGGGGGTCGAGGATGCGGTGAGGAATGCAGGCAGATTTCTCAAGGAGGCGGGGGCTGCAGCGGTGAAGCTCGAGGGAGGAGCTGAGGTAGCCGACCGGATCAGGGCGATGAGCAGGTCCGACATTCCTGTTATGGCGCATATCGGGCTGACGCCCCAGTCCATACACCGGATGGGCGGATACAAGGTGCAGGGCAAGACAGAGGATGCGGCCCGAAGGCTGATTGAAGAGGCGCACATCGCCGAAGACGCAGGGGCCTTTTCACTTCTTATGGAGGCGATTCCGATGGATCTTGCGGGACGTATAACGGAAGAGCTTTCAATACCGACCATCGGCATCGGCGCCGGGCCATACTGTGACGGGCAGGTTCTGGTGCTGCATGATGTTGTCGGTATATTTGAGAGGTTTATTCCCAAGTTCGCGAAACGGTACGTAAATCTCAGAGAAGCGGCGCTCAAGGCCGTCTCCGAGTTCAGGGAGGAGGTTGAAAGAGGAGTATTCCCTTCGGAAGACAACAGCTTTAAATAATAGCTGCCGCTGCCTGCGGCGGCAGTTGCAAATTGACGCGGTTTACATTAATATCAAGCCATGCCGCTGAAGCTCTGGCAACAAGTTAATCTCAGCCTGCTTCTGCCTATCCTTATCTCGGCAGCAATCGTTCTCTACGCGGTATTTACCCTCGGCACCATTTCGAACAGGATTGATTTCATGGAACGGGCCGATGATATCAATCTCACGCTCCTGGAACTCAGAAGATATGAGAAGAATATTGTGCTATTTAAGGAAGAGCAGAATATCACGAAGTTTTACGAGCATCTCAGACAACTCGATACCCGGGTCGGGGAAGCGGAGAGACAGATCGTCGAGGAAATCAACAAGCAGAGCTATAAACCATTATTGGCTAATATCGAGACATACAAGGATTCCGGGCGACGGCTCATCCGGGCGATCAAGACCGAGCAGGAACTTCTGGAGCAGATACGTCCCCTGGGCAGAACGATTGAAAATAGCGCTGCGCGGAAGGACAGGGCGCTCGATCTTCGCCGGTTCGAGAAGAACTATATCATTTACGGCGAACGATCTGCCGTGGAGAAGGTGCATCGGATTGCCGAGGAACTCGTGCGGAGTGAGCCCGGGATGCGACCTGCCGTGCTGGACTATACCCGGGTCTTCGATTCTCTCACGCGCAGCGAGGCGGCCAAGGACGGCCTGATCGAGGCGATGCGCCAGTCGGGCAGGGCGATTGAAAAAATCACCCTTGAGTTTTCTCAGAATAAGAGGAATGCCATTGACAAGACGATCGCGTCGTCAAGACGATTGCTTATCGTTTCGCTCGTGTTTCTTATTGTCTCGACAATTACGGTTGCCTGTCTGTTTTCGACGAATGTCGCGAGGACGCTGAAGACGATGGAGAAGTCGTTTGCGCGGCTGAAGGAAGGGGATTTTGCGTACGGTATAGATGTTCATTCCGGTAACGCGCCGCGGGAAATTCTGTCCTTTGCGCAGGCGTATAATCAGACAATCGATCGGCTTGGTGAGTCGAAGGCGGAGCTTGATATCACTCTCGCGAAGATCGAGATCACCAACCGGGAGCTTATCGAGCGTCAGGACGAGCTCGTCGAGGCGCGGAAGCTGTCGGCCATGAGACTCTTGGCAGCGGAGATAGCGCACGAGATCAATAATCCATTGTCCTCCCTGACGGTATTCCTCCGCATGTTCTATGAGGACATGCGGGACGACGATACCAAGAAGGAGGCGCTCACGCTGATGATCAAGGAGGTCGACCGATGTCAGGCGGTTCTCAGGGAGTTGGTGGACTTTGCCCGGAAGGAGCCGCTGAAATTCAGGAAGGTCAATCCCTCGGAACTCGTCCGCGAGGCGGTTGACATCGTATGCGAGCAGCACCGCGACAGCCGCGTACGTATCAGCGCATCTCTTGACGGTCTGCCCGAGTCGGCGGTTCTGGACTCGGTACTGATATATCAGGCATTGGTCAACATCCTGACCAACGCCTATCAGGTTACCCCCTCCGGCGGCACGATCGATATCGCCGGGCGTGCGAACGACGATATGATGACGATTGTCGTAAAGGACAGCGGACCGGGCATCGCCGAGGAATATCTGCCGCTTATATTCGATCCCTTTTTTTCGACGAGAAAGGAAGCCGGAGGTCATGGCCTCGGTCTTGCCATAACCAGAAAGATCATTGAAAGACATAGCGGGAGCATCCGGGCCGAAAGCAGGCCGGGTAAAGGGACGGCAATCACCATTCAGTTACCGGTTATGCAGGAGCAGGCATGATCAAGACGCTTGTCATTGACGATGAAATAGGCATCTGCAAATCAATGGAGATGCTTCTTGTCAAAGAGGGGTACGGGGTGACAACCGTAAACAGGGGAGACAGCGCGCTGGCTCTCATAGCCGAAAATGCCTATGATATCATCTTTACCGATCTCCGCCTCCTGGACATGAGCGGTCTCGATATCCTGGGATACGCTAAGAGCCGCTCCCCCAGGACGCAGGTCATCATCATTACGGGGTTTGCGACCATTGAGACCGCGGTCCAGGCGATCAAAAAAGGGGCCTACGACTATCTTACCAAGCCCCTGACTCCCGACACGGTGAGGATCATCACCAAGAGGGCACTCGAAAAGGTCGCTCTCACGGAGGAGATAAACCACCTGAGACAGGAGCTTTCCCAGTGTTTTGGATTTGAAAACATCATCGGCAGAAGCTCCAAGATGCAGGAGATATTCAAGGTGATCCGGCAGACCGCGGGAAGCGACAGCAACGTGCTCATCACGGGCGAGTCGGGGACGGGCAAGGAACTCGTTGCGCGGGCGATCCACTATAATTCATTGAGGAAGAACAGCCGCTTCGTGCCTGTCAACTGTGGTGCCATCTCCCGGGAGCTCATCGAGGCGGAGCTGTTTGGATACAGCAAGGGCGCATTTACGGGGGCTGTTACCGAAAAGAGCGGGTTTCTCGAGCTGGCATCAGGGGGTACTCTGTTTCTCGATGAGATCGGGGAAACATCTCCGGCCTTCCAGGTAAAACTCCTCAGGGTGATTCAGGAGGGCGAGTTCAACAAAGTTGGCAACCCCCTTGCCACGCGGGTCAACGTGCGGCTCATCGCGGCGACGAACCGCAACCTGGAACGGGCGATCGCTGACGGTCTGTTCAGGGAAGACTTTTTCTACCGGTTGAATGTCATCTCCATCCACATTCCTCCCCTTCGTCAGAGGAAGGAGGATATCCCCGCCCTCATTCTCCATTTCGTCGAAAAGTATGCCAAGAAGCGCACCGACGCAAAGATACGGGGTATTACTCCACTGGCGGTTGAGGTGCTCATGAGTCACGACTATCCGGGTAACGTCAGGGAGCTTGAGAATGCCATCGAATATGCGGTCGCCTTTGCGCATGGCAGCGAGATAACTCCGGAAGACCTGCCGCTGGCACTGCGAGGGGGCAAGGGCAGACGGCCCGCTGGTCCGATAAAGCCATTGAAGGCGGCGAGAGTCGAATTTGAACGCAGCCTCGTGATGTCGGCCCTCCGGGAATGCGACGGGAATATCTCCAGGACCGCGCGGCTCCTCGACATCCACCGGCAGAGCCTGCAGCAGAAGATCAAGGAGCTGGGCATACATACCGATTCATTGAAGGATGATGAAACGTGAAGATACTTGTTGCCCTTGACGGCTCCGACGCTGCCTTTCATGCGATGAGGAGCGCCTGCCTCATGGCGCAGAAGACGCGTTCCTATATCACCGCCTTTTACGTCAACAAAGGGGTCGAGTATTCTCCCGAAGAGACCTCCTGGACGTCCATCAAGGAGCGCATCGCGAGGGAGCTTGAGACATTCGGCCACAAGGTCATACACAGGGCGTATGAAATCGGAAGGGCCTGTGAGGTCCCGGTGGAAGGGATCATTTCCGACGGGATTCCGGCCCAGGAAATCATGAAGTATGTAAAGTCGCACGGCATCATCAAGTTGATTGTCATGGGACACAGCAGCAAGGGCAGGGGGACGCAGGAATTTGTCGAAAGCATAACGAAGAGTGTCGTGGCTCAGTCGAGGATCCCTGTCTTTGTGGTAAGCAGGGAGATAGAAATCAAGAGCATTCTTATCGCTGTCGATGATTCGGACATATCCAGGAAGGCGGTTGCATACGGGGGGGCGCTGGCACAGTCCACCGGGGCACGAATCGGACTGCTGTCCGTGATGCCTGATGCCGAGGCGGCGATCAATGAGTATACGCGGATAGCCGAAGTTCCCAATATCGGGCGTCATATCGAGTCTTCAGAAAAGGACCTGGAAGAGATAGTGCAACGTACCCTTGCCGCAACAAGGGATATTTTGAAATCCATGGACATTGAGGCCCCGGCGATTGTCAGGAAGGGCCGTCCATCCGACGAGATTCTCTCTGAGGCCGCACATTACGACCTGCTGATCATCGGTTTGAGAGGAGGGCAGCAGCAAAAGAGACTGGGGGGGATCGCAAACAGACTGCTCGACTCTCACGACAGAAATACCATCTTCCTGCAGTGAATCCTTGCATGCAAGGAATTCGCAGCCGCGCACGGAATATCTCCTGAACTTTTCCTAATGCATTAATCTCAAAGCTTTTCCACATTCCGTCCTCATCCTGAACCATCATCGCCCTGCAGTAGCAGGCCTGCACCCCGTCAACCAAGCAATCGAGATAACCATTTGAATTAAAAGGGGAAAACGGCTAGGCACGGATATTGTTTTGTACTGATGTATGTACGACGTTAACTCATCAGGTACAGACACCCAGGCAATAGACAGGGCACGGCCGCAGAAACTGTATTTACAGATCGTCGAGATCATCAAGGCTCACATAGAGAAGGGTGAATGGAAGGTCGGCTTGCAGATCCCGACTGAGGAACAGTTGTGCAGCCAGTACGGGGTGAGCAGAGCGACGGTACGGCTGGCGATAGGAGAGCTTGTCTCCCTGGGTTATCTGAAGAAACTGCAGGGCAAGGGTACGTTTGTCCGGAGAAAGAAGACCGGCCACAGCATCGTGATGCTGACGAATCTCGGTGAAGACTGTCTCTGTCAGAATTCGTCCCATCTCGCGCGCGTGCTCGAAAACAGGACGCTGTACCCTGACCAGGGGGTAAAGACGTATCTCAATCTCTGCGAGGGGGATTACTGCTTCTACCTCCTGCGCCTTCTCTTCATCGAAGGGAAACCCCTGTCTGCTCAAAAGACATTTATTCCCGCGGATCTGTTGCCCGGTTCCTTCAATGCGGAGGACACTCACGAGGTCTACCCGTATGCATTTCTGGAAAACAGATACGGGGTGAGAATCCAGCGGGTCAAGGAGATGATTGATGTCGCCCCCCTAAGCGCGCAGGATGCCGGTCTCCTGGAGGTGGAGCAGGAAACCGCAGCGCTCAGAATCAGACATATCTGCTACTCAGCCGGCGACAGACCGGCCATCTATTCCGAATCATTCTACAGGACGGAAACCGAGGCACTTACGTCAGTGCTCGAGCGCATCAGGATATAGGAAGGAGGTGAAGGATATGGAGAGTATCGGGAACTGGATTGTTGCTCTCAACAAGACTAACCATGTCGGTTTTGGCATGCTGACCGTAGTGACGATGTCGGGACTCGGCGTAGTGATCGCCGCAACGATAGAAGTACTCTTTAAGATTATCGGCATCAAGGGCGAAAGAATTGAAATTCATCACTAGAAATGGGCACAGGAGGTTTTATGCTTGCTATTGCTGCAAAGGTTATCCCGGTGCTGGTGACCATTGGAATACTCGCTGCGATGGCGGCGCTGGTGATGGGCGTCGGCTGGATATCGGGGATACTCATCAGAAAATCATTAGGAATAGGGGGTAAATAGAAATGGAGATATTTTTACCAATATCCGGTGTGGAGATCATGGCGTGGAAGCTCGTACTGCTGGGCTTCACCGTCGGCGTCATCGGCGGCTTCTTCGGAGTCGGCGGAGCCTTCATGGTCACACCGGCACTGAATGTTTTCGGATTCCCCATGGCATATGCCATCGGAACGGACATGGCGCACATTGCCGGCAAGTCCATCGTTGCTACGGCGAAGCACCGGAAGTACGGCAATGTTGATATGCGATTGGGACTGCTCATGATAGTCGGGACTGCGATCGGGATCGAGGGCGGCGCCACCATGATCATGTGGCTCGAAAAGGTGGGGCGCGTCGATTTTGTCGTAAGGATAACGTATATGGTCCTGCTGTTTGGTCTCAGCACCTACATGCTGTATGAATATTTCAAGCTCACCAAGGGCCAGTCCACTGAAAAGGCGAAGCCGGTGGCTGATGCCGGCACATCTGCCCTGGCCCTGAAGATGCACAAGATCAAGATACCGCCGATGATCCACCTTAAGGTTTCCGGATTTCACATATCCGCATGGATCGTCCTCCTCATCTCCGCATTCACCGGTTTTCTGGCGGGTTTCCTCGGCGTGGGCGGCGGTTTCATCAGAATGCCGTCTCTTATCTATCTTATCGGTTGTCCCACAAGGGTGGCTGTCGGCACCGACCTCTTTGAGATCGTCATTACCGGCGCGTATGGCGCATTCAGCTACGCAATGAAGGGAAGGGTCGAGCTGGTTGCAGCAGCGGTGATGCTCATCGGAGCGGCAATCGGGGCACAGTTCGGAACACTCGCCACCCAATATGTAAAGGGCCTCAAGATACGGCTTTATTTCGCGACCACCATGGCGCTGGCCGGCGTATCCGTTGTCTTCAAGCATATTGCCGGCAGCTACAAATCCGTCTATTCGTCGAGCCTCAATGCATGGGTAAAAGACAACCCGCATTTTATTGAGTGGGCGAAGTCGGAAGGAGCTGCTCTGGGAAACACGAAGGTCCAGGTCAGGGACTGGATATTGATGAATAAGGATGCCGTAAAGGCGTGGATTGCACAGCAATCAGATGTGATTCAGCAGGCCAGGGCGATGGAGAAGGCATGGAACGATTATTCAGGTTATCTCATGCTGGGCGCTGCTGTCGGCCTCAGCCTTCTGATCATCTCGAAGATGATGCAGGGTATCAGGACGGAGAAGCGGCTGGCCGTCCAGGCGAGGGCCGCTGCAGAAGAATAGCCGTAACCATGATTTCACGCAAGTCGTGGAATGATGAAGGGAGAATACCATGGAGAAGAAGATAGTGATCTTGATCCATCCGGGACTGCCGTACAGGAAGACCATCAGGTATGGCAGTGAGAGGGCAAGGGAGATGGGCGCTAAGCTCCTGTTGCTGAGCGTAATCCCCGAGTTTGAATCCCATACCACGGCGGTCGCCCTGTATGAGTTCGGTCCCTACGGGGCGGTTTCCAAAAAATTCGAAGAGGACATAACAGGTTTTCTCGAGAGGGCGGTACAGTTCTGTCTGGATAACGGCATAACCGCCGATACCCGGGTAGAACGGGGCGACATTGAGGAAGCCATCAAGCAGGTGGTGAGGGACAGAAATGTCCGGCTCGTTGTCGTGCCCACGCCTACAAAGGAGGTCCATCACGCGGCGTTTATCGAAACGATCAGGCAGTTTGCGCACAACATGCTCGATCATGAACTCCGCTGTCCTGTTGTTTCCGTTCTGGCGACATGACGAACTGAGGCCGAGAAGAAAGGATAGTCCTGGAAACTCCGGAATAGGCAAGCGGGTCATGCTTGCCTTTTCCGGCGTGTACAGACCGTAGCCGGAATATGCGTGCGACAAGGAGATCTTGGGGTGCACATGAAAAAAAATCTCTTGTTTGTGACCTATCACGACGATCACTGCGAGGAAGGCCTTTCGTATGCCATCGATCTGGCGAAGATCATGCGCCGGGAGATCGCCATCCTCCTGGTTTTCAGGAAGAATCTCATGGAGCGGTTCGAAGATGTGATGACAGCTGTCGCCTTCGCCGAGGCGGGAGAAAGTGAAACTGCGCGGAGCCTCTATGCAGGGGCCATAACAGGGAAAGATACGGACAGCAGGATCAACCTGCTCACCACGGCATGCCGGAAGTCCGGGATCCAGGCGAGCGTCCAGACGGCGACGCAGGACATCGTCTCATCGGTGAAGGATTTTCTCCGGAAGAAGACGGCGGTGGACATCGTCCTGCTGAGCCCCAGTGTCGTTCATAACGATGCCGTCACCGCCAAGGAACTCCAGAAACTGGTAAAGACGGCATCACGGCCGATCGTAACGATGACCCGGCAGGCTACCGCTCCGGCATAGACCGGGCGATAGCCAGGGTCAGGCCTCCTTCAGCTGGGTGACGGGTTCGGCCTTGACCTTGAGTATCCTGCGGCCCTTCATGCTGACGATGGTGAACTTGTACGAATCAGAGGAGAGGCTGTCGCCCACCGAGGGGACTCGCTGCAGGCTCGAAAGGAGATATCCGCCCAGGGTGTCGTATTCATTCGATTCCGGGATGTCGAAGTGGTAATCCTCATTCAGATCCCGAACCGCCAGAGAGGCATCGATGAGCATGGCGCCGTTTTTCAGCGTCTGCACCGGGAGCTCGGTGTCGTATTCGTCCCGGATCTCCCCGACGATCTCTTCGAGGAGGTCCTCAATGGTCACCAGCCCCGCAACAGCTCCGTACTCGTCCACGACGATCGCCATATGGAGGCGTTTCTTCTGCATTTCCCTCATGAGGGCGCTGATCTTCATGCTCTCCGGCACAAAGAGGGCATAGTGCAGCAGACCGGGGATCGACACCTCCCTTTTATGGGCGAGCTGGTTGAAGACATCCTTGCTGTACAGTATCCCCCTGATGTCGGCGATGTCCTTTTCATACACCGGGTACCGTGAGAAGTTCTCCTCGGTGATGCGCCTGATGATCACCTCCGGCGGCTCGTCGATGCTGAAGGCCACCATCGCTGCGCTGGGTACCATCACGCCCTTGACGGATATGTCGGTGAAACGGAAGACGCTGTGGATCAGCTCATGCTCGGTGGGTTCAAAGATCCCCTTGTCCTTACCCTCCTCGATGAGCAATTTGATTTCCTCTTCGCTGACAAAGGAGCGCTCGGAGAAGGCCCGGGCGCCGAAGGGTTTCAGGAACAGGTTGCTGCTTGCCGTAAGGATATTGACGAGGACAGAGGATATCCGCGAGATGAAGACGATCGGCCCCGCCACGGCCATGCCGACACGTTCGGGGTTTCTCAGGGCGAGGGACTTGGGCACCAGTTCGCCGACGATAAGCGAAAAGTACGAAATGATCGCGACGACGATACCGATGGAAAAGGCCTCGGCGTTATGCGAGATGAAAGATAGCGGAATCGACATAAGCCAGGGCTTCACCGTGGTGACCGCCAGTGCGCCGCCGAGGGCAGAGGCGAGGGCGGACATGACCGTCACGCCTATCTGAACCGTTGCGAGAAGTTTGTCCGGCTCGGTCTGCAACTGCAGCAGTCTCGCCGCCCGGGCGCTGCCCTTCTCGGCCAGGTTTTTGACAAAGGACTTCCGGGATGTGACTACGGCGATCTCGGAGGCCGCAAAAAACCCGTTGAGGAACAGAAAGATCAGGATGAGCACTACGTCAAGTAGCATTCTTCATTCCATTATACGCGATTATCCGGAGACAGCAAAGGATATCCATGCAATCAGTATGCGGCAGAAAGCGCTCTGAGATGGGGAACACGCAGTTCAGAGCCCCATATCCCCCAGGACATACTGGGCGATGGAGACGGCCGCAATAGCTGCTGTCTCAGCCCTGAGGATTCTCTTGCCGAAGGAGCAGACCAGAAATCCCCTGCCGGACGCCTCTTCAACCTCAGTCGCCGAAAACCCTCCCTCCGGGCCTATGAGGATATGAAAAGGAGCGGCGTTACTTTCTGCGGCGGCAGAAGCCAACGCCCTCTTGAGGGGCTGTCCTCCGCCCTCCCACAGGATAATGCCATGCCTGTCTGATTCCCCCAGGAATTCCGCAAGGGTAACCGGCTCCCGCACGTCGGGGATGCGGTCCCTGCCGGATTGTCTCGACGCCTCTTCGGCGATCTTTTTCCAGCGGTCTGTCTTGCGGGTGGTCCGCACCTGGCTCCTCCCGGTCACGACAGGACGGATGTCCCGGACGCCCAGCTCGGTTGTCTTCTGAATGACCAGGTCCATCTTTTCTCCCTTGAGCAGGCCCTGAACGAGTATCAGAGAGAGGGGGGACTCCTTTCCCGACTCTGCACGGCCCGTTATTTCGACGGAAATCTCCTTCTTCCCGAGATCAACGATTCTCGAGGCAAAGGCATTTCCCCGGCTGTCCTTGATAATAAGAGGATCTCCGGGTTTGCACCGAAGCACGGTTGCGAGGTAGTGGGCCTTTTCCCCCGTAATGGCAATAATACCTGGTGAGAGTTCGGTCTCCGGCAGGAAGATCAGAGGCATGAATCCTATTTTTCCGCGTGCGTGAAGAGGTCCTTCAGTTTTTCTTTGAACGTCTTTGAGACCTCGTCGCCGTTGATAGAGGCAAACTCTTCGAGCAGTTCACGCTGGCGCGGCGTCAGTCTTTCGGGAACGTCGATATAGATCCTTACCGCCTGGTTCCCCCGATGGTGGCTGCCGATGCGCGGCGCGCCCTTCCCCTTGAGAAGAAATATCTTTCCCGATGACGTGCCCGGAGGTATCTTCAGCCGAGCCGTACCGTCGAGCGTGGGGACCTCGATCTCCGAGCCGAGCGCTGCCTGTGGAAAGGAGACAGGCACCTCGCAGTACAGCTCGGTTCCGTCACGCTTAAAGAAAGGATGCTCCGCAACGGTGAGGACGACATACAGATCGCCCTTGGGACCGCCATAGGCCCCGGGTTCTCCCTCGCCGTGGATCCGAAGCCGGGATCCGGTGTCGACTCCAGCGGGTATTTTTACGGAAATGCTCTTGAGGTTTTCGATCTTGCCGGCCCCGCGGCAGGACTTGCACGGGTTTGTGACGATCTTCCCCGAGCCGTAGCACTTGCCGCAGGTCTTTGAGACGCTGAAGAACCCCTGCTGAAACCGTACCTGTCCTGCCCCCTTGCAGGAGGGGCAGACCTCGGGTGACTTGCCGGGTTCCGACCCGCTCCCCCTGCATTCGCCGCACTCCTCAAGCCTCGGGAACTGGATCAGCTTTTCGACGCCAAAGACGGCATCGGACAGGGTGAGGGTGAGATCGTACCGGAGATCGTCGCCGCGGGACGGCCGTGTCCTGCGCTGGCCGCTGAAGGTGCCGAAAAAATCGCCGAATATATCGTCGAAGACGTCGCCAAACCCCGTCCCTGCGCCAAAAGGACCGTAGCCCGCGCCCGCACCAGGTCCCTCGGCGGTGCCGAACCGGTCATAATTCGCCCGTTTGGCCGGGTCACTCAGGCAGGAATATGCCTCGTTGATCTCCTTGAACTTTTCCTCGGACGCCTTATCTCCCGGGTTCCTGTCCGGATGATACTTCATCGCGAGCTGGCGGAAGGCCTTCTTCAGGTCAGTCTCTGAAGCATCCTTCGAAACGCCGAGGAGTTCGTAGTAGTCTTTCGCCATTGAGTTTCAAAGAAAAAAGGGTCCGGAGGATGGCTGCCGGGATCTGGCCAATGGCAGAACCCGCGACGGTCCGGACCCTTTTCCGTTTCTCCTATTTCTTGTCCTTGTCCACGTCCTCGAACTCAGCCTCCACCACTTCTTCTTCCCCCTCTTTCGAGGGCCTCGCAGACCCGTCACCCGCGGGGCCCGCTCCTGGCTGCTGGGCGCCCGCGGACTTATAGATATGCTCCGCGAGCTTGTGCGATACCGAGGTGAGTTTGTCCGTGGCAGCCTTGATCGCTGCCGCGTCGGTCCCGGAGTCCTTCACCTTCTTGCAGTTTGCGAGGGCATCTTCGATATCCCTCTTCTCATCCGGGGTGACCTTGTCGGCATAGTCCGTCAACGACTTTTCTACGGTATAGATGAGCGTATCGGCATTGTTTCTCGCCTCAGCCAGCTCTTTCTTCTTCCGGTCCTCCTCCGTATGCGACTCTGCATCGCGGACCATCTTTTTGATCTCCTCTTCAGCGAGCCCGCTCGAGGCGGTGATCCTGATCGACTGCTCTTTGTTCGTGCCGAGGTCCTTCGCAGAGACGTGAAGGATACCGTTTGCATCGATATCAAAGGTGACCTCGATCTGGGGTATGCCGCGGGGCGCCGGCGGGATGCCGATGAGTTCGAAATTGCCGAGGAGCTTGTTGTCAGACGCCATCTCCCTCTCACCCTGGAATATCTTTATGGTGACAGCGGGCTGGTTGTCGGTTGCGGTCGAAAACACCTGGCTCTTCTTGGTGGGTATGGTTGTATTTCGCTCGATAATCTTGGTGAATATGCCGCCGAGGGTTTCGATGCCGAGTGAAAGAGGCGTGACGTCGAGGAGGAGCACCTCCTTCACGTCGCCCTTGAGAACCGCGGCCTGTATGGCAGCCCCCACGGCGACGACCTCATCGGGGTTGACCGTCCTGTTCGGCTCCTTGCCGAAGTATGTCTGGACGACCTGCTGAACCTTCGGGGCCCTGGTCTGGCCTCCCACCAGCAGCACTTCATCGACTGCAGAGGGCGAAAGTCCGGCATCGGAAAGGGCGTTCTTGCACGGCACCGTGGTGCTCTCGATAAGGTCTCCGACCAGCTGTTCGAGCTTCGCCCTGGATATCTTCATGAGGAGATGCTTCGGGCCGGTGGAATCGGCGGTAACGAAGGGGAGGTTTATCTCGGTCTCCGTTGCGGTCGAAAGTTCGATCTTCGCCCGCTCTGCAGCCTCCTTAAGCCTCTGGAGCGCCATCTTGTCGCTCTTGAGGTCGATGCCCTGATCCTTCTTGAACTCATCCACCATCCAGTCGATGATCCTGATGTCAAAATCATCGCCGCCCAGATATGTGTCGCCGTTCGTAGACTTGACCTCGATCACTCCTTCACCGATCTCGAGGATGGATATGTCGAAAGTCCCCCCTCCCAGGTCATAGACCGCAATCTTCTCTTCCTTCTTCTTGTCCATGCCGTATGCAAGGGCGGCAGCCGTCGGCTCATTGATGATCCTCAGGACGTTCAGACCGGCTATCCTGCCGGCGTCCTTCGTCGCCTGCCGCTGGCTGTCGTCGAAGTAGGCAGGCACCGTGATCACCGCCTCGGTCACCTTCTCACCGAGATAGTCTTCAGCAGCCTGTTTCAACTTCTGGAGGATCATGGCCGATACCTCGGGCGGCGAAAAGCGCTTTCCCATGATCTCCACGTGGGCGTCATTGTTGGGCGCTTCCACGATCTTGTAGGGAAGTCGCTTCTTTGCGTGATCCACTTCAGGCGAGCTGTATTTCCTGCCCATCAGCCGTTTTATGGAAAAAATGGTGTTTTCAGGATTTGTTATGGATTGCCGCTTTGCGATCTGCCCGACGAGGCGCTCTCCCTTATCCGTGATTGCGACCACGGAAGGGGTAGTCCGGGTTCCCTCCTGGTTAGGGATTACAACCGGTTCACCTCCCTGGACAACGGCAACTACGGAGTTCGTTGTTCCGAGATCGATTCCTATAGCCTTTCCCATGATAGTAGTCCTCCTCTATGTTCTCATTACTCTGGATTTAATTCTCGCAAGGTGCATCCTGGCCCTCTTCCGCCTTTTTCGGTCTGACGGAGACGGAAACGAGGGAAGGGCGAAGCACCTTGTCATGAAACAGATATCCTGCCCGCAGTTCATCCGCCACCATCTTTTCGTCGAGGTCTTCCCTTTCCACCTGCATCATGGCGTGGTGAACAGCAGGGTCGAAGCACTTGCCCAACGCCTCGATTCTCTTCAGTCCGAACTTCTCGAGGGTCCTTTGCAGTTCCTTGAAGGTTATCTCAACGCCCTGCACAAGTCCGGAATTGGGTTCTCCTGCCGCATGTTTCAGGGCGAGTTCCAGATGATCGATGGCCGGAAGAAGCTCATACAGCAGCGATTCGTTGCCGTATTTTGCCAGTTCTTCCCTGTCCCGGTTTACCCTCTTCTTATAATTATCAAATTCAGCATACAATCTCAAGTACTTGTTGTTCAGTTCATCAACCGTTCTTTCGGCAGCATCATTCCTCGCAATCTCTTCGGCTGCCGCCTCGATCTCAGCGGCAGAGGGTCCTGCCAGAGTCTCGTCTTCCTTTATATCCTGCATGTCCTGATCGTCCACGTCTGACCTCCGTTATCTATTTGTTGGAGAGCATGTCGGTTATGTAGTTTGCCGTCGAGGCGACGATAGTGATCGCCTGCTGGTAATTCATCCGGGTAGGGCCGATGATCGCGATCGCCCCGATCGGCCTGGAGCCTTCCCGATAAGTCGAGACGACCATGCTGAGCTTCTTCATCTCTTCCAGGGGATTTTCGGATCCGATGAATATCTGCGTGCCCGCTGCATCGGATACCTGGTCAAGCAGCCGGAGAATGATGTGTTTGTCCTCAATCGCCCTCAGCAGCTCCTTTATCTTATCGATATCGCAAAAGTCGGGCAGCTGCAGCACTTCCGAGAGTCCCGAGACATAGACGTTGCCGGGCGACGACGAGAAGACATCCCTGCAAATCCTGACAGCCTGGCTGATCAGGTCATCGCAGCGAAGACGGTCCTGCGAGAGGTCGTTGATCACCTTTTCCTTGATCTCCTCGACCGTGTGGCCTGCATGCTGGGCATTAATATACTCTGCAATGCGGTTCAGGTTCGACTGGGAAAGTTCCGGGTCGATGGCAATGACCTTGTTCTTGATGATACCCTCGTCGGTGAACATGATCACCGCCAACTGGTTCTCCCTGTACTTGATCAGCTCGATCTTGCTCAGGGTCGAGGTGGCCTCATTGGGCGATACGCTGATGCCGATATAATGCGAGAGCGAAGAGAGCATCCTCGACGCCTCATCGAGCACGGTATTGATATCCTGTCTAATAACTTCAAGCTTATTATTAAGTTCAGACACTAACTCATTGTTAATTAAGGGGTTATTATCCTTCAGCGTGTCAACGTAGTAACGGTATCCGAGGTCAGTCGGCACCCGTCCCGCGGAGGTGTGCGGCTGCGCCAGGAACCCCATCTCCTCGAGGTCTGACATGATATTGCGGATTGTCGCAGGAGACAGGCCAAAGGGATATTTCTTGGTAACGGCCCGGGAACCCACGGGTTCAGGCGAGTTAATGTGACACTGGATAACCGCGAGCAAGACGCTCTTACTTCTTTCGTCAAGCATGTTTAGCACTCTCCATCATCGAGTGCTAATAATGTAGCAGGAAAGGGTTTTCAGTGTCAAGTGAGGGGGAAAAGTGCGAATCTACCACCCCAGCTTGCCTGACAGCAGTTTGGCGTACATATCCTTCGGGAGAAAGGCCGAGCGGTGGATATCGTCTGAGTAGTACTTGGTCCCGAGCTTATCCTTGCGCCGTATCTCCCGGGGGTTGAGTCGTTTTGACCCCACGGAGAAGGTCCACCAGTTGCCGGCGTAGGTGGCGATCGGAGCCGTATATAGATCCACGACCGGGAAAACCGCCTTCATCGTCTCCTGGACCTCAACCACGAGGTCCTTGTGAAAGTGGAGGGATTCCGAAAGGGTGACGAGCATGCCGTCAGCGGTGAGACAGTCCCTGATCGATCTGAAAAACTTTCTCGTGAAGAGGCTCTTGGCGAAGCCGACGATATCGGTCGAGTCCACAATGACCGCGTCGATATCGCCCTTCCGTCCCTTGACGAATTCCGCCCCGTCCATGCACTTGATCTCGACGCGTTTGTCATTGACGCCGCGGGCGACGCCAGGGAAAAATTTCTTCGAGACGCGGATCACCTCTTCGTCTATCTCGATGAAGTACACCTTTTCAACAGACTTGTGCCTGAGGACCTCCCGCACCGTCCCACCGTCGCCTCCGCCGATGACGATCACCCTGCGGGGGTTGGGCAGGGCCTTGAGCACCGGGTGGGCAAGCATCTCATGGTAGAAGAACTCGTCGCGCTCCGTTATTTGAACTACCCCGTCGAGGATGAGCATCTTGCCGAAAAAGGGATTCTCGAAGACTTCGATCGACTGGTACCTGCTCTTGCCGCTATACAGGATGCGGGAGACCTCGTAGAGGTACTGGATCGGCGCATAGGGATCCTTTTCGAAGAACTTTATCATGACCTTCTCCTAAATCAGGATCGTCCTGGGGATGGAAAAACCGTTGAACTCTGATGCGTAGGATATGGTGTAGGCCCCGCCCGAGAGGATCAGGACGCGGCTGCCGATCTCGGGTTCGGGCAGCTCGATGCGTTTGTCGATGACGTCGAAGCTGTCGCAACTGGGCCCGGCGAGGGTCCACTCCTTCGTTTCTTTCGACCCTTCGACGATATAGCTGTACTTGATGCCGCCTACGCTTTCCATCAGCCCGTTGAAGACGCCGACGTCGATGTAAAGCCAGTGCGCGTCACCGCGCCATGCCCTGCCGATGACCCGGGACACGAAGATACCGGCGTCACCCACCACCGCCCTGCCCGGTTCGAGATAGACCTGGATGTTGTCAGGGAATTTCTTGTAGATCAGGCTGTTGACATTGTTTTCTATCGTGGCTATATCCACAACGTTCTTGGTGTAGTTGATCGGATACCCCCCGCCGATATTCAGGATCGACAGTCTGATGCCCGCCTTGCGCGCCCGGTCCCAGAGCATTTTCGCCTTGTCCAGGGCGGAATTCCAGTTGTAAGGGTTCGTGCACTGCGAGCCGACATGGAAGGTGAGTCCGACCGGCTTGAGCCCCTTCTTCTTGGCGTAGATGAGGAGTTCCTCGGCCTCGTCCAACTCCACGCCGAACTTCTTGCTGAGCGGCCATTCCGACCCCTCATTGGGGACCGACAGACGGACGTAGACCCTGCACCCCGGGGCGTAGTCCCTGAGCTTCAGCACCTCGTCTTTGGAGTCGAAGGCGAAGTAGTCGACGCCGTATTCCGTGGCTGCCCTGAGAAAGCGGAACGACTTCATGGGGTTGCTCGTGATGATATGTTCCTTCGGCACGCCGATTGATTCGAGGATGGCGAGTTCGCCCTCGGAGGCAATCTCGAAGCCGAGACCGAGGTTGTGGATCAGCCGTAGCACTTCACTATCGGGATTCGCCTTCACCGCATAAAAGACCTTGGAGTTCCCGATCTTCCGGCCGATTGAGCGCACCTTCTGCTTCACCTTCGCCGTATCCATCAGGAGATAGGGCGGGTCGACCTCCGCAGTCTTCAGAAAGGCGATGGCCTTCTTGATAGTGGACTTGGCCGTAATATCGGTATGTGACTTGTCTATTCTGAATCTGATCGCCATCGGTTGCCTGATAAAGAGTAATGAGCTCTTATTAAAAGGCATTTGGACAAAAATTGCAACAACTCCGGAGGTGATATCTGGTAAACTTTTTAATACCATGATTCGCGTCGAAAATCTCGTGAAACGTTTCGGCCCCGTAGTGGCGGTTGACGGCATCTCCTTTTCCGTTGAGCCGAAGACCATATTCGGTTTCCTCGGTCCAAACGGCGCCGGCAAGACGACGACTATCAGCATCCTGTGCACCCTCCTCGCGCCTACGTCGGGTGAGGCTTTTATCAACGGGCACGACTGCACCGCGGAGTCAGCCTCTGTCCGCAGGTCCATCGGTATCGTCTTTCAGGACAGCTCCCTGGACAAGGACCTGACGGCCCGTGAGAACCTCCTGTTCCATGCATACCTGTACCGCGTCAATGCGTCCGAACGGAATCGACGGGTCGACGATGCCCTGAAATTCGCGGACCTCTACGAGAGGGCCGATGACCTGGTTAAACGTTTTTCAGGGGGCATGAAGCGGCGGCTTGAAGTCGCCAGGGGGCTGATCCACCGGCCGAAGGTGCTCTTTCTTGATGAGCCGACCCTTGGCCTCGATCCGCAGAGCAGGTCAAACCTCTGGGAGTTTATCACCCGGCTGCCGAAAGAGCACGACGTTACGATATTCATGACAACCCACTATATGGAGGAGGCGGAGGTCTGCAGCCGCATCGCCATTATCGATAAGGGGAGGATTATCGCATCCGGCACGCCGGGTGAACTGAAGAAGATCGTGGGCGGCGACGTCATCTACCTCAAAACCTCAGACAACAGAAAGGCTGCGGGAGAGATCAGGCGTCTCTTCCAGATCGAGGCTGCGGAAAAAGAGGGCGAGATATTCCTGTCAGTCCCGCGGGGGGACAGCGTCATCCCGACGCTCATACGGGAGATCGGCGAGTGCGTGCTGTCCGTGCGCATGCAGCGACCGACGCTCAACGATGTCTTCCTGAAACTCACCGGCAAGGAGATCCGGGAGGACGCGGCGGCAGCGGGTGACGACATCAGGGAGGCGGTACGGTCTTATCGGAGGCGGCATGATAGAGGGTAGCGCCGTTTATGTCATCGTTGCGCGAGAATTCAAGAAGTTCGTGAGGGAGAGGAGCAGGCTCGTCTCGACGATAGCCCGTCCTCTCGTCTGGCTCTTCCTCGTCGGCGGGGGCATGTCCCGTCTCGTGCCGACCGGCGCGGGGCCTTCCTATATGCAGTTCATCTTCCCCGGCATCCTCGGCATGACGATCCTCTTCAGCTCGATCTTTTCCTCGATATCGATCATCTGGGACAAGGAGTTCGGCTTCATGAAGGAGATACTCGTTGCGCCCATCTCCCGGTTCTCGGTCGTAGTCGGAAAGGCGACGAGCGGCATGGTGCTTTCGACCCTGCAGGCGGTGATCATCCTCGCTTTTTTCCCGCTTCTGGGGCTGAAGATAGGCATCCTTCAGGTGGTGGGCATCGTCTTCGTCTGTCTCGTGCTCTCCTTTGCGATCGCCGCCTTCGGCATATTGCTGGCGTCCTTTTATGAAAGCTACGAGAGCTTCAGCGTCATTATGAACTTCATCGTCATGCCGATGTTCTTCCTCTCCGGGGCGATGTATCCGGTCAAGATGATGCCAACCCTCCTTCAGGTCTTTACGAAGGTCAACCCGCTGACGTACGGTATCGATGCCCTGAAACACCTGATCTTTCCGAACGAGACCGGCGCTCTGGGCGCTGACTTCCCCTTCATCGTCGACGTCGGGGTGATCATCATCGCTTCCGTCGTCTTTGTCGCCGTTGCCGGGAAGGCATTTGAGCGGAAGGGGTAGGGGCGTTTGACTTTCCGGGGGAACGCCGTTTAAACTCTATTTTCCGGTAGATCACCATGAAAAAAGACCTCGTCAAAATACTCGAAACCGCTATCCAGGCGATGGGCGTATCGGCTTTGCCGCAGATCGATGTGGAGATTCCCAAGAGCGGGGCTCACGGCCATGTCGCTACTACGCTTGCCATGGGCCTGGCAAAGGCGCTCAGGAAACCTCCCCGCCAGATCGCGGAAGATATCGTAGCCGCCATTAAAGACAATCCCCAATTCGAAAAGGTCGAAATCGCCGGCCCCGGATTCATCAATATTACCTTTACCAGCTCATATCTGCACGCATCCCTCCTGCAGCTCCTCGACGGTGACACATCGATGCTCAGGGTGGATACAGGACGCGGCAGAAGGGCGCTGGTGGAGTTCGTGAGCGCAAACCCGACCGGGCCGCTCCACATCGGCCATGCTCGTGGCGCGGCAGTCGGCAACGCGCTCTGCAACCTGCTTCAGGAATCCGGTTTTTCGGTCGAGCGGGAGTTTTATATCAACGATGCCGGAAGACAGGTGCTCCTCCTGGGTGAATCGGTATTCGCCAGATACATGCATCTCTGCGGGTTTGAGGGATATACATTTCCGGAAGAAGGCTATCGGGGTGATTACATCGAGGACATAGCCCGCGCATTCAGGGAAAAAGAGGGAGATCATCATTCTCAGGTTGTAAACGAGGAGGGGCCGCAGAAGGGCATTCAGGCTGCAAGAGAATTCGCGTACCGCAAGATGCTCGATCTCATCAGGAAGGACCTCGATCTGTTCAAGGTCAAGCCCTATGACCGGTGGGTGTCCGAGAAGAGTCTGTACGACAGGGGCGAGGTTGCCGGTGCCATCTCCTTTCTCAAAGACAAGGGGGCCCTGTATGAAAAGGACGGCGCCCTCTGGTTCCGGTCGACCGGCTATACGGATGACAAGGACCGGGTTGTGATCAAGAGCGACGGCGCTAATACCTATTTCGCCTCGGACATCGCCTATCACAAGGACAAACTCGACCGCGGCTACGACATTATCATCGATATCTGGGGCGCTGACCACCACGGCTATATTCCGCGAATCGAGTCCGTCATGCGCGCCTTCGGCTATGACAGCAGCCGGTTCAGGGTGATCCTGGTCCAGATGGTGAACCTCCTGAAGCATGGGGAGCCGTTCCAGATGTCAAAACGAGCCGGCACCTTTGTGACGTTGAGCGATGTGGTGGACCTCGTGGGGGCTGACACGACGAAATTCATCTTCCTCACGAGAAAGTCGGACAGCCACCTCGATTTTGATATTGATGTCGTCACGGCGCAGTCTGCCGAAAACCCGGTCTACTATGTCCAATACGCCAACGCCCGTATCAACAGCATCCTCGCCAATGCCCGCGAGAAGGGGCTTGAAACGAACAGGTTTGGCGGGGTTGACCTGTCCCCTCTTTCCGCGCCGGAGGAGATGGAGATCATCAGGAAGCTGCTTTCGTATCCCATGGTGCTTGAGGGGGCTGCCCGGTCGTATGAACCGCACCACATCACCTTTTACCTCCAGCAGCTGGCCGGCATCTTCCATCCCTACTACCACAAGTACAAGGTCGTGGGAGATGACCCCGCCCTGACGGCGGCGCGCCTTGCCCTCTGCGCGGGCATACAAAAGGTGCTGCACGACGCCCTCACCATCCTCGGAGTCACCGCGCCCAAACGGATGTAGGGGGAGAGCCCCTTTGTCCGGTGCAACCCTGACCCTGTACGCACGGCAAGCCCTTCGTCAAAGCTGTTGACAGCTTCTTCCGGATATTGTTTTAATAGACACCGATGGTACCGAAGACCGACAAGATCTGGATGGACGGCATGCTCGTTGACTGGGACAAGGCGCAGGTGCATGTCCTTACCCATACCCTCCATTACGGCCTCGGGGTGTTCGAGGGCATCCGCTGCTACCGGACCGAGAAGGGCTCTGCCATCTTCAGGCTCGACGAACATGTAGACCGGCTCTATGATTCAGCGCATATCTTCATGATGGAGATCCCCTTTACGAAGAAGGAGATCAGGGATGCCATCATCAAGACGATCAAGGCGAACAAACTCCGTGAATGTTATATCCGGCCGCTGGTGTATCTGGGGCTGGGAGCGATGGGTCTGTATCCGAAGGACAATCCGGTAAAGGTCTCCATCGCCGTCTGGCCGTGGGGCGCCTACCTTGGCGACGAGGGGCTGGAGAAGGGGATAAAGGTGAAGGTATCCTCCTTCACGCGACATCATGTCAATGTGGACATGACCCGGGGCAAGGTATGCGGCTATTACGTTAATTCGCAGCTTGCCAAGAAGGAGGCGATCCTGTGCGGCTACGATGAGGCGCTGATGCTCGATACCGAAGGCTATGTATCGGAGGCCTCCGGCGAGAACGTCTTCATGGTTCGGAAGGGGCGGATCAAGACGACTCCGCTCACGTCCATTCTGGAGGGCATTACGCGGGACAGCGTTATCAGTCTTGCGCGGGACAGCGGGATCGAGGTCGTTGAAGAACGCTTTACCCGTGACGAGATCTATATCGCCGACGAGGCCTTTTTTACCGGCACTGCAGCCGAGGTTACGCCCATCAGGGAAGTGGATTGCCGGACGATCGGCAGCGGCAGCCGCGGGAAGATTACGAAGAAATTGCAGTCCCTCTTTTTTGATATCGTGAAGGGGAAGAACAAGAAGTACGAGTCCTGGCTGACGCGTTTCTGATCTTCCCGTCGCAGCGCAAAAAAAGAGGCATGGTTTACCCCATGCCTCTTTTTTTGCCTTGTGAAACTACTTCTTATGGCATTTACCGCAGTTCGCTGCGTCCTTCGACGCGAAGGCCTTCTCGCCGTTATGGCACATGCCGCAATTCTTGCCGGAGTTCATGTCTGCCATGGTGTACTTCCCACCCTTCTTCATCGGGAAGATCTTGGTATGACAGTCATTGCACTTCAGACCCTTGTCAGCGTGAACCTTGCCGTCGAAGATGACCTTGCCTGCTGCTCCGGCCGCGAATTCCACGGTCTTGCCCGGAGGAACGGCCAGGGCGCTGCCTACGAATGCTACTGCTACAAAGATGGTCAGGAGTAATACGGTGATCCTCATCTCTTCACCCCCTTTCATGAGCCAGACTTTTATCCTGAAACACAGGACCGTAATAAACGGCATATTGTACCAATAAGTGAGGTGCCAAGTAAAACGCCGGGCAGAAGCAGCGGCCGATCGGAACAGACACCCAAATGCAAGCACACTATAATGGAAAAAGAAGTTGCTGTCAAGCATGAAATGGGCTCATAACAGCGGGGCCCGGCCGCGGGGCCGCGTTGCTTTCTCGAAAGACAACATGGTAAAATTTCAAGAAAATCAGGAGAACCGGATGCCCGAAGATATCAAGGTTGGTTTAACATTCGACGATGTTCTGCTGCTGCCCGCGCGGTCGGAGGTGCTCCCCAATGAAGTGAATATCGAGACGCAGCTTACGAAGAAGGTCCGCATAAATATCCCTGTGCTGAGCTCTGCCATGGACACGGTCACCGAGGCGGCGATGGCTATCGCGGTCGCCCGCGAGGGCGGTGTGGGCATCGTCCACCGGGCGATGTCGCCGGACAGGCAGGCCTTCGAGATCGACAAGGTGAAGAAATCGGAAAGCGGTATGATCATCGATCCGATCACCGTCTCGCCGGACGCGCGGATCGCCGAGGCGATGGCCCTCATGGAGCGCTACAAGATATCGGGCGTCCCGGTTACGGTAAACGGCAAACTGGTCGGCATCCTTACCAACAGGGATTTGAGGTTCGAGACGAAGGTGAACAGGAAGGTCTCCGAGGTGATGACCCGAAAGAAACTGATCACCGCCGGGGTCGGTACGACCCTGGAGGAGGCGAAGGGCCTTCTCAATACCTATAAGATCGAGAAACTCCCGATCGTCGACAAGGAATTCAGGCTGAAGGGTCTGATTACCATAAAGGATATCGAGAAGCGGAAGAAGTATCCCAACTCTTGCAAGGACAAACTCGGCAGGCTTATGGTGGGGGCAGCGGTCGGTACGGGCGGTGATACCATGGACCGGGCAAAACTGCTCATCAATGCAGGGGTGGATATTATTGTCATCGACACCGCTCACGGACATTCGGAGTCGGTCATCAGGACTCTCCGGGCGATCAAGAAGAAATATGACGCAGAGGTGATCGCCGGCAATGTAGCGACCGCCGAGGGCACTCTTGACCTGATAAGGGCGGGCGCCGATGCGATCAAGATCGGCATCGGGCCGGGATCGATTTGCACGACGAGGATCGTTGCGGGGGCGGGAGTGCCCCAGCTTACGGCGATCAAGACCTGTTTCGCCGTTGCGAAGAGGTTCAGGATCCCGCTCATCGCAGACGGCGGCATCAAGTATTCCGGGGACATAACCAAGGCCCTCGCGGCTGGTGCGAATTCGGTGATGATAGGAAGCCTCTTTGCCGGCACGGACGAGTCGCCGGGTGAGATTGTCCTGTTCCAGGGACGCAGTTACAAGGTCTACCGGGGCATGGGCTCGATCGGGGCGATGGAAGTGGGAGCCAAGGACCGGTACCAGCAGGAGGGCGTCGAGACGAAGAAGCTCGTCCCTGAAGGGGTTGAGGGGAGGGTGCCGCACAAAGGCCCTCTGTCCCAGAGCGTGCACCAGCTCCTCGGAGGTCTCCGCTCCGGTATGGGTTATTGCGGCGCAAAGGACCTCGCGGAACTGAGGAAGAAGGCGCGCTTCATTCGTATCACGAATGCGGGTCTGCGGGAAAGCCATGTCCATGACGTCATCATAACGAAAGAGGCGCCCAATTACCGGCCGGAATGGTAAGGCCGGTGAGTATCTTTTTTAGCGCACGTAACCGCAAGGAGATCGCGGCCTGACATGCATGAAGACAGGATTCTAGTTCTCGACTTCGGCTCCCAGTACACCCAGCTCATCGCACGGAGGGTGAGGGAGAGCAAGGTCTATTCGGAGATATTTCCTTTTAATATCGGGATCGACAGGATCCGGGCATTCGAGCCGCGGGGGATCATCCTGTCGGGGGGGCCTTCCAGCGTGTATGACAGCGGCGCCCCGGTGCCTGACCTCGAAATCTTCAATCTCGGCGTTCCGGTTCTCGGCATCTGCTACGGCATGCAGGTCATGGCGCACTACCTGGGAGGGCGTGTCGCAAAGGCGGCAAAGCGGGAGTACGGAAGGGCGGAACTCTCGGTCGACAGTGACGAAGACCTCCTGTGGGGCCTGTCCCCGCAGACGAAGGTATGGATGAGCCATGGCGACCGCATCGAGGCGATGCCCGGGGGGTTTGTCCCCATCGGCCATACCGCAAACTCCCCCATAGCCTCTATGGCCGACAGGACGAGGCACTACTATGCCCTGCAGTTCCATCCCGAGGTCGTACATACCGAAGAGGGCACCAGGATCCTTCACAACTTCGTCTACACGATCTGCGGTTGCAGGCCGACCTGGGAGATGGCATCGTTTATCGAATGGTCGATAGGGGACATCCGCTCCCGCGTTGGCGGCAAGAAGGTGATCTGCGCCCTGAGCGGAGGCGTGGATTCCTCTGTCGTCGCCCTCCTGCTTCACCGTGCTATCGGCGAGGGTCTCACCTGTATCTTTGTGGATAATGGTCTTTTGCGCAAGGCGGAGGCGGAGAAGGTGCGCAAGACCTTTGAGGAGCATTTCCATATACGGCTGATCCATGTGGACAGCCGGAAGCGATTTCTTGACAGACTCAGCGGAGTCACCGACCCGGAGAAGAAGCGCAAGATTATCGGCAATGAGTTCATCGCCGTCTTCGAGGAAGAGGCGCGGAAGATAAAGGATGCGGAATTCCTCGCCCAGGGTACGCTCTACCCTGATGTGATCGAGAGCGTTTCCTTCAAAGGACCTTCTGCGGTGATCAAGAGCCACCACAATGTGGGCGGTCTCCCGGAGGTGATGAAGCTCAAGCTCATCGAACCCCTCCGGGAACTCTTCAAGGATGAGGTCCGGGTGCTGGGCGAGGAACTGGGGCTGCCGGAGGAGATATGCTGGCGCCACCCCTTTCCGGGTCCCGGCCTGGCGATCCGGTGCATCGGCGAGATTACGGAGGAACGGCTGCATATTCTGCGGGAATCTGATGCTATTGTCCTCGATGAGATCAAGACGGCGGATCTGTACCGCTGTATCTGGCAGGCCTTTGCGGTCATTCTGCCGATTCAGAGCGTCGGGGTGATGGGCGACGAACGGACCTACGAAAGCGTCGTTGCTGTCCGTGCGGTCACCAGCCTTGACGGGATGACCGCCGACTGGGCTACTATACCCTACGAGGTGCTGGGCCGGATTTCAAACCGTATCATCAATGAGGTGAAAGGCGTCAACCGGGTTGTCTACGATATCACCTCCAAGCCGCCCGGCACGATTGAGTGGGAATAGCCGGCCGGGACCGGTCCAGCCTGGGGGCCTGACCGCAGGGTTGGCCCGGGCAGGCTTCACGATGGATATCAAGAGCTATCTTGCAGACAGGAAGAATGCTGTTGAGGCCTTCTTCGGAGAGTATTTCGGAAAGGCCGGGCGTCCCGCGGTCCTGAGGGAGGCGATGCTCTACTCCCTGAATGCCGGAGGCAAAAGGATTCGGCCTGTCCTCTGCCTCGCATCGTACGAGGCGTGCGGCGGAAACGGCAAGGAGATCATTCCCTATGCGGCTGCCCTCGAATTCATCCACACCTACTCCCTGATCCATGATGACCTCCCTGCCATGGATGATGACGACCTGAGACGGGGGAAGCCGACCAGCCATAAGGTGTACGGCGAGGCGGTGGCGATTCTGGCAGGAGATGCCCTCCTGAGCGAGGCCTTTGTGGTGCTTACCAACCCGCTGCTGGGGCCTGCCGTGCGGCCTGATAATCTTTTTCGTGCCGCCGGGGAGATCGCCCGGGCCTCCGGCTGCAGCGGTATGGTGGCCGGCCAGGTGCAGGACATACTTTCCGAAAATTCCGAGCCGGATGAGGACACCCTGCAGTTCATCCACCGACACAAGACCGCCGCCCTCCTGAGGGCCTCCGCGACTGCAGGGGCCCTTTTGCACGGAGGCTCGACCGAGATTGTCGATGCGATAGACCGGTATGGGCAGAGCCTTGGGCTTGCATTTCAGGTGATTGATGACATACTGGACGTAGAGGGCGACACCGCGGTGATCGGAAAGCCTGCCGGCTCTGATGAGAAGAAAAAGAAGATGACCTACCCCAGGATGTATGGACTTGACCGCTCCCGTGAAATCGCGCGCACGTTCGTCGCTGACGCCGTTGCAGCCTTGGATGCGATCCCCCTTTCCGTTGAGCCTCTGAGGGAGCTTGCCTTTCACCTTCTCGGCCGGAGCCACTGATGATCCTCGACAGGATACAGGGACCCGCTGATCTCAGGAAACTGAGCTTGACGGAGATGGGTGAACTCGCGAAGGAACTGAGAGAGGTCATCATCAGTACGGTCGCGGTCAACGGCGGTCATCTGGCATCGAACCTCGGCGCCGTGGAGCTCACGATTGCCCTCCATTATGCCTTCAACACCCCCACGGACAAGATCATCTGGGATGTTGGCCACCAGTCGTACTCCCACAAGCTCCTCACCGGCCGGAGAGACCGATTCCACACGATCAGGAAGGAAGACGGTATATCGGGTTTTCCGAAGCGGGGTGAAAGCGAGTACGACACATTCGGCACGGGCCACAGCTCCACGTCCATCTCGGCAGCCCTCGGCATCCTTGAGGGCAGGGCGAGGACAGGGGGGGACTTCAAGGTGATCGCGGTTACCGGTGACGGTGCCCTTTCGGGCGGGCTTGCCTTCGAGGGACTCAACAACGCCGGCCATCTGAAGAAGGACCTGATCGTTATTCTCAATGATAACGAGATGTCGATATCTCATAATGTGGGAGCCCTTTCCGACTACATGAACCGGATACTCACCGGAGAGTTCTACCGGAGGTTCAAGAAACAGACAAAGGCCTTCCTCGAGGGTATTCCACGCCTCGGAATGCCGGTTGCTAAGATGGCGCAGAAGGCGGAGGAGTTGATGAAGGGCCTGCTGCTGCCGGGCATCCTCTTTGAGGAGATGGGTTTCGATTACGTCGGCCCCATTGACGGACACAGCATCGAAATGCTGATCGATACCCTTTCCCGGATAAAGAAAGCGACCTCTCCGACCCTGATCCACGTTATCACGAAGAAGGGGAAGGGGTATGAATTTTCCGAAAAAGACCCCTGCATCTTTCATGGTGTCGGACCATTTGAACCCGAGACCGGCTCACCCCTGCGTTCATCCGGCGTTCTGACGTACAGCGAGACCTTCGGAAACATACTTTCCGATCTCGCTTCCTCTGATGACAGGATCGTCGCCATCACGGCAGCGATGACGGAAGGGACCGGTCTGGATTGCTTTGCTCATCGGTTTCCTGACAGGTTCTACGACGTCGGCATCGCCGAGCCCCATGCGGTCACCTTTGCCGCCGGGCTGGCGACACAGGGCGTGCGGCCGGTATTCGCTGTCTATTCCACCTTTTTACAGCGCGCCTATGACCAGATCATCCATGACGTATGTCTGCAGGGATTGCCGGTGATATTCGCCATAGACAGGGCGGGCATTGTCGGCGAGGACGGTCCTACGCATAACGGTCTCTTTGATATATCTTTTTTGAGACACATTCCGAATCTCACGGTCATGGCCCCTGCTGACGGGGAGGAACTCGATATGATGCTCAGGTTCGCCGTTACACAGCAGGGACCCGCGGCGATACGGTATCCTCGCGGGCGGCTTCCCGAGAGCCCCTTGCCCCATTCTCCCCTGTCACTCGGGCGGGGGGAGGTCGTGAGGGAAGGCACGGACGTTGCGCTGTTTGCCGTCGGCAGCTGCGTCATCCCGGCAGTGCGAGCTGCGGAGCGGATGGCTGCGGATGGCATCAGTTCCGTGGTCGTCAACGCGCGGTTTGTAAAACCTCTCGACAGCGGGCTGATCCAGTCCGTCGCATCCCGCGTGCCGAAGGTAGTCACGATCGAGGAGAACGCCGGCCAGGGAGGGTTTGGCAGCGCGGTGCTTGAATGTCTCTCTGATGCCGGGTCGCATGTGCATGTGCGGCGCCTGGCGGTGCCCGACGGGTTCATGGAGCAGGGCGGTCAGGACAGGCTGCGGGCGAAATACGGGATAGACGAGGACGGCATCGCCGCCTCTGTCCGCGCTTTCCTGCGAGAGCCGACCTTCAGCGCCTGATCTTCCGTGAAACCCAAAGACCGCCTCGATAAAGTCCTGGTTGACCGCGGACTCGTGAAATCCAGGGAGCGGGCCCGTGCGCTCATCATGGAGGGCAAGGTTTTCGTTGCGGGCGGCAGGGTCTCCAAGGCGGGCACCATGGTGGGCACCGACGCCGATATCAGTCTCCTTGACCAAGACATCCCCTACGTCAGCCGTGGCGGGCTGAAGCTTGACGCTGCTCTGGCTTTCTTCGGCATTGATCCGGCGGGCATGGTGGTGATGGATGTTGGTTGTTCCACGGGCGGCTTCACGGATTGCGTGCTTAAAAAAAACGCGCGGAAAGTGTATGCTATAGACGTTGGATACGGCCAGTTCGACTGGTCTCTCAGGGGTGACCCGAGGGTCGTCCTGCTGGAGAAGACGAATATCCGGTATCTCGAACAGGAGATTGTGCCGGAGAGGATCGATCTTGCGGTCATCGACGTATCATTCATCTCCTTGTTGAAGGTCCTTCCCCGGGTCTTTGATTTTCTTTCTCCCAAGGGGAGGGTGCTTGCACTCGTAAAGCCCCAGTTTGAGGTGGGCAGGGGGCTTGTGGGAAAGGGGGGGATCGTCCGTGACGAGTCTGCGAGGCTGGACGCGGTGGAGCGGGTGAGAGAGGGGATCGCTGAAATGGGATACGCCGCGCAGGGCATTTTCGAGTCGCCGGTGCGAGGGCAGAAGGGCAATATCGAATATTTCATCGTGGTGGGGAGAAGATAAATGGAAGAAAACAAGTTGCTGCTTGAACTGGACCTCGCCTCTGCATCCAGGGAGGTGATCGAGGTCTTTCTCGAAGACAGCTCGGAGCCGGAGCTTTTTGATGAGATTGCCCGGGCAAATGCGGGGCGTCCCGAAATCCTCAGGCTCCTCCTCGACCACCCCGAAACACCGGAGACGGTCAGACAGTATATCAACGGCATTATGCAGCTGCCGGTGCTCCCCCCGAAGACGGCGAGGGCAGAAAAGACGCAGGAACAGAGGGCCGAGAGCCTGACGCAGAGGATACAGAGGCTGAATGTCTCCGCACGAATCCAGCTGGCCCTGAAGGGCGGCCGCGAGATACGGGGCATCCTCGCCCGGGACTCGAACAAGGAGGTGATGCTGAGCATCCTTGAAAACGGCAAGATCACGGTGACGGAGATCGAGATGATCGCCAAGTCGCGGCAGTCGCTCGAAGAGGCGCTCAGGAGGATCTCGAAGAACCGGGAGTGGATGAAGAACTATGCCGTCGTACAGGCGCTTGTTACAAATCCCAAGACCCCGCCCGGCATCAGCATCTCGCACGTGAGCGATCTCAAGACAAAGGACCTCGTCATCCTGGAGAGGAACAAGAACCTTGCGGAGGCCGTACGAAGCGCGTCGAAGAAACTCCTGCAGGCGCGAAAACCCAAGTAGCCGCGGACGGAAACCTCGGACCTACACCCTGAATTTCTGGATCTCCTTCAGGAGATTCATCGCCTCGTCCTGCAGGGCCGTGATCACCTTGTTCATATCGTGGGCCGACTCGCTCAGGTTCCCTGTCGAGTCGTGGATCCTCTCCATGGACCGGACGATGAGGGCGGATTTTTCCTTCTGCTTGCTGATCGCCCCGGCGATCTGTGAGGTCTGCAGGGTAACGTTTTCTATGACCCCGGCGATCTGTTTGCTTCCGTCCTTCTGCTCCCCGGTGGCTGTCTTTACCTGACGCGACAGATCCTTTACCCTCTCGGTCGCCTCGATGATGAATTTGCTTCCCTTGCTCTGTTCCTGGATGGCGCGCGAGATGTTTTCGGTCTGTTCAGACATCCCCTCAATGGAATTCGTTATCTGCTTGATGACCGTGGACTCTTCCGCCGTGGCCCGCTGAATCGCCTTTGCCATCTCGGTCGCGGCCCTCGAACTCTCGAAGATATCGCCCAACGCCCCGTGGACCCCGGCCACGAGGGTGATCCCCTTCTCTACCGTCTGAATGCCGTCAAGGGCCATCTTGATGCTGGACTTCGTCACATCCTGGACCGACCGGATCAGCGAGGCTATCTCGCTGGTGGAGACCGACGCCCGCTCAGCGAGATTCTTGATCTCATCGGCGACGATCGAAAACCCCTTGCCGTGTTCCCCGGCCTTCGATGCCAGTATTGCCGCATTGAGGGCGAGGAGGTTTGTCTGGTCAGCGACATCGTCGATGACGGTGAGGATCTTGCCGATATCGTTGGTGCGCTTACCGAGCATGTTGATGACATCCGAGAGGGCTGCGACGCTCGTTTTGATGTTCTCCATCCCCTCGGTCGCGGCCCGGGCGGCGCTGACTCCCTTGTCCGAGGCGTTCTCCATGACCGTTTCGGCTAGGCGGACCGATTCCTGGGCGCGGTGCTCAATGTCCTTGGTGGCCGCATTCACCTGGTCGACGGAGGAGGCGATTGCCTCTGAGGAGGCCGAGAGGTTTCCGATGCTCTCGGCGATGTTCTTGATGGAAGAGATCATCTCCTCGATGGAAGAGGCGGTTTCATGCGCCGTCTCGCTGAAGACGTTCGTGTTCTCGGCGATCCTTTCGATCGAGGCGGAGAGTTCCAGGATGGACGACGAGGTGTCGGAGGCGGACTCGGAGAGGCTGTTGGAACTGGTGGCGACCTTTGCGACCGATTCGTCCATCTCCTCGATGGCGGATGCGGTCTCTTCGACCGCCTTCTTCTGGATCTCCGCCGCAGAAAGGACCCCCTGTGAAGCGGCGGCGATATTGGCAGTCACCGAAGATACGCTGTTGGTGATGCCGCCGATCTTCGAGAGCATGTCCTTCAGGTTGAAGGCCATGCGGTTGATGGCCCTGCCAAGGGAAGCGATCTCGTCTTCTCCGCGGACATCTATCGAGGACGTGAGGTCTCCTGAGGCGATTCTGTCCGCAGCTTTTTCCATCGCCATGATCGGTTTGGCTATGAACCGAGAGATGGACGAGGAGACGAGGAACAGCGACAGGATAAAACAGAAGACAGATATGACAAGAGCCCAGAGAAGGAGGGCGTAGAGCTGTGCGTTGATGGCGCTCTTGTGGACCCCGATGCGGAGGGTACCGGCGATCTTTCCGTCAGCAGTAAGCAGGGGGAAGGAGATGTCATAGAAGATGCCCGTGACCTGCCTGAGCGATTTGTCTGATGAGGCGGCCGCGAGCGACGGCTTGTCGGTCAATTCCTTGCCGAGAAAGTTCGTGTCGCTATGAAAAAGGACCTTTGCCTTGCCGTCGGTGACCATGGCATAACCTATCGCGGAGTCCGTTGAGGTAAGGTCCTTCAATTTCTCGCTCACCCCCTCGAGGGACTCGACGGGAACGCCGAGGTTCAACACCTTGCTCAATTCGCGCTGCAGGCCGGAGCCGGTGGCTGACGTCTTCGCAAAGATCGCGTCCTTGAACTTGCTGGATGCCACGTAGGTCAAGACAGCGGTATTGATACTCAGGATGAAAAAGAGTATCCCGGCTGCGATATAGATTGCCTTTTTCTGAAGATTAAGCCCCTTCTTCATTTGATGACCTTCGTGGCGGCAGTCAAGAGGTCAAAGGGGACCTTGAACCCCATTGCGTTGGCCTCCTTGAGGTTGATGGTCATATCGATCTTCTTGGGATGCTGCACGGGCAGTGAAGAGGGCTTCGCCCCTCTGATCACCTTGGCCGCCATCTTCGCCGCCTCTCTGCCCTGTTCTGACGGGCTGGCAGAGATGGTGAGGAGAATGCCCGCCGCCTCGCCGCCGCCGATGGTTGTGGCCGTGGGGATCTTGGATTTTCGGGCCACCCCGAGGATATTGCTCACGCACTGCATCGCCGAACATCCGGTGGTCAGGAAGAGTGCGTCGACGTTGGTGATCTTCGGTGTATCCGTCGCCTTCTTTATATTTAATCTGACAGATTTGAAGTTGAAACTGCCTTCAAGCTGTTTCACCTCATTAGCCTGTACAACCGTATCCTTTTCCGCATCGCTGAAGACGACGCCGAGGTTCGAAAAGTTTGAGATGCTCTTGAGATTCTTCAAAAGGCTTCCCACCGGCACCTTCGAGCTGATGCCCGTTGAATTCGCTTTGGCGACGCCCACGGCCTGCGGGTCGAAGACGCCTGCAAAGACGATCGGGATGTCAGAGGTTTCATTGACTACCGCAAGAGTCGCCGGAGCCCCGTACGAAACGATGATGTCAGCGCCGACGGCGACGAGTTTCCGGGCAGCATTCGTCCAGGCCATGATTTCCGGAGACGGCGTCTGGAGCACCACGGTTGCCGCCCCCGGGCCGAGCCCCTCGGCGGCCAGCCCCTCCGTGAAGGCCTTGTGGACTTCTTTGTAATAGGGGATATTGCCGGTCATGATAACACCGACCGTCTTCTCCGCCGCAGATGCAGTCACCGGAGCAAGGACGACAAAGGCAAGCAACAGGAAGAATGTAATACTGCGCCTCTTCATAGCCGTTATTCCTTTACCATTTCTTTGAGAAGGTCAGCAACACGATATGTGCCCTCCCGTTGATCAGATCGTCGTAGGGATTATCGAGGACATCCCTGAAGTCGCTGTACCGATACTCCAGTCCGACCGAATACCCGTTCTTGAAGCGGTACTCTCCGGAAGCGGAATAGACGGTCTCCCGGGCCTTGGTCTCGGAAAAGAGCGCTACAGAGACAGGCTGGGTAAGATTCGGGTCCGCGGGATAAAACGTCCCGCTTCCGATCGTATGGCTCACGGAGGCGCTTATGCTTGCAGATGGACACGGCAGATAGGTGACGCTCAGGCCGTACGCATGCGCCATGTCCTTAAACGGAACGAAAGGATCTACTACCGCGGCGCCGCTTTCATCATGATAGACGATATCCTGACGCACCTTGTTGTCGAAATAGGAATAGCTCGCCGTTACGGAAAGGTCCTTCAGCGGCAGGAAGGTGACGCTCCCGAGCAGACCGTTCCGGTTGACGTCGCGCTTGCGGGCGTCGGGCGCGTCTACAAAGTGCATGTCCGTGCGCTTCTCGCTCAGAACGGTGTAACTGAGCATCGTCGTGATCTGCGGCTTCGGCGTCCAGGTGAGGGCGAACCTCGCCTCATCGGAACGGTTAGGGTCCGTGTTGTATGCAGGGTCTTCGATCGTCCTGTGCGTATAGGATGCCTTGAGGTTCAGGCCCTTGATGACCCTGAGGTTCGCCGATATGGAAGCGGAGTTCCGATGGGTCGAGGCCGGCACGCTCCATTCGAACGAGACGGACCTGCGCACGTTTTCATAGGCATATTCCGCAAGGAGCGTCACTCCGGAGGCAGGCCGGAGACGGGCGACCGCAGAGACGGTGTCCGTCATCGACGGAATGGGACTTTCGACGAAGTACGTGTAGGAGTTGGCCGGGTTGGTCCTGTCGGCGATCGTCACCTCCCGCGGCACGTCGAAATCGATCTCCTTGTGACGGTACTTCAGGAAGAAGCCGATTTGGTTTGATGCTATCCAGGAGACTTCGCCGGCGCCTACGAAGTAGTCGGATTGGGCGCCGCTATCGCGGTTGTCCCGGTCTATCTTCGATAACGTCGCCGATGCGACGATGCCGCCGGTGTACGAGGTATGGAGTTTGAGGGTGTTGGACGACCCCTTGAATTCCGGCAGGAGATTGTGGGGATATTCTCCCGCAGCACGGGGCGTAAGGCCGGTCGCCGCTGCGTAGGTGTCGAAGAGGACCCGGTCGCCGCTGACATCATGCCGCATTTCGCCGTGGGAGATGTCCACCTCGACCGGGCCGAGGTGGCTGTTCATGCCGACCACGACATTCTTCGTCTGCATGTCGATGTTCCTGGACTGGGAGTCCCGGACGATATTGTTGTAATATCCCGAGCCGAGAAGACTCCGCTGCTGCTGAGTGCCGCTGCGGTCGACGAGCGTGCCGTCGACGTAGACGTGAAACGGGAAGTCGTGGGTCTTGAACCTCAGGAAGACGTTGCTCATGCCGAACCTGACACCGTACCTTGTGTCAGTATCCCGCACGGAAACGGCCGGTGAGGACGTTGCGGGGTTTAGGTCGATGATCGGCACAGCGTCCAGATTGTGAAAGAGCGTCCTGTTGATGCCCCTGAAGAGAACCATGTCCTCATAGGCGTAACTTGCGTCGCCGAAATAGTCCTTCTTGTTCCTGAAGTCCAGATCCAGATGGAACCGGTGGGGAAAGGAGAAGATGCGAACCTCGCCGCCGAATACCGGGGAGCTGTGAAGGTACTCATACTGATCCGCCCTGCCGGAGCCGCTCGATCCGACGAGCCGGTAGCCGCCCGAGAGCCGGACCTCGGGGGCTATGGCCGGGAAGGCGTAGTGTTCCTGCTGGATGAGTTCATCAGACGGCAAGGCGTCAGTCTGGTCAGGCTTTTCCTGGCCAAAGGCAGGCGCAGTCAGAAGCAAGGCCGCCAGGAGTGTTTGTATGATCATCTTATTCATCGTCCCGTCCCCCCTACTGGGTAAACCTTCTTCTGCCTGCAGCAGAAGGAAGGTCTGACCCGTGGATCTGAGAATGACAGTCAGTGCATCTCGTATAGAACGCGCCCTTCGCCTCGGCCGAGGCCTTCGCCGAGGTGCGGTGCCCGGCGTGACACTGGAGGCAGAGGAAGGGGACCTGGACATTCAAAAGCCGGGTATTCACCGATCCGTGGGGCGAATGACAGGTGCCGCAGTCCTCCATCGTCTCGGCGTGTTCGAAGACAAAAGGCCCTGACTTTTCTGCGTGACAAAAGATACAGGTCTCCTTTACGGTCCCTCTCTTGAGCATGTGGTTGCCGAGGGCACCGTGGGCGTCGTGGCAGTCGTTGCAGAATACCCTGTTTTCAGGAAGCGGGTGGTGGCTCGGCAGGGCAAAGGATGCCTGCACATCCTGGTGGCACCTCTCGCACATCCTGCCGATGTCGCGGGGTTTGACCTTCAGGTCAGGCCCCACATGCACCTTATGGCAGTCTGAGCAGGAGACATCGCTGACCGCATGTGAACTGGCATTCCAGTTGTGCAGATTGAACGTGGCGTTGCCGGTGTGGCACTTCAGGCAGATGAGAGACTGCGCCTGCGCAGGCAGGTTCCTGATATCGATAAGGGTTTTATAATCGCACGCTGTCAGCTTTCCCGCCTTGGCGTCTTCTTCGACCTTCTCCGGTGTGAGGTCCTGGACGGCCAGGCTCCCCGGCCCGTGGCACGACTCGCAATCGACATTCGGAAGGCCGGACTTCTTCGAAAGCTGGGAGCCCATGGTGCTGGCATCAAAGTCCCGTTTGATCTTGTCGTGGTAGTGACAGGCGGCCAGGCAGGTCGCCGTGCCGACGTAATTCGCGTCCAGCCGGCCGGCGATCATCCGTTCATACTCCTTCAGCGGCAAGATCGGCTTCGATGTCTTGAGCGTCTCGCATCCGGCGAGAGACAGTGAAACCGCTACGGCAAGGGTCAGGGTGATCGTAAAAAAGAGGACGCTTCTCGAAGAAGTCATGTTTCCCTCCGGCAATGTAAGTGTACAATAATATATAGAGAACTTCCTCGATGTCAACAGGGAAGTGAGGGGCTGTCCCGAGCTGTCCCGGCAGGCCTCTGTGGTAAAATAGGTTTCAGCAAAGGAAGGGTGGAAGCGATGGCAGGGACAGGGGAAAAGGGACAGGAAAAAGCAGCGGTTCTTGAGAGGCAGAAGGTCGCACGGCCTCCGATGTACCGGGTCTTCCTCCTGAACGACGATTACACGACCATGGACTTTGTTGTCCACGTGCTGGAGAGCATCTTTCATAAATCCGCGGTAGAGGCTACCCAGATTATGCTCCACGTGCACAAGAAAGGCGCCGGGCTGGCCGGGGTTTACACGAGGGACATAGCCGAGACAAAGGTGGAGGCGGTACGGAGCCTTGCCCGGGAGCGACAGTTTCCCCTCAAATGCGTTATGGAGAAGGAATGATAAACAAGGAACTGGAACTTACGATCGAAGCGACAATTCGGGATGCCCGGGCTCGCAACCACGAATATCTGACCATCGAACATATTCTCTTCGCCGTGCTTCACGACGAAAGGGGGATAGAGATCATTCGCGCCTGCGGTGGTGATGTCTCCTCGCTGAAGTCGTCCCTGGTGAGCTTTTTTGAAAAGGATGTGCCGAAGATCAGGAAGGACGATGATTTGTATCCCCGGCCTACTGTCGGATTCCAGAAGGTGATACAGCGGGCCATCGTCCATACCCAGTCGGCTGAGAAGGGGGAGACGGATGCGGGCGATCTCCTGGCATCCATCTTCGTCGAAGAGGAGTCTCCGGCCGTCGAACTGCTGCACCAGGCGGGAATCAGCCGTCTGGACGTACTCGATTACATTTCGCACGGGATAGCGAAGGTCCCCCGGGAACAGCCCGGCGGGCCGGATGCTGATGCTGATGCGGAGGAAATTCCCGGGGAACAGGGTCCTGCCGCAGATCCTCTCGAGCGGTTCGCGGTCGACCTGACGGCAAAGGCGGCCCGGGGTGAAGTGGACCCGCTCATCGGCCGCGGGGACGAACTCCTCAGGACGATCCAGGTGCTCAGCAGGCGGAGGAAGAACAATGTGGTCTTTGTCGGAGAGCCGGGGGTCGGCAAGACCGCGATGGTCGAGGGCCTGGCCCTCAGGATTCATGGCGGCGAAGTTCCGGCTGTCCTGAAGAAGGCCCGGATCTATGCCCTGGATATGGGGGCGCTTCTGGCAGGAACCAAGTACCGGGGAGATTTCGAGGCGCGTCTGAAGTCTGCCCTTGCACGTCTCGAAAGGATGTCCGACGCCATCCTGTTCATTGACGAGATACATACGGTCGTCGGGGCGGGCGCCACCAGCGGCGGCTCCATGGACGCATCGAACATCCTCAAGCCGGTACTCAATGCAGGACGGCTGCGCTGCATCGGGGCGAGCACGTATGAAGAGTTCAAGAACTTCTTCGAAAAAGACCGTGCCCTGTCGAGGCGGTTTCAGAAGATCGAGTTGCAGGAGCCGGCCGTAGCGGAGACGATCGGCATCCTCAGGGGGTTGAAGGGGTACTATGAAAAATTCCACGGGGTCGCGTATTCGGAAAGCAGCCTGAAGGCGGCGGCCGAACTTTCGGCAAAGTATATCAACGACAAGTTCCTTCCGGACAAGGCGATAGATGTCATTGACGAGGCGGGGGCGGAGATGAAGCTCTCGGAGGTGACGGGGAAGAAGACCGTGGGTACGCGGGAGGTCGAACGGGTGATCGCGCGCATGGCGAGGATACCCTCACGGACTGTCTCGACCTCGGACGTGGAAAAACTGAAACAGCTCGAAGACGAGCTGAAGAAGACCGTCTTTGGCCAGGAGGGTGCGATCCATTCGCTCTGCGGCTCCATCAAGCGGGCGAGGGCAGGGCTGGGGTCCCCTGACCGCCCGATCGGCTCTTTCCTGTTTACCGGCCCCACCGGGGTGGGCAAAACCGAGGTCTCCAGGCAGATGGCAGAGGTCCTCGGAGTTACCTTCACCCGGTTTGATATGAGCGAATATATGGAAAAGCACGCCGTTGCCCGGCTGATCGGAGCGCCACCGGGGTATGTCGGCTTTGAACAGGGGGGGCTCCTGACCGATGCCGTGAGGAAGCACCCGTACAGCGTTCTGCTCCTCGACGAGATCGAGAAGGCGCATCCCGATATATTCAATATCCTGCTGCAGGTGATGGACTACGCCACGCTGACGGACAACAACGGGAAGAAGGCTGATTTTCGCAATGTGATCCTGATAATGACCTCGAATGCCGGGGCCCGCGACATGGCCAGGAGCGTCGTGGGATTCGGCGACCGGGACAAGGATGCGGGCAACCGCGGCAAGGATGCGGTCAACCGGCTTTTCAATCCTGAATTCAGAAACCGACTGGACGGCACCATCACCTTCTCCGCGCTGACCCCGGAGATCATGAAGAAGGTCGTCGGTAAATTTATAGCGGAACTGCAGGCGCAGATCGCGAAGAAGCGCGTCAGGATAAGCCTCAGCGAAGACGCCGTTGCCTGGCTCGCAGAGAAGGGATACGACAGTCTGTACGGGGCCCGTCCGCTCGGACGTCTTGTACAGTCGGCGATCAAGGATGTTCTTTCCGAGGAGGTGCTCTTCGGCAGGCTGAAGAACGGCGGCGGGGTCTTTGTCGACCTGAAGGACGATGCCCTGCACTTCGCGTACGAGCCTGCTGCGGGAAAGACATCCGGCAGGAAGTGATCCTGCCCGGATGGCCGTATTTCGCCTTACCCGTCAACTTAGATTCCCTGACCCCGGCCTGGCCGATGCGGACGGTCTGCTCGCCGTTGGCGGAGACCTCAGCGTCAAACGCCTCCTGCTCGCCTATTCTATGGGCATCTTCCCCTGGTTTTCCGATGATTCGCCGATCCTCTGGTGGTCTCCTGACCCGAGGCTTGTCCTGCTGCCCGGGGATCTCAGGATAACGAGGAGCCTTCGGCGGACACTCAAGAAGAACGTCTTCACCGTTACCTTTGACCGCGCATTCAGGGAGGTGATAACCGCCTGTTCCTGCATTCCACGGCGTGACGGCCAGGGGACGTGGATTACCCCGGAGATGATTAACGCGTACTGTCAGCTTCATGAGGCCGGACATGCCCATTCGGTTGAGAGCTGGCATGAGGGGCGGTTGGCCGGAGGGCTATACGGGGTCGCCCTCGGAAGTGCCTTTTTCGGAGAGTCGATGTTCAGTCGGGCTACGGACGCATCCAAGGTCGCCCTTGTTCATCTGGTGCGCAGGCTTGTACTCTGGGACTTCCGCATCATTGACTGCCAGGTGACCTCAGCACATATGATGAGCATGGGGGCGCATGAAATGTCCCGTCCTGATTTTCTCAGGATCATCGGAGATGCGCGTCTGCAGACAGCGGCTCCCCAGGGGAATTGGGAGCGATGTACGGCGGACTGACCGATCGTCTTGCCTTCCGTTGTTACCCGCTCCGGCGCCTCACAGGATAAGGATTTCTTTTCTCCCTTCCCAAAGACTTTCTTGCAGCTGCGATGTTGATAAAGCAACCGAAGCGGGTACAATGGAAAGTAGGCATCAGCCGTGTCTTGAGAGGTACGACAAACAGGGAGGGATCATGAACAAAGTGCTTATAGCGATAGACGGATCGGAGAATTCCCTGCGGGCGGCCGAGTTTGTGGGCAAACATATGGCCAGTCTTGAGGGGCTGCAGATAACACTTCTACATGTCCTGGCCTATGTGCCTGCTCCCCTGTGGGACGACGGCCATATCCTGAGCGGGGAAGAAAAGGAAGCGCGGAGCAGGGTCATCGAGAAGTGGCTGGACAACCAGAGGAGTCTCTTTGAGCCGGCAATGCGGGAGGCGGCAGCCAGGCTGTCGTCACTCGGCGTCCCGGCGGCCCGGATCGAGGTGAAGACCATCTCTGATTCCACCGACGCCGCAGACAGTATCATCGAAGAGGCGAAAAACGGATTCTACCGGATAGTCGTATTGGGAAGGTGCGGCCATGCGAAGGTGCGCCATTTTCCCGTGGGCAGTGTGGCGAGCCGTGTGATCAACCGGGGGGCAGGTCTTCACCTTTGTCTTGTCGATTAGACTTGCACCGGGGGGCGGGCCGTGATAGGATTCGTTAGTGTTGCATTCAACAGGAGGTGTCGGAGATGGACAAAAGCAAGCTTCAGGATGAGATAGCGCGGGTCGCGTATGAGCTGTTCGAAAAGAGGGGATGCGTGGCGGGATACCACGTCGATGACTGGATAGAGGCCGAGCGGATCGTGACGGCGCGATACGCAAAACAGAAGCCCGCTGTGAAGAAGGATCCGAAGACGGTGGCGGCGAAGACGACGGGTTCCCTGAAGCCGAAGGCAGCCGCCGGGTCCGGGAAGGCCCGGCCGGGGAAGAAGGTCACGGAGAAGAAGAAAGGATGAACGAGCCTGTTCTGAGTCTCCAGACGGAGGGATATGCCACTGCCTTTCCCCGGGGTGACAGGGAGCCGCTTGATTTTGCCTGCATAATGCGGTATGTATATCAGGATATGTCTCAGTGCAGGCAGGGAAATCAGGGGGAAAAAAGATGATGAATCTGAAACAGGTCAAGGAGATCGCCAAATCCAAGGGCATCAACGGCGGGAAGATGAAGAAGGAGGAACTCATCCGTTCGATACAGAAGGCTGAAGGCAACTTCGATTGCTTCGGCACCGCGAGGGCGGGGCATTGTACGCAGGAAGATTGCCTCTGGAGGGAGGACTGTCTCGCCACCGCCTGAGGCGGATTATCTTCCGAACTCCCGCGTCGCCTCTTCGATAACCTTTTCAGGGCTGTCGCTGTACTTCGGCGAGATATGGACGACGGACAGCCGCTTCGCTCCCGCATTCCTCGCTATGGAACCGCATGCCTTTGCTGTCAGGTGAAACCTCTCCAGCGCCCTGTCTCTGTCTTTCTCCATGAAATACGCCTCGCAGAAGAAATCGTCCGCCCCGCGCGCCAGACGGGTCAGTGCGGATATGTTTCCCGGCGTCATGGCTATGTCGGTTGCATAGACGATCTTCTGGCCCCTCGTGAACTCGGCGATGTCAGCAAGCTGTCCGAGGGTATACTTCTTCCCGTTGATCGGAAATTCCCGTGACATGTCCCCGTCGGCTTCACGCAGGAACCTCTTGTAGAGGGTGAGCCAGGGACCAACGGTGAGCCCTTTCTTCACGAGCGCGTCCCTGTGGATGTTGATGTGGCATTCCTCCTCGAGCGAAAAGGCGAGACAGGCGGTGTCGTGATCGAGGCGTACGGCCCGCACCAGGAAGAGGGGATCTTTCAGCAGAAGGCCGTCTGATTCCCCTGTCTCCCCGGCCTCCCTGCGAAAACGGTTTTTTGCCCGGAAGACGGCGCGAGAGATCCTCCTGCCGCTGAAGGCGATGACGTTGATCACCGCTGGATAGTCGGTGATGAGGTTCCAGGTATAGCCCCTGAGCTTGCCTGCAACACAGGAGATGATGCCGGGGGGGCCGTAGACGCTCAAGGGGGTTTCCCTCCTGAGCAGCACCCGGAGAAGCCGGTCGAAGCCGATGAAGTGGTCGATATGAGCGTGGCTGATGAAGACATCGGTGATACGGTTCATCTCGGCGGCTGACAGCCTGCCGATATCTCCCAGATCGAACTGAAGGGCGCGTCTTTCCCGCAGAATGCGGACGAAGAGGCAGGGGTCTTCCAGGGGGCTGTTCACCAGTTTATGATGAAAACTGGGTTTCATAAGCAATTGTAATGTATTGTGATATAATAGTCCAAAGTTCGGTTTCCATGAGCTTCTGGTCCTGTTCTCAGTACCTATTCCCACTTTGCTGACGGAGGATATATGCCTGAGTTGAGGAAGGACCCCATCGTCGGGAGATGGGTCATCATATCAGTCGAGCGGGGGAAGAGACCCACTGATTTTGTTTCTACCTCCCAGAGAAAAAAGGGCGGTTTCTGCCCTTTTGACCCGGGGAATGAATATACGACTCCACCCGAGATCATGGCCTTCAGGCCGGTCGGCTCGCAGCCGAATACCCCGGGCTGGACCCTCCGGGTGATGCCGAATAAATTCCCGGCTCTGCAGATTTACGGTGATCTGGGAAAGAGCGGTGAGGGCATTTTCGACAAGATGAACGGCGTGGGAGCACACGAGGTCATCGTCGAGAGCCCTGATCACAACCTCTCGATGGCTACGATGTCTCTGAAGGCGGTGGAGGACATGCTCTGGGCCTGCCACATGAGGATGACTGACCTCAAGAAGGATCAGCGGTTCAAGTACGTGCTTGTCTTCAAGAACGAGGGCGAGGTGGCCGGAGCTTCACTGGAGCACAGCCATACCCAGCTGATAGCCCTCCCCATCGTGCCAAAACTCGTGAAGGAGGAACTCGACTCAGCCAGGAGGCACTTTGACTTCAAGGAGCGGTGCATCTTCTGCGACGTGATTAACCAGGAACTGGAGGACGGCAAGCGGGTGATCTATGAGAATGCGCGCTATGTGGCGCTTTCTCCCTTTGCTCCGCGTGCGCCGTTCGAGACCTGGATCATCCCGAAGCGGCATGAGTCGATGTACGGCCCTTCCGACAAGAGCTTCAGCGACCTGGCCGAGATCCTGCAGCGCATCCTCCGCCAGATGGACCGCATTCTCGATACCCCTCCCTATAACTTCGTTATCCACACGTCTCCGTTCTATGACGAGACGAATGATTACTACCACTGGCATATAGAGCTCATGCCGAAGCTCACCCGGATCGCGGGGTTTGAATGGGGTTCCGGCTTCTACATCAATCCGACTCCTCCGGAGGAATCGGCCAAATTCATGCGCGAGGCCAAGATATAGGGACTGTATCCCGCCGGGAAAGGTCACGATGAAGATACTGATTGCCACCCCCGAGGCCGCCCCGTATGTAAAGACCGGCGGCCTGGCGGACGTCGCGGGTTCCCTTCTCCGGGAGCTTCGCGGTCGAGGCATCGAGGCCTCGCTCATCCTGCCTTTGTACCAGGAGGTCAGGGAGAATTTCAGACCCTTTGGAACCGGGAAGACCCTAACCCTGACGATGGGTGACACGGTCTTGCGAGGTGACATCCGGGCCTCGGACGAATCTGCCTGCCCTGAGGCGTACTTCATCGAATGCGACGAGCTCTACGGCCGGCCTGAACTGTACGGGACCCCGGCAGGTGATTATCCGGACAATGCCGTGCGATTCGCCTTTTTCGCCCGGGGCATCCTCGAGACCTGCATCGCCGTGGGCCTTGCCCCGGATGTGATCCACTGCAACGACTGGCAAACAGGGCTCCTGCCCCTCTACCTAAAGGCGTTCTACCGGAAAGAGCCGCTGCTGCGTTCAACCGCCGTCCTCTTTACCATCCATAACATGGGGTATCAGGGCATCTTCCCGAAATCCGACCTCGCCCGAACGGGCATTGGAGTTGATTTCTTTCATCCCGACGGCGTCGAGTTTTACGGAAAGATCAATTTTATGAAGGCCGGCCTCGAATACGCCGACCTGCTCAGCACGGTGAGCGAGACCTACGCCCGGGAGATACTCGAAAAGGAAAACGGCTTTGGGCTTGAGGGAGTCTTGCGTCAGCGCCGGCAGGATATGTATGGGATACTCAACGGAGTCGATTACACGGAATGGGACCCGTCCGCGGACGCGAATCTGCCTGCGACATACAGCGCTGAAAACCGGAAGGGGAAGGCGGTCTGCAGGAAACAGCTGTTGAAGGCGACCGGCCTGAACGGGCGGGACCGTCCTCTTTTCGGAATGGTCAACCGGTTTTCGAGTCAGAAGGGCATCGACCTGGTCGCAGCGGCCCTCGACCGACTTCTGGCGTTGGACATCCGTGTCATTGTGCTCGGCAAGGGAGACGAGTATTACCAGGATATGCTGAAGGATGCGGCGGAGCGGAGTCGCGGACGCATATTCCTGCGGACCGGATTTGACGAGACCTTTGCGCACCTCATCTACGCGGGCTGTGACTTTCTCCTGATGCCCTCGCGGTATGAGCCCTGCGGCCTCGGCCAGCTCATCGCCCTGAGGTACGGCACTATCCCCGTGGCCCGCCATACCGGGGGTCTTGCGGACACGATACGCGACTACGTACGGTCTCCGTCAAAGGCGACGGGCTTCCTTTTTTTCGAGTATACGCCCGAGGCGCTGACAGAGGCGGTGGAAACAGCCCTGGAAGTCTATGGTGATGCAAGAACATTCACCAGGATCGTCGCTAACGCCATGAGAGAGGACTTTTCGTGGACGTTGTCCGCGGGACGATATATCTCTCTCTACGAGAAGGCCGTCACCAGGATGCGGGCATGAGCCTCAGGACGAAACTGTCCCTCATGCTGTCGGCATTTCTCGTGCTTATCGCGATCCTGGCGGGCGGGACGATTGTGATCTTCGACCGCATGAGCGAGACGCTCGGCTCCCTCGGGTCGGTCAGCCGCGAGAACAAGCTCTACAATGAACTGGACCGCAATATAGGCCAACTGATCGAGGCGACAAATAAGTGGGCCGCCGGCGGAGACCCGCGCTTCAGAAAGCAGGCGCACAAGATGATTGCCGAGGTGGAGATGGCCTTCGGGAACCTGCAGCGGGTCGTCGGCCACCGGGAAGACATCGACCTGCTCAGGACAGAGTACCAAAAGATTCTTGCGTCCGTTACGGCTGTTCTCGAAGCCCGTCAGCCGGTGGATGATCCCGCTGTCCGCGCCAATATCCAGAAGATGGAGTCGCTGGGGGTCAATATCATCGGGCGAATCGACGAGTACCAGGAGCATTCGGTAAATGCCGTCCTGAACGTGGTGAGTGCCGGGAAGGCGCTCAAACAGGAGCTGATCTATTACCACATCGTTCTCATCGCCTTTAGCGCCCTTGTCTCCCTATGGCTTATCGTCCGCATCAGGGCGGCCGTATCGGGGCCCTTCGGCGAACTGCTCAGGGGGACAGAGCGGGTGAGCAGGGGCGATCTGTCGTTTCGGATCAATCCCCGCCGGAGCGATGAGCTGGGCGTTGTCCTCAGGGGATTTGATACGATGGTCGAGGCGCTGGAATCTTCCAGTAAACGCGACAGCGTGAAACTCGCGGAGACGGAACTCTTCCTGGAGATCGCCAGGATAGCCGGGACCACCCTCGATCTGAAGGATGCCATGGTCCTCATCACCGAGACCATCGCCTTAAAACTCCGCTACGACAGCTGCCTTATCTATATGCTCCGGCCGGACATGAATGCCTTCTGCCTCGGCGCCGCCAGCAGGATCGACAGTGAGCAGCAGGAGACATGCCTTTCCCTGGATGCCGGCATCGCCAATGAGATCATCAGCACCCTCCGTCCCGTGGTGGTCGAGGACACCGGGGCGCGGGATGTGAGCGGCCTGGATATGGGCGGCAGATATCGGTCCCTCTTTGCCAGTCCGATCATCCGTGACAATGTCTGCCAGGGCGTGCTGGTTATCCGCAACACCGGGCTCTACCGGTTTACCGAGGACGAGGTGAATGCCCTCAGGATCCTGGCCCATACTGTCGGCTCGGTAATCAGAAACGCTGAATTGTACCAGTCAACGAAGAAACAGTTGCAGAAACTGACTGTCCTTTATGAGCTGAGCAAGGCGGTGACCTCGATTCTCAGCCTTGATGATCTGCTCAGGATGATCGCCGAGAAGATTGCAGGCCTCCTGTCCTCCCGGGGCTGCATCATCCGTCTCCTCGAGAACAACCGTCTCCGGGTGAAGTCCCATTACGGCCTGCCGCAGGGCGTTGAGGAGGGCATGGAACAGGCGATCGGCGAAGGCATAGCCGGCTGGGTGGCGGAGCGGGGCACGCCGCTCCTGGTCGAAGACCTCTCGAAGATGCCGATCGACATGCGGCTGCCGATGATCGGGGCGCAATCCGTGATCTGCGTGCCGCTGAAGGTGGGCGATGCCGTTATCGGCACCCTCGGCCTGTACGACAAGAACGGCCCGGACGGCGTCCCTGTCCCCTTCACCGTCGATGACCTTAACACCGCCGAGGGCTTCGCGTCGGTGTCCGCCATCGCGATCGACAAATCCAAGATCTACGAGAACGAGGTGAGGCGTGAGAAAGAGGCGAGCGAGGCGCGCAAGAGGCTTGCCATCCTTTTTGACAGCGTGCAGGGTGGCATCATCACCCTCGACCGCGAATTCACGATTATATCGGCGAACAAGTATGTAGAGGAATGGGTCGGGCTCTCCAGCGACGCGCTTCTCGGCAGAAGCAGTCTGGACGTCTTCCACGACAAGATAGGCATCTGTCCGCATTGCGCCGCCAAGGCGACATTCGAAACGGGAGAGATCAATTCCATCATGCAGTCCCGGGGAGTCAACTATGCGGAACTGACAGCCTATCCCATCAAGAATGAAGGGGGCGGCATCGAGTCCTGCGTGGTCTTTATTCAGGATATCACCGAGCGCGTCCTGTACCAGGAGGAGACCCTCAGCCTCTACCGCGAGGTGATCCAGACCAAGGAATATCTCGAAAGCATTATCGACAACTCGGCCGACGCGATCGTGACCACGGACCTCGAGGGCGTTATTACGTCATGGAACCAGGGCGCAGAAAAGACGTTCGGCTTCACGGAGGTCGAGGCGATCGGCCAGTTCCTGCCTTTTGTCCCGGACTTCCTTCTCGATAAGGAACGGGAGAACATCGAACGGATCAAGCAGGGAGAGGTAATAAAGAACGTCGAGACCCTCCGCAAACGTAAGGATGGTGCGATTATCGAGGTGAGTCTGACCCTCTCGCCCATCAAGGACGCTGCGGGTGAGGTGATCGGGCTCAGCGGCATCGCCCGCGACATATCCGAGAAGAAGTCGGTAGAAAAGGAACTCATCCGCCGCAGTCAGGAACTCTCCCGCCTCTTTTTCATCAGCTCGGCCATGCGGGGGACCCTTGAGCTCGACAAACTTCTGCGCATGGTCCTTGTCGCCGTGACCATGAGCGACGGCATGGGCTTCAACAGGGCCATCCTGTTCCTCGTTGATGAAGACAAGCGGATGGTCAGGGGCGCCATGGGTGTGGGGCCGGCGAGCCCGGAAGAGGCCTGGCGCGTATGGGATGAGCTCTCCCTTCAGCGGAAGACGCTCGAAGACATCATGCAGGAGGTAATCGCGAATCCGGTTGCAAAGGACACCTTTTTTGACCGGCTCAGCATGGGGATAGAACTTTCCCTTGAACAGGACTCCATACTGACGCGTGCGGTGAAGGAGAAAAGGCCCTTTAATGTCACGAGCATCAAGGACGAGCCCCTATCCGACGCCGTCCTGATCCAGCAGCTGGGGACGCAGGCCTATGCGATCGTACCGCTCGTATCAAGGGACAGGGTCATCGGCATCATCTGGGTGGACAATTACTTCAACCGGAAACAGATATCGGACGAGGACATGAAATTTCTGGCGAGCTTTTCGAACCACGTCGCCTCGGCGATCGAGAATGCGCGGCTCTTCGAGAAGGTGAAGATGGCGGAACAGCAACTGGAAAATATCTTCGAATCGATCTCCGATATGGTCTACTTTAACAGCAAGGACTATGAGATCCTGAGCATCAACAGGGCGGTGAGCAATAAACTGGGCCTCCCGCCCTCGCAGATCGTGGGGAAGAAGTGTTACGAGGTCTTCCACGGCACCAAAGAGCCGTACACGAAGTGCCCCCATCACAAGACGGTCACTACCAAGAAGGCGTACGTGGAGGAACTGGATGACCCGCACATGGGCGGGACGTTCCTCACGTCGAGTTCCCCGATCTTTGACCTTAACGGCGAATTCATGGGGTCCGTGCACGTGGTGCGCGATATTACGGAGATGAAGAGCCTTCAGCAGAAGCTCGTCATGACCGAAAAGATGGCGGCCCTCGGCGAGGTTGCGGCAAAGGTTGCGCACGAAATCAGAAACCCGCTCGTCTCGGTCGGTGGGTTCGCCAAGCGTCTCGAGAAGAAACTCGAGGGCAACCTGCAGGAATATGCGGGTATAATTGTAAAGGAGGTGGAGCGGCTCGAGGGGATTCTCAGGGAGATCCTGGGTTTCGTCAAGGAAGTCCGTCTTGCCCGCGAGATGGTTGACCTCAATTCCCTCCTGGATGAGGTCATAACCCTGATGCATTCCGGCATGGATGAAAAGAGGATACAGGTGTCGAAGGACTATCGGCTCCGTGCCGACGTCTTCGTCGACCCCAACCGGGTGAAGGAGGCTCTTGTGAATATTATTTCCAATGCCATCCAGTCCATAACCGGGAGCGGGACGATATCCATACGGACGTATGCAAGCGGCTCCTCCGCGGTCGTGGAGGTTTCCGACACGGGGAGGGGCATCCCGGAGTCTGACCGGGAATTCATATTCAACCCGTTCTTCACTACGAAGGCCTCGGGTACCGGGCTGGGTCTTGCGATTACGCATCGCATCGTCCAGGAGCACGGCGGCGCCATCGAGGTGGAAAGCGAAGTGGACAAGGGTAGTCTCTTCAAAGTGTATATACCACTAAAGGAGGTTCAGTGATGAAGATACTTATTGTTGACGATGACATGAATATCCTCCGGTTGTACAGGGAGGAACTGGAGGAGGACGGATATGCGGTGGTGACGGCATCCAACGGCAAGGAGGCGATGGAGGTCTTCGAGCGCGAAACGCCCGATCTCGTCACCCTCGATATCCAGCTGCCTGACATCGACGGGATCAAGCTGCTGCGGCAAATGAAGGAGAAAAGGCCCCGCATGCCGATCATCATGTCTACGGCCTTTGACTACCGGGACGACTTTTCGGTCTGGGCTTCCGAGGCGTACATCGTAAAGTCCGCCGATCTCACCGAGCTGAAGTCCACGATCAAGAAGCTCTCTTCGAAGGTCTGATGGGCCAGATACTAAAGGCGCTGAGCCCCGCGTACGGAGGTTTTACCATCGCCCGGGACGAGAGGGTGATCTTCATCAAGGGTGCGATCCCCGGCGAGGTCGTCGACGCGGAGATTATCGAGAAGAAGAGGGACTATTCCGTCGCGAACGTCATCAGCGTGGTGGAACCCTCGGAGGACCGCGTGGAGCCTCCCTGTCCGGTCTTCGGCGTCTGTGGAGGGTGTCAGCTGCAGTATGTGTCGTACGGCCGCCAGGTATCGATGAAGGACGAGATACTCATCGATTCCCTTGCCCGGATCGGGGGGATCGAGACGACGCTCGGCACGCCGCTTTCCGGGGAGCAGTGGCACTATCGCCACCGCGCGCAGTTCAAGGTATCGAGGACGGGGGATATCGGCTTTTTCCGGGAATCCTCGCGCGATGTGGTTACGTTCGAGCAATGTCCCCTCTTGAGGAAGGAGATCAATGGCTGCCTCCGTCTGATCAAAGAGAAGGTGGATGTCAGCGGGTTAAGCGACATCCATGTCGCCCTGGGCGACAGGCCGCTGATCCTCGTGAAGGGAAAACAGCCTGCCTATGAAATGGGACCCTGGCTTTCCCTCGGATTTCCCGCTGTCGCCTACAATGAAAATATCGTCAGCGTGGCCGGGCATACGACGTTTGATCTCAACGGCCTGCAGTATATGGTTTCCCCCTGGACCTTCTTCCAGGCGCACTGGGAGCTTAACACGCGTGTCGTTGAACATGTGGTCAATCTCATCCCATCCGAAGGCAGGACCGTCCTCGACCTGTATGCCGGTGCCGGCAACTTCTCTCTGCCGGTTGCCGCGCGCGCTGCGGAGGTGACGGCGGTGGAGGAGCATCCTGCTGCGGTTGAGGACGGGATCAGGAATATCAAGGCCAACGCGATAAAGAACTGCAAGTTCGTGAAGTCATCAGCCGAGAAGTTCAGGATGCAGAAGAAATATGATGTCATTATCCTGGACCCCCCGCGGCCGGGCCTCACCTCCGAGGTGATGAAGAAGGTCTTGCAGACCCCGCCGGACAGCATCATGTACATCTCGTGCAACCCTGCTACACTGTCGCGCGACCTCAAGAAGCTGAAGGACAAGTACGAACTGAAGTCTGTGAGCCAGATCGATTTCTTCCCCAACACCTACCACATAGAAGCAGTGGCACTGCTGCAGTTGAGGTAGCCGCGGGTAGTCCGGCAGGAAACGACCGCTCCTGCATTGGACGTTATCCCAAACTGCCCAGTCCTCAAAAAACAGGAAGACGCCCCTACCGCTATATCCTCACAGACCATTACAGTGCTGCAGAGATGGTCTTCCCCGAGGCGTGTGATCGGGAACTGATAAGTTTACAATTCAAGATCAAAGACCTGACCCCTCCTGCCCTCTTGACGGACCGGTGAACACTTTCCTAATACTGTTCGACAAACGGGCTTACGGCGCATGGTTGAGGCTCATTGTGCATGTCGCACACGTGTCCATGTTGGCATAACCGCCCGCAGTATTATTGCTGATAGCGACATTCCCTTCTACAAGACTCTCGTTTCCAACCTGGATTCCGTAATGGCCGTTATGATAGGCTGTGTTATTTTTCACAGCGCATCCTGTCGTCACCCCTAGCCCGTTGTCAGCGTTATCAGCTACCGTATTGCCGATGATTATAGATCCAGTCCCTGCTGCAAAGATTCCGGCAGTACCATTGCCGCTTACGGTGTTGCCGCTGATGTAAAAGTTAGACCCTGCAAGATAAAGTCCGTCACCGCCGTTATCTGTTACCCTCATATTTAGTATCCTATGCCTCTTACCCGTACCCGGAAGGGAGCCGGAATACTCCTGTATTCCGGCATAACCGAACTGTGTCACTGTGCCGTTTTTTATTTCCACATTCGTGCGGCCGACCATATTGATTCCGATTCCGACTCCAGAGGTCTTGCCCGGCCCGGTAATCTTAAAGCCATTGAAATCCATCGTCACATTGTCCGCACTTACATTAATGCCGTTTCCGGTCGATGTCTGATTGCCCGTAAGATAGTAAGACCCCGACGTGCTTATGTCAAAGGGCAGGGATGATATAGGAGTCCTCACCTCATCCGATGCAGCCGCAATTATGTCGCTGGCGCTCTGGCCTCCCAGGGTGCTCGAATTGGTGGCGCTGGCGACAATGCCTGTGACCTGGCCGCCTGGAATTTCTGTCAATCCCGAGCCTCTGCCTGTAAAGGAATAGGCGCTCATTGTTCCATCCACAGTCTGGTTGCCCGTAACACGGACGTTTCCCTGAAAATACCCAGCATCGCCGCTGGTAGAATGGCCGAAGACTCCTGTCCCGCCAATCGAACTCCCCCGCACCCCTGAGCCGGAACCAGAATACCCGTATACTCCGGTCATGGAGTCAGACTCGCCGTACACCCCGTAACTGCTGCTTGAATAACCTGAAATCCCATACCCGGAGATGGAGTAGCCATACATTCCCGTGCCGCTGAAAGATAAGCCCATTATTGCAGTGTCGCTCCCCGTCGCCTGAACGTCGAGAAGATACGACGGCGAATTCGTACCTATGCCGACATAGTCTCCTGAGATAGTAAGACCATGGGCCGCATAGGGCATAAATAAAAGAATTGCGAAATAGACTGCTGCCAGGAAAGGCATTTTGTTTCTCATTTTGATTCCCCCTTTAAGCGGTGTATCCGAACAATGAAACTGTCTGCATCCATGATGATGGAAGATACCACACGGCATCTTACAGATCTCTTACAGATTCGAGGGAGGTTCAACATAATAGTTTTAATTGCGTGCTAAAGTGGAAGCGGTATAATTCGCCCGTTCTATTATTGGAAACAAGGAATGTCATTGGATGCAAGGTTTATGATGATATCTTCCGACACTAGCCCCTCCTGTTTTGCTGTTGTCCCCATCATTAAGCTGATATTTTATACCCCGCAACTCCGCCCATAGTCAAGGCAAAACTGCTGATTAACAGTCGCAATTCACCTTTAATGAGTAAGCGGGGGAAATGTGGAGTTCAGGAAGGAAGGTTGTTCAATGACCTCCCTTAAAGCAATAGGGCAAGATCAGGGCAGGTAACAGAGAGAGAACCATCATGATCAGAGGAACGAAAGAAGGCGCGCATTGTCCGATATTATCGGTCTTTTTCCGCCAGGGCCCCAATCTCCCTGATCCGTTCTTCCATGACGGGATGCGTGGAGAGGACCGCTTCTCCGGGTAAGCGGGGGACGTTCTTTGCCATGCGGCCAAGGATGTCCTGCATCGGTTTGACGGACCAGCCCCTGCGGATGAAGTAGAGGGCCGCGAACCTGTCCGCCTCCCTCTCAAATATCCTGGAATAGCCGGCATTCGCCAGGATCGTCGGGAGTGATGCGGCTGCAGATGAGATCCCGCTGAGGTCACCCGCAAGGGTTGCGATGACCAGAAAGATGCCGGCATTTTGCATTACGGACCGGAGTGCATGACGCTCCCTTACATGGGCTATCTCGTGAAGGAGGACGCCCCTGATCTCCGCATCGTTCTCCGAGAGGTTTACAAGTTCGTCCGTCATGATGATCATGCCGGAAGGCAGCGCAAAGGCATTCGGCCCCATGGCAGGGCTCTTGCGGAATTCGAGTCGATAGTCATGAAGGGAGCGGTCATCATCGTCAAGGAGACCTTGGAAATCCTTATTGACAGCGGCTCTCCTCCCGGCAGGGAGTTCGGACGGTTTCAGCAGGTGGCCATCAAGGACCCGCATCGTCTGGTTGCTCACCTCCTGGGTCACCCGGGGCGGGAGCGCAAAGGCTATCTTCTTTGCAAGGACCGGGATGGCAAAGGTGTGGAATAGCCAGACGAAGAGCACGATGCCCGCAAGAGAGAGGGCGACTGTCTTCCACCGCGTCTCCAGATAATGGACAACCCGCATCGCGCGGTTCTTTCCGGCCGACCTCTCGATAGAGACGAGGCTGTCACAGTCTTTTGTCTCGAACACCGCACCTCCCGGCAGGCGTATGGAGCGGCTGGTCTTTCCGAGCGGGGGATCAAAATAGCACCGGGACACCTGAACCGCATGGATCAGGGGACCGCTTTCTCCCCGGATGGTGATCATATCCCCGGCGCAGTTGAGGGTCGCATCGCGGGCAGCAGAGCTTCTGCCGTCAAAATAGGTCCCCCGGACCTCTATCACAGGCCGATCTCAAAATCGAAGAAGTCGGATGCAACGTCACCGTACGAGCTTTCATCCGACCCTGCTGCTGCGGTGAAGTCGTTCAGGTCGCCTTCTGCGACCAGCGATATGTTCTCCGCCATGTATCGCATCCTGCGCACTTTCGCCCAGGGAATGAGGAGGCCCAGGGACAGGACGATCGCCATCACGCTCGAAATGCGAATCCAGAAGAGCCTCCCTGCGCTCAGCGTGCTTTCAAACCCGAGTCTTCCCATCGAGGAATTCCTCAGGCAGTAGTTCGTCGCCCATGCATACAGATACATCTGGATAAAGGAGCCGATGAGCAATATTGCGGCATAGAGGACAAATACCGACGCCAGCACACCACCTGCCAGAGGTCCGTTTCGAGGGGACAACATGCCCGCCAGGCCGGTTGCGGCGACGGCCGCAAGAATACCTCCCACCCCGACGAGCGCAAAGAGGAGCAGCCACATCCTGACGTACGCTCCGTAGAATGGACCGTGTGTGCCGGCGAAGGCGTTGGACGTCGCTCCATAGGCAAGGTTGTCGAAGAAATACTTTCGTCTCCTGAAGTCCCAGTACGGCACGATAAGTCCCAGGGTAAAGGGGATGAGCAGGGCATAGAACAGGTAGGTCCGGTATCCCTCGCCGGCTGTTCCGAGAAAGCGAAAGCGGATATTGCGGTAGACGGAGTGGTAGGTGAAGAAACGGAGCGATTTATAGACCAGCAGCGGAATGATAAGCGAAAACAGTCCGAATACGACGATACTGTACAGAGGGTTGAATGTCTTGACCAGATAATACAGAAGCAGGCCCGCGGCCACGATCGCGTATCCCTTCAGCAGCGCCACCGGGTCTGCGGTATAATCGAAGGGGTGTCCGTCAAGGAGTGTATTCCGGTAAAAATAACGCCGGGTCCTCACCTTTGCCCACGCCGCATAGATGCCGAGCGTGATGATGGTCAGAAAGACGTTCACTATCCAGATCCTGAAGTATTCCTGTCCGGAGCCGGTGAATTCCACGCTGTACCTTTTTGCACTGCCTGACGACTGCATGGCTGCAGTCCCGGCAGGGGTCGGCTGTGTCCCGGTTCTTTGCGTCTGCGGAGCAGGGGCTGCTGTCCGTTTCTTTCCGCCGAAGCCTTGAGCCACGATGACGCCCACGAGGATGATGGTGCCGAGCAGCAGGAGCCCCATGCATCTCCCTGCCCATGTCTTGATCGCCTCGTATCGTCTCAGTTCGCTTTGGTTCCTGGACAATTCGTCCTGGAAAGCCTTATCGCCGAAAGGAGTTGCCGTTCTTGTCTCAGCGGAGACCGTATACACCCTGAACAGGCCGCTGTCGGCTACAATCAGGCGGTCTCCCGCTGATGCGATATCAAGGGGAAGGGCGCCCTTTTCGAGTGGCAGGCGGCTGACCTGGCCGCCCTCCGGCGAGAATATGCGGACGCCTGCAGAGGTGAGAAGAGCGTCGCTTGCAACTACCCACAGGTTGCCCGCTGAATCCTGGGCTAGCGCCTGGGGCCGGGTCTGTACCAGATCATCACCGAATTTTTCCCGCTCCTTCTGAAGCTCCCCGAGTATATCCATCATGTCCTTCAGACCGCCTGGGCCGGTCTTCTGCCTGCTCTTCAGCTTTTCCCGAAGGGCCTGGCCCGCTTCCGACGAGGGCCGGAGGTGAATGCCGGCGCCTGCCTGCTGAAATGCGTTATCCAGGTATTCGAAGGCGAGGATTTCCCCGCGGCCTGTATTGGCCACCCACAGCCTGCCCTCGGTATCAAGGGCCATTCCGGCCGGGGAGCGGATCTCCGACGTCGCAGATATCCTCTGCATGGCGGTCCCGTCGAGGTCCTGAGAAAGCAGCAGGTTATTCTCCGAATCTGCGATGAGAAGGAGGTTCCTTTCCTCATCCGGCAGAAGTTTGAAGTATCCGTTGAGGATATGGTTTCCTGCCGGCCCTATCTTCCTGCAGGAAAGGGTGGCTATCGCGCACCGCTTTATCTCGCCTGTTGCGAGGTCTCCGATAATGAGATCTGCGCCCTTCAGGAGGTGCAGGTCAGCCGGCTCTCCCCTGATGCCGAGGTCTGCAAGGGAGATGCGCCTCTGGAGGGCCCCCTCCGGTGACAGGAAGAACAGGGTCCTGTTGCTGTGAACGCAAACCCCGGTCTCATTGGCGCTGACATGGTCAGGGGGGTGGATGCCGCTGGCCTGCTTCAATGCCCAGAGGCGGACGGCGGCGCTGGCGATGATGAGTGTGATCAGGAGAACAGCCAGGATATTCTGGTTCCTGGTCCCGCTGAGCGTCTTCCTGCCGACAGGTTTTGCAGCCGCAAAATCAGGCGGACGAATTGGAGGGGTGGGTGTTGCCTCCCCACCGCTCCGCGATACACCTGCACCGGGCTTCGACTGCACGCGGGGCATGCCCGCCTGGGGTTTATTGGAAGGTTGTGAAACTGCCGGCTTGTCCGGCCCCGGTGACCTGTCCACCGCAGGCTTTTGCTGACTTATCCCGGCCACGGGATGATCTTCAACGACCCTGCACGGAACCCCGGCGCTCTGAAGGACTGCGCGTATCTTCTCAGCCCTCTGATAGTCGATATTCTTCTTGACCAGGAGGGTCTTTCCCGCAAAGAAACGGTCGACAATCGCCTGGTTGTTCCGGTATATCCTGAGGAGCCTTCGACTGATTTCAGGCGCAGGAATGTCGGCAGATAGCCTGCCTTCGAAAATGACCTTATACGTTGGCTGAGTCACGATGAGCAGTTTGTCTTTCGACGGGGCCCGTCAAAAATAACCATCCCGATCCCCGCGAGGTCGGCATATCAACGGTAAAACGTGTGTCACGATTTTGTCAAGAATGACGTACGAAGTCACTCTCCTGCAGGCTCGAACCAGTTATGGGTCATGCCCTGCTTCGGATGACAATTGTAGGCGCAGTTAACAGGATGGCTGTTCAGCGTATTGAAATCGCTCAGATCCATCTTTCCGTATTTATCGGGTCCTTCACCGGAATAACGGGTGTACTTCATCTCGTCATGGACCCATCCTGACTGCGTGTTCGAGCCATGGACACTGTGGCAGGTGAGGCAGTTTGTGCCTGAGTCAATACTGTCCCGGTATTTCCATGCGCCGGCCACCCCTCCTTGGCCGTCCCACCAATTGCGATCCTGAAGATGGAAGAAGTGCAGGTTATAGTACTCCCCAGGCCCTCTCCATCCTTCCTGATCATCATAGGTCTTGCCTGATGCATCATACCGGTCCTTAAAATTAGTCTGGGTGGCGGTCGTGTAGTAGGGAGGCATGACCCCCCACCAGTGATCCCAGTCATATTTGCTTCCAGCCTTGACTCCGAGAATCGCCTCCTTCTTGACCCTCGGATAGTTTTGGTGGCAGGTAAAACAAAGCTGATAGGCGCCTTCGTCGTCTACCTGGAAAGGAGCGCCTTGTGCTGCAAGGGTTGTCGGCAGAGTCATGTTCTTTGCCAGCAGACCGACATTGCCGGAGCCGTGGCCGTTTGAGTGGCATCCGGTGTTGGGATCGCCGTTTCCAAGGCAGGTAAGCCCTGTCTGACGATGACCATAGGTCTTCAGCCAATTATCCCTGATCTCGGCGCCTGACCGGTAGAGCCCTGTGCCGAGGGTGGTCCAATCCGAAAAAGGAGCCATATTGCCGTTTGCGCCATTGGAATCATGGCAACTGAGGCAGAAAGGCTCCGCAGTGGAGGGGTTTGCGGGGTCATAGGTATATATCGCTCCGGTATCGGCATCCTTGAGCCGAATGGCTCCTCCAGGGTGCTGCGACGTGTCATGGCAGACCCTGCAGTCAGAGTTCTGGAGGGTACCCGCGGAAGGGTAAACATGGTGCGACGTCTTCAGAAAATCGCCGCCGGTGCCTGTGCCGTCACCATTACTGTCTGCTATCTGTCTCCTGCTGTTCATCGCGGTCTTGTGGCAGGAGATGCAATCGGAAAAGTCCAGCGACATCGTGTTGCCCCACGTTGCGGTGCCGTGACAGCCGAACGCCCCGCTGCATGTTCCGCCGGAAGAGGCGTAGCTGTAAGAGATTGTCCCGGACTCGTTGCCGATGTCGTATTGTCTGTTGGCGTGTTTGGCATAATCCGTTATCGCCGTGCCGGTCTGTGTTGTCAGCCAATGGCACTTTCCGCAGATCATATAGTTATGTGCCGTATGGCTGTTCATCTTTGGATTTCCGTTGCCGTAATCAGGGGGATAGGTATGACACGAAGTGCAGACCGCGGAACTGCCGCCCCAATTCGGTGAGCTGTTTGACGGGATCGCGCCTGTCGAAACCGAGGTGCCGTTGCCGTGGCAGTAAGTGTTGCCGCACGCATCGAAGACGCTCCCCGGCGCCCGGTAGTTCAGCGGGCTCGCCTGTCCGGCATAGGTCCCGCCTGAGGCAATGGAACTCCAGAAGGCGACGTTGATCCATCCATTGGTATGATTCCGGTATCCATAGGTCAGGCTGCCGACGTATGTAGTGGAGTTCAGGGTCCTGCTGCCTGAGACCGTAGTTGCATGGCAGAAGGAGCAGTCGTAGCGGTAGGTCTGCACATGAGTGGCATGGGAACCGGTGCCGATCGTCAGGGCCGCGGACGGGTCACCGCCGTGGCAGCCGGTGCAGTCGGACGGAAGCGATCCACCCCATGCTGCCGGATTTGTGTTGGGGGCGTCATAAGGAGGAAGGCCCTTTGTCCCCTGGCTGTGACAATAAAGATTCGAACATGAACCATAGGCTGTCTGCGGGACGGAATCGCCTGAATAGGCGCCTCCTCCGCCGTTTGTTGCAAAAGGGAAATCAGGGCTGAAAACAATGTCGATGGTGCGGTTTACATGGTTGACTTGACGGTTGTGGCAGTTGATGCAACCGGAGTACGAAGAATCATAGTGGCATGATTGACAATTGCCGTCCTGGTCGAATTTGTAGAGCAGGTGCTTCGCATGGCTGCCGGTGGTAAGGGGGATGTATCCGGAGTCTGATGGATGGGCGTTTCCGACGGCATGACACGCTGCACCCCTGCCGCACGTTCTCGCATAGGTTTGCCCCCACGTGGGCGTAACATATGAAGGGGCCTGTGTTGGGTTGGGATTTCCCTGGACAGAGCTGTGGCAGTAGATATTTGAGCAAGTCCCGAATGCCCGGGGGGACGCGCCGTCTGAAGGGGACGCTGTCCCGGAGCCGATACTATAGGCGGAGGATGAGGATACCCGCGCGTCGCTGGTGTCGAATTTCCAGTCAACGAGGCCGTTGACATGCCGCGTCGTGTCTACGATCGCATAGCCGGAGGGTCCGTCGCCACCAACGATGTCCTTGTGGCAAAGTGCGCAATTGTAGTTGGTATAGTTGGAAGAACCGGCATGCAGCGAGTGGGACCCGCTGGCAGGGACGGCTGTATTCGAGGCATCGTGGCAGGTCCCGCATGCTCCGTCAGCAGGGTTATCCCATGCAGGGGTCGCATTCTTGCCGCTGCCGCGATAATTTCCATGGCAATAGATATTGCTGCAGGTTCTTGATCCGGAGTTGCCGACCGTGCTGGCCGGTGTGGTTGCAGAGGCAGGGGGTTCATAGGCGACGCCTGACTGGCCGTCATAGGTTCCACCCTGGTTCTGGCCGTTGAGCCCGCCAAATCCGATCGTGATGCTGCGGTCATTATGGGTCGTCCCGCTGCCGACGCTGCTGTAATGACAGGCTGCACAGTTGATCCCTTTTGCATTGACATGCCTGTCGTGTGCCCCTGCGGTGGATGATCCCGTTATGGTAGTCCAGACAAGACCCTCCGGCTTTGTGGCCGAATCAAGAGTCGGGGGATTGCCGTGGCAGCCTTTGCAGGATGCCCTGAAGCCGCCTGAGTGCTCGTGGCATGTGGTGCAGTCAGCCCTGTCATTGTGGGTGGTGTCTCCGATGGTTGACCAGTGCCTCCCCTGCGTATGGCAAACATAGCAGGCACTCGTTGCCTTGTTGACCGAATCCCCTGCTCCGTAATCCCCTGCGGAGGAAAACAGCTTCACCATGCCGCCCACCGCGGCGTTTCCGGGGTTCTTGTAGGTAATGCGCGACCTGATGTTCTTTCCGTAGACAATTGCATAGGTGGTGGCAGCTGCCGAAAGGTATGAGGTATTGACGATGCCCTTGACCGTCATCACCGGACTGCCTGAGGCGGCTGTCCTGATCTTGTAAAAGGTCACCGGTAACCCCGCAGAGGCGGCGTTGGTGTCGGGTATAAGGTAGTAGCCGCCATAGTCGGCTGAGAGCGTGTTGCCCAGGGTTATGGTCGTTTCGGCCATCCCTCCATCGGGCACGATATCGGCAGAACTGAGAGTGCCTGTCAGCAAAAAGGTCTCAGCAGTCCATGCCTGCGTCTGGTTTTGTTTGTGAGGGTCATGACAGGTGACGCATTGGGTAGTCCATCCGCCCATGGTGGTCCAGTAGACGCTTGAGGTGGATGTCGTTGAATGAGTCCTTTCATAGGGGGCCGAGGTGCCCTCATGACAGGCAAAACACCGCCGGTTATTGATAGTGTCATCCTGTGCGTCAGGATAGGCGACAGACGCCCAGGGCGGCATCGAGGAGGCATGCACCCAGTGGCAGTTTGAGCAGGTTATCGTGTACCCGGTAACGCTGTCCGTATGGGGTGCGTCAAGGGCGGCGGCTATAATAGGAACGAACAGAAGAAGAAGGACGGGAATCAGGTGAGGCCTCATGGCAATACTTTTCATCATGCTCATCCCCCAGTGCTTCAGAAAAGTCCGATCCTGTGCTCATGACTATAAAGTTAAGAAATAAGAAAATATACTATTTGGAATTATCAAATGTGCAATTCTCATGCCGCTGATTTGACCCGTACGGCTTGCCTTAACCCGGCAGAGGAGGACCATCCAGGTAGCATAGTTCACCTGAGAAGTGTGACAGTTGGGGGAGATTGGTAACATAATGGCACGGATTGACGGGAAGAATGACAAGAATCACTTATTCCTCATCAGTCTGCGCAGTCTGCGTGGATCTACCAAGCAGATGCAGCAACCTCTGGTATGAGCGAAATAGCGCAAAAGCAAAAGGGAAATTGGGTCAAAGTGCACGCATTGTCAGGATGTCCGGACGGAATCCTTTAGCAGATAAAAGGCTGCTACGCCTTCTCGCCTTCCTTGTATAGTACCAGATACTCCTGTTCCAGGGAATCAAACTGTGCCTGAAGACTGGCCATCGCCTTCTCCCGGGCTGCCAGAGCATCCTCCAATTCCTTGATTGAGACCTTCAGCTTTTCGACCTCCTGGCCTGAGGAGATAAATTGCTCTTCAGCAGCTTTTTCAACCGAATCTTTACTGGCGGTCATTTCCTGTAACTGCTTCAGGGATTCCTCTTTATCTGCCTGGAGAGACAGCCTTTCGCTGATTAGGGTATTGGTTGTCTCCTCAAAGCACTTGTAGATAGCCTGCCAGAAATCAGAGGGACTGGCGCAACCCCTGGCCACCGCATCCATCGAGGACTGTATAAAGCCGACCCTGAGCGGCGCTGTCTCCCGTGCGTGGCGGTCTTCGGTCTCCCGTCCTTCGTGTTGTGCACCGGTAAGGCGATCGTCGAGGAGCTTCTTCAGGGAAATGAAGGCGTCTTCCGTCTTTTTGATAAGTTCCGCCTGCATCCTTTTGGCCCTTTGCAGTCTGATGAAGAGGTAGACTGTCACGCCACAGAGCGCGGCAAGGACCTCAACGAGGATGAAGATATACAGCGGATCGATCCTGATCATCTGGGTGTCCCTCTTGTTCTATGCAGATATTTCCTTCCGCAATATGCCCCTGCAATCAGGAGGAAGATAGCCCCATTAATAGCAGCAAACGTGAGCAAGACCGATGACCACTGGACAGGCGGGTCCCTTGGTTCAACCTTCCTGGGCGGGGCCTGTACAACAGGGGCTGCCGGCACCGGCTGAGCTTGCTTAATAACCTTGAATATGAAGTCCTTTTCCCGCCTGAATGTCTCCGCCTCTGCGAGGAGGTTGATTGCATAATCTCCCGGCCTGTCAGCGGTGAACTCCGCCTGGTAGACGCCCGGCTTCGCGCCTTCCCCTGACGCGGGTGTCAGCTTCAGGGGGACAGGTTCGCTTCCGGGAGATTTCATGGAAGCGCTGAACCTGATATGTTCCAGGATTACCCTGTTGTCAAGGGGCTTGCCCTCTTTTTCGATCCATGCGTCGAGCATGAGTTTCCTGCCCTCAGGCACGAAGTCCACATTGAACGAACTCCTGAGCCTCAGGTCAGTTATCACAAATACCTTATTGCCTTCGTCAGAGTTGAATCTAACGCCCCATATGCCCGGCAGCGGTCGTTTCACGGTCACCATGTCGAAAACCCCTGATCCGAACCACTGGACGTCCGGTCCCGGCTTTTTGGATGTCAGGCGGCGTGATTGCGGGTCGGTGATGATTACCGCCGTGGAAGGACTCTTCCGGGTGATAAGGAGAGTCACTTCCTGGATATTCTTGTCAATGGAAAAGCTCCCGCCGCGCAGGGGAATGAGATCAGGAGTCTTGATCTTTTCGAAGACAGAGGCAAAGACAAGGTGGAGGTCGGCATCCGTACGGGCGACTCTGAAGGCCCCGCCCGTCTTCCTTGCTATTTCTTCGAGGAATGGCTGGTCCGACTGGTCGGTGAAGGCGATGGTATAGACCTTGATCCCGGATTTGCTGATCTCAGGAAGCAGTTTGGTGATGAGCTCGGAAGAGAGGGCCTTGTCCTGATCGCTGCTTCCCACGTCCATCTGTCCGTCCGACATGAGGATCATGACACGATCCTTCTTCGTGGAAGAGGAGAGGACGTCATGCCCTCTCTTCACCGCGTCGAGAATATTCGTATAGGGACCGCGGGAGTTCACCTTTTCGACCGACGCGACGAAGCTTTTTTGTTCCTTACCCCCCGCGTCGGTCAGACCCAGAAGTATTTCCCCGTAACTGCTGAAACTCACGATCCCGGCCCGGTCTTCGTTGCCCAACAGGGAAATGAAGAGGCGGGCGGCCGGCTTCCTGCGGCCCTGCGGGTCCGTTTTCTTCATGCTGCCTGAGCTGTCCATGAGAAGCACCGCGTCAACGCCCCGCTCCGCAGTGCCTGGTTCCTTTTCCGGCGCTGCAAAAGCAGTGACAGGCAGGACAACGACAAAAAGGCCAAGAATAATCCCGATCAAACCGCCCTCCTGACAGCAATATCTGGTTATCTTATCGTTACCATGGGCGAAAAACTTAAGCCGGGCGCCACCGGACCCTGTATCTTTTGCCCTGATTTATATGATATATTTAGTGCTGAGAAGCAGGCCGATTCTATCACCGGAGGAGGAGACATGAAGAGAATCGCAGGGATGTTGGTTCTTTTGATCGCGCTGTTTGCCGGCTCCGAGGCGTTCGCAAAGGACGGTTCTTTTGAAAAGGCGGTCAGGTATTATCTGAAGAAAGACTTCAGGAACGCTGCAGAATATCTCAAACAATACATCGCCGAGAAACCGGACCCCGCCGCCTATTACCTTCTGGGGTATGCGAGTTACAAACTCAAGAGGTTCGATGAGGCAAACGCCTATTTTGCGGAGGCGTATCTCATAGATCCCGCCATTTCGCCGAAGACCGAAAGACTGCTGAAGGAAAGCCACTAATACGGTCATTGTTGTCCAAAGAGGTTGTCAGGAGGATGAGCATACCATGATCTTGTCACGACTTACGCTGCCCGCCCGTATCGCATGCCTGCTGTTTCTGCTGTCACTGTTATCGCCGCTTATTCCCCCCGCAGCCGGTACCATGGTTGCCGCGGGTGATTCCCATTCAGTACTGCTCAACTCAGACGGCACCCTCTGGACATGGGGCTTTAACGGCGACGGTGAGCTTGGTGACGGCGCAACGGCAGATCGCGGGGTGCCCGCAAAAATAGGGTCGTCCTCGAACTGGTCTGTCGTCGGAGCGGGCCACTGGCATTCCGCCGGCATCCAGTCTGACGCGTCTCTCTGGACATGGGGATGGAACTTCTACGGCCAACTGGGTAACGGGACAGCGGCGGACAGTCTCTCGCCGCTGCGCATCGGAAGCTCTGCCTCCTGGGCCCGGGTCTCCGGAGGCGATTCGCACACCCTGGCCCTGAGGACCGACGGTACGTTATGGTCCTGGGGCTTTAACGGCGACGGCGAACTCGGCAACGGCACGAATACCGACGGCGCATCTCCGTCAGCCGTGAGCGGAGGCGGCACCTGGAGCGGTGCGTCAGCAGGGGGGTTCCATTCTTCGGCTGTGAGAACGGACGGCTCTCTCTGGGCATGGGGGTGGAACTTTTACGGGCAGCTGGGCATCGGCACGGTGACTGACCGCTCGGTCCCGACGCAGGTCGGCACGGAAAAGGTGTGGTCCCAGGTCTCTGCCGGAGGCTTTCATACCCTGGCGATCAAGACCGACGGCACGTTGTGGGCCTGGGGTTTCAACGGCGACGGCGAACTCGGCATCGGGACGACCGACGACCAGTCGGCGCCCGTGCGCGTCGGGACCGACAACCGGTGGATTGCGGTTTTTGCCGGGGAGTTTCATTCCGCTGCCATAAAGTCTGATGGTACCCTCTGGACGTGGGGATATAATAACAGCGGCCAATTAGGTGACGGGACGACCACGGACCGGCTCAGTCCCGTCCGGGTCGGAGCGGACGTCGATTGGGCAGCAGCGGCTGCAGGAGGATATCACACCGTTGCTGTCAAGGGAGACGCAACGGTATGGGCATGGGGTTCGAACTCTTCAGGACAGATTGGTGACGGGACTACGATCAGTAGCGTCATACCCAAACAGATCTTTTTCCGGGTGGCGGTAACGAAGACCGGCGGTGGACAGGCGTCTCCTTCCGGCGCGCTGATCGTCAATTCCGGGGCGATCGTCACCCTTGTGGTGACCCCTGATGCAGGATATCATGTCAGCGCTGCCGACGGATGCGGCGGCACGCTCGCCGGCGCAACATACAATACGGCCGCGATTACTGCCAACTGTGCCATATCCGTTGCCTTTGAAAAAGATACCGCAGTCACCCATATAATTACCGCTTCTGCAGGGCCCGGCGGCACGATTTCTCCCTCCGGCCAGATTACGGTGAATGACGGCAAGACACAGACCTTTACCGTGTCGGCTGATGCGGGATATCTGATCGCCTCGGTGGAAGGTTGCGGAGGAAGTCTCAGCGGCAACACCTTCACGACCGGCGCGATAAAGGCTGACTGCAGCGTAACGGCTTCATTTTCAGCGGACACCTCGCTTTCGCATATAGTCACCGCTTCTGCAGGGCCCGGCGGCACGATCACGCCTTCCGGCCAGATCAGGGTGAATGATGGCAATACCCGGACCTTCACAGTTGCGGCTGACACGGGATATAGAGTCCTTTCGGTGGAAGGTTGCGGAGGAGCTCTCAGCGGCAGCACCTTTACGACGGGCGCGATAAAGGCTGACTGCAGTGTAACAGCGGCCTTCGAGAAGCTCTCCTTTACGGTTACCGCATCTGCCGGGCAGGGGGGGCGGATCATACCGGAGAGCGCCAGCGTGAACAAGGGAACGGTCGTGGCCTTCACTCTCACGCCCGATCCGGGCTACCGGATTTCTTCTGTCTCGGGCTGCGGAGGCTCGCTTGCGGGTTCCGTATATGCTGCCGTGATAACGGCGGATTGCACGGTAACCGCCTTCTTTGAGAAAGAGTCGGGAGGCATAACATTCACGGTGACCGCATCGGCTGGTCAGGGCGGTAGTATTGCGCCGTCAGGGCCGGTCACGGTCGGCCAGGGTGGAGCGAAGGCATTTCTCATTACTTCCCAGAGCGGATACCATCTCGTGTCAGTCACCGGATGCGGGGGCAGCCTGGTGAACGATACGTATACGACAGGTCCGGTTAATGGTGATTGCCTGGTGACAGCGACCTTTGTCGCTGATTCCGACAAGACCCGCATCCTTACAATAAAGAAGAGCGGCAGGGGAATTGGCAGCATCACCGCATCTTCCGGCCTCCTGTCGTGGGACGGCGACACCGCCTCCGGGAAGTATGATGACGGGGCGGTTGTAATCCTTACGGCGGCAGCCGGGGCCAATTCATCATTTTCAGGATGGAGCGGTTGCAGCTCGACGACAAATCTTTCGTGCACCGTGAATGTGTCCGGCAATGTGACGGTTACCGCCATCTTTGCCTACAACCCGCCGCATACGACCAGCTATGACGATGCTGACAGCCGGATCGCCTATTCGGGGCCATGGAAGCACCGCAGCGATCAACTGGCGTTTGCCGGGACGATAAGCGTCGGCCAGAACGTGGGCGGCATAACATCGGGCCTGAATTTTTCCTTCACAGGAAGTCAGATAGCGTGGAAGGCGACGGTCTGCCCGTCCTGCGGAAGTGCAAAGGTGTATATCGACGGTGTCTTCCGCGGCAGGGTGCGACTGGACAGCAGCGAGACACGGTATGATCAGAAGGTCTTCGAGGTCCTCGTAGGCGGCGGCAGCCACTCGCTGTCAGTCGTTGCCGAGCCTGACCTTCCCGGCAGGACTATTAACGTTGACAGATTCGCGGTGAGTGATTAAGAAGTGGAGGATATGATGACGAACAGAGGGAGAGTCTTTGCCCTGCTTATGGCCCTGGGATTATGCGGAGTGCTGGTGATGAGCGGATGCGGAGGTGGTGGCGGCGGCACGACACCCCCGGGGCCTGGACCAACTGCGGTGCTGACCGAGGCGAATGCGGGCCCGGCTGCCGGAACAGTCGTCACCTCTCTTCAGTTAGTAACAAGACCTAAGTATGTAGGTGCAGCCTCTCTGGGGGGGCCGGTTGCGGCTGAGGGCGGATTCCTGCCCTCTCTCCTCAGGAGGGTGCTCGACGGTCAGAAGAAGGGCGCCACGTCGGCAATGGGCACCGGCAGCGTGCAGTCGAATTGTTCGGGCGGAGGAACGAAGCAAAAAGACAGCCGTTGGGACGGTTCTGATGCTGACCCGCAGAATTATAGCGCGACGATTACGTATGTGTCCTGCGTTGAAGGGACAGAGACCTGGAATGGCACCGTATCGGTAGCGTATACCGGGTCGCTCGTGGCTCCACAGAAGGTGACGACCCTCCTGACTCTCACCTATGCCGATACCCTTGCGGGCGACAATCTGTCGATCTCCAACGGTTCGATTACCTATGCAGATATCGTCTATGCGGCTGATGCTGCCGTGGGGGCGTCTGTTTCGATCACGGGAAGGATCGACGGCAGGGTGGCGTCGAAACAGTTCTCCGCCGATATGTCCGGGTTTGTTGTGTCGTACCTGTTTGAAGGCCCTGCGACGCGTTTTGCGGTAGCAGGCGTCTTGAGGCCCGCATGCGCATCTGCTGTCCTCACCGTCGCAACGAAGAAGGATATGGTGATCAGGTCCGGCGATACCTGCCCCTCGGACGGTGACATAACGGTCTCTGCCGGAAGTGACGGAGCTGAACTCGTCTTCTCTTCGGACAGGAAGGTCTCAGCCCTGTTTAACGGCAGGCTGGTGGCTACCTACGGCTCGTGCTCCGAAGCCGAGGGCCTTTGCCTCTGAGACATCCTTTTGACGATGTCTTGCGATGAGGGCGGTCATTTCTCTTTGCTCCCGTAGCCGGCCAGCCTTTCCCTGATCGCCTGGGCCGTCTCTCTCCCGACGCGTACCGCCTCTTCCCGCAGGAAGCGGGTGACCGTGCGCTCGATCTCCGCGTCATCCTTGTACTCGAAGATGATGTAGGTGATCTCCTTCAGGTCTTCGGCGGCACGGTCCGAGACCTCCGGATCAGCTATGATGTCCGCCTTTCCGTATTCGGAAGCCAGGAGACCCCTGATATAGGACTTCCAGAGGTCCTGTTCAACGGGGTTCAGAGGGGTGCTGTCGATGAGTGTCGGCAGGGTTACCGCAAAGTCGCCGGCGACCTTCACTTCGTGGATATCAAGTGCCACGTGTACCGTCCCGTCTTCCTCGTTGATCTCATAGGTGTACTCATAATCATACGAGAGGCTGAAGGACCAATCGAGTCTCGACGGGAAGCGTCTTCCCGTGTCCCGGCTGACCGGCCCGTTACCCTCGGCTGACTCAACGACCTCGGAGAAGGTCCTGCCGGAGACGGGGAAGAAGTCATACGAGAAGTCCCGGCGCAGAACTGTCCCTGCGGGAACAGAGGGACCGGCAGCCCGTGCGCTCAGCGTACCCGTCACCTTTGCCGGAGACGAAGCGCGGAGATTTCCTTGGCTGTCGAAAAAAAGACGAACAAGGGCGTCCGCCTGTGCTGTGGGAAGGAGAAGGAAGACAGTCAGGATGACAATGTGTGTGCGCCGCATTTCTTAGAATACATTTCCGTGTCCGGCAAATCAACGCGGAACGGACAAAAGAAGGGAGGCTTATGCAGCCTCCCGGCAGTCGACCGGCTCAAGGCTTACGGGACAGACCACTCCTTTCCGTGGCAGCTGTAGCACGATGGAGCCTGGCCCCACGAGGCATTGGGCGGGGCGACCCGCGAGGCTGTCTGCGTCAGCCCCGCCCCGTGGCAGTATTGCGCGATCGATACTCCTTTGGGCGAAGCTGCCGGCGCGCAGCTCGATGCGTTCTTTCCCAGGCCCTCAAGATATCCGTCATGGCTGTCCTTGGGGCTATTCCAGCGGTTGGGGTGCATGATGCCGGCGCCTGGGGCCGGTCCGCCGAGGTGGCAGCCATAACAGCTGATGCCGACGGCGCCGCCCGTGTAGTCCGTCCCATGGCACGATGTTGTTCCGCAACTCGCCGTGCCTGAACGTGCGGTCAGCGCATGCCCGGTGGCCCATCCTGCCGGGTGCTGCATGTCGCCGTGGCACAGGGTGTTATTAAAACAACCCGAGGCGGTAGACGGTGGGGCGGAGGCTGCGCGATGACAGAGGCCGCAGGCGACCGCATTGCCCGGGTCAGTCGTTGTGTGTGTTCGTGTGCCGCCCCTCCATGGTTTCGGAGAATGTGGTGCGGCCGCCTTGTGGCAACCTGCGGTGCTCAGACAGGTGACGAGCACCGACCCTCCCGAGAAACTGGACCCGTGACATGCCTGGCAGTTTGAGAAGCCGCCCGATGGGCCGGGCGCAGCCTTTGCCGATGTGCCGTGAAGGTCGGGATTGGCCCATCCGGTCTGATGGGCGGGTCGTGGTCCGTGGCACAGGGAGTTGTTGAAACAGTCGAACGTGGCGCCCGGTATTGTCGACGAGGCCTGATGGCAAACGCCGCAGGCTACCGCATTGCCCGGGTCTGTAGTGGTGTGGGTCCTCGTGCTTCCGCGCCAGGGCCTGGGCGAGTGGGGAGCGGTTACCATATGGCAGGCAGAAATGTTCAGGCAGGAGACCTGGACATTGCCTCCGCTGAAGTTGATCCCGTGGCATGCCTGGCAATAGGGGAACCCGTTCATTGCGTCCGGCCGCTTTTTGGCCGAGGAGCCATGGATGTCCGGTCCTGACCACCCCTGGGGATGGGCGGGTCGCGGTCCGTGGCAGAGGGTGCTGTTGAAGCATCCCGCAGGCGAGCCGGAGGGTGGTGGCTGTGACGGCTTCAGAGAGGAATTGGCGCCGTTGGTGTGGCAGAGTCCGCAGACCGCCGCGTTACCCGGATCGGTAGATATGTGGGTTCTTGCCGCGCCGATCCAGGGCTTGGCAGGATGAGGCGCATTGACGCCGTGGCAGGAGGAGCAGGCGACCTGGACGCTGCCGCCCCTATAGTCATTTCCATGACATACCTGACAGTAGGCGAAGCCGCTCGCGTTTCCGGGCGCAGACTTGGCGGACGCTCCGTGCACGTCGGGACTGGACCAACCCGGAGGATGTTGGCCCCTCTGGCCGTGGCAGAGGGTACTGTTGAAGCATCCCGCAGGCGAGCCGGAGGGTGGCGGCTGCGACGGCTTCAGAGAGGAATTGGCGCCGTTGGTGTGGCAGAGTCCGCAGACCGCCGCATTACCCGGATCGGTGGTTATGTGGGTCCTTGTCGCGCCGATCCAGGGCTTGGCAGGATGAGGCGCATTGACGCCGTGGCAGGAGGAACAGGACACCTGTGTGCCTCCACCGGAGAAGTCGTTCCCATGGCATTCCTGGCAGTAGGCCAGGCCGCTGGTACTCCCGGGCGTCGTCTTTGCGGCCGAGCCGTGGATATCAGGGTTCGACCATCCGGAGGGATGTTGCCCCCTCGGGCCGTGGCAGAGGGTGTTGTTAAAACAGCTCGCCGGCGTCCCTGCCGGCTGAGGCGTAGCAGGAGAAATACTGGAGTTCAGGCCGCTTCTGTGGCACGGTGAGCAGAAGGGCGCATTGCCGGGGTCCGTATTGGTATGAGTCCTTGCGGTACCGCGCCAGGGTTTCGCCGGATGGGGACTGTTGCCGCCGTGGCAGGCAAAGCAGCCGATGCTTGCTGATCCGCTTCGCAGGTCGATGCCGTGGCATGTCTGGCAAGAGGCGAAACCGCTGTTCCGGCCTGCCTTTGTCTTTGCGGCGACTCCGTGCAGGTCAGGAGCGGCCCAGCCGGCCGGATGCGACGACCCTGCTCCGCCGCCGCCGCTCCCGCAGGCGCATACCGCTGCTGCTGCAAGAAGTATAAGAAAGAAAGTCGGGATTCTCCTGGGCATCACGGGGATCATCGGCTTACCTCCTTGTCTGATGGTTGCGATGAACGGCCTGTTTGTGCGGAATCTCATCCCCAGTATAATCGGGATATCAACGGTGTCAATAGGGCGGAAAGCCTGGCCGCCGCCCTTGTCTATATCTTACGCGTTTTTTTTTTGCATTTGGGTTAAACTATTTTCATTGTGGGCTGCGTTTTCGGCGGTTCGTGAAAGGGATTATGGACGACATTTATAATATCAAACTGCCGGTCTTCGAGGGACCTCTTGACCTTCTGCTCCATCTCATCAGGGAAAACAAAGTTGACATATACGATATCCCCATTTCTCTCATCACCCGGCAGTATCTTGAATACATCGGATTGATGAAGGAACTGAACCTCGAGATCGCCGGCGAGTTCCTCGTCGTGGCTGCTACGCTCATCCATATCAAGTCCCGGATGCTCCTTCCCCCTGATGAGGAGGCCGAGGCGGAGGAGATGGAAGACCCGCGGCTGGAACTCGTCCAACGACTTCTCGAATATCAGGCATACAAGGACGCATCCGTTATTCTGCGCGAGAAGGAGGACGAGGCCCATCAGGTCTTTTGGAGGGAGCCTGTCGAAGAAGGGGAGGAAGGAGAGGGAGAGGATACCGGCGAGCCTTTCCTGTTTGACGTGAACATCTTCGATCTCCTCTCGGCCTTCAAGAAGATCCTCGACTCGGCGCCGCCGGAGGTAGTCAGGATAACGCGCGAGACCCTGACCGTAAAGGACAGGATGCTTCACATCGCGGAACTGCTAGAGCAGACGGAGAGCGTCAGGTTTGAAGAGCTCTTTGCCGTGAGCAGGAACAGGACTGAGCTCATCGTCACTTTTCTGGCTATGCTCGAACTTCTCAGGCTGGGGCTGGCGCGTGTCTACCAGGAGCGGGAATTCGGGAATATATGGATCATCAATCCCCGAAGGGGAGAGGTCGACGCTGCAGTCGGCAACGCCGAATTTCCTGTTTCATGATCCGGGTTTCCCGCAAGCGTCTTTTGATGACCGTCATACGGGCCGGAATCGCTCTTCTCCTCCTGCTGCTGCCGGTTGTTCCCGGGGCACAGGCCGCGGATTTTCTGACAGCCAGCGGTTGCTCGGTGAGCAATGTCGGGTATCTGAGCGACCTCGCCAGGGAGTATGAGCGCCGGAAGGGCGTCAAGATCTATGTCAGGGGGGGCGGAAGCGTTGTCGGCATAGAAGACCTGCGGAGCGGTAAGGTCGATTTTGCGGCTGCCTGCAGGAACAGGGAGCCGGGAGACCCTGATGATCTCCAGTTCGTGCAGGTCGCCTGGGACGCCCTGGCGTTTATCGTTCATAAATCAAACCGCGTCGACAGCATCACCGTCGACCAGGCGCGGGCCATCTACGCCGGTCAGCTGAAGAACTGGTCTGAGCTCGGCGGTGCGAACGCCCCGATAAAGGTCTTTGTCTCCCGGCCGAGACGCGGCCTTTCGGGCGTCGAATCCTCCATGCGGGCGATGATCCTGAAGGGGCGCGAGCCCGCCGTCATCCCGACTATTACCCAACTCGCCTCGACCGGGATCGTGGAGCAGATGGTGGAGGATACCCCGGAGGGCTTTGCGACTACCGGTTTCACCAGCGGACGGAAGAGAAACGTAAAGATGCTGAAGGTGTCCGGAGTCTCCCCGAGCGTGCGAACTATTGTCAGCAGGAAGTATCCCCTCAAGCGGCCGCTTTTTATCCTGGTCCCGCGACAGCATAAGCCCGAGGTGCAGCATTTCGTGGACTTTGTCCTGAGCAGGGAGGGGCAGAATTATATTAAATCTCTCGGCGTCGTATCACTGACAGACATTCCATGAAGATGCCCCTGAAGACGCGGGTATCGGCATTCATAACGCTCATCATAGTCCTCATCAGCAGCATCAGCACCTACCTCTTTATCACCACGCATCAGCGCAGCAGGGAGCAGGGTATGATAGCCCGCGGCACGGCGCTCAGCTTTGCCCTGTCCAAGGCGGCAGAGGACGGGATCATCAACGAAGATCTCGATCTCCTGAAGAAGGCGTCCGCCATCATCAGGACGCCTGATGTTGTCCTGGCTGAAGTCTATTCCAACATCTGGGAGGCGCTTGACGCATATCCTATCGGAAGACTGAAAGAACCTCCCCACCCGGAGGCTGTCGCGCACTTCGCAAAGGATGCGTCACCCTTTTCCGTACCCGTGCGCGCGGGCCGGGACTTCTATGCCCCTATCCTTTTCAGGCCGTCGGAAGATGTCCCTGAAAGCACGATCGGATATACCCGCGTCGTTTTGTCGACGGCTGCCGTTCAAAAAGAGATAGAGGGGATCATCCTGACTAACCTGGCTGTCTCCGCGGCTATCACGCTTTTTGCCATCATATCGATTAACCTGCTCATCGGCAGGCTGGTGATAAAGCCCATCATGTCCCTCTACGGTTCCGTTTCCCTCTTCAGGGACGGAAAATTGCCCGAGACCGACCCTGTGCTGGAGCGGTCAGCCGACGAACTGCGCGAGCTTGCCCACGAGTTCGCGCGGGTCTGCGGGTCTGTCAGGGAAAAAGAGGACAGGCTCGTCGAATCGGACCGGAGGATCCGGTCGCTGTTTGAGCGCGTCGACCATGCCATCTTCAGGCTGGACGGCGAGGGCATGATCATCGAGGCGAACGGCCGCTTCCGTGAAATGTTCGGGGATGTGCAGGGCCTTTGCGACATCCTGATAGGAGACAAGGCAGCCCCCGACTGCCTGAAAAATGCGGTGATGGACAGGGGTCTTCATCTGGAGGATACGGCAGTCGGAAATAAGGGAAAGGAGCTGATCATCGCGCTTTCCCTGTATCCGGATACCGGACCCGAAGGCTCCGTGAAGGGCTTCGACGGGTACATTATCGACATGACGGAAAAGAAGCGGATGGAGGAGAGGCTCATACGTTCCCAGAAGATGGAGGCGGTGGGGACCCTGGCAGGCGGCATGGCCCATGATTTTAACAATCTTCTCACCGCGATCCTCGGGTACGCCGAGATCATCCTCTCGATGACGAAGGAGGGAGATCCGTTCAACAAGCCGGCGACCATCATCTATGATGCGGCAAAACGGGGCGCTGACTTCGGGAGGAAGATACTGGCGATCACGCGCAAGGAGAAGCTCGAGACGAAACCCATGGACATAAATGAGGTGGTCCGGAGCGCGGTGGAACTCCTGCAGCGGAGCATACCCAAGAACATTGAGATCGTGACCGAGCTGAAGGAGGGAATTCCGGTCATTAAGGCGGACGCCTCGCAACTTCAGCAGGTGATAATCAACCTCGCTGTCAACGCGCGCGATGCCATGCCGCAGGGAGGGCGCCTGGTGATCGAAACGTCGGTGGTGCGGTCTGAAACAGGGAGCCCGAACAACCTGCAGCCTGCCACGGGCGCTGCCGGATTTATCAGGCTCTCGGTTGCCGACACCGGGGTCGGCATCGATACGGTCACCCAGCGCAAGATATTCGACCCCTTCTTCACCACCAAGGAGATGGGAAAGGGCACCGGCCTCGGCCTCTATATCGTCCACTCGATCATCAGCAATCACGGGGGGTACATCAACCTCTACAGCGAGCCCTTCAAGGGCACGCAGTTCAACATCTATCTGCCTGTTTCGGCCGGAGCCGATACGGATGAGGCTGTCGAGATAGTCAATATCACGGGCTCCGGTACACTTCTGGTGATCGATGACGAATCTGATGTGAGGGAACTCTGCAGGGACATGCTCGAGCCCCTGGGCTATACGGTCATGACGGCGAGCAGCGGCATGGCCGGGGTGAACATCTTCCGGGAGATGAAGGATGCGGTGCGGCTGGTGATCCTGGACATGGTCATGCCGAAGATGTCGGGGACAGAGGTCTTCCAGGCCCTCAGGACGATCAGTCCGGACGTGAAGGTCCTTCTCTGCTCCGGTTACAGCCAGAACGGTTTTGCGGGGATCGATGAACTGCTCCGGAGCGGGGCGGTCGGGTTCATCCAGAAGCCGTTTTCGCGTCAGCATATCGGCATCGCGATAAAGAAGGCTCTCTCCTGCGGACCTGAAAAGTCCGAGTCATAGCATCGATACTTTTTGCGCGGGGCGCCTGGAATAGCCTCTCCCCCGGTGGCGCAGTTCCGGCAGGTGCTATTGCCATTCGCAAACGCAGCGTGATACATTAATTCAGATGAAGAATAAGGAACTCTGGCCATTTCTCTTCTGTCTTTTCACCCTGCTGCTGAACTGGCCGTTCCTTGACATCTTCAGCCTTTCACTCCCTTACTATCTCTTCGGCGTCTGGGGCCTGCTCATCGTCGCTGTCGGTTATTTCGTGCGCAAGGAAGACAGGAAGAGCCAGGGCCGTGTTTAAGGGCTGGCTGCTTTTCACGCTTATCCTCGGCTACCTGAGTCTGCTCTTCCTCGTCGCCTATTTCGCAGAACGGCGGGAGAAGATGGGAAGAAGTCTCGTCTCGAACCCCTATGTTTATTCTCTTTCGCTCGCCGTCTATTGCACCTCATGGACTTTCTATGGCAGCGTGGGGAAGGCGGCGACCTCGGGGCTGTCGTTTCTGCCCATCTATCTGGGACCCACCCTGATGGCCGCGCTCTGGCTCGTTCTCCTGCGCAAGATCATCAGCGTCGCGAAGGAGAACCGCCTGACAAGCATTGCCGATTTCATCGGGGCCAGGTACGGCAATTCGATATTCCTTTCAGCGCTCGTGGCGATCGTCGCGGTTGTGGGGATTACCCCGTATCTCGGCCTCCAGATAAAGGCGATCATGTCCACCTTCACCATCCTCTCGGGCGAGAAGGAGGGGAGTGCCGCTGCCGGCTGGTTCATCACCCTCATGCTCGGCATATTCTCGGTGATCTTTGGCGCCCGGAGACTCGATTCATCGGAGCGGCACGAGGGGCTTGTCTTTGCCATCGCCTTCGAATCGCTCGTCAAGCTCGTCGCCTTCCTGCTCGTGGGGGTCTTCGTCACCTACGGACTCTTTAACGGGTTTGTGGATATCTTCGAAAGGATCATGGCCTCGGATTACGGCGAACTCCTCTTCCTGGGCGGCGGCACCTCGGTCAGCTACCACGAGTGGGGCTCCCTGCTGTTCCTGTCGATGATGGCGATCATGTTCCTGCCCCGGCAGTTCCAGGTCGGCGTTGTCGAGAACTCGGACATATCCCATGTATCCAAGGCGATGTGGCTCTTTCCGCTCTATCTTTTCCTGATCAACATATTCGTCATGCCGGTCGCCTTCGGAGGGCTTCTTCTCGGCGGCAGTCAGGCCAAAGCGGACAGTTTCGTCCTCTCCATACCGCTGGGGCAGGGGAAGTCGATGCTCGCCCTCTTTGTCTTTATCGGCGGTTTTTCAGCGGCGACCGGTATGATCATCGTGGAGTCTCTGGCCCTGAGCACCATGGTCATGAACAATCTGGTGATGCCGGGCATCTACCGGTTCAACGAGATGAAGGGATTCCCCACCATCATCCTTAACGTGAAAAGGATCATCATCCTGGTTATCGTATCCCTCGGCTATTTCTTCGCCGTATCGATCGGTGAATTTTATACCCTGGTGGACATGGGGCTGAAGTCCTTTGAGGCGGTCACGATCTTCGCCCCCTCCATCATTATAGGCCTCTACTGGAAGCGGGGTAACAAGGCGGGCGCTGCCGCGGGTATCATCGCGGGCTTTGCGATCTGGTTTTACACCCTCCTGGTGCCCGCGATGCTCAAGGCCGGTGTCCTCGGCCAGACCGGCTTCTGGGGTACCCTCGCCACGTCGAAGATCCTGAACCCCCATGCCCTCTTCGGACTGGAGGGTCTCGACAAGTGGACCCATTCCCTTTTTTGGGGACTCTTCCTCAATATCGTGCTGTACGTAACTTTCTCGATATTTGCCCGTCAGCGTGGCGAGGAGGAGAAGCAGGCCCTCATCTTCGTTGAGTCGTATTCCCCGAGGGTTCCGACCGGCAAGAGCACCTACAGTGTCCAGCAGGTGGAGGAGATCCTCGGCCAGTACATAGGCAGAAGGGAGGCGAGGGAGATCGTCGATAACTTCATCGCCCGCCGCGGCATACAGCGCCATTCCATCTCCCACCAGGACTTTATCGTACTCAGGAATGAGGCCGAGCGCGTGCTGTCCGGAGCTCTGGGCTCTGCTATCGCGACTATCATCTTTGAAGATAAACTTACCCTGACCGAGCAGGAACGGGGCGAGATATCCGATTCCATAAAACAGATGACCGACACCCTGCGGCTCTCACGCCAGGAACTGGCAGAGGCCAACAGGAACCTCGCCTATCTGAAGGAATTCAGCGAGAACATCATCGAGTCAGCCCCCGTTGGCATTGTAACGGTTGATTCCGTCCTGCGCATAACATACTGGAACAAGGGCATGGAGTTGATCACCGGGGCGGGGAAGAAGGGGGCAGCGGGGAAAGTGGTTGTCAATGTACTGCCGTGGATCACGCGCGCCATGTTTTCCGCCGAGTCTCCGTGGGAAGACACGGTGCGGACGGATGAGCAGGAATCGTACAAGGTGAAGATCAGCCCGCTGACAGACCCCTCGGGAGGCTTTGTCATTATCATCGAGGACATAACCGAGAAGATGAAGATGGAAGAGCAGCTTCTGCAGAGCTCGAAGCTTGCAAGCATCGGTAAACTGACCGCCGGAATATCCCATGAGATAGGGAACCCGCTCGCCTCCATCTCATCGCTCGTCCAGGAACTGAGGGCCCTGAAGTTCCAGGAGGAGGGGGATATCCAGTTCACGGGGGAGTCACTTCATATTATCAATGCGCATATAGACCGTATAGCGCGGATCGTGCGGAGCCTCGGCGACTTTGCCCGGATATCTACCCACGAAAAGCCCCTTTCGAATGTCGGAGAAATCCTTGACCGGACGCTCAACCTCGTCCGATATGACAAGCGCTTCAACAACATCGAGTTCAGGACCGACGTCGCGGACGTTCTCCCGATCCGCATAAATCCCGACAAGATCCAGCAGGTCTTTCTCAATATCATCCTCAACGCGCTCGACGCGATGCCGGGGGGCGGCGAGTTGAGGATCAGCGCCCGCCAGTCCGGAAAGGACCTCGAGATCGCCTTTGCGGACACGGGAACCGGCATCGAGGAATATATGCTCGACCGGATATTCGATCCGTTCTTCACCTCCAAACCCCTGGGCAAGGGCACCGGCCTGGGGCTCAGCATCTGCTACGGCATCATCAGGGAGCATAGCGGCACGATTACCGCTGAGAGCGCTCCCGGCAAGGGGACGACCTTCACTATCCGTATCCCCATTCTCGCCTGACGGCTCTATTCCCGCGTTTGGACTGAAAAAAAAGCCTTTTTGTACTACAATATAGCGGCTTCTGCGCATTTCGGCACGTGAAGGCGCAGGGGCGACTGACGACAGGGAGGTATCGGTGGATCCTGCATTATCAATGGATGTGGCAAAACAGGTTCTTCTTTCCCTGGGGGCAATCCTTGCCGCGGGCTCCATCTGCGGGCTTTTGGCGCAGAAGGCGAGGGTGCCGGACGTGGTCATCTTTCTCCTCGCGGGGATTCTCCTGGGGCCGGAGATGTTTGGGGTCATCGACGTCAAGGCAGATTCGGCGCTGAACCAGATCATCCTCATCTTCGGCTCCTGTTACATCCTCTTTGACGGAGGGACATCTCTGCGGCTGAAGGTCCTCAAGGAGGTCTGGATAACAATTGTGACGATCGCGACGGTAGGCGTGCTTATCATGATCGCTGTTACGGGGGTCGCAGCCTTCTATATACTGGAGGTCCCGTTCATCGTGGCCCTGCTTTTGGGTGCTGCCATCGCGTCAACTGATCCGGCCACTCTGGTGCCTATCTTCAAACAGGTCAGGATCAAGGACAGGGTCGCCCAGACGGTGATGGCCGAATCAGCCTTTAACGACGCGATGGGAGCGATTGTCACCTTCGCGGTCCTCGCCGTCGCCATGGGCAACGGTGATTTTTCCCTGGGAGGTTCGCTTCTGAAACTCCTGAAGGAGGCGTCGATAGGGATCCTGGCCGGCGCGATACTCGGGTATCTCGCCTCTCTTCTCATTGCGCATGAAAAATTCGACTTTCTCTCGGAATATGCCCCGGTCGTGACACTTATGGCGGTTATCGGGGCCTATCTGGTAGCCGACCGGCTCCAGGCAAGCGGGTTCATGTCTGTCTTTGTCTTCGGAATCTTTCTGGGCAATAGGGATACTTTCGGGTTCAGGATGGAGAAGGGAGAGGAGGAGAGGCTTGAACTCTTCGTCAGCACGACCGCCTTCATCATGCGCATGTTCATATTCATCCTCCTCGGAACGCAGGTGAACTTCGCCCTCATGAATCAGTTTTTGGGTGGAGGGATATTGGTTGTCCTCATCTTCATGCTGGTAGGGAGGCCTCTTACGGTCTTTGCCTGTGCCTCGCCCGACCGATGTGCCAGGTGGAGTTTTAGGGAACTCATCTTCATGTGCTGGACGAGGGAGACCGGTGTCATCCCTGCCGCGCTCGTGGGTCTGCTGGTCGGCGTCAAGGCGCCGGGCAGCGAGATGATAGCCTCGGTCACCTTCATTGCCATCCTGATGACGATACTCCTGCAGGCGACGACGACAAAGTGGCTTGCGAGAAGGCTGGACCTTCTCGTGGAGGAGTGATGGAAATGCGGAGCGCGGGCCGTGGCTGACAAGCTGCTGATTGTGGAGGACGAAGAGACGCTTAGGGTGTCGCTGAAGCGTGTATTCAGCAGCGTGGGCTATGATGTGGATACAGCCCCCAGCGGCGAGACGGCCCTGGGAATTCTGGAAGAGAAGGCTTTCGATCTGATCATCACCGACATTATTCTCCCTGGGATTAACGGCATCGAGCTGTTGAAGAAATGCCGCGAGCAAAACGCCGAACAGATCGTCATTGTGGTGACCGCCTATGCCTCCCTGGAGACGGCGGTAGAGGCCCTCAGGGCGGGAGCATACGACTATATCGTGAAGCCGATTATCCACGAAGAGATCAAGCGCATCGCGAAAAACGCTCTTCGGGAGCGGTCTCTGAGGACCGAAAACCTCATCCTGAGGAAGCAGATAGAGGAGCGGTACGACTTTGAACGCATCGTGGGGCAGAGCGGAGTCATTACCTCCCTGATCACTGAGGTGAAGAAGGTTGCCGATTCTCGCAGCAACGTGCTTCTTCTGGGCGAGACGGGCACGGGCAAGGAACTGTTCGCCCGCGCGATACATTTCAACAGTTCCCGAAGGGACAGGCCTTTTGTGCCGATCAACTGCAGCGCCATTCCCGAAAACCTCCTGGAATCCGAGTTGTTTGGCTATGTGCGGGGCGCCTTCACCGGGGCTGTCGGATCAAAAAGGGGGCTCTTTGAAGAGGCGGACGGCGGCACGGTATTTCTCGATGAGATCGGCGATCTCGATCAGTCCCTGCAGGCGAAGCTCCTGAGGGTGATGGACGACCACGAGATCAGGCCGGTCGGCGGCGTACAGTCCCGGAAGGTGGACATCCGGTTTATCACCGCCACCAACAGGGACATAGGCAAGGATGTGAAGGAAGGGGTCTTCAGGGAGGACCTCTTTTACCGTATCAATGTTATCAGCCTGCGCCTCCCTCCGCTCAGGGAGCGGAGGGAGGATATCCTCATCCTTGTTCGCTTCTTCCTCGATAAATTCGCGGGAGAACTGGGCAAGACGGTCAAATATATAGACGATGAGGCGATGAGGCTGCTTATGGGCTACTATTGGCCGGGCAATGTACGGGAACTCCAGAATATCGTCGAGAGGGCGGTGCTGATCGCTGACAGTAATACGATCTTTCCTGAGCACCTTCCCGAGGGGCTGAAGGGGATTTCGCCCTTTGTTGAAACCTCCATGGAGCGGGCACTGTCGATTGAGGATTATACCAAGGAGTTCATCATCAGGTATCAGGACATGTACAACGAGCAAAAGATAGCCGACATGCTCGGCATCACCCGTAAGTCCCTATGGGAAAAAAGAAAAAGGTGGGGTATCGCCAGGAAGGGTTGACGTTACTTAGCCAGACGTGGCTGATATTTTGAGTTACAATTGGTAGCATGGTTAATGTCCTGTTTCTATTGCGTTATTCGGCTATTCGTTCCATTGTGCTACTTATTGTAGCATATATATTTTTCTTCTAAAATCAGTGGTTTAGAGTCCATCACCGTTCCCCTGCCGAAATTTCTTTTGTTTGCCGATAGTTATTATGTATGGCCCCCTCTGAGGGGCCTCGGCACGTTCCTTGCTGAAGATAGACCTATAATGATAGTAGAAGATTTCATTGATTTTCTTAAGGGGGTACCCCCTTTCCAGTTCCTGACTGAGGAATCGTTGAAGAGGCTTTCGAGCGCCGTTTCGATGGAATTTTACCCCAAGGGTACGATGATCCTCAGACAGGACGGTCCGCCGAGCGACTTCCTCAGAGTCATCAAAAAAGGGGGGGTAAAGGTCTTCATCAGCACCGAAAACGGTCAGGACATGGTTATCGACTACCGGAGCGCAGGAGACTCATTTGGCCTCCTTTCTCTGGTGGGCGGCGACAGGTCAAGGGCCAATGTGCTCGCTATCGAGGATACCATCTGTTATGTCATAGAGAAGAACACGATCCTGAAGCTTGTCGATATGAGCCCTGCCTTTACCGAATACTTCCTCAAGAGCTTTCTCAGCAAATATATCGACAAGACCTACAAGGAGATGCATAACAAGAGTCTCCTGTACGGCGGGGGGGACAAGCTTCTCTTCACCACACCGGTGGGTGAGGTCGCCACCGCAGATGTAGTCACCGCTCAGCAGGACATTACCATCAGGGAGGCTGCTGATATCATGTCCCAGAAGCGGTGCAGTTCGCTCGTCCTGACGGACGGCGACGGCGTGCCGACCGGCATCTTTACTGACCGGGACATCAGGGACAAGGTGTTGTCGAAAGGGAGGAGCCCCCAGGAGAAGGTCTCGAACGTTATGAGCGTCTCCCTCATCAGGATTGACGCGAGGGATTATTGCTTCGAGGCGCTCCTGAAGATGATCCGTTTCAGCATCCATCACCTCCTTGTCGTGGACGGAGGCAGGCTTAAGGGCATCCTGACGAATCACGATCTGATGATGATGCAGGGGACTTCCCCGATATCCGTCGCCCGGGAGATAGAAGGGCAGCAGACGATCGATGGCCTTGCGCCCGTTGCCGGGAAGATCAACCGTATCGTCGGTCTTCTCCTTAAAGACGGAGCGCGTGCGTCCAACATCGCAAGGATCATCACGGAGATCAACGACCGCCTTCTCAGGAGGATACTCGAGATAGCGGAGAAGCAGCTCGGGCCGCCTCCCGTGGACTACTGCTGGATAATATTCGGCAGCGAGGGCCGCAAGGAGCAGACCTTCAAGACTGACCAGGACAATGCGATCATCTTTGCAGACCCCGCGTCGGACGAGGAAGAGAAAAGGATCTCCGAGTATTTCGCTGCCTTTACCGCATGGGTTCGCGACAGCCTTGTAAAGTGCGGTTTTCCCCTGTGCCCCGCCAACTATATGGCGTCGAATCCCCAGTGGTGCCAGCCCCTGCGCACCTGGAAGAGGTATTTCTCGAACTGGATATACACGCCGACGCCGGACGCCGTGCTGAAATCCCTCATCTTCTTTGATTTCAGGCCGGTACATGGCAATCCGGCTCTGGCCGAGTCTCTCCGGGATTCACTCAACGCGATGCTCGATGGCCAGATGATCTTCCTCGGCTACATGGCCAACACCATCATCAAGAACGTGCCGCCTGTCGGGTTCTTCAAATCCCTCATCGTCGAGAAATCCGGTGAACACAAGAATGAGATGAATATCAAGGTGAAGGGGGTGGCCCCGTTTGTGGACATGATAAGGCTCTTCAGTCTCGAGAAGGGCCTGCGGGAAACCTCGACGCTGGAGCGGGTCGCGGTCCTCAAGGGCAGGCATACCATCGTGAAGGAATATGCCGATGAGCTTGAGCATGCATTTGAATTTATCATGCTGCTGAGGATGCAGCACCAGTTCGAACAGATGGAACTGGGGCTGGAACCCGATAACTTCATCAATCCGAACAGTCTCAGTAACCTGGAGAGAAAGACCATCAAAGAGGCGTTCAATCTCATCACGAAGATGCAGGGAATAATCATGGAGCGGTATAAGCCGCTCATCTGGTAGGAAGGGGCCATGGCGAACGGGACGGACAGCAGCAGAAAGATCAGCGAGACCCGGTTTACGGTCGTCGATACCGAGCTTACCGGACTCGACGCAAAACGTGACGCCATCATCTCGGTCGGGGCGGTGAGGATGACCGGCGGCAGGATAGAGATCAGCGACTCCTTCTACCGTCTGGTAAATCCGGATAAGGAACTCAAGGCCCCCGGAGTCATCATCCATGAGATCACCTCGGAGGACCTGTTACAGAAGCCGGGCATCGATGAGGTGCTGGCCGAGTTCACGGGGTTCTACGGAAGCGATGTTATCGTCGGCTACTGCGTGGAGATCGATATGGAGTTTCTGAACCGGGAGATGAAGCGGATCTTCGGTGCCCCCATAAGGAACTCCGTCATCGACATCTACCCGCTCTATGAATGGGCCAGGTCCCGGACTTTTTTCGAAGAACGTACGACGACGATGCCCGGGAGGGCGAAACTCTATGATATAGCACGCCATTACGATATCGCGGTTAACGGGGCCCATAATGCGCTGGTTGACGCCTTCATCACGGCACAGGTCTTCCAGCGGTTGATCCCGTTGCTCTCCGCAGCCGGGATCACGAACATGGGCGAACTCATGAGGCTCTGCGGCCGTTTAAAAGGAGGTGATCGTCAGGGTATATCATCCGGAATCAGTAATTTCTAGCAGCAGGCGCACAGCAGTAGAAATATAATCCAAGGAGGTAAGAGATGAGCAGTATCGCCAAAAAGACAGCGCACGAAATACTTGAAGATCCTGATTTCAAGGCACTGGTGTCGAAGAAGAACACGATTTCGATCATCCTCACCGTGCTTGAACTGGTCCTGTACTTCGGGTTCGTCGGGCTTATAGCCTACAACAAGCCTTTCCTTGCCCAGAAGCTGAACGAGGGCGGCTCGACCACCATCGGGATCCCCATAGCGGTCATGACGATCGTGATTTCATGGATCCTTACGATGGTCTATATTTTCTGGGCAAACTCGTCTTACGACAGTGACGTAAAAAATGTCAAGGATAAGATAATAGGAGGTTAATGATGCCAGCAACTGCACCACAGACGATGATAGGGCAGGCGAACCCGACTGCCATACTGTTTTTTGTTGCCTTCGTCATTTCGACGTTGTTGATTACATGGTGGGCGGCGAAGAGGACCAGAACGACGAAAGACTTCTATGCTGCCGGCAGGAGCGTCACCGGCCTCCAGAACGGCCTCGCACTGGCGGGTGACTATATGTCGGCGGCCTCGTTTCTCGGGATCGCCGGCCTCGTTTCGACGAAAGGATATGACGGTCTGATCTACTCGGTGGGATGGCTCGTGGGCTGGCCGATCATCATGTTCCTTATCTCGGAACCCCTCAGGAACCTCGGCAAGTACACCTTCGCCGACGTTGTCTCCTACAGGCTTAACCAGCGGCCTATCCGGGCTGCGGCAGCGGCCGGGTCTATCGTGGTCGTGCTCACCTATCTCATCGCGCAGATGGTCGGCGCCGGCACGCTCATCAAGCTGATGTTCGGTCTGCCTTTCGAACTTGCGATCGTGGTAACGGGTTGTCTGATGATCTCCTACGTGCTTTTCGGCGGCATGATCGCCACGACGTGGGTTCAGATCATTAAGGCGTGCCTGCTCCTGGGCGGCGCGACGCTGCTAGTGGTCCTTACCCTTAACCAGTTTAATTTCAGCTACGGCAACCTTTTCAGCCAGGCAGAGAAGCTCTATACGAACAAATTTCTCGAGCCCGGAGGCCTTGTCACTAACCCGGTGGATGCCTTCTCGCTGGGTCTGGCCCTGATGTTCGGTACCGCCGGTCTTCCTCATATCCTGATGAGGTTCTTTACCGTGCCTGACGTCAAGGCAGCCCGCAAATCCGTGTTCTACGCAACAGGTTTCATCGGCTACTTCTACATCCTTACCGTTACCATTGGTTTTGGTTCGGCGGTTCTCGTCGGTCAGAAGATCATTATGGGTATTGATAAAGGCGGCAACATGGCGGGTCCTCTCCTTGCAGAGGCGCTCGGCGGAAACGTCTTCCTCGGGTTTCTGTCTGCTGTCGCGTTTGCGACGATCCTGGCTGTTGTTTCGGGCCTGACCCTTGCCGGAGCCTCGGCGTTCTCCCATGACCTGTATGTCGGCGTTATCCGCCGCGGCCAGGCTTCGGAGAAGGACGAGGTGAAGGTTGCCAAGATCGCAACGGTCGGCCTTGGCTTCACCGCCATTATGCTTGGCATTCTCTTTAAGGGCCAGAATGTCGCGTTTCTGGTTGGGCTTACGTTCGCGATCGCCGCGAGCGCGAATTTCCCGGCCCTCCTCATGTCTATCATGTGGAAGAAGTTTACTACCGCCGGGGCTTATCTGAGCATATACACGGGTCTGATTGTCGCAACGGTCCTCCTGATCCTCAGCCCCACGGTCTGGGTGGATATCGTTCACAAGGCGGACGTGCAGGCTGTTGAAAAGGCCGTGAAGGCGATCGAGGAGCCGATGAAGGCCAAGGTCGCGGATCTCGAGAAGCAGAAAGTCCCGGGTCTCGACCCCGCCAAGGTAGCGGAGATCGATGCCTCCATTGCAGCCGAGAAGAAGGCAGTCGAGCCGCAGTTAAAAGAGGCAAAGTCGCAGATGCCCAAGGCGATCTTCCCGCTGAAGAACCCCGGCATATATTCCATGGCAGCCGCTTTTCTCATCGGCATACTCGCCTCGTTGTTGTCACCGGACAAGGTTGCCGAGGCCAAGTTCGAGGGTGAGAAACTCAGGGAATATATCGGCATCGGCGCAGAAGATTAACCGATAAGATCAGGCATAGTTTCGTGAGCGGAGCCCGGGCCTGCCGCTTGGAAGGCACGGGCTCCGCGACTATAGTAGGCGTTCAGGTACCAACTCATTAAGGAGGAATTATATGTCTGACAACGACAAAAAGATCAGTGTGCTGATGGAGGAGAAGCGGACCTTTCCTCCGTCAAAGGAATTCAGCGCCAGGGCCCACATCAAGAGCATGGCCGATTACGAGAAGCTCTACAAGCGGTCGGTAGACGACCCGGAGGGCTTCTGGGGTGAGATGGCCGAGAAGAACCTGACGTGGTACAAGAAGTGGGACAAGGTGCTTGATTACGACTTTGAGAAGCCCTACATCAAGTGGTTTAAGGGGGGCAAGATAAACGCCTCCTTCAACTGTCTGGACCGCCATATCAACACGGTGAGGCGGAACAAGGCGGCGATCATCTGGGAAGGCGATGACGGAAGCTACCGTACGTTTACGTACCAGCAGCTCTACACCGAGGTCAACCGGTTTGCCAACGTCCTGAAGAAACACGGGGTAAAGAAGGGTGACCGGGTGACGATCTATCTTCCGATGATCCCCGAGCTTGCGATCTCGATGCTTGCCTGCTCGCGCATCGGGGCGATCCACAGCATCGTCTTTGGGGGATTCAGCGCGCAGGCCCTGCGCGACAGGATACAGGACTGCCAGGCCAAGCTGGTAGTGACAGCGGACAAGGGGGTCAGGGGCGGCAGGTTTGTGCCTCTTAAGTCCAATGCGGACGAAGCGATCCAGGAATGCCCGACAGTGGAGAAGATGATCATCGTGAAGAGGGGCGACGGGGCGGTAGACATGGAGCCCAAACGGGACCTGTGGTGGAACGACGAGATCAACGCAGCCGACATCAGCAACTACTGCGAGCCCGAGAAGATGGATGCAGAAGACCCGCTGTACATCCTCTACACGTCGGGTTCGACCGGCAAGCCCAAGGGGGTGCTGCATACCACCGGGGGCTACATGCTTTATACCAACCTGACCTTCCAGTGGATATTTGACTACCACGAAGAAGATATCCACTTCTGCACCGCGGACATCGGGTGGGTGACGGGGCACAGCTACATCGTCTATGGGCCCCTGAGCTATGGGGCGACCAGCCTGATGTTCGAAGGCATCCCGACCTATCCTGATGCAGGGAGGTTCTGGGCGATCGTGGCAAAGCACAAGGTCAACATATTCTATACCGCACCGACGGCGATCAGGGCGTTGATGAGGGAAGGGGAGAGTTTTGTCAACAAACACGACCTCTCCTCCCTGCGGGTCCTGGGGACCGTTGGGGAGCCGATCAACCCTGAGGCGTGGATGTGGTACCACAACCATGTGGGCAAGGGGAAGCTGCCGATAGTCGACACCTGGTGGCAGACCGAAACCGGAGGGATACTCATCACGCCGCTTCCCGGTGCGATGACGACGAAACCCGGCTCTGCCTGCAGGCCGTTCCCCGGGGTAGTTCCCCGTGTGCTCAAAGAAGACGGCTCCCCTGCGGGAGCAAACGAAGGGGGATACCTGGTCATCGAGAAACCCTGGCCGGGGATGCTGCGGGGCACCTATGGAGACCCGGAGAACAAGCGGATCAAGGAGGTGTACTTCTCGCGGTTTATCGGCAGGTACTTCACCGGGGACGGGGCGAGATACGACGAAGACGGCGACTACTGGCTGATGGGCCGCATAGACGACGTCATCAACGTCTCGGGCCACCGGCTGGGCACCGCGGAGGTGGAATCGGCCCTGGTGAGCCACGAGGCGGTTGCAGAGGCAGCGGTGGTGGGCTATCCCCATGACATCAAGGGTGAGGGCATCTATGTCTATGTCACCCTCAAAGACGGGTTTAATCCAAGCGATGCCCTGAAGAAGACCCTGGTGGGACATGTGCGTACGGTGATCGGACCGATCGCCTCACCGGATAAGCTGCAGTTTGCGCCGGGACTGCCCAAGACGAGGTCCGGCAAGATCATGCGCCGGATACTGCGGAAGATCGCCTGGGGCCAGGTCGATGAGCTGGGTGATACCTCGACCCTCGCCGATCCCTCGGTCGTCAATAACCTCGTGAAGGAAAGGCTGTAGACTGGTCAAGGCTGACGGTCAAATAGCCTGAGCAGAGGGGGAGACTACTGTCTCCCTCTCTATTTTCAGGCGGAGTCATCACGAACCGCGTCTGGCTCTGGGGAGGTCGCCATGATATCGACATTGCTTGAAGGCAATAAGAGGTTCGTATCCGACGATTTTGAGAAGGAGAAGGAGTTCTACAACGCTCTCTTGAAGGACCAGAGGCCGACGGTTCTCTGGATCGGGTGTTCCGACTCGCGGGTGGCGGTGAACACCATCACGAACACAAGGCCGGGAGAGGTCTTTGTCCACCGCAATGTGGGCAATATCGTGGCCACCAATGACTGGAACCTCAGCGCAGTTCTCGAATTTTCGATCAATCATCTGCATATCCCCGACGTGGTGATCTGCGGTCATTACGGGTGTGGGGGTATCCAGGCCCTGGATGAGGTGAATACCGAAGACAAGTACATCCCCGTCTGGCTTATCAACGCCTACAAGGCGAAAGAGCGGGTGGACGAGAAGATCCACGCTCTCCATATTGATATAGCGACGGAGCAGCGGATGAAGCTGATCGTCGAGGAAAACGTGAGGCTGCAGCTGGAACATCTGCAGGAGTATCCTTTTGTCCGGAAGTCCCTGAACGATAAGAGCCTGAACCTCCACGGCTGGGTTTATGACATGGCCACGGGCGAGATCAGGATCATCAGGACCGAGCGTCCCGCTAAGAGCTAGATGACGGCTACCAGTACCTTTGGAGTATAATGGCGGATAGCGCGGACAGACAAACTCGGAGCAGGAGGTATCAGTGGAAAGGTTTATTCTAGCAAAGGACGATGCGGTCCTGGTCATCGTGGATATCCAGGAGCGGCTGGCAGCGGTGATGGCCCAGAGGCAGAAGGTCCTGGACAATTGCCGCCACCTTATCGAGGCTGCCAAGCTTCTTTCCATTCCCATCGTCCTCAACGAGCAGTACCCCAAGGGGCTCGGCCCCACGGTGCCGGAAATCAGAGAGGCGCTTCCAGCCTATGCGCCGCACGAGAAGATCACCTTCAGCTGCTGCAGGGACGGGTCTTTCTCCGGGAAGTTCGCTGAATTGAAACGGAAGAAGGTAATCCTCGTCGGCATGGAGGCCCATGTCTGCGTTTTGCAGACCTGCATCGATCTTCTCCGTCAGGGACTTCAGGTACACATGGTCCAGGATTCCACCTGTTCCCGGACAGAAGAGAACTTCAGGATAGGGATCGAATGTATGCGCGATGCGGGGGCTGTAATCACCTGCACCGAGACGGTGCTCTTTCAGCTCCTGGAGAGGGGCGGGACCGAGGAGTTCAAGGCAATTTCAAAAAGGATCAAATAAGACAGCCTGTTTCCTAAGCGGATTTCTTTTTCTTCGAAACCATCTGCAGCGCCTTGCCCGCATCACGCTTCAGCCAGAAGAAACAGAAGATTGCCGAGGAGAGCACGATCGAGCCCAGTGCCCTGTCGCCGCGCTGTACCATCGCCAGCCCTCCCGCTATCATGATGACCATAAACCCCAGGGGGATTAGAATCCGTGAGGCGATCTCGCGCATGGGCCGGAGGTTCCTGAAGCTGGCCCTGGCTTCGGTTGTATTGCCTGTCTTTTCGCACAGCAGGCCGCGATTGAACCATATAAGGTTGTTTGCCGGGTCCATCTCTACCAGGCGGTTATAATACGAGAGGCTGCGCTCCGGGTCTATTTCCTCAAGCTGCATCGCCAGGCGGAACATGAGGGTGAAAACGCTGCCTGCCTTGGCGAGATATTGATCTGCCTCCGACTGTCTCCCCGTCTCTTCGAGGATGATCCCCTTCATGAACCATGCACGGTGGAAGTTGGGGTTAGCTGCAAGAAGTTCGTCCAGCAGTTTTTCAGCAGCAGCGTATTCCTTTTTTTCGTAATGCTGTAATGACGCCTCAAGCAACTTCCCGATGGCCTGCATGATTCCTCCTGTGGCAGTAGTGGCGATATGCGTAGTCCTTATACTATAGCACCTTTGTATGAGTCCCCGAAAGCAGGAATGCCTGTTTCCAGAAGGAGATTTGCATGGCGATGCGCCGGAGTCTGACCGAGTGGTGAAGAGATAACGGACGGTTTCTAGAGAATAGCCAGGCCCCCGGCTGTGCCGGTGGCGCCGAGAGAGACCGTTCCGGAGTTGGTGATGAGCAGCGATCCCTGAATCTGCGTGGTATCCATGACAGCAGATCCTCCGCTTACTGTCGTTACCCCCTGGACGATGATGTTTTTCGTCGTGACATTCCCGCTGCTTATTGTTGCCGGACCAATGATAGTCGTGAAGGCCGAGGCATTGGGAGAGAAGTCGGCATTAAAGCCGCCTTCGAGGGAAATTGTCTTGGCATCACCGAACAAGAGGGTCTCCGTATATCCGGCTGCAAGCGCCTGGATGGTATCACCACTGGCCGCGGCAGCGCCGTAAGCCTCTTGGATGGTTGAACGATAGGCTGTCTGCGTACCCACGATCTTGACGATGTCGGTACCACCTGCCGCCACGATCATCAGCGTGTAGCTGCCGGTGGCCGAACAGCCGTCGGCATCAGTCGCTGTAATGGTTACTGGAAAATTACCCGTAGCAGACGGCGTCCCGGACAGCCGTCCCGCTCCCGATAAAGTCATGCCGGTCGGCAATAAGCCCTCTGAAACCAGAAAGGTGACTGCCCCGGTTGCTCCTGTTGTCGAGAAATCTGTTGCCGTATAGGCTGCTGATTGTTTCCCTGCCGGTATGGCGGATGGACCGAGAGTGATGACAGGACAGACCCTGATGAAATTACTCGTCGTCACTGACTGGCCGTCCGGGTTAGTGACAGTAATGGATTTCAGTCCCGGCGTCGCCCCGACGGTCGAGAGGTTCAGGCTTATGCTGGTCGGATTGGTATAGGTCAGGCTGTTGACCGTGACGCCGGTAATGGAAGCGGAGAGATGATAGAAACCGGCACCAGCCCCGGGGTCATAAAAACCCGAGCCGCCGCTTGAAGTCCCGCCGATTATCACGGGAACCGATGCCTGTCCGGCGGTAATCATCGACGGAGTGGCCGAGGAAGGCGTTGCCGGCGGAGGTGCGATAATCTTCAGGACCTGCAGACCATAGGAATTTGCGGCATCGCAGTACTCCTGAATCGTCCACATGGTCATGTCGTCCTCTGGATCGAGGCTCGTGTGAGAATATGCCCCCCAGAGACGGGGCGAACTGGTGTCTGAGGCAGGGTTATATGCGAAGCTGGTGTTGTTTGTGTAGAGAAGGGGTGCACCCATTGTACCCGCGGTATCTCCAGTAAGTCTTCCGGCCACACCGGCATTGATATAATCATTCGCCCCGGCAGAGTTGAACCCGACCACTGCATGCCCCTGACCCGATACCATGATAGAGGGTATCCAGTAGAACTTGGGGTTCGTTGCGGTTGAGTCGTAAATAGTCCCGGACTGAGCCACACCCGGCGAACCGGCGAGATCCGTAATTTCGTACCAGCGTATGCCGTTTCGGTCTATGTTGAGTGGATCCGTCGGCACTGCACCCGAGCTATCGACACCGATATTATGTGATGTCCAGAGACTACCGTTTCTTATTTGAGAGGATGTCAGTCGATCATCAAGCGCATCGAGATCACCGGTTGTTCCGCCTTGGTGGGGTACCGGTATTGGATAAGAAGTATTGCCCACGCCGGAAATGGATATATCGCCCGATATTGATGGTATACCGGAAAGGTCATAAGTCACCCTCCTGAGAAATAGTTGGGCGAATGCTACAGCGCTGGTTCGAACAAAATAGCCCTCTGCGGCAGCCGGGTCGTCATTATCGACTCCCTGCGGCACACCTGATGGGTCCCATGTCTCTAATGCCCGAAACACGGTCACGTTAAGGGATGGCGTCGCTGCAATGAGGGAACTCTTTTTTATCACATACCCATCAGAGCTGTGGTACGAACCTCCGCATATATTGTTCGTGCCGATATAGAGGGCATGGGCATCGACGCCGAGGGTCGGAAAGTCAGCCATGCAGGTGGATGGGTCAAACAGAGGGTTCGGATCAGTAATGATTGGCGCTTGTGTCGCAACGTCGATATGAAAAAAATCGAAGTCAGCCGGCGAGGCTATGATGCCTCCGTTGCTGACCGCGATCAGTATTCTGTTTGGTATGCAGTCCGTTACCATAATCATAAACCAGCGACCTGATAGGCGGTCATACCGTATGCGGGGGGTCGTGGTGTTGCAGCCGGTTCTATCCATTTGAAAGAAGCTGTTTGAAGTCGTGTCGAGTACGCTGTCTGCAGTCCCGGTAAGCTTATTGAACGAGACGATCCGTCCGTTGGCCATCACGACATATTGTGTGGGGCCGACCGCGCCCATGGTATCAGGAGGAAAGGTGTTGATGGGATGCGTACCGTTTAACGTTGCACCGAGAAAATTGACAGTAGCCGGAGGGGTGAGCGGAGGCGTCCAGAGCGACTGAATGCCCCTATATGACTGTATTGCCTGCGGAAAGGCGATCGCGTCTGATAAGGGTTGGGCGTTCTTGCGGTTCGGCAGCCTGACATGCATGACCTGTCTTGTTTCAGGGGCAGGCGTGATCGCGGCGGCTGCCAACGGCATTAGGGTCGATACGAGAAGAACCGATACTACCGTCAAACTGAGGATGAACTTCGACATGACTATTGAAAACCCCATTCTCTATGTTCTCAGCGAGCCTTCGGAAGGAAATGCACCGCTTATTTATGATAACAAATCAGGTGTTTTGAATGACAGTGCAAAGGCTTTTTGTGCATACCCGCCCTCCGGGCCCCGCAGCGGGAGGAAGACATAATGCAGATGGGGTATAATATACCCACTTTTCGGTTCAGGAAGAGATTCAGGAGTGGCAGGGGAGGCATAACCTATGGTGATGAACGACGGCTGGATACGGCGGATGGCTGAGCAGGGCATGATCGAGCCCTTTAATACCGAGCAGAAGAGGGAGGGGGTCATCTCCTCCGGTGTCTCCGCCTATGGCTATGACATGCGCATATCGGATGAGTTCAAACTCCCGAACCCGGGAAAGGGCAAGGTCGTTGACCCCAAGAACTTCGATGCGGCCAACTTTATCGACTTCAGGGGCGATGTCTGCGAGATACCCGCCCATTCCTACGTCATCTGCCGATCTCTCGAATATTTCAGGATACCCCGCGAGATACTCGCCATCTGCTTCGGAAAGTCCACCTACGCGCGGGCCGGGGTTGTCGTGAATGTGACCCCTCTTGAACCGGAATGGGAAGGGCATGTGACGATATCCGTCTCGAACACCTCGCCTTTTCCGGTAAGGCTCTATGCCAATGAAGGCATCGGCCAGGTTGTCTTTCTGAAGGCAGAGGAGGTCTGCGAGACCTCGTATGCCGACAAGAAGGGCAAATACCAGGCAGCCAAAGGCATTGTGCTGCCGAGGATATAGGCGTTTAAACGGGGCAGGCATGCATAAAAAGCCCATATATGGCGGCATGACAACTTCTGATCACGGAAACCGCGGACATAATGTCAGGTGTATGCTGTTGCATGTGGCGGGAAAGCACCCTGTACGTTTCGGAGCCGCTCAGGATATGGATCTTTTTCTGCACACCCGACCCGTTTCCCGGATGTTTATGTATGCAAAGAGGCAACATGGAAAAAAACAATAAGCTGATCCTGGCCCTTGATGTGGCTGAGTACGACTATGCGGTAGAGCTAGTCGACAGGTTCGAGCCGTACATCGATGTCTTCAAGGTCGGGCTTGAACTCTTCACGGTCGCGGGCCCTTCCATCGTGGAGCATATCCACAAGAAGGGCTGCAGGGTCTTCCTTGACCTGAAATTCCATGACATCCCCAACACGGTCTCAAAGGCGGGCATCGCCGCCGCCCGGCTGGGAGTCTTCATGTTCAATGTCCATGCCTCAGGCGGGCTCGACATGATGAAGCGGTGCCGGGACGATGTTGTCAATGTCTGTCTTAAGGAAAACATCGACAGACCGAGGATTATCGCCGTCACGGTGCTGACGAGCATATCGCAGCAGGTCCTTCGCGACGAGGCGGGCATACAGCACAGCATGAAGACACACGTACGGCATCTCGCCGGACTCAGCCTGAAGGCCGGGCTCGACGGCGTCGTCGCATCTGGTCAGGAGGCTGCGCTCGTCCGCAGCCACTGCGGCAGGGGTTTTCTCATCGTCACTCCCGGCATTCGGCCTTCGTGGAGCCCCGCGGATGATCAGATGCGCACCATGACCCCGCGGGATGCGATCAGGGAGGGCGCTGATTTCATCGTCATGGGCAGGGCGATCCTGAACCACGACAATCCCCTGAAGGTCATCGAGATCGTCAGCAGCGAGATGAACTCCGCGTAGGGGAAACATGGGGCCACGGCTACGTAATACCCTCCTGCCCCGCGAGTAGTCCTGTATGAATAATCCATCCCGGTCATATCGCCCCGTCTGCCGGGAAATCCCCTTCCGCAGCCCGTTTGACGTCTACAGGAGATTCAGGGGAAGAGACACCATCCTCCTCGAAAGTGGCAAGGGGCCTGAAAGGATCGGCAGATATTCCTTCATCTGCATCGAGCCGTACCTCACCTTCAGGGCCAAGAACGGCGCCATAGAGATCAGTTACGGGGGAAGGAGGACGATATCCTCGCGCCACCCCCTGCACCGCCTCAGGGAACTGGTCACCTGTTACCGGCAGGACTCCGTGGAGGGACTTCCGCCGTTTCAGGGCGGGGCGGCGGGCATGTTCTCTTATGACTTTGTCCAATATCTCGAAAGACTCCCGGCAGATGCGATTGATGATCTGGATGTGCCTGACGCACACTTCTTCATGTTCGACAGGGTGATGGCCTTTGACCACCGCGACGAAAGGGCATGGGTCATCGTCTGTCCTTCTGCGCGAAAGACGGTGCTCGGCTATACGGAGATCGAGGATGGCGGTGGTGATGATGCGGAAGATGCGGAGGCGGTGCTTGATCGGCTCTGCAAGAAAGCGGCATCGCCTGATTCGGCTGACCTGTCCGCGGTTCAGACCGGGCGGCAGCACAGGATCGGGATCATCCACGAGATGCCGAAGGAGCGGTATATGGCTATGGTCAGGAGGGCGAAGGAATATATCGCAGCAGGCGATATATTCCAGGCAAATCTCTCCCTGCGGGTATCGGCAGAGACAGGCGACATCGATCCCCTGCGCGTCTACGGCGTGCTCCGTCAGATCAATCCTGCGCCCTTTGCCGCCTTCGCTGACTTCGGCGACTATTCAATCGTGTCCTCATCCCCGGAGAGGCTGGTGCGCGTGCATGGCAGAACGGTTGACACGCGGCCGATTGCGGGTACGAGGCCCCGGGGCAGGGACATCGATGAGGATGGGATGATGCGGGCCGAGCTCCTCCTGAACGAAAAGGAGAGGGCGGAGCATATCATGCTGATAGACCTGGAACGGAACGACCTCGGCAGGGTGTCGGACTACGGGACAGTCGCCGCTGATGAGCTCATGGTGACGGAGGACTATTCCCATGTGATCCATATCGTCTCGAACGTCCGGGGAGAGCTGGCTGCAGGCAAGGACTGTTTCGATGTGATCAGGGCCGCATTTCCCGGCGGGACGATCACCGGCGTCCCGAAGGTGAGATGCATGGAGATCATCGATGAGCTCGAACCGGCGAGGCGGGGACCCTATACCGGCTCTCTCGGATATATCGGCTTTAACGGCAACATGGACCTGAATATCATCATCAGGACGATGCTCATCAGGAACGGCAGGGCGAGCATACAGGCAGGGGCGGGGATCGTCGCCGACTCCGATCCCGAGAGGGAATACTACGAAAGCCTCAAGAAGGCCGAGGCGCTCATCCGCACGCTCGAACTGCTCTAAGCGGCAGGCTCTCAGCTACAGGCTAATGAGCAGGGGCCGGTGCGTAAAGAGTATGTAGCCTTTTGCCTGCAGCCCGAAGAGGCTGGTGCAGGCCTCGCAGTACAGGGCTATCTGGGGCTGATACTTGTTCCGCAGTTCATCGATCTCCCGCTCGCTGGCAGGGAATGTCTTATAGTCATAGACGAAGGCGGTCTCGTCCTTTATGATGATCCTGTCGATCCTGCCCCTGTATACGATGTTTCCCTTTTGAAGGACAAAGGGCAGCTCGGCATAACCCCTTATACCAGCGGCAGAGGGCGGCTGCATGATGATCTCCCTGAGGTATCCCGATTCATCCAGTTTTTTGAAATCCCTGACAATGATGTTCTTCTTGCGGTCGATGTCAGCGGAGGGGTCCTCATGGCGCAGCAGCGCCTCTGCCCGGGCCTCGATCTGCTCGGGAGGCGTGATCCCCTGCGCCATCTCCTCGAAGAGGCGGTGAAAGACGATGCCGAGGCTTACCCAGTCATCGCCATGCCTTGTCCGGACATCGATACTCTCCGTCACGTCCGTCCACTGCACCGTCTTTGGCGACAGGCCGACCGGCTCCACGCAGACGGGCTCCTGAAAGAAGCCTTTGGAATCATGCTCAACGACAGCGGCCGGCCTCGCCTCGGCGCTGAGGTCCGTCTGTGTCGCTACGGTAAAGAGCCCCGCAGAGGAAGAGGCAGCGGAAACAGAGCCGGGAAACGCCTCTTCGATCATCGCGAGCTTGCCCCTGATCTTCGGCGCGCCGACCTCTCTCTTGAGAGAACCGGACATGACGAGGTGGTCCATCGCCCTGGTGACTGCCACATAGAAGAGCCGCTTCTCCTCCTCCTGCTCCTTCTCCCTGAGCGTGGCGAAGAGATGGTGTCTGTGCCGCCTTGCCGGGTCCTCCTCATAGGCGAAGCAGACCTTCCGGTCCACCTCATCGAGAAAGACAGCCCCTGTCCTGGAGGAAACCGTCTCGTCCAGAGACGGCAGAAAGACGACGGGAAACTGCAGGCCCTTGGCCCCGTGAACGGTCATGATCCTGACAGCGTCAAGACTTTCGGCATTCACGTTTGCCTTCGGCTCGTTCGACCGGCGGGACTGGATGAGCTTCTCCTTTATCTCAAAGGGCGGGAGCGACTCCGCGTCGTAGCCCTCGATGATCCTCAGGAACTTCCTGATGTTCGCATGCCTCTGGGTCTCCCAGAAGACCTCCCACCCGCGCGTCTCGGTGAGGAAGTCCTCGAGTATGATCGAGAGGGGTTCGGAATGGATCCTGGCTACGTATCGGGCGAGCTGTCCGGCTGTTTCCCTCAGCCTGCCGGTTTCAGACGCCTGGATAGCCTCATACAGGGAACCCCTCTTGCCTGACATCAGGCCGTAGAGCTGCTGTTCCGTGAGGCCGGCAAGGGGGCTCCGGAGAAACGCAAAGAGGCTGAAGTCGTCACGGGGGTCGGCCAGGAAGGAGACAAGCTCCCTGAGAATCGCGACCTCCGGTTCGTCATAGAAGCCGATGCCTCCTACCACGATATAGGGGACGCCGGATGATCTCAGCGAGCCCTCGAAGGCGGTCAGATGCGTCCTGCTCCTGAGCAGGATGGCGATGTCGCCGTAGCGGCATTTCTTCTGTATCCCCTCCCGGAAGACATCGAGGTTCCCCACCATACGCACTACCCTGGCGGCGATCACGTCGGCCTCCCTCAGCCGCGTCTCCTTGGAGTTCCGTCCCGCATCCGGGAGCAGCAGTTCTATGCTCCCCTCGCCCTCGCGGGTCGGAGAGAAGTCGGCATAGCGGGTGCGCCACGCCTCGGCAAGGGAGCCCTGCATGTGATGCGAGAAGAGCCTGTTGGCAAAGTCGATGATCTTCGGAAGGCTGCGGTAATTCTCCCTCGCCTCGATGTAGATCGCGTCTTCGCCCAGCCATTCCCTGAACTTCTCGCGCACCTCGTGGAATATCGAGACGTTTGCGCCCCTGAACATATAGATCGACTGCTTCTCGTCGCCCACGAGGAAGATGGTAGGCGTCTTGCCCGCCGACCGTTTTGCGCCGAGGCCTGACCGCCACTCCTCGGTCAGCCTGTCGATAATCTGCCACTGGATGGTATTGGTGTCCTGAAACTCATCCACGAGGATGTGGTCGGTATGCTCGTCAAAGGCATAGAGGATATTCAGCCACTGCGGGTTCGAGGCTATGGCGCGGTAGGCGAGGACCTCCATGTCGTTGAAGTCGATGACGCGGGCATCGGTCTTGCGCTGGCGGTACCTGGCGAGACACCGGCTGTAGAGATCGAGGAGGTACCGCTCCTCAGGCCCGAGAGTCCCCTGGTCTTCAGCCAGGAATTCCGCGTACGGGCGCCTGCCGTGTATCGCCCCGAGGGTGCGATAGAGCAGGTCCCATCCCTTTATCCCCTTTAATTTCAGATATTCAAAAAAGGCGGAGGGCCGGTCCTTCTCGTCCCTGAGCGCGTCATAGACCGACTCGCTCCAGAGCCGCGAGGCGTCGAATTCATCCAGCACATCGAGGGTCGGGTCAAGGCCGAGTTCGAGGGAGAAGCGCGTGATGAGTTTCCTGCAGAAGGCATGTATCGTGGTTATGCGCATGAGAGGGATCTTCTCCTTCAGCTTTTCAAAGAGATCAGGCTCCTCGCGCATGATGATCCTCAATATGCGGTCCTTCATCTCTGCTGCCGCCTTTTCGGTGAAGGTGATCGCCAGGATCTTCTCCGGCTCAGAGCCGGAAAGGACAAGGCTGATGTATCTGCGGGCCAGCCGCTCGGTCTTGCCGGAGCCTGCAGGGGCGGAGATGATGACGCTCTTGCGGGGGTCGAGGTAATCAGTCATCGCAGATGCCTCCCCGGGCATGGATGAAGGGGCAGAAGGGCGCCTCCGGGCATGTGCCGCAGATGAAGTCTTCAAGCGGCTCGGCCCTGAAGCTTCCCTGCCGCATCTCTGCCACCGTATCCTCCAGATACCGCAATGAAGCGGTCATATAGTCTTCGAGAGTATGTTTGTCCCTCTTCGTGGGTATCCATTTGATCCCCACCTCACGGAGGGAGTAGATGCCCGCCTTTTCGATCTCCATGCCGCGGGACCGGAGCATTGCTGCATAGAGGGGCAGCTGGAGGTCCTTGCCCTTTCTGATGACGTCCCCGCCGATATCCGAGGCGCCTGTTTTATAGTCGATGATCCTGAACATCGCCTCCCTGCGGTCTATACGGTCGAGTTTGCCCTTAAGCGCTATACCGGGAACGACTTCTCCGTCCACCTTCATCTCAAGCTGATGGGGAAAGAAGCCCTCTGCCCGGAATCCGGATTCGAGTTCGAGCACCCCTGGGAGCATCTCGATAAACGCCTCCCTGATCAGCCTCTTCCAGTACCCTTCGATGGCGAAGTCTTCCATGATGCGGTCAGCGACCGGGCCGACCGCCTTCCTGACCTCATCCAGCCTGTCCAGGGGGAGTTTGAGAAGTTCTTCCATGACACGGTGGACGATCGTGCCGAGGAGGCGGGCCTCGACCTCGTATTCAGCCACCTCGGAGGCCTCGAGGCCGAGCACCCTTTCAATAAAGAAGCGCCGGGGGCATCGTCTGAAGGCGTCTATGTCGGTGACGCGCAGGGGCATGCTCAGCTCTTTTCTCAGGAGGCGTTCCCCTGCCTTGCCGCGCAGCCGCAGCTCGGAGATGGAATCAGCCAGGAGACGGCTCCCCTTTCTTTGTTGGAATTCCGCCTCAGAGAAGACGCCGTATACCTTTTCAGGGACCTCTCCCGCCCACGGGAGAAAGGGCGAAGGGAGGAAGACCTTGTCGCCTTCAACTCCCGGATAGGAGAGATGGAGCTCACCCGCAGAGCCGGTCAGACGGAGAAAGTCGAGCTTCTGCAGGGAGAGATAGCGCCTGAGGTTGATGAGGCCGTATTCCGTCCGGACGCTGTCGGGCAGGACGAGATCGACCGGCGGTTTGGCGGGCATGTCGCCGTCCTTGAGTCCGCAGAAATAGAGGCAGTCGGGCTCGAGTCCCCGGGTCTCCCCAAAATCCATGATCCGGACGACAGCCTCCTCATGCCCGTATTCCGGCCCGCCGAGGATGTGCCGGAGGATGTCCGTATACCTCTTCAGGGAAAGCCGGTGGCTGCCTGTCACCCTGCAAAGTGCCGTTGCCTGGTCCATCGCCCGGTGAATCCCGTCGAGGCTGTCATCGCCTGCCTCGAAACCAAGGCCCTTCAGGACCTCGTTCACGCCAGAGGAAAGGGACTCCATATCCCGATCCTCTCTCATGGAAGCGAGCGCTTCCAGGCGGCTGAATACCCCGGCCATACCCCTGGCGATCGTACCGGCTGTTGTTTCGTCGCCGCAGAGAGAGCCTATCCTTTCCCAGGAAGACCTGCCCTTGATGATCCCCGAGCGCAGAGACAGGGACGGGATATGCGACCTGAGGACTGGATCCACCTCCCGGAAGAAGGGAGAGGAGAGAAGACAGGTGAAGCTGACCCTCGGATAGTCACCTGCGACCGAGTCGAGCAGATGGATGAAGTCACGGACATCCGGAAGGGCGGACAAGGGCTTGCGCGAGGAGAGGGAGTAGGGGATGCCGTATCGCCTGAAGATCCTTTCGATGAGCCCACGGTGCGCCGCAAGACCGGGAAAGGCGACGATGGTCTGTTCGTCGGGTTTCAGGCGGCCGGTTACCTGAAGGTTCTTGATATGCCGCGCTATGCCCTCGATCTCTTCCTCGACACCGGCGTATTTCACATAGGAAAGTTCCCGCCGGGCGGCAGGGGCGAGTCGTTCCTCAGCGGTCGTGAACGCCGATTGCAGGGCAGAGACGTACCCGTCCGCTCCGGCGCGGACAGCGTCTGGTTCAGGGAACGAGACAAGGGCTGAGGAGGAGATCCCCAGAAGTGAAATCAGGAGTTCCTGTTCGGACGCCGTCATATCGGTGAACCCGTCTGCAGCGAGGACCGAGATGGACGGCTGCATCTTCCGGGCTGCCGTTGCCGCGAAGAAGAGGATGTCGTCATCATCATAATAGCCGGCAGCGGACAGGGCCTTCCGGTATGCTGCAAAGACCTCCATGGCGCTGTCCATCTTTTCACGGGCATCGTCAGGGATGCCAAGTCTCGCGAATATGAGCGCCAGCTCCTGCCGGATGATCTCCGGTTCTTTCGACGGTCTATGCTGCTTGAGCTCCCGGAGGAGGTCGGAAAGCACGCGGCAGAAACCGACGCTGTGGCCCGAGAGTTCCGATAAAACGAGCGGCACGAGGATCCTGGGCAGGTGCCTGCCCGGCATCTCCCGGCTGAAGAGGTCCATCGCCATCTGCCTGAGGGTGAGGAAACGGGGGGGGATATACGGATGCCTGACGAGCCGGTGGAACCTCCTCTGGCCGTCCCGTGCCTTGGCGGGCGTCGGCGCCAGGTAGACGATAGATGAATAATCAGGCCACCGGCTGTCCCTGAGGGCCTCTTTCAGGAGATGGTCTGTTGTGCCCCGGTGATTGAGGGGCGCACGGAAGAGCCTAACCTTCCCCGCGGAGCGCGTTTCCATCAACTAGGATAATGCATTTCCGGAGAGGTATTCAATGAGGCAGGGGCGGTCGATCCTGCAGCAATCGACGGCGGGGCCGGTCAGTTCCGGGCGGTCTTCTCAGCGGACGCGAGCATATCGAGGAGAACGGCCATCCCCTCCTGGACATAGACATCCTCCCTGACCTCCCTGCTCCAGGCGGCAGCGCGCTCTTCCTTTGTCAGAGGCTCCCCCGAATGCTTCTTGTCCTTCGGCTTGCCGTGCATGCCCGCTTCTTCTGAATCCTCTATCTTCGATTCTTCACGCTCCTTGCGGACGACGTCGATATTGAGAGACTGGAGGGTCTTCTTCCTGCGGTCCTGGATGAGCTTGTTTATCCTGACTATGTCCTGGAACTCCCTGTTCGCGGCGACGCGTTTCAGGCTGTTTTCCCTCAGCCCCGGGATATTCGGCGCCATACCCTTCCACGTATCATACGGGACCGGGTTGACGGTGTCCCAGGGCAGGGCGAAATCGAGAGTCTGCTCCTCGCTCTTGAGCCCCTGAAAACGGTCGGGAACGATGATGTCCGGGATCACCCCGCGGTACTGCGTTGATTCGCCGCTGATCCGGTAGAACTTCTGCGTCGTGAGTTTCAGGGCGCCGAGGGGTTTGTATTTTTCCGCCGCAGCGACAGGTATCCTGTCGTCGAGGTCAACGATCGACTGGACCGTCCCCTTGCCGTGGGTGTGCTCACCGCCGATGATGACCGCCCGGCCGTAATCCTGCAGGGCCGCAGCAAGGATCTCGGATGCAGAGGCGCTGATCTTGTTGACGAGCACGACGAGAGGCCCCGTGTATTCGACCTCGGGGTCATCGTCAGAGAGGACGCTCATCCTGCCTCCGCTGCCCTTGATCTGCACTACCGGACCTGTCTTGACGAAGAGGCCGGTCGTCATCACCGCGTCCGTAAGGGCCCCTCCGCCGTTGTTCCTCAAATCGAGGATGAGGCCGCTGATCCGGGCGGAGGCGAACTTCCTGAGTTCCGAGCGCACATCGTCCGTCACATTCCGGCCGGAGCCGCCGTGTCTGGCGCCCTCGAAATCACGATAGAACGAGGGAATCTTGATGTACCCGAATGTCCTGCCGTCTTTGTCTGCAGGGAGGAGGGTCGCCTTTGCGGAGGCGTCCTCAAGCTTGATGACGTCCCGCACAATCGGGATGATCATCTGTTTGCCGTCCGTCTTCCTGACCGTCAGCTTCACCTCTGTCCCCTTCTTTCCCCTGATCAGCTTTACCGCATCGGTCAGGCTCATGTCCGTGAGATCGACGGGGGCCTTGTCCTTTTCAGCCACTCTGAGGATGATGTCATCCACCTGCAGCTTGCCCTGGCGGTAGGAAGGGCTGCCGGGCATAATGTTGACGACCCTGATATACCCGTCGTCCTCTTTCAACGTGGCGCCGATTCCCTCAAGCGAGCCCTTCATGCTGATATCGAACTCCTCCTTGTTGGAAGGGGGCATATAGTCCGTGTGCGGATCAAAGGCATGCGCAACCGCATTAAAAAGACGGTTATAGGCGTCGGAGTCCTTTTCGTGGAGAGACTTCGCCAGCGCTGTCTCATAGCTCTTCAGGAGTTTTTCGCGCGCGTCCTTTTGCTGCGGCTTGGGGGCGGGTTTCTCACCGGCATCCCCTGCCTTCTGTTTCTGTTCATTATCTTCGAGCATGGTGAGGTACCGGTTGAGCACCTGATACGTGAGGACCTGCTGCCAGCGCTCCTTCAATTCGGCATCCGTCTGGCAGAAATCGAGCTTGTCCGGATCCGTCTCAACGGAGCGGGTGGAGGAAAAATCAAAATCCTTTGAAAGGAGATCTCTGATCATCCCCTGGACGGCCGTAAGCCGCCTCTTGAAGATCTCCTCTCCCTGGGACGCGGCCTTGATCCTGCCTGAATTGAGCTCATCATCCAGCAGGGATTCATACGAGGAGAGGCTGGCGACATCCCCCTTCAGCAGAAATCTCTTCTGCGGGTCGAGTTGTTTGATGTAGAGACCGAAGGCGTCTTTGGAGAAGGCATCGTCGATCTTCTTGTGGGTGAAGTGATGGGTGACGAGTTCCTCCCTGATAAGATATGCAAGGAGGCGGGCCCTGTTCTGCTCCGCAGAACCGAGGTCGTCGAAGCCGAATGCGCCATACAGCCCGACGACGAGAAAGAGAAGGGCAAAGACCGGGAGCAGACGCTTCAACAGAAAGGAACGGCCTACCTTGCTCATATCACCGGGACCTGTCGGACCGGGACATCCGTGGCGCTTCATGAAAAACGTCAATCATGATTTTATACTACCTCCTTTCCGCGATCTTTCGCAACAAAGGTATTCCGCCGATGGTCTGATGCGGCCGGCGGGGGGGGGAGGGTGGCCTATTTGACAAACGGGCCGACATTTGCCTATAGTTAAATGTAAGTAAGCGCTAACATTAATGAGAACCAAGCGAATGATACGGGACACCAGGGACAGGATATTGGATGCAGGCCTGAGCCTTTTTTCGAAGAAGGGCTTCCTCGGCTCAACGACCAAGGAGATCGCGAAGAAGGCGGGGGTGGCGGAGCTGACCCTCTTCAGACACTTCTCCTCGAAGGAGCGGCTGTTTGAGGAGACGATCAAGAGGCATTCCTTTCTTCCGGCGCTGAAGGGGCTCTTGCCGGAGCTGAAAGACCTCGACTACCGGGAGGCGCTGACCCTGATAGCGGTTCGCTATCTCGAAAGGCTTTCCGCCCGAAGCGGACTCATAAGGAACATGCATTCAGAGATACATTCCTATCCGGCGAAGGTGAGGGAGATCCAGCATAACTTTGTCGCAGAGATGATCAGCACGCTCGCTTCGTATTTCCGGGGATTGCAGGAGAGCGGCGTGCTGCGGGATTTTGACCCGGTGATCACCTCCCGGGCGTTCCTCGGCATGTTCTTTTCCTATTTTACGTCCGAGGAATTCATGGCCGACAGGAAGCATCGGTTTGCCCGGAAGGATGAGGTTATCCGCGAATTCGTGGGTATCTTTGTCTCCGGGACCGCAGCGCAGGCGCCTGAGTCCCGCGTCTCGGTTACCGGCAAGGGACAATCGCATTGATCGGTGATTCGGTTAACGGTCGTGTGGAATGAACACGCAGGGTGAAAGGGACAGGGCCTAGGAAATGAAAAAGATACTCATCGGCATCGTGATACTCGTGATTCTGGGTGCAGGGGCCTTCTTCCTGCTCCGCGGCAATGGGGGCGGACCGCAATACAGGACGGACAAGGTGACCCGGGGGGACATCGTTGCCAGCGTGACTGCCAGCGGTACGGTGAATGCGGTCACCACGGTCCTTGTCGGCACCCAGGTCTCCGGGACGGTCAAGGCGATATACGCTGACTTCAACTCCCGGGTGAAGAAGGGGCAGCTCATCGCCCAGATAGACCCGGCCCTGTTCGAGGCCCAGGTCGACCAGGCGAGGGCGAATCTCCTCTCTGCGAAGGCTAACCTGACCAAGGCCGAGGTGTCCGTTGTGGACACGCAGCGGACGCTGGAGCGCAACCGTCAGCTCTTTGCAAAGAACCTCGTCGCGCGTCAGGAACTCGATACCGCAGAGACGAATTACGAAGCAGCCCGGGCCCAGGCGAATGCGAACAGGGCGCAGCAGGAGCAGGCGGCTGCCGCCCTCCGGACGGCCGAGACGAACCTCCGGTATACCCGCATCCTCTCGCCGGTGGACGGCACCGTCGTCTCAAGGAACGTGGATGTCGGCCAGACGGTCGCAGCCAGCTTTCAGACGCCCACACTTTTCAACATTGCGCAGGACTTGACCAAGATGCAGATAGACAGCAGCATCGCCGAGGCTGACATAGGAAAGATCAAGGTCGGTCAGCCGGTGGAATTCACCGTTGACGCCTACGCGGACAGCCCCTTCAAGGGCAGCGTATCCGAGATCAGGAATGCGCCGATCAGCGTGCAGAACGTCGTCACCTACGACGTTGTCATCAACGTGGCCAACCCCGAGCTGAAGCTCAAGCCGGGCATGACCGCAAACGTGACGATCGTCATCGACAGCAAGAAAGACGTTGTCAGGATCCCCAACGCCGCCCTGCGGTTCAGGCCCACGGAAAGGCGCGGCAAGGGCGAACAAAAGAGAGAAAAGGGTACCGGCGGCAGCGGTGTCTGGGTGATCGAAAACAATAAACCCAAACGCATCGGCGTGACGACCGGCATCAGCGACGGAAATTATACGGAGCTGGCTTCCGACACTATCAGGGAGGGGCAGGAATTGATCGTGGAGTCTCTCGCAAAACCGAAGACCGAGGGGCAGGCGCCGCGCATGCGCTTTTGATATGGCACTTATCGAGACGCGGAACATAGACAAGATTTACAGCCTCGGGGATGTGGAAGTGAACGCCCTGAAGGATGTATCCGTCGTCATAGAAAAGGGTGAGTTCATCGCGATCATGGGACCGTCGGGCTCGGGAAAATCGACATTCATGAACGTCCTCGGATGTCTCGACAGACCCACAAGCGGGAGTTACCTGCTGGAGGGGATAGACGTTGCACATAGGGACAGGGACGAACTGGCGACGATACGGAACAGGAAATTGGGCTTCGTGTTTCAGGGCTTTAATCTGTTATCAAGGACCTCTGCCGTCGAGAATGTCGAACTGCCGATGCTCTATGACGGCATCGCCGCAAGGGAGAGGCGGCAGCGGGCCTCGGCGGCCCTTGCGACCGTAGGTCTGGCGGGCAGGGAAGACCATCACCCCAACCAGTTGTCAGGCGGCCAGCAGCAGAGGGTCGCCATCGCCCGCGCGCTCGTCAACCAGGCCCCGATCATCCTCGCGGACGAACCGACCGGGAACCTCGATACAAAGACGAGCATCGAGATCATGGAGCTCCTCGTCAGACTGAACGAGGAGTCCCGTATCACGGTCATCCTCGTGACGCACGAAAAGGACATTGCCGAGTTCAGCAGGAGGCGGATATTCTTCAGGGACGGCGTCGTCGTGAGCGACGAAACGGTGAAACAGTCATGATCAACGTACCCTCGATCGTCAGCATATCCCTCAGGGCGCTCCGGGTGAACAAGATGCGGTCCGCCCTGACGATGCTCGGCATCATCATCGGTGTCGGCGCGGTGATCGCGATGCTTGCGGTCGGCACCGCGGCGAGCAAGAAGATCTCCGAATTCATATCAAGCATCGGCAGCAACATCCTGATGGTCTTCCCGGGAGCGACCACGGCCGGCGGGGTGCGGATGGGCGCAGGGACGCAGTCGACGCTCACGCTCGCCGATGCGGAGGCGGTACAGAAGGAGTGCCCGGCTGTTTCTGCGGTGGCGCCCGTGCTCAACGGGGTCGCCCAGCTCGTCTACGGAAATCAGAACTGGTCGACCGGGGTGAGCGGCACGACTCCCAGCATGTTCACGGCCCGCGAGTGGGCCATTTCGATGGGACGGGTCTTTACCGACCAGGACGTTCGGAGCGCGTCGAAGGTTTGCCTGCTCGGCCAGACCGTCGGCGACAACCTCTTCGGAGCGATCAACCCTGTCGGTGAGGTCATCAGGATAAAGAACGTGCCTTTCACGGTCGTCGGCGTCCTGGAGTCCAAGGGACAGGACCCCGGCGGGCATGACCAGGACGACGTGGTCTATATCCCGGTGACGACGGCGCAGAAGAAACTCTTCGGCACCTCCTTCCCCGGGATGATCCGGATGATGTATATCCAGGCGGTCAGCCTTGAAAGTATGAATGCGGCAGAGCGGCAGGTGACGGATCTCCTGAAGCAGCGCCACCACATCGGGCCGATGCAGGACAACGACTTCAGTGTGAGAAACCTGACGCAGATACTCCAGGCCTCCGAGCAGTCGGCGAAGATGATGACGATCCTGCTGGGCGCGATCGCCTCGGTCTCTCTCCTCGTGGGGGGCATCGGCATCATGAACATCATGCTCGTATCGGTCACGGAACGGACCAGGGAGATCGGCATACGCATGGCGGTCGGCGCAAAGACCTGGGACATCAGGCTTCAGTTCGTCATCGAGGCGCTCATCCTCTCCCTCATCGGCGGGATCATCGGGGTGATCTTCGGAGTGGCGACAGCGGAGATATTGTCGGTCGTTGCCGGGTGGGATACGGTCATCTCTCCGGGGTCAGTCGTCCTTGCCTTCGGGTTTTCGGGTGTTGTCGGGATTTTCTTCGGCTTTTATCCAGCGTATAAGGCGTCGCTGCTCGACCCGATCGAGGCCTTGCGGTATGAGTAAAAGGAGATGTCTTTCGGCGGACGGACCACAGGACGCACCACAAGGTGTGCCCCCTCTTGAGGTAAGAGGGGAGAGGGGGAGTTATGTATCGGAAGCGGCGTTCGCAGCCCTGAAGAGCCGGAGACTGTCAATCACGATAACGATGATGGTGTTGATTCACCTCTGGGCCGCCTCCGCGTCCGCAGGGGCACTGACCCTCGGCGAGGGTATCCGCGAGGCTGTCGAAAAGAGCAGGCTCGTGAAGATGTCTCTGGCGGATGAGTCGATCGCCGGTGACGAGGCGCTGATCGACCGGGCCAGGCTGCTGCCCTCGGTGAATGCCGAGGCGAACGGCACCGCGCTCGCCTACCAGCCGGGGGCGGTATTCGGCACGGTCTCGGTGCCGACGGCTGAGCGCAATTTCATCGCCTACAGTCTCAGCGTGCAGCAGCTTGTATACGACTTCAGGGGGAGTTCATCCCGGTATGAGGCGACCCGGGAAAAGGTCAACAGCAGGAAGTTCGACACGAAACGGATCCGCAACCTGGCTGCGATCGATTTTGCGCTCGCCTTCTTCGACCTGTTGGAGTCTGAGAGGATGGTCATGGTCGCCGGCAGGGAGGTGGAGCGGCTGGAGGCCCACAGCAGGGATGCTGCCAGCATGTATGAGGCAGGGGTGATCACGAAGAACGATCTCCTCCAGGCGGAAGTGAGGTTATCGGACTCCCGGCAGCGAAGGCTCCAGACGGAGAATCTCCGCTCAGTAAATGCCTCCCGGGTGAACAATGCGCTTCAAAGGCCCCTCGGAACAGACGTTCAGGCGGTTGATCTCAGGGAGGAGGACCTGGCGGGGCTGTCCGAGGCTGTCAGGGGCCTGCCCCTTGAAAAGGCCTGGGAAACCGCCGAGAAGAAGCGGGCGGAACTCCTCATCGTCGATTCGGCCCTGAAATCCCTCGACTTCGAGGAAAGGGCGAAGAAGGCTGAATACTATCCCCGGATATTTGCGCAGGGCGGAGTCGACTATGCGGACAACCGGTACCAGGTGCACGAGACAAACTGGTCGCTGATCCTCGGGGTGAGGGTCAACCTTTTCAGCGGCGGCAGCACGGCGGCAGATGTCGCCAGGACCGTTCATCAGAGGGACCGGGCCCGGGAAGACCGCCGGAGGATCGTGGAGGGCATCAGGCTTGAGGTCGAGCGGTACGTGCTTGAGGCGCGTTCCGCCAGAGACCGGGTAGCTGTCACCAGGAACTCGATGCAGCAGGCTGATGAGAACCTCAGGATCAACAGGGTGCGGTACAGCGAAGGGGTCGGTACGGCGACAGAGGTGCTCGACGCGGTTACGCTCCTTACGGTCGCCGAGACGAATTATTACCGCGCAGTTTATGACCTGGGAAAATACTCGATAGCAGTCTTCTATGCGATCGGGGAAGACCTGACGGAGGTATACAGATAATGGATGAAGAGGCAAAGACACCGGCGAACAACGGCGGCCGCAGAAAGATGGCGGTGGGCGTATTCGTCCTCCTGGCCCTCCTGGGAGGCGTTGTCATATTCTTTTACCTTCAGTACAAGAGCACGCATATATCGACTGACGATGCCTTTATCGAGGGCCGCATTCATGCTATCGCCTCACGGGTGCCGGGCACGGTCAAGACGGTATTGGTTGATGACAACGCGCTCGTGAAAAGGGGAGACCTCCTGGTCGAGATCGACGAGACCGACTATGACGTGCGGGTGAAAGAGGCCGGCTCGGGCCTGAACGCCGAGAAGGCAAAACGGCAGGAGGCGGAAAAGCGCGTCGAGGTTGCAAAGCGGCAGTTTGAGGAGTTCGGATATCGCGTCGAGGCTGCCAGGGCCAACCTTGCCCTGCAGGAGGCGAATCTGAGACAGGCCGATCTCGACCTGCAGCGCGCCCGGGGACTGATAGAGAAAGAGGCGATCCCCAAGGACAGGTTCGACCGGACCCGCACCGCCTATGATGTCGCGGTCGCTCAGGTGAAGGCCGCGAGAGACCAGCTCAGGCAGGCGGAGGCGTCACTCGAAACGCAGAAGGCGGTGATCAGGCAGACGGAGTCTTCGGTCCTGTCGCAGTCAGCGGTGATATCCCAGCGTGACGCGACTCTCAAGACCGCTGAACTCAACCAGGGGTATACAAAGATATGTGCGCCTGTGGATGGATACGTGACAAAGAGGTCGGTTGAACGCGGCAATCAGATTCAGGCAGGCCAGCCGCTGATGGCGGTGGTGCCCCTGTCCGACATCTGGGTCGTCGCCAATTACAAGGAGACCCAGCTTGAGAAGGTGAAGCCGGGGCAGGGCGTTGACATCAGGGTGGATACCTTTCCGGGGAGGGTGTTCAAGGGCAAGGTCGAGAGCATCATGGCAGGGACGGGTGCCGCCTTTTCCCTGTTCCCGCCCGAGAACGCCACCGGAAATTTCGTGAAGGTGGTGCAGAGGGTCCCGGTGAAGGTCGTCTTTGAGAAGGGTACGGACAAGGACCGCGTCCTGCGGGTGGGGATGTCCGTTGTCCCGACGGTGATCGTGAAGTAGCGGGGGGGGGACGCCCTTATCCCTCCGCCTGTCCCTCTTCGAAGGCCTGTTTTTTTCTGTTGACTTCGGCTGAGCCGCCTCTTTAATATTGTCCTATCCTTATCTCTTTCGGAGGATCGGCACATGGGGAATCGGGGCCTGCCTTGTTATCCAATCGAGTGATATTCTTATCTCATTTGTCAGCCGGCGAAGTCGTGCTTCGCCGTATGCATGGCTGCGGGCCGGACTTCAGGGAAGTAAGAAAGCCGCCGTGCCGCGGCATCGGGAAAAGGAGGGACGATGGGGACGAGAATCTATGTGAGTGATATCCATATGGGCGCCGGGAGGAGTCTCGGCGGTCAGTTTGTCTATGAGTGGCTCGGAGAGGACGAGGCGCAGGAGTTTGCCCTGTTTCTGAGGGGCCTTGCCGCCGACCGAAAAGTGGAAGAGGTCATCTTCCTGGGGGACACGATGGACAACTGGGTCTGCCCGGTGGATGAGGCGCCTCCGACATTTGATGAGATCCTCACGGCAAGACACAATCAGGAGATAGTGAAAAGCATCGTGGCGGTCTCCGAAAAGAAGCGCGTTGTCTATATGCCCGGCAACCACGACATGCAGGTCACCGCCGAGATCATCGGGAAGTACTTCCCGAAGGTCGTCTTCGGTGGAAGCGCCCGGAACAAAAGCAGGTACCGCACCAGCCGGCTCCTTGCGGAGCATGGAAGCTCGTACGCCATTTTTAACGCCCCTGACCCCATAAACAACCCTCGCACCCGTCTCCCGCTCGGCTACTTCATCTCTCGCGTCGCGGCAACAAAGGCCGCAAGGACAGGGGACGCAAAGAGGCATTACCGGACTTATGTTGACGATCTCCTGGAAATCCTTGGCCCCCAGACCCTCTCTCAGTCCGTGTGGGCTACAATCAAAAAGTGTGTAAATAGATAGAAGGCGGTGTATCCTTTTCAAGTTGCGACCAAACAACAAGGAAAAGGAGACACCACCATGAGAAAGGGTATCACCGAGGCGGCGAGGCCGTCAAG
>JAKAHR010000032.1 GCA_021825365.1 Nitrospirota bacterium | reverse complement strand
GGGATACAAGGAGCTGCCGAGACTGGTCGCTGTCTTGCAGAGGAAATCTCTTGACGGAAAGGAGGCCGCCGCTTAGAATCATGCAGCAGGGGGCCTTCTTACTTCAACGGAAGAACGGGACAACATCGCAAACGACTCAGCAGCCGAGATATCAGCATCAGGCATTCAATTCAAAAAAGAGAAAAACATTTCTATTGAAAATGAAGACCTTTTTATCAGCCTAAAGAAGGTCGAAGTTTCTTATGTATTCAAGAATCACTCAGATAAGGACATTTCCATTGAAGTGGCATTTCCTGTACCTGAATACACTGCGGAAGATGCTCAAAGAGGACTACCTTTCGACGATTTTGTGGTCGAAGTAAATGGCAACAAAATAAAGTATAGTTCTGAAGTCCGTGCTTTACTTAACGGCAAAGATCAATCAGCAGTGCTTAAACATATGGGAATATCGATTTATGATTTTGGCGGGTATAGTCACCCTCTCTATAAGGAGTTTTATTTCAATTTAGCGGACAAAGGCCAAAAAGCTCTCAAAAAAGCTGGTCTTGTGAACGAGGATGGCTATCCTCTCTGGACGGTTTCTAAAAGATATCACTGGACTCAAACTTTCCCAGCAAAGAAAACGACAGCGATAAGACATACCTATACGCCCTGGTGGGGCTATACAATGGTCGATAGTCCTTATATTGACGACAAGTCATCATATTTGTATAAGGATGCTTGCATCTCTGATGAAACTAATAGATGGATGAAACAGACACTGACAAATATAAGGCCGATATCAGTAAGCATTGTTGGCTATATCTTGAACACGGCAAAGAATTGGCGCACACCGATTAAGGACTTTCACTTGAAGATCGAGAAGAACGAGAAAGCAAAACTCGGACTCTGTTTTGATCACAAATTAACAAAAACCAGTGAAACCCAATATGAAACTCATATTAAGAACTTTATCCCAAAAAGAAATCTGAAAGTCTATTATTTTCAGTGAAAAAGGGAGAACAGATAACACTTATAAGGCCCCGCTAAGTCAAGGGACAAGCGGTCCCAATCGGAAATCAGAATAAAAGATTTCCCCAAATAATCAGATTGCCATTCGGTTCCGACTTGGTTTCAATCGCGGCGTCAGATCTCAGATCTGCACCAAACACTTATCGAGGCTCAATAGCCATCCTGGGTCGGCCCGGGATGACGACAGCAGGGAGACCAGTCGGTCTTATTCCCTGCGGCCTGGAAACAATTCAGAACCCTTATGCCGTCCTATTCAAAGGTCTGGTTTTGGCGCGGGCCTTTTCCAGTTAGTATCAGGATCGGGTAAGGGGCAGAACCTTATGCAACCTTGCATTTTATTTTCCGGGCGTCCTAATCAATCGCCGAAGGTTCCGGGCATATCATTCCATGATGCCACCATGGGTCTTGGCCCATACATATCATGTATAGAAAGGGCATCTCATCGGACTTCACCCACATGGAACCAGTTAGACGCACAGGCTCGCCCGGAAGCTTAACGCATAAAAAAGGTATTCGGGTTGAACACCTCCTTTCGAGTAAGAATGTAATAAACCGATCTCGCAAGCTTATGTGCAAGGATGGTCATAGATTTGGCTTTTCCGTGTTTCCTTGCAAGTTTGAGCCTGTATGCCTTGGCATCGGCGCTACATCTCAGAAGAAGAGCGGCAGCCTCGGAGAAGGCCCATTTAAGGTGAGCATTTCCGATCTTCTTGCCTGAAGAGCCGATGATCTTGCCTGCCGATTCTTTGGCGCATTTAACGAGCCGGCAATAGGACACGAAATCCTGGACTCGGGGGAACCGTTTGATGTCATGGATCTCATAGAGAATGGTTAGGCCGAGAATCCTTCCGATGCCGGGAATCGAGCGGAGGCGGAAATAGGAATCGGCATCATGCCCCTTTGCTATGCGAGAGATTTCATGTTCGAGGTCGGTAAGCAGCTTGTCGTAATACTCAATGAGGGCAACATCGAGCTCTATGCTTTTCTTTACGCTACGATCAGTGAAACGGTCGGCAGGTCCTATTTTATCTCTGTCGCACTTCCTTGAAATTCGGCCCATATCATCAAAATTATATTGATGATTAGTGTTCTGGATATGAGCAATGAGCTCGGCCCTCTTTCGCGCAAGGTGGGTGCGACGTCTTAGGAGATCCCTGGTAGAGCGCATCTCGGAGGGATAGACATAGGCCATCGGCATCATGCCTCCTCGGAGCAGAGCTGCTATTTTATAGGCATCCACCTTGTCGTTTTTGGCCTTTCCTCCGTGGATGGCTTTCATGTATAAGGCATGTCCCAGGACAAAGGGAATGCCTTCCTCAGTGCACAGATCGGCGATCCAGTACCAGGTGAAGATGCATTCTACGGCTACTGCAATGTCCTCACGGTATGGAGCAATGGTCTTCAGAAAGATATCGGGATTGGTTTTGATATCCCGGTGCAGCAGAATCTTTCCCTCCTGATCCATGATGCAGAGGTACATGGTCCTGGCGTGCAGATCGATGCCGCAGTAAAATTTGTGCTGCTTGGTGTAAAATCTCATCAAGGCCTCCTTTGGGAATGGATTTGGGTCCCTGAATCATACCTGTTTCGGGTATGATTCAGGGGGGGCCTTAATGAGTATCAAATCGCTCAAGACGGACACGGCTTTGCCATACCGCTTACCTTGCGCGTTATAGCAGCAATAAATAAAAAGGAGGGAACTCCAGTTTGAATCTGCGCACTTGGGTTGTAGCAGCTGTTTGCTGCACGATCACCGCCGTGCTTGTATACGCCATGATGCCTCCCAAGAGCGGAAGCCTTTTCCAACAGAGTATTTCGTTCTTTCTTTACCCCGGTGTTGGTCTCTATATTCTACTCAACGGTTCTCTCCTCTTTGGTAGTGGCTTTGGGGATGTCGGCAATTTTCTCATTATCGGGGTGGGTTCGGCATTAGCGTGGTCAATTGTCATTCTGTTCGTGATGAGGGGGCTCCCGTGGCTATGTCACATTTACAAGAGGGTTCATTGACTGCAAGCCTAATCTATCCAGCAAGTGGTACGCACTAGTGAGCAGACAAAGGGGTCAGCCCTTGACATTGGACATCAGGATAGTTCATATCGGCTTGCTGAGAGATAGGATGAGGGGAATGGCTCGGCCGCTCAGGCTGCAATACAAATAGGGAAAAGGGGGTCACCCATTAAAGGCCACCCTGTCAAGAGCCCGCAGTAATACGTTCGTAAAAAGAGTCTTTTTGCGTTTCATGTCATCAGCTACCCTCTCTTCGCCGCACCTGAGGTATTCATGAATATCTTTGCAGGATACCCCGTGGCTTGTCACGGGGAGGAATGCATGCCTTGCGCGGAGGGTTATAAGGGAGGCGAAGACTCCCTTATCCATATAGGCCCTTGCGCCAGCTAACCCCCTTGTTTCCTCCTGATCCCCTTGTTTTCCTCTTATAATCTAAGGCTGCCCGGCCCATTTTGAATTCCACTTGGACTGAATAAAGGGGACAGTCCCCTTTTTTTATACAAAGAAAATGGTGGGGTCAGGTCTTTGATCTTGAATAGTCAAGAAGAAGTTGCTATAGTGAAGGCATGGCGCGGCCGCTGCGGATAGAATACGACGGAGCCCTCTATCACATAACCTCGCGGGGCAATGCGCGAAAATCCATATTCAAGGACGACGAAGACAGACAGGCCTTCCTTGATATCCTCTCGAAGACCAATGGACGCTTCAACTGGCTATGCCATGCCCACTGCCTGATGAACAATCATTATCATCTGATCATAGAGACACCTGATGGAAACCTGTCGAAGGGCATGCGACAGCTAAACGGTATCTATACGCAGGCATATAACAGAAGACATCACCGGGTCGGCCATATCTTTCAGGGCAGATATAAGGCCATACTGATTGAAAGGGAAAGCCATCTGCTTGAGGTCTGCAGATACGTGGTATTAAATCCGGTGCGGGCAAAAGCGGTGGAGAAACCGGGGGGATGGAAGTGGAGCAGCTACAGGGGGACAGCGGGCGTAGAGAAACCGCATCCGTGTTTGACGCCGGACTGGGTATTGGGTCAATTCAGCGCCAGGAAGGGAGAGGCAGAGGGGAGATACCGGGAATTTGTGAAAGCCGGGATAGGAAAAGCCACCATATGGACGGAGATTAAGGGTGGGAGCATCTTAGGGGCGGATACCTTCGTTGAAACCTTGAGTAGCTATATAAAGGGTCAGCGGGATATACGCGAGATTCCGAAGAGCCAAAGATATGCAAACAGGCCGAAACTGACGGACATATGTACAGAGAGAGCCAGAGACAGGCGGCATGCAAGAGACAGGCAGATACGGGCGGCGATAGAGAAGCATGGATACAGCCAGAGAGAGGTTGCCGATTATCTCGGGCTACACTACTCAACAATAAGCGGCATCATAAATGACAAGAACAAAGCGAATCCAAGATCAAAGACCTGACCCCACGAGCACGAGTAAGAAAATGGCTGAGAACTGAAAAGGGGACAGGTGTCCCCTTTTCTTGTCTCTTATTTAATTTGAAACTTACACCGGATGATATTTGTCACCCGATGAAATAACCCCCGATGAGACACCATGAAAATCAGAGGGTCGGAGAAGACTCCGACCCTTTTCTTGATAGCGTTGCTGTTCTATTTACATTACCTGAAACACGAGACTGCCAAGACGAAAATCGGTCGTGCCGGCGAACGTGCATGTCCCGAATCCGTTGTCACTTTTGCTCTTATTCCAATACAACTTTATTCTTGGTTCGACAGTGACAGTGACATCACCTTCAGGCAGAGTGTCGGACGACTGCACGGCCAAAGTTACGTTTCCCTGGTCAGTGAATTTCGACGACGTAAATGTATTACTGCCATAAAGCAAGGAATATAGCAGTTCCATACTGTAGCTTCCATTTTTGGCCGACAATGACTCGTCAATCGTATCCGTTTTCTTTCCGGTGATAAGCGTCTGAATCTTCGACGCGGGCACATCACCCCACCCCTCGAAATGATATAAACCCTGGAGTTTTACATTAAAATACCCGTCGCCGTATATATAATACTGGTTCCAGCAATCACCAATTGGATCACATGTAGACTTTGTCGAGGCGTGTGGGTCTGCATATACATGTAACTCGATGTCGTGCGGGAATCTAACTGTCCCTCCATGTGTTTTAGTCAGATTGTCAATGCTGTCATTAGTGATGTCAGCGGGCGTCACAATAGTCCAGATTCCCCGCCGCGCCGCGGCTTCCTTCAAAACAATCGTGGCGTGGCCGAAAAGCATCGCCTGCCCCCCGGTTTGAGGGGCATTCCCATCGGGGCCGACCTTGTCGACGGTCATTATTACGTCACCGAGCCAGTCCGGAAGATTAATCACCCGCTGCCCCGTTTGAACCGATTTCAGGTCGTTATCGGTCAGCACGTATTTCAGCATATAAAAAGAATTCGCCCCTTTGATGGCCCCTCGCGATAGGACGCTGCCCTGTGCAGCCTCGGGGTGCAAAGGGAATTGAATATAGGGTTTTCTTGTCGGCCATTGTCTGTAATCTGCCGTGTTCCCATCCGATCCAAGGCATGACTTGTCTATGCCGTATTGCTTGCCGCTTGTCTCATCCTTGACCGGGCCGTTATTATAAAGCAGCGTGCTTCTGTCGGGCTCACCGATGATTCGGACGGTCAGCAAGACGGGTGTGCCTGAGGAAGTAGCCCCGATATTATTAAGACTCGTCCTTGCCCATGCCGCCATCAGATCGGCCCTTTTCAGCACGACGCTTGTCCAGCTCTTTATATCTTTTTTTTGCGTGCTGCTGTCTTCTCCGGGTTTATCGACATCAGACACGGCGGCTATGTAACTTTCCACATGTTGGAGAAAGACCTGGATTTGTTTCTCTAGCATCGGCTTATAAGAATATTTCACAAAACTGTTGAAATCTTTGTAGAGAAGATGGCTGGAGATATCGGCATCAGGGTAGATAGAGAGATAATTGTAGCATGCCGCTACGACGCTTAAGCCTTTTCCCTCCTCTGTCAGGAGATAACCGAAATAGTTTTCCATAAACAGATAAGTGTTTATGGCATCATCGTAAGAGGGTGCCTGGCCTTGCCATTTGGTTTCGATGTAATCCCCCATTTTTGTGAACAAACCCGTAGAAGTGGGATCCACAATTAATAAATGCAGTTGTTCAAGATTCGACGGGACGTCCCATGGGTTGGTTGACACATTGTTGGTCATTGCCGAACTGACATACAGCTTTGGGTCGATTTTCGCATCCGAGAAATCGTCATTGCGAAGGGCATTGAATGCGGCCTGGATGAAATGCATATACTTCGCCGCGTCGGATTGGGCATTGTCAAGTTTGAGATCCGCCACCGATATATTCAGCTGCGTCGACAAATTGTCAAGAAGCCCCGTAATGGTCGTAAGCTGTGTTTCAATACTCGACAATTGATCCGCCATTTTGTTCAGCATCGATTTGATCTGCTCGGCGGTATATTGACTTTTATAATTTGGATCTACAGCGAATGCAATCTTGCATGCAGAGGTGTCACCGTGCTCACAATTCTCCTCAGCGGCCTGGCTTGCAACGTAGACAAAGGCGCTCACCGCCAGTTGGGATGACCCTCCGCCTTCACCCCCATACTTCTCATCACTGTGGTTATTGTTGGAACTGCATGAGGCAACAAAAAGGATTAGTACTGCTGCGGCAATAGCCGCAAAACGAGTCCTGCCGAATAATCCACGTGCAATCATCATTGCTGAATCCTCCCCAATAAGAGAAATATTTATCTTTGATTGCCACTTTTCCACAGCCTCATAATTCCAGTTGCAGGTGCCTCCTGAACATGCCGTAAAATACTCCCAGTCAAGATCGTTTGTCAACCGGCTTATTGCTCCGACTAAAAATTGGATTGGCCACATAAGCGGCTTGTATAACTGAAAAGGGGACAGATCCTATTCTTGACGATACGGGAGATAATGGATTAAGCTTCAGGCATGCCGTAAATAGCCGGAGCGTTGCAGCGGGATATCCCCATCAGGTGGTGCAAAAGGGTAAAAACAGGGACAGAATCTTTTTCGATGCAAGAGACAGGGAGACGGCCGGGCGCCATCAGAGGAGGAGTACATGATAAAGCAGTTGATAGTGATCGCGAACGTCATCGTGATCCAGTACCTGATCACGTCATACTACGAAGTGCCGTACAAGTGGGTATTGCTGGTGCTGACGGCATGCATCTTGACGGCTGTCCTGGTCTTCAGAAAGGGACCGCCCAAAGAACAATAAGAGGAACCTGCGGAGGATCAGGTCCGGTCTATGTCGCCAGCCTGCGTTGCTCCCTCTGTTTAACCTGCTCCCCCTTCCTGAATGCATCGTAGCGCCGGGGATTGTTACATAGGGATGGCTCAACTGGAAAAAGGCTTGCCGCCCGCATGGTGGGCGTTCCCGTTTTGCCGGCCCATCCGAAGCCCGAGGGCTTCAATCTTTTTCTGCCGGGTGAGTCTCTTCAGATCGTATTCGAGCCTTCTCGCCTCTCCGGCGGTCTCGCACGGTATCGTCTTGAGCAGTTCAAAGGGTCTCCACGACCGTACGAACTTGCTGCCTGTGCCGACCCGGTGTCTTTCGATCCTTTTGTCGAGATCATTCGTGATCCCGATATAGAGGGAATCGTTGCTGCACCGGAGGACATAGACGCACCACTGTCGACCATTCTTCCCACTCTCCAGCGCGTCAGCTTTTTTCAGCGGCATCCGTACGGTTTCCCTGCTTCTCTATTCACAAAAGAGAACGTTCGCACCTCAGGCATTTCGGTGGCACGAGGGTCTTCCCGCACCGGCTCCTGCAGCCTACCTGGCTATCTTCTTCTTCACCGCCTTCACCGCAGAGGAGGTCTTCTTCGCGACGGTCTTCTTGACGGCGGCGACCTTTTTTACCACCTTCTTCGCTACCTTCTTCTCGGTCTTCGTCGCCTTCCTGACCGCCTTCTTCACCGCCTTTTGCACGGTCTTCTTCACTGTCTTTTTGCCGAACATGTCTCCTCCTTGCGTCATCTTCTTATTCCGGGTGCTGATGCACTCCGTTGAGATAGTATCCGTTATTCCCGGCTTATGTCAATCCGCGCCGTACTAAAAGACGCGGGCAAGACTTCAATGATATCAACGGGGTCGGACACGCTGCGGAACATTTCAAACGCCAGGGGCGTGTTATGTGGTATAGTTATCCATGAGAGAAGCATCCCTCCTGCATTCTTTGATGAATGTTACCGTCAGTCTTCCCGTAGTGGATACACTCTCTTTCCTTCTCAGGGATTCCATTATATAAACCTCAAACCCCCTTTTTGACGGGGGCTCACATACCCATTCTCTAACAGCCGGGAGCAGCGCTTTTTTCGGGCAGGACGGAGTATGCCCGGAAGACGATTTCTCCCGGCGGGAAGCGGAGACCACTCGCTTCCGGAAAGAAGGAACCCCCAAACGTGAAGGTGAGCGACAAGACGATACTCGAGAGCCTTTCTCACGTGCGCGTGAGCTTCCGCGGAACGGATCTGGAACAAAAGTGCGCTGTCTGCGAGCCTCCGCTCCGATCGGAATTGTTCAGCAGCGACCAGATGGAGCAACATGGCAGGACCCTCGCCGGCCGGCACCGGTTGAGCACGGGTCATGCCCCTGACCAGCTCCTTGCGCGCCTGGCTGACAATGAATCCATTCTCACCGGTACCCGCAGCCTGCTGATGGAGGCGATCACGACTGACCGCCGGATCACGCCTGCGGGCGAGTGGCTGCTCGATAACTTTTACCTGATCGAGGAACAGATCCGCACCGCCAGGAGACATTTGCCCAAGGGATACAGCAGGGAGCTCCCCCGCCTGAAAGACGGAGTCTCGGCAGGACTCCCGCGCGTCTATGACATCGCCCTGGAGACGATCTCCCACAGCGACGGCCGCCTGGATCCGCAGAGCCTGAGCAGACTTGTTGCCGCGTATCAGTCCGTCGCCGTGCTGAAGCTGGGGGAATTGTGGGCGATCCCGATCATGCTGCGGCTGGCCCTGATCGAAAATCTCCGCCGCGTCGGGGCGCGGATCGCGGCCGACAGGCTCGACCGGAACCGGGCTGATTATTGGGCGGACCGGATTACCGAGACCGCGGGAAAGGACCCCAAGAGCCTGATATTGGTCATCGCGGATATGGCCCGGTCGAACCCGCCGATGAAGAGCGCGTTTGTTGCCGAATTCGCCCGCAGGCTTCAGGGGCAGGGTCCCGCCCTGGCGATGCCCCTGACCTGGATTGAACAGCGGCTCTCCGAGTGCAGCCTGACGATAGACCATCTGGTGCAGTCGGAAAACCAGCAGCAGGCGGCTGACCAGGTCTCGATGAGCAACAGCATCGGCAGCCTCCGTTTCCTCGGCACCATGGACTGGCGGGAGTTTGTCGAGACGATGAGCGTTGTCGAGCAGACCCTGCGTGAAGATGCCGGCGGCACGTACGGCAGGATGGACTTCTTGACCCGCGATCGCTATCGCCATGTGGTCGAAAGGATCGCAAAGGCCGGCAGCCTGTCGGAGGCCGGCGTGGCTAGCGAGGCGGTCCGGCTCGCGCGGGAAGGCGCGGCAAGCGGGGAAGGCGCTCACCGCGCAGATGACCGGGCCTCTCACGTGGGCTATTACCTGGTCGACAGGGGATTGCCGCAGCTTGAAGAGCGGGCACGTGTTCGCTTCTCTTTCTCCGCTGCCCTGCGGAAGGCGGGCTCCCGGTTCCCTTTTCCCCTCTATCTCGGCCTGATCACTCTCCTGACCGCTGCGATCGCCGGGGGATTGCTGGCGAAGGCCCATGCCGACGGCGCACAGGATTGGCTGCTCGCGATAACCGGTCTCCTTTCCGTGGTCTGCGCCAGCCAGCTGGCGGTTGCGGTGGTGAACTGGCTTGCAACCCTGCTCGTGATCCCCCAGCCGTTGCCGCGGATGGATTTCTCGAAGGGCATTCCCCCTGAATTTCGGACGCTCGCCATCGTCCCGACGATGCTCACGAGCAGCCAAAACATCGAGGATCTGATCGAGGCACTTGAGGTGCGGTTCCTCGCAAATCGCGACGAAAACCTGCACTTCGGCCTCCTGACCGATCTTCAGGATGCGCCGGACGAGACACTCCCCGGGGATGAGCCGCTGTTGCTGCTGGCCCGGCAGAGGATAGAAGGACTGAATGAAAAATACGGCAGCGCAAAGGGCGACACGTTCTTTCTCTTCCACCGGCCGCGGCGATGGAACGACCGGGACCGGGTCTGGATGGGCTACGAGCGCAAGCGCGGGAAGCTATCGGAATTGAATTCCCTGCTGCGCGGCAGGGGGCGCGACCGCTTTTCGCTCATCGTCGGCGATACCCGGGTCCTGCCGAACGTGCAGTATGTGATCACGCTTGACACGGACACCCAGCTGCCCCGCGATTCCGCGAGCCAGTTTGTGGGGGCCATGGCGCATCCGCTGAACCGGGCGCGATATGACGAAGGCAGCCGGCGCGTTGTTGCCGGGTACGGCATCCTTCAGCCGCGTGTCGGGGTGAGCCTGCCCGGCACAAACCGCTCGCACTATGCACGCATGTACGGGAGCGATCCCGGCATCGACCCTTACACACGGGCGGTCTCCGATGTCTACCAGGATGTCTTCCAGGAAGGCTCCTTCATCGGCAAGGGGATCTACGAAGTCGACGCATTCGAGCGGGCGCTGGCAGGTCGTTTCCCTGAAAACCGGATCCTCAGCCACGATCTTATCGAGGGGTGCTACGGCCGGGCGGGGTTGCTGAGTGATGTGATGGTCTTCGAGGAATACCCCTCGTGCTACAGCGCTGACGTGAGCCGCCGCCATCGCTGGATCCGCGGGGATTGGCAGCTTGCGCGCTGGCTGCTGTCGGTCGTCCCGGGCCCTGACGGGAAGCATCAAAAGAATCCCCTGTCCCGGCTGTCCCGATGGAAGCTCTTCGACAACCTTCGGCGCAGCCTCGCGCCTTCCGCACTGACGCTCCTCCTCCTGCTGGGGTGGACGGCCTTCCCGTCGTCATGGTTCTGGACCCTCGCGGCGCTCGGGGTCGTCTTTATTCCCTCCCTCATGTCCTCTGTCCTGGACCTGTTGAAGAAGCCGGAGGATGTGCTTTCCGGCCAGCATCTGGCAGCAGCCGGCAGCTCCTTTGCCAGGCATATTGTCCAGGTCCTGTTTGCGCTCGCCTGCCTCCCCTATGAGGCGTTCTTCAGCCTTGATGCGATTGTGCGTACGAACTGGAGAATGCTGGTCACGCACCGGCGTCTCCTGGAGTGGGTTCCTTCAGGCGACCCGGCCCGAAAAAAGGACACCGGCCTTGCCTCGGCCTGGCGGACGATGTGGTTTGCCCCCTTCCTCGCCGTTGCGGCGGGGATCTGTCAGGCGCCTGGTAATCCCGCCGCCCTGGTTGCGGCCGCGCCGATACTGCTGCTCTGGTTTGTGTCACCTGTCATCGCGTGGCGGATCAGCCGGCCCCTTGCAGGCGACGGGGCGCGCCTGAGGCCTGACCAGACCGTCTTCCTCCGGATGCTTGCCCGAAGGACCTGGTCCTTCTTCGAGACCTTCGTCGGCCCTGAAGACCACTGGCTGCCCCCGGACAACTTTCAGGACCACCCTGTCCCCGCGGTCGCGCATCGCACGTCTCCGACGAACATGGGGCTTGCGCTCCTGGCGAATCTGGCTGCCCTTGACTTCGGCTATATTTCGACGCGCCGACTCCTCGACCGCACGACGAATGCCCTTGCCGCGATGGAGTTGCTGGAACGCCACCGGGGCCACTTCTACAACTGGTACGACACGCAGACCCTCAAACCGCTCCGGCCCCGATACGTCTCGACCGTTGACAGCGGCAACCTTGCGGCGCATCTGCTTACCCTGCGACAGGGCCTGCTCGGCCTTCCGGATCAGGCGATCCCGGGTCCGCGAATCTTCGAGGGGCTGCGCGATACACTCGGTATTCTCCGGGACGCCGCCTCAGGGCAGCATTCCAAAGGAGGCGTCTCCGTCCTGATCGATCGACTGCAGAAGGGTCTTGATTCGGCCTGCGATCTCCCCCCATCAACGGCCGGGGCCGTCCTGCTCTGTCTTGACAGCCTCTCAAAGGATGCGGAGGAACTGCTGGTGGGGATTGCAAATGGAAGAGATGAGGCGATGTCTCGTCCTTTGATCCCGGGTCGGCCCACCGGGTCGGCCCTGCGCAAAACAGTACCCTCTCCCCCGGGGGAAGAGGGCGAAGGTGAGGGGGAAGCCGGGGATCAACTATTGTCGTGGGCTCGTGCCTTTGCCGGCCAATGCCGGGACAGCCTTGAGGAATTGGCCTTCCTTGCACCCTCTGCGGCAGACGGTGATGAGATCCTGACGCTGCGCGAACTGGCGCGCAGGGGAAACGATTTCGCCGCAGAGAGGCTGACGACCATCGAGAGGCTCGTGCTGCAATGCGGCGAACTCAGCCGCATGGAATATGATTTCCTTTTCGACAGGGCGAGCCATTTGCTGGTTATCGGGTACGACGTCGACAGCAGGAGGCGGGACGCGAGTTACTACGACCTGCTCGCCTCGGAGGCGAGGCTCTGCAGTTTCGTGGCGATCGCGCAGGGACAGCTGCCGCAGGAGAGCTGGTTTGCCCTGGGCCGCCTGCTCACCAATGCGGGCGGAGAGCCGATCCTCGTCTCGTGGAGCGGTTCGATGTTCGAGTACCTCATGCCGCTCCTGGTCATGCCGACATATGAACGCACGCTGCTGGATGAGACCTGCAGGGCCGCGGTGGCCAGGCAGATCGAGTACGGGAGGAAACGCGGGGTGCCCTGGGGAGTCTCGGAATCCGGCTACAACACGATCGACGCCCATCTGAGCTACCAGTATCGCGCCTTCGGCGTTCCCGGCCTTGGACTCAAGCGCGGGCTGGCAGACGACCTGGTGATCGCTCCTTATGCCTCTGCCCTGGCGCTCATGGTCGCGCCCGAGGAGGCATGCCTGAACCTCCAGCGGCTCGCCGCGGAAGGCTGCGAGGGCGCCTTCGGCTTCTATGAGGCGGTCGACTACACTCCTTCGCGCCTGCCGCGCAAACAGTCGAGGGCCCTGGTCCGGTCGTTCATGGCACATCATGTCGGCATGAGCTTCCTCTCCCTGGCCTATCTGCTTCTGGACCGGCCGATGCAGAGGCGGTTCGAGTCGGATCCCCTGTTCCAGGCGACGATGCTCCTGCTGCAGGAGCGGGTGCCGAGGGCCACGGCATTCTATTCGCAGACAGCCGACCTCTCCGAATCACATACGGCTTCCGCCGGACAGGAGACTTCGGTGCGCGTCTTCGGCAGCCCTGACACGCCGTTTCCCCAGGTGCAGCTGCTGTCCAACGGCAGATACCATGTGATGATCACGAACGCCGGAGGAGGGTACAGCCGCTGGAAGGAGATCGCGGTCACCCGCTGGCAGGAAGACACCACCCGCGACGACCAGGGAACGTTTTGCTATATCCGGGACGCCGCGACCGGCGAGTTCTGGTCGACAGCGCATCAGCCGACGCTCAGGCGCGCGAAGAATTATGAGGCGATATTCTCCGAGGGCAGGGCGGAGTTTCGCCGCAGGGACCTTGAGTATGACACGCATACGGAGATCGCCGTCTCTCCTGAGGATGATATCGAGCTGCGCCGGATCACCATCACCAACCGCGGCGGAAAACGCAGGAAGATCGACGTCACCAGTTACGCCGAGGTCGTCCTTGCGCCTCCTGCCGCCGACGCGCTGCATCCCGCGTTCAGCAACCTCTTTGTCCGGACGGAGATCATCGGCCAGAGGCAGGCGATCCTCTGCACCCGGCGGCCCCGCTCCCGGGGCGAGCAGTCGCCGTGGATGTTCCATCTGATGGTCGTCCATGGGGCGGAAACCGGCACGGTCTCCTACGAGACCGACCGCGCGCGGTTCATCGGACGGGGAAACACCATCGCCCGGCCCGCGGCGCTGACCGACGTCGCTGTTTCGGACGGAAAGGCCGGGCCCGCGGCTCTGACCGGAGGGGAGGGCGCGGTACTCGATCCGATCGTCGCCATCCGCCATCGCATAACCCTTGAGCCGGAGGGCTCGGCGACAATACATATGGTCACCGGCATCGGAGAAAGCCGCGAACTCTGTATGGGTCTCGTCGAGAAATACCAGGACCGGCATCTCGCGGACCGGGTCTTCGATCTCGCCTGGACGCACAGTCAGGTGCTCCTGCGGCAGATCAACGCCACCGAGACCGATGCGCAACTCTACGGCCGCCTGGCCGGCTCCGTCCTCTATGCCAATCCTTCGCTGCGCGCAGACCCCGGCGTTCTTATCAGGAACCGCCGCGGGCAATCCGGCCTGTGGGGCTACTCCATTTCCGGCGACCTGCCGATCGTGCTGCTGCGGATCGAAGATCCCGCCAACCTCGACCTGGTGCGGCAGCTCATACAGGCACATGCATACTGGCGGCTCAAGGGCCTGGCCGTGGACCTGGTGATCTGGAACGAGGACCACGCAGGGTACCGGCAGCTTCTTCAGGAGCAGATCATGGGACTCATCGCGGCGGGCGGCGAGGTGAATGTTGCCGAGCGTCCGGGCGGCATCTTCGTCAGACCCGTTGACCAGATCTCGGACGAAGACCGCATCCTGCTCCAGACGGTCAGCCGCGCCGTCATCACCGACAGCCTGGGCCCGCTGGAGGAGCAGATCACCCGACGCGGTGTGGGCGCGCTTGCGGTGCCGCTCCTTGCGCCTGCCCGTGGCCCTTTACCCGAAGCCGCACCTGACGCCGCGATCGCCCGCAGCGATCTGCTGTTCTTCAATGGCCTCGGGGGATTCACTCCCGACGGCCGCGAGTACATCATCACGACCTCGCAGGGACAGGTGACGCCGGCGCCGTGGGTGAATGTTATCGCCAACCCTCACTTCGGCACGGTTATTTCCGAGAGCGGATCAGCCTGCACCTGGGGAGAGAACGCGCATGAGTTCCGCCTTACCCCCTGGCATAACGATCCGGTAAGCGATCCCGGAGGGGAGGCCTTTTACCTCCGCGATGAAGAGAGCGGCCATTTCTGGTCTCCCACTCCCCTGCCGGCCGGCGGCGCGATGCACTATGTCACCCGCCACGGGTTCGGGTACAGCGTCTTTGAACACACGGAAGGCGGCATCAGATCAGAGATGTGGGTCTACGTTGCGATGGAAGCATCGGTCAAGTTGACGGTCTTGAAGGTAAGAAACGAGTCGGGCCGGACCCGCCGCCTCTCTGCAACCGGGTATGTGGAGTGGGTGCTGGGAGATCTGAGACCGAAGACCGCGATGCAGGTGATCACCGAAATCGATCCCAAGACCGGGGCGCTATTCAGCCGGAACCCGTACAACACGGAGTTCGCCGACCGGACCGCCTTCTTCGACGTGGATGAGACGGTCCGTTCGGTAAGCGGCGACAGGACCGAGTTCCTCGGCCGTAACGGGGCGCTGGGGAGCCCGGAGGCGATGGCCCGTGCCCGGCTCTCCGGCAGGGTAGGGGCTGGCCTGGACCCCTGCGCCGCTATCCAGGTCCCCTTCGATCTGGCAGACGGTCAGGAGCGGGAGGTAATCTTCGGGCTCGGCATAGGGAGGGATGCACATGATGCCCGTCAGCTGGTCCGCCGCTTTCGGGGATCTGCCGCTGCCCGCGGGGCGCTTGAAAGGGTGTGGCAGCACTGGAACCACACCCTCGGCGCTGTGCAGGTGGAAACACCTGACGAGTCCGTCAATGTGCTGGCCAATGGATGGCTCTTGTACCAGACCCTCGCCTGTCGTCTCTGGGCGAGGTCCGGATACTACCAGCCCGGGGGCGCCTTCGGGTTCCGCGACCAGCTGCAGGATGTCATGGCGCTCATCCATTCCGAGCCGCAGCTGGCACGCGAGCACCTCCTCCTCTGCGCGGCACATCAGTTCAGGGAGGGAGATGTCCAGCACTGGTGGCATCCCCCGACCGGGCGCGGCGTGCGTACGCACTGCTCGGACGATCTCCTCTGGCTGCCCCTGGCCGCGAGCCGCTACGTCCTGATGACCGGGGACACGGGGGTATTGGATGAGCCTGTCCGTTTCCTCGAGGGCCGCCCGGTAAACAGGGACGAGGACTCGTATTACGATCTTCCCCGCTCGTCAGGGGAAACGGCGAGTCTGTACGACCATTGCGTGCGGTCTATCGCGCGGAGCCTGGGTCGCGGCGGCCACGGGCTGCCGCTCATCGGATCGGGAGATTGGAATGACGGAATGAACACGGTGGGAGAGCACGGCAAGGGCGAAAGCGTCTGGCTCGGATTCTTCCTGTATGCCGTGCTCGTCGAGTTCCGCGGGATCGCGCGTCTGCATGGAGATCCGGCCTTCGCGGGACGGTGTCAGGAGGAAGCTGCCCGACTGCGCGGAGACATCGACGAGAAGGGCTGGGATGGAGAGTGGTATCTGCGCGCCTACTTTGACGACGGTTCTCCGCTGGGCTCAGCGGATAATCCTGAATGCCGGATCGATTCCATCGCCCAGAGCTGGTCCGTCCTCTCCGGCGCGGGCGATGCCGAGCGGACGCGCAGGGCGATGGAGGCGGTGGACAGGCTTCTCGTCCGGCGGGAGCACGGCCTGATCCAGCTCCTGGACCCCCCGTTCGATACATCCGGCCTGAACCCCGGTTATATAAAGGGCTATGTTCCGGGTGTCAGGGAAAACGGGGGGCAATACACCCATGCGGCGATCTGGGCGGTGATGGCCTTTGCCGCGCTGGGCGACAGCAGCCGCGCATGGGAACTGCTTGCGATGATCAACCCGGTAAACCATGCCGGAACTCCCGAAGGGGTCTCACGGTACAAGGTCGAGCCGTACGTCGTCGCTGCAGACGTATATGCGGTCTCTCCGCATACCGGCCGCGGCGGATGGACGTGGTACACCGGAGCTGCAGGATGGATGTACCGGCTTGTCCTTGAATCACTCCTCGGGCTGCGTCTTGAAACGGACAGACTGCATTTTGTTCCATGCCTGCCCGCGGACTGGGAGTCGTTCAGGATTCATTACCGGTACAGGGAGACCGTCTACCATATCACCGTGCTCCAGACAAACAACGGCAGCACGGCGGGTATAACCGTTGACGGCATCGAGCAGACTGACGGGACAATTCCGCTCTCTGACGACCATCAGGAGCATTCAGTCGAGGTGAGAATACCTGTCCGGACATCGTGAAGGAAATTATTCCCGTGTGACCGGGGCCAGTACCTTTCCGGGATAGGAGAGTCTATGGCGGTAACGCACCTGAACAGGGGTGCTGCTATACCGCCGCATGGCAACCGTTATCCTGTTATCCTTGCCTTCGGCCCATACTTCTGGTAGGATCAGTTTGAGGAGTGCAGGTTCCCGGACCCCGGGAATATGACCTGCATCACCAAAGGAGCCGGACCATGGGAGACAAAGGCGGCAAGAAGGACAAAGACAAGGAGCGGAAACAGAAGGCGACGAAACAGGCACACGAACTGAAAGACAAGCAGGACAAGCAGCCTAAGAGCGGACAGAAATAGTTTCTACAGGCGGCAGCGATTCACCCATCGGCTGTCGTCTCCGGTCGGGAAGCGACGACCCTAAGACGACCCTGCCGTCACGGCAGTATCCCCTCGATCTCGACGATATCCTCAGGGCTGAGCCGCAGCTCCGCGGCCCGCATGACGCCCTCTGCCTGGCGTGCGCTTCGTACCCCTACAATCGCCCCCGTCACCGCGGGATTGCTCAGCGTCCAGGCGATCGCAACCTCGCCGGGCGTGCGGCCGAGCCGGGCTGCGACACCCCGGAGCCTTTCCACGAGGACCAGGTTTCGGGAGAGATTCGGCTCATTGAATTCCTGGCTGCGTTTCCGCCAGTCGTCCTCAGGGAGGGTGGCGGCGCGTTGCGCTGTCATGGCGCCGGTGAGGAGCCCCGAGGCCATTGGGGCGTATATGATCACACCGATGGAATGATGCCGGCAATAGGGCAATATGTCGGTCTCGATCCCGCGCCTCACGAGGGAGTAGGGCGGCTGAAGAGAGGTGACCTCCGCGATCGCCCTGGCGCGCTCCATCCGGGACACGTCGAAATTTGAGACCCCGATCCAGCGCACCTTGCCTTCCCTCCGAAGTCCGGCAAGCGCGGCCAGGCCCTCCTCGATCTCCGAATCCTCCTCGGGAGGCCAGTGCACCTGATAGAGATCGATCGCTTCCGTGCGAAGCCTGCGCAGGCTGTCCTCGCACTCCTTCCGCACCGAGGCGGCAGTGAGCCTCCGAGTCAGAAGGCCACGCGTATTCCATGTCAGACCGCATTTTGTAAAGACGAGGGGCCTCTGCCCCTTCCACCCGTCCATCGCCCTGGCAACGACCTCCTCGCCATGTCCCAGGCCGTAGACAGCGGCGGTGTCGATCCAATTCACCCCGAGTTCGAGGGACCTCCGGATCGCGGCGATCGAATCGTCGTCATCCTGATGCCCCCATCCGTACTCCCACCCGGCCCCGCCGACAGCCCACGACCCGCAGCCTACCGGCGTGATCATGAGGTCCGAATTTCCGAGTCTGCGTGCCTGCATCGGTTCACCGCTCCTTTTGGCCGGCCCCTATCCCCCGGGCCGCTCCGCCAATATCATTTTGTTACAGACAGTGTAGCATTTTGAAGAGGGACGCGGAAGCAGGGCCATCTTCGCCACCGGTCATCCCCGGGTCTCCCTGATTTGTCATTCCCTGTTGTGCCTCTTCTGTGCTATAAAAGAAGGGCTTCACCGAAGGGGGAGGATAGATGATCGAGGAATGGTTCAGGATCAGGGAGCGTGGCTCGACAATCCGCTCGGAGCTGCTGGGCGGAGCAACCACGTTTATAACGATGGCCTATATCATCGTGGTCAACCCGGCGATACTCTCCTGCGCCGGCATACCGGTCGGTCCGGGCACCGTCGCGACGATCGTGACCGCTGTCTTCGGCTCACTGCTGATGGGCCTGGTGGCAAATCGTCCCCTGGCTGTCGCTCCCTACATGGGAGAGAATGCCTTTATCGCCTTCGGGCTGGCTGCATTGGGTATCGGCTGGCAGCAGAGGCTCGGCACGGTATTCATCGCCGGCCTGCTGTTTCTGATCCTCACCCTGCTTAGGATGCGTTCGTGGCTTGCAGGCTCCGTCTCGACGTCCATGAAGCATAGTTTTGCGGTAGGCATCGGATTATTCCTTGCATTCATCGGCCTCTACGAGACCGGCATCGTCACGAGCTTTGTTTCCGGTATGCCTGCGGCCGCCGTCGGACTGGACCCCGCGGGCCTGCTGCGGAATCCTGCCGCACCCGTAAAACTGGGGAACTTTCGGGACCCCCGGGTGCTGCTGGCGATCTTCGGATTCATCGTGATCGCCGTCCTCTTGCACCGGAGGGTCAGAGGAGCAATCCTGTTAGGCATGGCCGTGACAGCGGCGACGGGCGCCTTCCTGGGGTTCGGCCACCTGCCCAAGGCGCTGATCGCGGCGCCCTTTGTCGGTGAATACAGCCTCGCCCCCGTCGCCTTTCAGCTGGACATCGCCGGCGTATTGAGATTGTCCTTCCTTCCCGTGCTCCTGACATTGTTCCTGATGAGCTTCCTCGACACCATGGGCACGCTCGTCGGCGTGGGCGCGGCGGGGGGGATGCTTGATGACAGGGGCAACTTTCCGGAGATCGAAAAGCCGATGCTCGTGGATGCGCTCACCTGCACGTTCAGCGGCCTGATCGGGACCTCGACGAGCGGCGCCTACATCGAGTCTGCCACCGGCATACGTGAGGGTGCGCGAACAGGCCTGGCTGCGATAGCGACGGCCGCGCTTTTCTTCTTTTCCCTGTTTTTCATCCCGTTGATAGAGCCGCTGCAGCAGCTGCGTTTCGCCTATGGTCCTGCCCTGATCGCCGTGGGAGTCCTGATGATCGGCTCCATCCGGCATATAGACTTCGAGGACCTGACCGAGACCGTGCCGTCCTTCACTACCGTGGTGATGATGCTGTTTACCTATAACATCGCCAATGGCCTTACGGCGGGGCTGGTGGTCTACCCGCTGATGAAACTGGCCGCAGGCAGGGGCAGGGAGCTTAATGCAGGAGCCGTGGTGCTCGCCCTTATGTGTCTGGTGTACTTTCTCTTTGGTTTGCCGCACTGATGCTGACGCACCCTGATAATTGTATGTACAGTCCAGCGCTATTCCATGTAATATATAACGTCATGTTCGGAGGGAAAAAGGCCTGCTCTTCAACCCGACTGCGCTGTTTCGGCAACGTGCGGGGATTACGGGCGTCTGGAACGGTATGAAACGATATTTTCGGGGACGAGTAGTCCTGTTCTTTGCGGTATGTCTCCTGTGCGCCGCGGACCTTGCACATGCAAAACCTTTACCCCCGCAGCAGCTCCATGCGATCTTTGATGATTTTTCGGAGATGGAGGAAAAGTTTAAGGCCGGCAAGTGGAAAGAGGCCCTGAAGGAGACCGACAGGATTAACGCGAGGTTCAACAAGATGCTGCCCGAACTCAAAGAGAGGCTTTCTGCCGATGTAGCCAGGGATTTTTCCGCCATGATGACTGATCTCCGGAAGGCGTTCATGGAAAAGAATATGGCGGAAGCGGAGGCACACTACATACGAATACAGGGACTGTTCTTCGCCATAATGGACAATTATGCATACAAAGTGCCGCCTATTCTGTCGGTCATAGACAAGTATGTTGCTGAAGCGGAAACGGCGCTCAGGAAGAGGAATTTCAAGAGAGTCGTAAGCGAAATGAATGAGGTCTATGACTTTTCTTTCAGGGCTGAGGCCTTTCTCAGAAGTAAGGGCGTACCCCATGGGGACATCGAGGAATTCAGAAGTACCGTCCGGACAGTCAGAGCGGCTGGCGAGGAAAAAAGAGCGGAAGAAGCCCGAAACGGTCTGCAGACCTTGAAGGCCCTATCTGCCGGATTTCTTCAGTTGCTGTAGCCCCTGCAAACGTCCATCCTCCCGGCATTTCCGCCAGGATCGGTCCGGCCGCCGGCGGAAAGGTCATGTCTGACCCCAGTTCTCCCTCTCCATCCTCTTGAAGTGCCTCTCGAATATCTTCCTGAAATGAAAACCGTAGATCGAAAAGGTGACCGCCATCGGCAGGAGCCTGGGCCTCCTGAAGAGGGACCACAAGACGAGCCTCCAGTAGTAGCACCGCTCCTTTCCGAACAGCCCCAGGATGAACACGGACTTTAGACCGGCCTTCCAGTAACTGTATCGCAGCTGCACCACCTTCGTTTGGACAGGCCGGTAATCCTTCAAAAAGCGTTTGACCCTCGTGTAATAATGCTTCGGGGAGTAGATCGTCTCGATGATCTGACGGTAGCCCGCCAGGAGTTTGTCATAGCTCATCTTGGGGATGAAGTTCATGGAGAGGTCCGTATTGTCGCCGGTGGATGTCTGCAGCAGCCTGTTTTCCGTCACGAGCCGCTCGTAGAGCTTTGTGCCCCGAGGCGCGTTGAGCAGCCCCACCATGGCGGTCACGATCCCGCTCTCCTGGATGAAAGTAATCATCCTGTCGAAGATCGAGGCAGGGTCACGGTCGAAGCCCACGATGAATCCTGCCTGGACCTCCAGCCCGAAGTCCTGTATCTTCCTGACGCTGGCGATGAGGTCGCGGTTCCTGTTCTGCGACTTGGCGCATTCGAGCAGGCTTTCCTCGTGAGGCGTCTCGATGCCGATGAAGACGGTGATGAACTCCGCCTTCGCCATCATCCGCATGAGGTCCTCGTCGTCGGCCATGTTGATCGAGGCCTCGGTCGAAAAGTAGAAGGGCCGCCTCCGCTCTTCCATCCATCCGATCAGCGAGGGGAGGATATCCTCCTTGAGCTTCTTCCTGTTGCCGATGAAGTTGTCGTCCACAAAGAAGACCCCCTCCCTCCAGCCGAGGGAGTAGATCTTCTCGAGTTCAGCGATAAGCTGGCCACTGTCCTTTGTCCTGGGGACCCGTCCGAAGAGCGAGGTGATATTGCAGAATTCGCAGTCAAAGGGGCAGCCCCGGGAATACTGGATGTTCATGGAGGAATACTGCCGCATGTCGATCAGTTCCCATAAGGGAATCGGCGTCTTCGTCACGTCCGCCTTCTCCGTGGACGTGTAGAGGTGTTTCGGTCTTCCATCCTTCAGATCATCGAGAAAAGGCCGGAGCGTTATCTCCGCCTCATGGAGAACCAGGTAATCAACGTCCCCGAACTCTTCATGGTCATTCGTGAACAGGGGTCCGCCGGCCACGACCCTGACAGCCAGCTTCCTGCACCTGTTGAGAACTGACTTGACGGATTCCTTCTGAACGGACATCGCTCCGAGAAAGACAAAGTCGGCCCACAGGAGGTCGCTGTCCCTCAGCTTCCGGACATTCATGTCCACGAGTCTCTTGTTCCATGCAGGCGGGAGCAGCGCGGCGACGGTCAGCAGGCCGAGCGGCGGGTAGGCCGCCTTCTTCGAGGTGAACTTCAGGGCGTACGAAAAACTCCAGAAGGTATCGGGATATTCCGGATACACCAGCAGGATGTTCATGTAAACTCCTTATGCGAGGAGAGGACGGTTAATAAGAGGACAAGACGATTGGTTGGCAGGGTGCGGTGAGAATAAGGGCGCGTTGCAATCGCTTCGCATGCTGTCTGCATTATAGCACTAATCCGCCATCTTCCCCTGATATTATTCCGGGCCGCCGCAACCGGGGCGAAGCATAAACAGCGGAAAAAGATCAGTCAGGCGGCTTTACCTGGTGCAGCGGGGGCAGACGAACTTCCCTGAGAACCACGCGGTGCCGTGCGTGAAGTCAGGGACGAGGTCAAGGAGCACCTTCGAGCGGCAGGCGGGGCAGCGCAGGTCGTTCAGCTTGAAGTCCGCGGCCAGCTTCGCCGTGTCATAACTTCCTTCAACCACCTCAATGCGGTAATGGGCGACCTCGTGCCCGGGAGCCGGCTCCTGTTTCGCGAGGATCCCCTTGATCCGCTCGATGACCTCCTTCGGCTTCGTCGTTGCCTTGACAACGTAGCCGGCCGCTCCCAGGCTAAGCGCCTTTTCCACCTCTTCGGGCTGACCCTTCGCGGAGAAGACAAGGACCGGAATCATGGAGAGCTTGGGGTCGGTCTTGACCACCTGGAGGACCTTGTATCCGTCCATCACCGGCATCATGAGGTCCAGGAGGATGATGTCCGGCCTGTCCGTCGAAAGGGCCTTGATCGCCTCCATGCCGTTGTTCGCCGTGATGACCTGGAACTGGTCGATGGTGAGGGTGTTCCGGTAAATTTGCTGGACAGCGGGTGAATCCTCGACAAGAAGGACCTTGTGTCGTGTCGCCATGGGGAGATTCTATCCGTCCGGGGAGCAGAAGTCAAGGCGAAAAAAAGGCGGCAGTACATGCCTGCCGCCTGTCACGCATATCGCTGCCGCGTGCCTACTGATCAGATGAGTTCAATGCCTCTTTCAGGGCCTTGCCGACCTTGAAGTAGAGGACCCTCTTGCCCGGCACGTCAACGCTCTCGCCGGTCTTGGGGTTGCGGGCCTTGCGCGGGTTCCTCGTCTTGAGCCTGAAGTTGCCGAAGCCCCGTATCTCTATCTTCTCGCCGGTCATGAGGGCCTTCTTGATGCTGTCGAAGACCGTGTCCACCACGATCTCGGTCTGGTTTCTCGTCAGCCCCTCGACCTTTTCAGAGACCTTCTCGATCAGCACTGACTTCGTCATAAAACCTCCTCCTTAGGGTGCATAGAGATATTTTATCTTAACCGTCGGAAAGACGTCGGTGATCTCCCGCGGAAACTTGTTCCTGAGCAGGTCGATGAAAGAGAGCTTCTCTTTCTTCGTGACGACCTCGGGCTCATCCTTGATGCCGGCGAGCTTCCCGGCCGCCCTGACTGCGTCATCGAGGGTGCCCAGTTCGTTGACCAGGCCGTTGGCCGTCGCCTGTTCCCCGGTGAAGATCCTGCCGTCCGCGATCTTGCGCACGTCTTCGATCTTCATCTTCCTGCCCTCGGCGACCGCCCTGATGAACTGGTCGTGGACATTGTCCATCACGCCCTGGAGGAGCTCCCGCTCCTCCTTCTTCATCGTCCTGAACATAGAGCCGATGTCCTTGTTGTCGCCGGACTTGATCACCTCGGTCCTGATGCCGATCTTGCTCATCAGCCCCTCGATGTTGGGTATCTCCATGATGACGCCGATCGAGCCGGTGAGCGTGCCGGGATTGGCGATGATCGTGGTCGCGGGGCAGGCGATGTAGTAGCCGCCCGAGGCTGCCACCGATCCCATGGAGACGACGACCTTCTTGCTGGCGACCGCCTTCTTCACCTCGGCGTAGATCTCCTGCGAGGGGGCGACCGCCCCGCCGGGGCTGTCGATCCTCAGGACGATCGCCTTGACCGAGGCGTCCTTGACATACTCCTTTATTTCGTCAACCGCGTTCTTCGAATCGATGATGGGCCCCTCGATCCTGATCAGGGCGACCTTGCTGGTGAGGGGGACGCTCTTCTGGAGGAGCGTGAAGGCGAAACTGACGACGAGCAGGACGAGGACGAGGATGGTAAGCGCGATACAGATCTTTTTCATCAGTCAGCCCGCTTGAGGTTCTTCATGCTCAGCCCGATCTTGCGCTCCTCAAGGTCCACCTTGATGATGCGCGCCCTGACGGCATCCCCTTCCTTGAGCTCTTCTCCCCCGGCCGGCTGTACCACCTCGGAGGAGTAGATGAGCCCCTCGACGCCGCCCTCCAGCTCGGCGAAGATGCCGAAATCCGTAAGCCTGAGGACCTTGCCCTGGACCTCCATGCCGAGCTTGAAGGTGGAGGGGATCGCCTCGATCCACGGGTCCGGTTCCAGTTGCTTGAGGCCGAGGGCCATCTTCTCGTGCTCGGAATCGATATTGAGAATGATGACGTCGACCTTCTGGCCCTTCTTGAGGATCTCGGAGGGGTGCTTGATGTGCTTTGTCCAGGAAAGGTCTGATATGTGGATGAGGCCGTCAACGCCTTCGGGAAGGCCGACAAAGGCGCCGAAGTCGGTAAGGCTCTTCACCCTGCCGGAGATCCGCTGGCCCACCTGGTAATTCTGGCCGATCAGCTGCCAGGGGCTCGGCTTCGTCTGTTTAATGCTCAGGGAGAGTTTCCGCTCCTCCTTGTCCACCCGCAGGACGACCGCATCGACCGTCTCGCCGATGGTGAGGTGTTTGGAGGGGTGCTTCATCTTGGGCGCCCAGTCTATCTCAGAGATATGGACGAGACCTTCGAGACCCGGCTCCAGCTCGACGAATGCCCCGTAGTCGGTGATGCTCACGATCTTGCCCCTGACATGCATGCCGGCGGGGAATTTCTCGAGCACATTCGCCCACGGGTCGGGGTTCTTCTGCTTGTATCCCAGGGTGACCCGTTCGGTCCCCTCGTCGTACTTGAGGATCATCACCTCGATCGTGTCGCCGATCGCGAAAAACTCCGAGGGGTGGGATATCCTCCCCCAGGAGATGTCGGATATGTGCAGGAGCCCGTCGATGCCGCCCAGGTCGACGAAGACCCCGTAGTCGGTGATGTTTTTCACCATGCCTTCCAGGACAGCGCCTTCGCGTATCTTGCCGATGATCTCGACCTTCTTCCGGGCGCGGTCCTCTTCGAGGATCGCCCGCCGCGAGACGATGATATTGGAACGCTTGTTGTTGATCTTCAGGACGCGGAAGGACATCTTCCTGCCGATGAGGCTGTCGAGGTCCTTGACCACCCGTATGTCGACCTGCGAGCCGGGGAGGAACGCCCTGACGCCCCCCACATCGACGGTGAGGCCTCCCTTCGTCTTTTCGGTGATCACTCCCTCGACCGGGGAGCCTTCCTGGGCAGCCTTCTCCAGGACATCCCACACCCGGATCTTGGAGGCCCTCTCTTTCGAGAGCCTGATGACACCCTCGGAATCCCGCAGGCTCACCACGAAGACGTCGATCATGTCGCCGGGTTTGAGGCCGGCGATTTCTTCGGGGGTGAACTCATCGATATGGATAAAACCCTCGGACTTGTATCCGATGTCCACGATCACCCCGTCCTGCTTGACGGCGAGGATCTTCCCCGGGAGTATCGATCCTTCCTCGATGGTGTGGAACGTCTCTGCATAGAGCTTTTCCATATCGTTGTTAAGTTCCATTACGGGATGCCCCTCCTCTGTATCTTATTCTCTTCTCCACCTCTGCGATGATCCAGTCGGGTGTCGAGGCGCCTGCGGTGATGCCCACCTTCCGGCAGCCCCTGAACCAGGAGTCCCTGATCTCATCCGCGGTTTCTATATGGTGTGTCCGCACGTCAAGGGACCTGCAGAGATTGGCGAGCTGCGTGGTGTTTGCGCTGTTCCGGCCGCCCACCACGACCATCAGGTCGGCCTTGCGCGCCATCGACTCGGTCTCTCTCAGCCGCAGGGCGGTCGAGTTGCAGATGGTATTGTAGACCTTGACCTCCTTCGCCACCTCGATGACGCTGGAGAGCACCCTCTTGAGGGCCTCGACGGGCTGCGTTGTCTGGACGATGATTCCCACCTTTGAGCTGAGCCCCTGCACCGGCGAATTCCCGTCCACCACGACAACGTCGTCGCCGGCATAGCTCATGATCCCCTTCACCTCAGGGTGCTGGCTGTCGCCGACGATAACCACCTGGTAGCCGTTTTCATTAAGAAGTTTAGCATAATGCTGAGCTTTTTTCACAAACGGGCAGGTTGCGTCAACGACCCGGCAGCCGCCCGCGGAAATCGTGTCACACAGCTGGCGGGGGATGCCGTGGGTCCTGATAATCAACGTCCTGATGCCCCTCTTGCGGACCTGCCCGACGTCAACCGGCGAGACGCCGCTGCTGCGCAGCTTTTCGATCACCTGCGGATTATGGATGATCGGGCCGAGCGTATAGACACCTTTCTGCCCTTCGTTCGCCATCGAGAAGGCGATATCCATCGCCCGCTTTACGCCGAAGCAGAAACCGGCCCGCTTCGCAACCAGCACCTCGAATCCGCGGGACGGACCTCTCTTCACCGTCTTTTTCCCTGATGTTTTCCGTCTCTTCTTTGCTGTGCTCATACCCTTCTGATTATCCCGAGTACCTTCCCGAGCACCTCTTCCCTGCCGCAACCGGATGAATCGATATACAGGGCATCGTCCGCCCTCCGCAGAGGGGCGATCGCCCTGGTCGAGTCCCGCTCATCCCGCTCCCGGATCTCCTGTCTGATGCGGCCCTCATCAACCGGGAACCCTTTCGCGGCCAGTTCAAGGGTCCTCCGCCTCGCCCGCTCTTCTACCGAGGCGTCGAGATATATCTTCACGAAGGCGTCCGGAAAGACGACGGTCGTCATATCCCTGCCCTCGGCGACGAGATCGGCCTTCCGTGCCGCGTCCCTCTGTATTCCGAGCAGGAACCTCCGCACCGGCTCCCGCGCGGAAAAGACGGAGGCATAATGACCCGCCTCGGGCGTCCTGATCTCCCCGGATACGTCCGCGCCGTTGAGGAAGACCTTACCCTCCCTGAATTCCACCCGCGCGGAATCGAGAGCAGCCTCAACCGTCCCGTCCGCCGCTTTCTCGTCCAACCCGCGTCTCACCAGGTGAAGCCCGATAGCCCGATAGAGCGCCCCTGTATCAAGGTAATCGAACCCCATATCCTGTGCGATGGCCCTTGCGATGGTGCTCTTGCCGGCTCCCGAAGGCCCGTCGATGGCGATCACCCGTCTCACGCCGTAAGCCTCCGGATGGTATCGAAGAAGGCGGGGAAGGAGATGCCGACAGCCGCGGCGCCGTTGATCGTCGTCGAACCCTGCGCAGCCAGTCCCGCCACCGCCATCGACATCGCGATGCGGTGGTCGCCATGGCTTTCGACCACAGCCCCTCTCAGCCTGCCGGTTCCGGTGATGCTCAGGCCGTCGGGGAATTCCTCGACAGAGGCCCCCATCTTTCCCAGTTCCGTTGCCATGGACTTGATGCGGTCCGACTCCTTTACCCGCAATTCCCCGGCCCCGCGGATGGTGGTCGTGCCTTCCGCATAGGCGGCGGCGACGCAGAGGACGGGGAATTCATCGATCAGCGCGGGGATATCCTCCCCTGCTATGTCCGTCGCCCTCAGGTGTGCTCCGCCCCTGCAGAGGATGTCCGCTACCGGCTCGCCCGAGACCTCTCGCCTGTTGAGTATCGTGACCCCGGCGCCCATCTTCCCGAGGGCCTGCAGGAGGCCGGTCCTCGTGGGGTTCATCCCCACGTTGCGCGCCAGGATCTCTGACCCGGGCGTAATGAGAGCGGCGATGATAAAGAATGCGGCTGAGGAGAAATCCCCCGGGACCTCGGTCTCCCGGGCCAGCAGTTCCGATCCCGGCCGTACCCGCACCGCCAGACCATCCACAACGATGTCCGCTCCAAACGCAGGCAGCATCCGCTCCGTGTGGTCCCTTGATCTTGCCGGTTCAACAACAACCGTTTCACCCTCCGCGTACAGACCCGCCAGGATGACGGACGATTTCACCTGTGCGCTTGCGATCGGCATCTCGTAGGTAATACCGGTGAGGCGGCCGCCCCGGATGGCCAGGGGCGGATAGCGGTCCTCTGACCGCGCCCCGATATCGGCGCCCATCAACCTGAGGGGCTTTATCACCCGGCCCATCGGTCGCGACCTCAGGGATTCGTCTCCGGTCAGGACCGAGAAGAAGGGATTGCCTGCCAGCACTCCCGAGATGAGCCGGATCGTGGTGCCGGAATTCCTGCAGTCGATCACATCAGGAGCTTCGGTAAGGCCGTGGAGCCCCCTGCCGTCTATCAGGAGGGTATCGCGCCTGTCGTCGATCGCCACGCCGAGGGTCCTGAAGGCGTTCATGGTGCTTTCCGTATCCTGCGCCCGGAGGAAGTTCTTCACCACGCTCCTCCCTTTTGCAAGGGAGGAGAACATGACCGCACGGTGGGAAATGGATTTGTCGGGAGGCGAGGAGAATTCGCCTTTGAGCGACCCGGCAGGGCTGATCTGTATGCTATCCAAGCTCCTGCCTCAGTTGCTGCGCCCTCCGGAATGCCTCTTCCAGGGCGGATGCGTCTCCTGCCTCCAGGTGTCTCATGATGATATCGAACTCCTTCCGGACCGCCCGCATCATCTCCACCAGGTTGTCCCGGTTGCTGATGCTGATGTCGCGCCAGATCTCGGGCGAACTCGCAGCGATCCTCGTGGTGTCCCGGAATCCCTGGCCCGCATACTCGATGAACCCCTCGTCGAGATTATGCAGCGCATTGACGAGGGAGAAGGCGACGATATGCGGCATGTGGCTCACCGCCGCAAAGACGCGGTCATGCCGGAAGGGGTCCATCCGATCCACCCGGCAGCCGATCCCCTCCCACAGGGCGATGACCGCATCCAGGGAAGTCCGGTCCGAACGGCTTGTCGGCGTGATGATGCACAGGGCGCCTTTGAAGAGTTCAGCGTGCGATGCGTCGATGCCCGAGCGGTCGCTCCCTGCTATGGGATGGGCCCCTATGAAGTGCGCTCCCGGGGGCATCAGGTCTTCGAGCTGTTCTACGAGGCCGCCCTTGACGCTTCCGGCGTCGGTCACCACGGCGCCCTTCTTCAGTGCGGGTGCGATCTTCCCGGCGAGGCCGGTGAAACTGCCCACAGGCGCCGACAGCAGGACGAGGTCAGCCGCATCACAGGCTGCTGCAGGGTCTGCTTCGAAGGAGTCGATGATCCCCATCGCCCGGGCCCTGCGGAGGTTCTCCGCATTCCTGCCGTATCCGGAGATATGCCGGCAGAGGCCCTGCTTCCGTGCGGCGCGGGCAAAGGATGCGCCGATGAGACCCACTCCGAGGATGGCTATCCGGTGGAACATTTCAGGCTGCCGCTCAGATCTCCCTTCCCACGGCCGCTGCAACGGGTTTGAGCTCCCGCATGAGCCGTTCGAACTGGTCCGGCTTCAGGGACTGTTCCCCGTCGGACATCGCCTCTTCCGGGTTGGTGTGCACCTCGATGATCAGGCCGTCGGCTCCGGCGGCGACCGCCGCCTTTGCCATCGGCGCGACCAGATCCCGCTTGCCGACCCCGTGGCTGGGATCGACCACCACCGGCAGATGGGTGAGCTGTTTGAGCACCGGCACGGCACTCAGGTCGAGCGTGTTCCTCGTCGCCGTCTCGAAGGTCCTGATGCCGCGCTCGCAGAGGATCACGTTGTGGTTGCCGCGGGACATGATATATTCGGCGGACATGAGCCATTCCTTTATCGTCGAGGCGAGGCCCCTCTTGAGCATCACCGGCTTGCGGGACGAGCCCACCTCGAGGAGGAGTCTGAAGTTCTGCATGTTCCGGGCGCCGATCTGGATGATGTCGGTGTATTCGGCGATGACCTCGATATCCCGGGGGTCCATCACCTCGGTGATGATCGGAAGCCCGGTCTTGTCCCTCGCCTCCGCCAGATACCGGAGACCCTCCTCGCCGAGTCCCTGGAAGGCATACGGCGACGTGCGGGGCTTGAACGCGCCGCCCCTGAGAAAGGTCGCCCCGCTCGCTTTCACCTTTTCGGCGATCGAGCCGAGCACGGTCCTGTTCTCGACGGCGCATGGACCGGCCATCACGGGTATCTTCTTCCCGCCGATGGTGATGCCGCGCACCGTGATCTCGGTGTTCTCCTTCCGGAACTCGCGGCTGGCGAGCTTGTAGGGCTTGACTATCCTGACGACGTTCTCGACACCGGATGCGGCGCGGATGGCGTCTTCTTCCTCCTCGGTCACCTTGGAGGTATCACCGATGACGCCGATGATGGTGATCTCCGTGCCCTTCGAGAGGTTGGCCTGCAGCCCCCGGCTTTCGAGTTTCTTGATGATGTGCCGGATGTCCTCGTCCGTGGCATCCTGTCTGAGAACTATGATATCCATCTATTCCTCACTTTCGTGATGAGTTAATGTAATGAGCAACGCTTCATGATTGACAGAAACATCTCATTGCCGATGCGGGCAGAGCAAACCGGAATCACCAACAGGTCGAAGCATTTCCGGCAACTTCCGGCTACCGGCAATTCATGCGGACACTACCTGCCGGCCACCGCCTTCAGCGCATCGATGAATCTGCGGTTTTCCTCAGGGAGGCCGATAGTCACCCGCACGGCCCGGGGACCCATCGGCCGGATGATGACGCCCTTCCGCAGGAGCCCGTCGTAGAGGGTCTTTGAATCCTCCACCGGCAAGTAGATGAAGTTCGCCTGCGTCGGCACATACGCCATGCCGACGGCGGCCAATTCCCTGTAAAGGTACTGTTTGCCCTCCTCGTTCACCTGGCGCGACCTCTGAACATGCGCGGCGTCCGACAGGGCCGCCACCGCCGCCTTCTGTGCGAGCGTATTGGTATTGAAGGGCTCCCGCAGCCTGTTCATGTCGGAAAGGACCTGTCTGGGCCCGATGCCGTAGCCTATGCGCAGCCCGGCAAGGCCGTAAATCTTCGAGAAGGTCCGCAGGATGAGGATATTCCTCCCTGCCCTGAAGTGCTGCATGCTGTCGGCGTATCCGCTGTCGGACACATACTCGTAGTACGCCTCATCCACGACGACGAGGATGTCGTCGGAGACACGGGCCACGAGCTCATCGAATTCCTTCTTCCCGTTGATCGTGCCGGTGGGGTTGTTGGGGTTTGCGATGAAGATCATCTTCGTCTTCGGCGTTACCGCATCGCCCATCGCCCTGAGGTCGTGCGTGTGGTTGACGAGAGGGACCTGGACCGAGACGCCGCCCACCGACTGCGCTGCCATGAAGTAGACGACAAAAGAGGGCGTTGCCATGACCGCCTCATCCCCGTCCCTCATGAAGGTGCGGGCGGCTATGTCGAGGAGTTCGTTCGACCCGTTGCCGAGTATCAGCTCGTCCTCCGCAACCTGCAGAGATTTCGAGAGCGCCTGCCTGAGGTGAAAGCCGCCGCCGTCGGGGTAGCGGTTGAGGTCTCCGACGGATTCCCTGATGACCGCCAGGGCGGCGGGGGAGGGACCCACGGGGTTTTCGTTTGAGGCGAGCTTGATGGAATTCGAGATCCCCAGCTCCCGCTCGAGTTCTTCAATCGGCTTTCCCGGCACATAGGGCTGGATTCCCAGCACGTACTTTGCTGCCTGTATCATGACACCTTCCCTTGAGGATATGATCCGAGGATCTTCAGGTAGAGGCAGTTGTCCGTAAGGGCATCGACAGCCCGCTTCACCTTCTTGTCCTCGATGTGGCCTTCCATGTCGACGAAGAAGATATACTCCCACGCCTTACGCCTCGACGGCCGGGACTCTATCTTCGTGAGGTTGATCTTCGACCTTTTGAAGGGGAGCAGCACCTCGTAGAGGGAGCCGGGCTTGTGCTTGATCGAAAACATGATGGATGTCTTGTCATTGCCCGTCCGGTGGGGGAATTCCTTCGAGATGACGAGGAAGCGCGTAACGTTGCGCCGGCTGTCCTGGATGTTGCGTTCGACGATATTCAGGTCATACATGCGCGCTGCGATCTCGCTGGCGATCGCCGCAGACTTCGGGTCCCGCGCAGCGAGCTCCGCTGCCTTCGCGGTGCTCGTCGACTCGGCAACCGGCACCCCCGGCAGGTTCGCCTCGAGCCAGCCCCTGCACTGGGCGAGCCCCTGGGGATGGGAATACACCTTCCTGATCTTCAAACGTTCGGTCTGGCGTGAAAGCAGGTTGTGGGACACCTCGAGCACGATCTCCGCAACCACCTGCAGGTCGGAATCCATGAACATGTCGAGGGTATGGCTGACAACGCCCTCGTTTGAGTTCTCGATCGGCACCACGCCGTATTCAGCCTTGTTCGTCTCGACATTCTCGAATACCTTCTTGATGCTGTCGACCGGCACAAAGGCGGCGGACGAGCCGAAGTGGCGGAGGGCCGCGAGATGGGTGAAGGTGCCGAGCGGGCCGAGGCAGGTGACCTTCAGCGGCTCCTCAAGGGCGAGGGAGGCGGAGAGCACCTCCCGGTAGATCGCCTTCAGCGCGTCATTGGGAAACGGGCCCCTGTTGTTCCGCGCCAGCCGCTCCAGTATCTGCCTCTCCCTGTCCGGGCGGTAGAACTTCGTCTTTTCAGAGCGCTTGATCCTGCCGACCTCGAGGACATTTTCCGCCCGCTTGTTGAGGAGATTCAGGATCTCCTGGTCTATCCGGTCGATGTTCCTTCTGACTGTGTCGAGTTCTTTCATGATCAATCCTGTGTGATCGAGTTGTTTCGAAGACTCATGATACTTGATTTTTCCCTATTTTTTCAAGGGATTGGGGGCAGCCGTCCTGTGATCCCTTTCCCCGGCAGGTCTAAAGCCCGTCAATGAATTGTCCGATAAAGACGTGAACAGTCCGGAGTGCAGCCCGGGCACCGCCAGATACGAAACGACATCAGAGGAGGCTGCGCATGTTTAAAGGCAAGAGACAGTACGCGTCTATCATCGGCAGGGACACCACATTCACGGGGAACCTTTTTCATAAGGGACACATCAGGGTCGACGGCCGCGTTGTCGGCGATATAGACGTCGAGAAGATAACCATAGGCGAGGGCGCACTCATCGAAGGGAATATCAGGACCGCCGTCGCCTTTATCGACGGGTCGGTACGGGGCAATGTCATCGCCCGCGAGCTTCTGAAGATCGAGTGCCACGGCGACATCACCGGCGATATCATCGCCATCAGCCTCGGCGTTGACGAAGGTGGCTGCATACGGGGGTGCGTCTCGATGAAGATGGAGAGCGCCGAGGTGATCCACCTTACCGACGAACGCATCCAGGAGTCCCGGGTCCGCGACAGGCCGGCGGCGGCTGCTGAGCCGCAGTCCCGGGAGTTCAGACCAGCCGAGATCCGTCTGAAGGAGGTGAGGCGGGCTGACGGCTCCGGCAGGGGCTGACAGCCGGTCTTCCCGATCGCATGCCTGCCAAGCGGGGCGGCCTGTGTCAGAATATTGACTCAGCCGCCCCTCCTTCCTGATAGAAAAACTCTTCTCTCCAGGGAAAAAATTTCCCGCCTTTTCAGCCGATTGCGGGTATCTGCCCCCCTGAGTCCCCCTATCTGCCAGTGGCACCCTTTTTGCACAATTCATCTGCAACGGCACATGCCACCGGTCCCGCCGACTCTTCCTGGACGGGGCCACCGACACAGGCGCCCCGGCAGGGCTGCACACCGGCCGGGGACAAAGGGGAAGACATGGAGACGAAGAAGAAACGGATCGATTCCAACCTCATCAAGCACCTCGCGGACGAGGCGGCCCTCGATACCGGCGAGTTCATCGCCCGGCTGGTGACGCTTTATCAGCTTGTGCCCTTTAACAGTTATCTCATCCGGGTCGTCGAGATGTTCCCGAACCTCAATTCCCTGGTATCGACCATAGCCCTCTGGTCGAAGCTCGATAAGGACACCATACCCACGCCGATCATGGAGGACGATATCGACATGATCCTCAACGAGCCCAGGACGATCAAGGAACAACACCAGCTTTTGGAGAAGAAGATAAAGATTTAAATTGATTGAAGGAGGATGCCATGCAATTCTCTAAGGAACCATCGGTGATCAGAAGTGCGATGTCCGAACATGAGCTCAAGAAGTCCATAGAGTGGAAGAGCTACCATTACCTCGTGGGAGACGATGCGAACAAAAGGAGCAGGTACTGTTCGAGCATCTACAACGTGGATGACCTGCTGTCGTACTACGAACTCTTCGTCAAGTGGTATGAGCGGAAATTTGATGTAAAGTTCAGCGCGATCACGCTGCCGTATTCGGTGTATGAGTCATCGGAGCGGGTCGAGAGGCTCATGGACAGGCTGAAGGTAGACACCGTGGTGGGACAGGGAGCGGCCGCGCTGGAATATCTCAAGAAGACGAGCAACGCGGACGACAGAACCACGCTCCTCATCGACGGCGGGTTCAACACCATCAACGTCGAGATCATCGAGGGCAGCGAGGTGGTCTACTACGAAACGTATTACAACCAGTTCGGCACGCGGGACCTGATCGAGAAGTACTTCAAATCGCTCGTCCGGCACAAGATACCGGATATCAGCCCCAACGCGATCCGTCTCGACGAGGTCCTCAAGAACGGATACGCTGATTTCAACTTCCAGCGCGTCTACTTCGAAAAAGAGAAAGAGGAGGCGATCGAACGCTATATCGCGGACGTCTTCAGGCAGATAAAGAACGGCATTACGAACGAACTGATGGACTTTGAGCAGGTGGTGATCGTGGGAGGCCTCGCCTACTACATGTCGCCGGAGCAGATCGAGACGTCCAAGGCGCTGGTCATCCCCGCAGAGCATGCGGAATACCTCAACGTGCTCGGCGCATCATTGAAGACCGGATATAAGCCGGCCCTTGACCTCGGGTTCGGATACGCGAAGTACATCAAGTAACATCTCTCATCTCTCTACCCCTGCGCTGAGGGAGGCTGAGGCCTCCCTCTTTTTTTTCAGCTCCCTGAAACTCTATCACGTAGGACACTCCCTGGGGGAGGTCGGGGAGTAGAATAGAGATGAAAGGGGGTGGACCGTGAGCGGTTTTAAACTCTTCATCTGGGGGATAATCGCGATATTTCTCTGGCCGCAACTCGGCGCGACTGTTATTTTGCTTTCCCTCTTTGCGGGTGTCTATAACTTCTTCTGCTGGCTGGCGGATATCAGGAATCCGTAACTCTGGAGGACGGGTATGAATATGATTCAAGGCATATTTAGTATCTTTCTTTGGATCACTGCCTTATATTGATATCTACGGTGAACTAAGCTGAAAAAAGTGTACACCAAAGTCGGGTAAAATTCCTAGATGGAGGTGTAAGGATGAAAGGGATGCCGCATGGACGGTACACGAAAGAATTTCGGGAGGAAGCAGTAAAGCCATTTAGTACACCTGTCCTCTTTTCCTTGTACCTGGGTAGGGTATGGGCAGACAGCCGGACGTGTCCTGCATTTTTTTCTTGACAAGGGGCGGGAGGGGTAGTGTATAAAATAGCCGTAGCCATCGAAAAGGTAAACCCCGGGTGACCGGGGGACGCAAAGCTTCCGATCCTTTTTAAGGAAAGCGGGGCTGTCGAAGTGGCGATTCGGGGATTTTTCATACCTACCTTTTCGGGGATACAATCTTTCATACAATTCGGGGAGTGCATTATGGAGGGCGCGATGCATTATTATTTCAGCCGGACTCTACGCATTATTTCCACCATTGTTCTTGCCTTCTTTCTCTGGACCTTCGGGGGCCTGTTCGATATCGCCTATGCGATCAAGATCGACCAGCAGTCAGCAGTCAGCTCTAAGCGAACAGCAGTTTCTTCACAGCAAGGCCAGCCAGGCATAACCCCTCCCAACCTCCCCTTACCTCAAGGGGAGGGGAAGAAGAAGCCTGAAGAGAAGTTCGGGAAGGACATGGAGGACCTTGAGAATATCCTCAAGGACGACAAGGCAGACCACGAGACGAAGAAACAGAAGATAAAGACCAAGAAGGCGGATATAGATGCTGATGACGTAGAGATCAGGAATCAGTTCAAAGAGACGGAAGAGAAGATAAAGCATCTTCCCGGAGAAATCTGGAAGCGCCACCAGGACTTCGTAAAAAAATATGAAGACAATCTCAAGGAGTTAAGGACCAACCTCGACGATATAGACAAGGCAAAGACGGACGAGGAGAAGGAGTTCGCACACAAGAAGGCGAAGGACTTTGTTGAGAAGGTAAAACCCCCAAAGAAGCACCAGAAGCTTGACCCCAACAAACTGCCGCATAGGACAGAAGAGCCGGTCTGGAAGGAGCCAAGGACAAAGCCGGAGGAGTTTGAACAGGAAGACAAGAATACCAAGATGGCAAGGAGCAGCTCAAAGCCTCTTATGATAGCTTCAAATGGCCCGCTGACCGGGCTCATCTCCAAAAAGACGGCGGCTGCGATTTCACCTGATCTTCCCTCCGGGAGTTACCAGATAGCCCTTGCTAATCCGCCTACTGATGCTGATCTTGCCGAAACCATAGAAGTCCAGTTTACTCCGGAGATAAGGGCAAAGGCAGCAGTGCTGGGGAATAACCCCGTAAAGATCTACAACTGGGTCAGAAACAACATCGAATACGTGCCCACCTACGGCTCGATCCAAGGGGCAAACTACTGCCTTCAGACGAAGCTATGCAACGACTTTGATACTGCCAGTCTGCTTATCGCTCTCCTGAGAGTGTCCGGTATCCATGCCAAGTATGTATATGGAACCATTGAATTGCCCATCGAGAAGGTGAAGAACTGGGTGGGAGGGTTTACGGACTCTATGGAGGCCTTGAGGCTTTTGGCATCAGCAGGGGTGCCCACGAAGGGCCTTGTTGAGGGCGGTGTAATCAAATATGTCAGACTGGAGCATGTACACGTAGAAGCCTGGATCGACTATATCCCAAGTAGAGGAGAGAAACACAAGGTTGGGGATACGTGGATACCCCTAGATGCGAGCTTTAAACAGTACGCCTATACCCAAGGTATGGATATCAAGACCGCAGTACCCTTTGATATCCAGACGTTTATAAACCAGATACAGTCAACAGCCACGATCAACGAACAGGCTGGGTATGTTACTAATATTAATTCACTCTATATCCAGCAAAGCATGCAGGACTACCAGGCGAGAGTGCAGAACTACATAACTCAGAATTACCCCAATGCCGCCGTTGGCGATGTGCTGGGCAAGAAAGAAATAGTCCAACAGAATCATTCATACCTACTAGGCACTTTGCCTTACAAGCGGATTGTGACAGGCGCGAAATATAGTAGCTTGCCGGATAGTTTGAGGCACAAGCTTATGCTCGAGATTTATAAAGATGCCTATGATGCGTTGCTCGGTACAAAAATAAGTGTTGCAAAATCCTTTCCTGAGCTTGCAGGTAAAAGAATGTCGTTGAATTATGTACCAGCTACCGATGCTGACAGAAATCTCATCAACAGCTATGTCCAAAATTATGCCACATCCATCCCTGCCTACCTCGTAAATCTTAAAGCGGAATTGAAAGTAGACAACGCAGTTATCGCCACAGGCCCTTCTATAACGATGGGGACAGATCAAGTTCTTGACCTTACATTTGTCTCTCCTACAAAATCAGAAGTAGAGACGCATCTTATGATTGCAGGGGATTACAATGTTATCGGATTAAATATTGGAGGATCAAAAGAACTTCTTGAAAAAAGAATTGCTCTAGGGGATTACACTGACCCAGTAAGTGAAATGCTTTACCAGACGATACTAGGATATTGGACAGAGTACGATACTATTAAAAATATAAAGGCAAAATCTTATAAACTAATTTCAACAAGATTACCGTCTGAAGGTCTTTCCTCTGCTCCAATAAGTATTAAGTATATGTTTGGGTCTCCATTTTCAGGCTATTATGCTAGCCGAGGATTGGATATAAAAAGGGATCTTGAAGTTGTATCTTCAATAGATGGAGACAAGAATAATGCGACAGAATATAATCATGCCGCTGGCATAGTTGGTTCTTTGTTAGAGAGTTCAATATTAGATCAGCTTGGAGTTCCCCCCATTCGGTAGACAGTTATAAGCTACCACAGGCAGCCTGATTTTCGTACTCATAGGGGCTCAGCTGCCCCAGATAGCTGTGACGCCTGACCCGGTTGTAGAAGACCTCTATATAG
>JAKAHR010000031.1 GCA_021825365.1 Nitrospirota bacterium | reverse complement strand
CCAGAAAAGAAGAAAGGCATAGGGTTGATTCTGCTTAACCCGATGTGCTAAAAAATCAGAACAGGGTGCTACACCTGGGGAATGACCCTGAAAAAGGAACTGGGGAATGCAGCTGAAAAATGACATTATCACGCAGGCTGGTTTTCATCCCGGATTGCCTGCAGCTTATATCCGAAAAGGCGCCGAATATTTCGACCGCTATGACAAGACTATTATTGCCTTTACGATGAATGTAAAGATCGAAAGACCGGAATCGGTCTATGAACTTGTGGATCTCATACCCGAGTACAAGGCGGACGTCTTCAAGGATGGAAAATGGAAGGTCGCAACATACAAGGATACGATTAAAATCGACTTTGGACGTCGATTTGGAGTGCGGAGCTGTATGCCTATGGATATGATTGAAATCAGAGCTATGCCGGAGTTGTTTGGGTTCAGGGAAACAGGTGTTTATACAACGGGGTTCAACTGGTTTGTGGATTATGTTTTGTTTCCCCTCATGATGCTGTCCCAGATGGTCAAGAAGGGTGCCTTACGACATTTCTGGGCAAAATCGCTCATCTGGGGATTAAAGACATTTTCCGATGCCGAAGAGGGCATTGTTTTTTTGCTTCAGGCGGATGGGGAAAAGGACGGCAGACAAAAGACAGTTAAAATTCTTTCAGAACATGACAATGCATACGATTTTACGATCATTCCGGTAATCGCGTGCTTGAAGCAATATTTTGACGGCTCTATCCGCAAACCCGGTCTCTGGATGATGGGACACGTCGTGAATCCTGAGCGCTTGTTGGTGGATATGGAGAAGATGGGTATCAAAATTCAAACGCAGATCACGAACCGATAAGACCGCCCAACGTATCGCTCCAGCGGACGCGGAGATTCCGTGGCTATCTGTACGTTATCGGACTGATTACAGGAAAAGGCGTCTTCAGATCAGGAAGACCCGCCGCTGCCCTCAGTGCAGGCGGCGGGCCTTGATTGTCTTGCTTACTCCAGTTCTATGGACTTCTTGGTGTTTTCTCTTCTTCTAGACTCCTTTGCAGCGTACTCATCCATGCAGGAGTCGTCTTTGCCCCTTACCATCGAGCACTTGAGGTATTCGGATATCTCGATGATGCAGGCCCTGATCGCCTTGCCGGTCGGGGTCTTTGCGTACGTCGACAGGCCGCCATGGAAGGCGCCCGTGTGGCCGCCCAGGCTCAGGGCGCTTGACGATGAGTTCGCCTCAACGGTCCGGGCGTCGTATATCTCTCCCGTTGTCGTGTCTATCACCTTCAGGTCGACCGCTATGTAAGCCTTCTCCTGTTTGCCGCCTATCGAAAACCCGGCGATGCCGAAGCCCCCGCCTGTGCCGCTCGTATTTTCCTCAAACGCTGAAACGGTCGCAGCCACCAGATACTGGGCGCCCTTAATCTTCCCCATCTTCGCGGCAGTCGACTTGCTCACCCTGCCGGATGCCCCCAGGTCCTGCTCACTCATTACCGCATCGATCTCCTTGCGCTCCAGAACCCGGAAGGCCTTGGTGCTGGCAAGTTCTGAAATGAGCATGTCCTGCAGGTCCCTGCCGACGCTCGCCCTCCACCAGCCTGCATTCGTGTCGTTCGTAAATCTCAGGACCCCGATCCTCGGCCTCTCGGCCGCAAAAACCTGCGTCGCGAGTGCGACCGTGAGCAGTACCACGACGAAAAACAATGCCTTTCTCACAACAACCTCCCTCAGTACATGATTTAATGAGCCGCTGTCAGCAAACCTGCGGCTGAGTGTCCCCGTCTCGTTATAAACAGCTGCGGCAGAAGCTGCTCTACCGGTTTTATTGTGATGCGCGGACGGAGATTTTGTCAATGGCCTGACCTGCCGGAGGAAGCCGAAACCCTATGCTGCAGCGCAAGCAGGGTGCTTACTCGAGCAACAGATAATCAGCGTCCGAATAACTGATGCCTTGCCCCCCGCCCAGACCCGGCACGGAGGGGAGGACGACCCTGAATGAAAAGCCGGAGTCCTGCCCCACGTGAGAGGGGATGCCGGGCTTCCACGAGTGGCCGCTGCCGGCGAGGACGACGAGCCTCCTGGCGGGGTGCTTCTTTTTGTATTCAATGAGATGCCACGCCATCGCCTTGTCCCATACCATCTGGGCCTCGCAGAAATTGGCAAAGGAACCGCCCCCGTGGCCGTGAGCTCCGTACGCCCTGCGGATGAATTCCATGTAAGCCGGATCAACATTACAGCTGATCCCCGGTGGCAGCTGCTTTAGCTCCTCGCGGCTGAGCGCCCCAAACCCCTTTTTTGACACCTTTTCGGTGATCGCATCCGGCACGTTCAGCCCGATTACAGGGATCTTCTTTTCCTTGATGAACAGGAATATATCCTGGTAGAGCGGCCAGGGGATGCGCCAATTGTCGTAATAAATCTTTAGGAAGGACTGCGTATCAAGGCTGCCTTCAGTCCATTGGTCGAGATAGCGTTGATCTTCAGCCCTGAACATCTCGAGTCCGACGGCGACGTCCTGTCCCTTCTTCTTCAGCTCCCTGATGACCTCCAGTTGGGCCTTGTGGTCGAGCTGACTGCCATGATCCTCTCCGATGAAGACCATGTCTGCCGCGCCCAGATCCTTCATCATCGCCCCGATCGAGACGACGCGGTCGTCTTTTAGTCCAAGGGCTGCCTTAAACGGGAATGAGGAGCGGGCACATACACTGCACAGGAGAAGAGCTGCCGCGGCAATGACGTATCTTTTCATGAGATACGTACATGATACCCTCATCAAACCGCGTCTGCAAGAATCGGGGAGCGCCCCCTTATCCGGGAGGCCAGTGCATCCGTCTGCCTCCGAGGAGGTGAAAGTGGATGTGATAGACTTCCTGGCCGGAATCGGGGTTGGTATTGGCCACCAGGCGGAAGCCGCTGTCTGCGATGCCGCGGTCGCGGGCCACCTGTGAAGCCACCCGCAGAAGATGGCCCATGAGGGCATTGTCAGCCGGTTCCGCGCCGAGGACGTGCGGAATATGTTTTTTGGGGATTACCTGGATATGCACCGGAGCCTGAGGATGGATGTCCTCAAAGGCAAGGGCCATGTCATCTTCGTAGACGATCTGGGCCGGGACCTTCCGCTGTACTATTTTACAAAACAGGCAATCACTCACCGCTGGCCCCCTTTCTTTCCGTACCGGCCTTCAAGCTCCCGGAAGATATCCTGGTGGCTGATCCCCTCCTCTGCCATGAGGACCATGCAGTGGAACCAGAGGTCAGCGAGTTCGTGCACCACCTCTTCCCTGTCTCCCCCTTTTGAGGCGATTATCACCTCAGCGGATTCCTCGCCGATCTTCTTGAGGACGCCGTCTTTCCCGCGGCTTAGGAGGGCAGAGACGTACGAGTCCTCCAGGGGGTTGCGTTTCCTGTCGAGGATGACCTGCGCTATATCGTCGAGTATCATTTCTTGCCGTAGACATCATCCGCGGAAAAGGCCGCTGACGCCACCTCTCTTCCGGAGATATCGGTGAAGAAACATGACCGGTGGCCGGTATGGCATGCGCCCGGCCCCTTTTGTACAACCATGATGAGAAGGGTGTCCTTGTCACAGTCATACAGGATGGTCTTCACCTCCTGGACGTGTCCCGAGGTCTCGCCCTTTTTCCACATCTTCGAGCGGGAGCGGGACCAGAAGTGCGTGAAGCCCGTTGCGACCGTCTGTTCCAGGGAGGCTGTGTTCATGTACGCCATCATCAGCACCTCTTTGGAGCCTGCGTCCTGGATGATCGCCGGGATGAGGCCATTGGCATCGTATTTCAGTTCCGGTATTTTCATGGTGTCTCCTATAGTTTATAACCTATCTTCCGCAGAAATTCCTTCCGGTGGGCCTTGTCCTCCGGGGTTTCGACCCCGCGGGGAGGGTAGCCGTCGATGACTCCCAGGACGCCCCTCCCCTGTTCGGTCCCGGCCACGACCGCCTCTACCGGATTGGCGGTGGCGCAGAAGATCCGGCAGACCTCCGGACAGTTCTTGATCTGGTTGAGGACGCTGATCGGGAAGGCCCCCTTCAGGGCGATGCAGAAGACGTGGCCGGCCCCGATTTCCTGCAGATTCCTCACGCAGGCCCCGATCAGTTCAGGGTTGTTGCCCTCGGTCCGTATGAGGCAGGGGCCGGAGGCCTCGGAAAAGGCGATGCCGAACTGCGCCTGGGGGGCCGTGGTCGCCATGATCTCGTAGAGGTCTTCGGCGGTTTTTATGAAATGTGTCTGGCCGAGAATGATATTGCAGTCAGCCGGTATCTCTACCCTGACGGTCTGTATGTCCATGATTCCTCCTTGTGCGGCGGGCCGTTATGGCGGAGCCGGTATGCTATAATGAAATAAAATTTTTCCGGAGATGTCAAGCATTTAATGGTACGACTACTGGTAGTGCCCGTTATGGTGCTCTTGATGCTCCTGCCCGCCTCAGGTGAATGCCAGGAAATATCAGGTCCCGACGTCAGGCTGCTTACTAATGATTTATATGTGAGCTTCAGCCTCGACCTCGACAGCAAACAGCTGGTAGAGCTCAGGGAGGGCATTGACAAGGAGCTGAAGCTATACGTGGACCTCTTCAGGGTCTGGAGGGGCTGGCCGGACGAGTTCGTCCTCGGCAAGTTCTTCATTCGAAAGCTGAGGGTGGACCCGATCAAGAAGGAGTACGTTGCGTCTTCGAACGACGGCTCCGTGCTCATCGAGAAGCGGTTCCGTTCTCCTGACTCCCTTCTGGTATGGGCGCTCTCGGTGAAGGACCTGAAGCTCACCAGCACCCGTGAACTCGAGCCGGGCCAATACTTTGTACGCGTCACCGCGGAGGCGAAGGTGAAGAAGATCCCGGTCATCGGCTATTTCTTCTTTTTCCTCAAGGAGACGGACTTCAGGGTTTCGAAGGACTCCGCAACCCTGAATATCGAGGCGGGCAGGTGAAGAACCTCCGCTCCATCGGTCTGATCTTCTCGCTCGCCGTCTTCGTTGTATTCATTTTTGCGGTTGAACTCCATTACCTGCGGATAGAGAACGTCCCTTTCTTCACGAAGGTGATACTCTTTATCCTCCTGAATCTGAATATCATCGCCCTCCTGACCCTCATGTTCTTCGTCGGGAAAAGCCTGATGCATGTATATTTCGAGAGGAAGCACCGGGTCCTCGGCTACCGGTTCAAGACCAAGCTGGTCGTCGTGCTGGTCGTGCTCACCCTGATACCCTCCGCCTTCCTCTTCGTCGTCTCGAGCGGCGTGGTGACCAAGTACCTCGACCGGTGGTTCGACCCCCAGATGCAGGCGCCCCTCAACCTGTCGATGGAGATCGCGAAATCCGCTTACGAGATGCAGCGGCAGCAGGTCCTTTCCTTTGCCCGGGCGGTCGCCGAGGGGAAGGATGCCCCGGAGAACTACCGGATCACGCGCATGACAGAGGCGTCCGAGGACGCCTCGGAGACGGTGCGCGCGGGTTTTGAGGGCAAGGCGGACGTGGAGGTGATAACCGGGGACAGGGGCGATACCATCAGGGCGGTCGCCCCGGAATACAGGGGCAAGAAGCAGGTGGGCATCGTGGTGGTGGAGTTTCTCATCGGCACGGATATCAGCAGAAATGTGGAGGAGATACAGGAGGCGTTCAGGAATTACAAGATGCTCGAGTCGTGGAAGACCCCCATCAAGGCGAACTATCTGCTCATCCTCGGGTTCTTTACCCTGATGACGATCTTCATGGCGATGTGGGTGGCGCTCAGGATCGCCCGGGGGATCACCAACCCGATCCAGTCCCTTGCCTTTGCAACCGAGCAGGTGGCCCGGGGCAACCTCGAGACAGCCGTTGAGGTGAAGCGGGAGGACGAGATCGGCCTTCTCGTGAATTCCTTCAATAATATGGTGAAGGAGCTGCGGGAAGGCAAGGCATCCCTTCAGCGGGCATGGCAGGAGTCAGACCGGCGCAGGCTGATCATAGAGAACATCCTCGAAAACATCCACTCAGGTGTCATCTTCCTCGATTCCGACGGGACGATCCTCGCCGTAAACGGGGCTGCCTGCAGGATCCTCGAGATAACCCCCGTTGAGATCATCAACCGGAACTATTCCGTCCTGCTCTCGATGCTCAAGTCAGAGGAGCTGAAGGCGACTGTCAAGAACATCCGGGTAAAGGAATTCACCGGCCTCGAAAAGGAACTCAAGGTCGCCGTCGGCAGCCGTCGGGTGCTCCTTCGGATCTTTATCACGACGATCGGCGGGGCGGAGAACTTCCTCGGCACCCTCGCCGTCTTCGATGACCTCACCGAGATCGTGAGGGCGCAAAAGGCGCTCGCATGGGAAGAGGTTGCCCGGAGAATAGCCCATGAGATAAAAAACCCCCTCACTCCTATCAAGCTCTCGACCGACCATATGATCAAGAAGTGGCAGAACGGGGACGAGGACTTCGGCCAGGTCTTTGAACGCTCCACGAGGACGATTATCCGGGAGGTGGAAAGCCTCCGGAGGCTCGTGAACGAGTTCTCGCGCTTCGGCACGATGCCGGAGATCACGAAGGCACCGGTGCTCATCTCCACGGTCATCGACGGTGCGTGCAGCCTGTACCGCGATTACAAGGGCGTCGAGGTGGCGGTTTCAGTCCTGGGAGCGGAAGTCCCCGTAGAGCTGGACGCGGAACAGTTCAAGCGGGTCGTGATCAACATCATCGACAATGCCATACAGGCGATGCAGAATCAGGGAAGGATTGATATAATAGTAAGGCTCGATCCGCCGCTGAACCGGGTCTGCGTGGATATCGCGGACAACGGGCCCGGCATCAGGGAGGAAGACCGGGAAAAACTGTTCCTCCCCTATTTTTCGACGAGAAAGGACGGCACCGGCCTCGGCCTTGCCATTGCCCGGCGGGTGGTCCTGGAGCACAAGGGGTATATCGAGGTGACGGACAACCAGCCGCGGGGTTCTGTTTTCAAGATCGTACTGCCCATAAAGGAAGGATAATCAGGGATGCCGAAAGCTGTCGTTATGGTAGTGGATGACGAGGAAGGGATACGGGACACCCTCTCCGGCATCCTTGATGACGAGGGGTATGAGGCGGTGACCGCCTCATCCGGCGAGGAGGCGGTGCGGATGGTCAAGGAGGCGAGCCCTGATGTGGTTCTCCTCGATGTGTGGATGTCGGGCATGGACGGCATCCAGGCGATGCAGGAGCTGCGGGAGATATCCCCGGAACTGCCGGTGATCATCATATCGGGCCACGCCAACATCGAGATCGCGGTGAAGGCGACGAAGATGGGGGCCTATGATATCCTCGAGAAACCCCTTTCGATGGACAAGGTGCTCATCGCGGTCGACCGCGCGCTCGAAAAGCGGAACCTCGAAATCGAGAACAAATCCCTCCGCGAGAACCTCCGCAAGAGGTGGAAGCTCGTGGGGAACGCCCCCAGCATGGTCCAGCTCAGGGAGCAGATAAAGCTGGCTGCATCGAGCAACAGCAGGGTGCTCATCCTCGGGGAGAGCGGTTCGGGCAAGGAGCTGGTCGCCCATCTCCTGCACGACAACAGCCCCCGGGCGGGCAGGCCCTTCATCGAGGTGAACTGCGCCGCGATACCCCAGGAGCTTATCGAGTCGGAACTCTTCGGCCACGAGAAGGGGTCCTTTACCGGCGCCTTCGAGACGAAGAAGGGGAAGTTCGAGCAGGCCCACAACGGCACGCTCTTTCTCGACGAGATCGGGGACATGTCCCTGACGACGCAGGCAAAGGTCCTCCGGGTGATCGAGACCCAGGAGTTTCAGCGGGTCGGCGGCAATAAGAATATCAAGGTGGATGTGCGGATCATCTCCGCCACGAACAAGGACCTGGCGGAAGAGGTGAAGAAGGGCGCCTTCAGGGAGGACCTCTTCTTCAGGCTGAATGTGATTCCCCTCAAGGTGCCGTCCCTGGTCGACCGTCTCGATGACATCCCGCTCCTGGTCGAGCATTTCCTCGAGACCTTTGCGGTTGAATACGGGCAGCAGCCCAAGAAGATATCCCCCGATGCGATCAGGATCCTGCAGAGACACACGTGGCCCGGCAATATCCGGGAGCTCAAGAACGTACTGGAACGGCTCGTCATCATGACCCCCCAGAAGGTGATAGGCCCCTCTGATCTCGCGATGCCGGATGCGAAGAGGGCGGATTATTTTGCCCTCAACTCCCTGAAGGACGCCCGGGACATGTTCGAGAAGGACTTCATCACGAGAAAGCTGGAGGAAAACGGCTGGAATATCTCGAAGACCTCGGATGTGCTCGAAATCGAGCGGAGCAACCTTCACCGCAAGATAAAGACCTACAATATCCAGATGCCCTGAAGAGGTCATGGCCGAGTCGAACATAGTGTTCAATGTCGGCACCATCTTCTGCTAGGGTGCATTACGCATAATCACTGAATCCCAACCGGTGAAGATCTTCTCCGGTGCTCCGGATCCATATCCCTTGGAGTGTCATCAACTGCCTGCAGCCTGGCAATTGGATCTGTCGCCGTTGCCCCCCGATATTTTCGCATTTTTGCAAAGGGATTTGCGGGGATGCAGGGGAGTAGAGGGAGAGAAGCGTGTAAAAACGGGGAGTTATAGTTGGCATGGGTCGTGCAACTCTATAAGCAAGAACGAACAAAGGAGGACACGACGATGAAAGACAACAAATACTCAAAGAAGGTGGCATACATAGGGGCAGGATGCGGGATCGTACTGTTTGCGATATTCGGACTGTTGCCCGGATCATTTCTGGGCGGGGTGATGGGGCTCAACATAGCCGGGAGCCTGCTGGGGATGCCGGTGAGCTCAGGGATACTGGCGAGGCTGATCGTGGCCGGGTCGATGGTGGTGGGAGTGATGGTCTCCGGGATCATGTTCATCACCGCATCGTCGGTGGCCGGATGGCTGATCGGGACGGTGGCAGATGCCCTTGCAGAGGGGAAGAAGGACCTGGCAACGGCAGAGCACAAGTAGAGAGAAACAGGGCGTAGGAAACATAAAAAAAAACCGAAGGAGGATACGACGATGACAGAAGACAGGAAAAGGACACTGAAGGTAGGGACGAAGATCGGGGCGGCATTGGGAGCGATCGTGTTTCTGGTGTTTGGGCTGGTTCCGGGGTTTTACTTCGGCAGCTACGGGGTTCTGGTATTTCTGAGCAGGCTGGCAGGCGGACCGGTAGAGGCGACGACCCTGGTGAGGATGGCCACGGTGGTGGGGATCGTACTGGGAGAGTTCTGTATCGGAGCGGTGAGCATCGTTTTGGGGTCGGTGTTTGGTACCGCTCTGGCGTGGGTTGTTGACATGATCAGCAGCACCGGCACGGCGAAAGAGACCGCAGAGGTTAAGGCGAAGAGCTAAGCCCCGCTACTGAAGGCGAATAGGGAAGGGCTGGCAGGGAAAAAACCTGCCAGCCCTTTTTGTTGTGTACAATAGAAGAGATGATTACGAAACAGGCGATTGAGGCCTTTTTCAGGAAATCTTCCCGGCCGCTTTCCTTCAGGGACCTTGTGCAGCAGATGGGCCTGAGCAGGCCTGAGGCACGGGCGATGAAGCGGCTGCTGCGCGAGATGACCAGGAGCGGCGAGATTATCCTGACCCGCAGGGGGCTCTATGGTCCGGCCGAAGAGATGAATCTTATCACCGGGTATTACGAGGCGCACCGGGACGGCTTCGGGTTCGTGATCTCAGAGAAGCCGGGTGAGAGGGACATCTTCATCCCCCCGGGGGGCTCGATGGGAGCGATGAACAATGACCGGGTCGTTGCGCGAATAGATAACACAAGGCGACGGGGCGGCCGGATCGTCCGCATCCTCGAACGGGCCCATGCCCGGGTCGCCGGCAGACTCGATATAGCCGGCTCCGGGGTCTTTGTGAAGCCAAAGGACAGGACGATCCCCTTTGACCTGTACGTGTCTCCGCAGGACCGGGGGGAGGCGAGGCATGGAGACAGCGTGATCGCCGAGATCACCGCATACCCGACAGACAAGCGCCACCCTTCCGCACGGATCGTCAAGGTGGTGAAGAGGCCCGTTGATCCTCTTTCAGATATCGAGGCGATTATCGATGAACTGAGTCTGCCCGGCCGCTTCCCCAGGTCCGCTGCTGATGAGGCCAAGTTCATAGCAGCCGGCAGGACCTCTGAGGGGCAGCCCCCAAAGAGGAAGGACCTGAGGGACCTCCCCACCGTCACCATCGACGGCGAGCGGGCAAAGGATTTTGACGACGCAGTCTCCGTCCGGCTGACCGAGACCGGCTACCGCCTCTGGGTACATATAGCCGACGTCGGATTCTATGTGCCGTGGGGATCGGCGCTCGACGACGAGGCGAGGAAACGCGGCACCAGCGTCTACCTCGCGGACAGGGTCATCCCCATGCTCCCCCGGGAGCTCTCCGAGGACCTCTGCAGCCTCAGGCCGAAGGTCGACCGGTTCAGCTTTACCGCTGAGATGGACTTTGACCGCTTCGGCAACAGGACCGCGGCCCGCTTCTACCCGAGCGTGATCCGGAGCAACGAGCGGATGACCTACACCGCGGTGAAGAAGATCGTGGTGGACAATGATCCCGCGGAGCAGGTTGCCTATGAGGCCCTTGTGCCTGACTTCGAGCGGATGGCAGAACTCTGCGGCGTCCTGAGGGACAGACGGCTCAGCAGGGGCAGTCTTGATTTCGACCTGCCGGAGCCGGAGGTGGTCCTTGACCTGCAGGGCAACCCCGAGGCGATCATCAGGGCAGAGAGGAACTTTGCCCATATGATCATCGAGGAGTTCATGATCGCTGCAAACGAGGCGGTCGCCGAATACCTGGAAGGCGCTGGCGTGCCGAGCCTCTTCCGGATCCACGAAGAACCGGACCCGATGAAACTCGACGACATCCTGAAGGTCGTCAAGGCGCTCGGCAGGTATACCAGGAAAGAGATAAAGCCGAAGGACTTCCCCTCGCTGCTGAAGTCCATCAAGGGCACCCCCGAAGAAGAGGTGATCAACTATATCGTGCTGCGGAGCCTCAAGCAAGCGCGCTATTCAGCCGTAAATGTCGGCCACTTCGGTCTTGCTTCCACCTCCTATACGCACTTCACCTCCCCGATCAGGAGATACCCCGACCTTGTCGTTCACCGGATACTCAGGGAGGTTATCTTCCGGAAGCGGCTTTCAGACAAGCGCGTGAAGGAGCTTTCCGACATACTCCCTGACATCGCCTTCAGTTCCTCCCGCCTCGAGAGACGGGCGGACGATGCGGAGTGGACGGTTGTGCGGGCACTCCGGGCGTGGTTCATGAAGGACCGTGTGGGCGAGGAATTCTCCGGCAAGATCGTTGGGGTCACGCCGTACGGGCTGAAGATCAGGCTCCATGATTTCTATGTCGAGGGGTTTCTCCACATATCCTTCATGACCGACGATTTCTACCAGTACAACGACAAGACGATGAGTCTCTACGGAAGGCATACGCGGCGTTCCTTCAGGATCAGCCAGGAGGTTCGGGTGCGGGTCGACCGGGTGGATATGGAGGAGAGGGAGATCATCTTCGGGCTTGTCGGCTGAGAGGTCTTCTGTTCCCGTAGCCGGCAAATCAAACTTTTGTAACCTTCAGGCAGTCCTGATCGTCTATCTCTTCAGAGAGTATGGAATGGCTTTCCGGTCACTGCGGCATCATTGCCCGTGATCAAGGGTTTTACTGCCCAGAGGCCTGACCGCCTGATTGACTGTTGCCATCTTCGGGTGTAAGAGGAAAGGGAGAGGTGATAAAGCCATGAAACGATCCTACTGCACATCGCTTGTATCTTCCCTACTGGTGATAGTGCCCCTATCTCTGGTGATAGCCGTTCATGAGGCGCAGTCCCAAATGCCCCCTGTCGGAGCGCCGATCGTGCGCGAAGGCGCCTTTGCGATGAAGCTCGCCGAGGCCTTCAGCCTGGGGCAGGCGTCGTCAGAGGCGGAGGCGGAAAGCCTTCTGGGCGGAGCAGGAATTGCGCCGAGAAATGGCTGGATCGCAGACTATCCCGTGACCCCTGATATCATAGGGGAACTGCGCGACTCGATTGCATACGCGGCGCAGGCAAAGACCATATCCATGGACAAGGATACGGCATTGAAGATTTTGGAAGATGTCCAGGCAGGTGCGAACCTTTCGGTTAGTCCCGGACCCGCAGGTCCCCCTGAAGCGTCCTCCGAGGGCACCTCTGCCGCCTCACCGGCCGGCGAAAGCGCCTATCCGGACCAGACGGTCATAAACAGTTATTACTATGATGCAGGCCCGCCCATCGTGACCTATTACCCCCCCCCGCCTGACTACTACTACCTGTATGCCTGGGTTCCCTATCCTTTCTGGTGGAGCGGCTTCTGGTTCGGGGGGTTCTTTATTCTCCATGATTTTCACCACCATTACAGAGAACACGGGCGTCCGTATGTTGTCAGCAACCACTTCAGAGATGCCAGGGCGAACAAGGTTTTTAGAATCGATCCCCTCAAGAGGTTTAATGGCAGGACCTTTGCCGGCATCGGTGCACCTCGTTCAAACACCTTTGTCAATCCCGGAGTGCGGAGAGCCCCTGAAAGGGTTTTCAACGGAGGTCCCGCCAGTTCCCCTGCTCCGTCTTACCGAACGAGGACGGTTCGCCCGCAAGGGGCTGCGCCAGGGTCGGCCGCGCAAGCGCCAACCAGAAGCTACCGGACTGTTAATCCTTTTGAGGCCCAGAGAGTCTACAGCAGCCCTCCCGGGGGTGGCAGGACATATACACCGCGGTCCGGCACGTCCGGCGGGGGCAAGACATATTCTGCCCCTGCCGGGAGGGTGGGAGGTAGTGTCGGACGACAAAGCAGTCAGCCTGCCGGCAGGGAGAGAACAAGCCGGCCCCCGGGGAGGTAAGCGCGAACCGGGGCCGCAAGGCCTGCTCCCCTGCTCCGTCACCTTTGTCAGGACCCCGTGCAGTTTCTTCGGGCGGGGTCATCATGACCCCGAGACCCTTTTCCACCCTTTGTCTGTTATCAGCGACTTTTTTAGAAAATCTTTAGACTTACGGGTATTTTCTTAACATCTGGATAATACGATTTCCTGATATGATGAGATATGAACATCATCACTATCGCTCCTCCACCCACGGAAGGTGACGATACCGAAATATTTCCATCATCCCCTGGAGGCATATCATGGATATTTTATATGCAGCAGTAGCAGCAGGACTCCTTGTCTTTTCCTTTCTGCTTATAAGGATTTTGGACAAGGTCTAGGAGGCAGTCATTATGGAAGTCTTCTATTGGATAGGCGGTTTCATATCCCTGGGTCTGCTCGGCTATCTCGTCATAGCTCTTATGAAGCCGGAGATATTCTCATGACAGCGAACATCATTATTCAGCTCGTGCTCTATTTTGGCGCATTGCTTGTCCTTGCGAAACCGCTGGGGATCTACATGGCAAAGGTGTATGACGGACACTCCTTTGTGCTGGACAAGGTGCTTGGACCCGCGGAGCGATTTATCTATCGTTGTTGCGGCATCCATCCGGACGAAGACATGGACTGGAAGAAATATGCGATGGCTGTGCTGATGTTTAGTGCAGTGGGACTCCTCACCGTCTATCTCTTGCAGCGCATCCAGGGAATTCTGCCGCTGAACCCGCAAAGATTCCCGGCTGTTTCTCCGGATTCTTCATTTAATACAGCTGTCAGCTTTATCACGAACACCAACTGGCAGGGATACAGTGGCGAAGGCACCATGAGCTACCTGACTCAGATGGCCGGCCTCACGGTCCAGAATTTCGTCTCAGCGGCCTCAGGGATGGCGGTGCTCGTTGCCCTGATCCGGGGGTTCAAGAGGAACTCGTCAGATACGATAGGCAATTTCTGGGTTGATCTTACCCGCTCGACACTTTACATCCTGCTTCCTCTCTCTCTTGTCTATTCACTTCTGCTTGTATCCCAGGGCGTGGTGCAGACCTTCAGCTCATACAGGAATGTGTCGCTCACGCAGACGGTCGGCTACGACAGCCCTGCACTTGATGACAAGGGGAACCCTGTCAAGAGCACAAGCGGCAATCCTGTTACCGAGAAGGTTGAGATAAAAGAGCAGGTCATACCCCTCGGGCCGGCGGCTTCTCAGGTCGCGATCAAGCAGCTCGGTACAAACGGAGGCGGGTTCTTCAATGCCAACTCGGCCCATCCCCTCGAGAATCCTACGCCCTTTTCAAACTTCCTGGAGCTCCTGGCGATCCTCCTTATCCCGGCCGCCTTCTGCGCTACCTTCGGAAAGATGGTCGGGGACATGCGACAGGGCCGAGCATTATTTGCGGTAATGCTGATTGTTTTCGCGGCGGCTACGCTGCTCTGTCTATGGAACGAGCAGCAGGGCAATCCTCACTTTGCCGCTCTCGGCATCGACCAGACAGCAAGCGGTATGCAGCCGGGGGGCAACATGGAGGGCAAGGAGACCCGTTTCGGCATCGTCAATTCGGCGCTCTGGGCAACGGCTACGACTGCAGCCTCAAACGGCTCCGTAAATTCCATGCATGATTCCCTTACTCCTCTTGGCGGTCTTTTCCCCCTGTTGCTGATCCAGCTTGGAGAGGTTATCTTCGGCGGGGTCGGTTCAGGACTCTATGGCATGTTGATCTTTGCCATCATCACGGTCTTTATCGCCGGCCTCATGGTCGGCCGTACCCCCGAATATCTCGGCAAGAAGATCGAGATGTTCGAGATGAAGATGGCGGCACTCATTATCCTGATCGTCAACTCCCTGGTCAAGATCGGTACCGCTGTTGCAGTCTCGACAAAGGCAGGCATGGCAGGAATAGCCAATCCCGGGCCGCACGGCTTCTCTGAAATCCTCTATGCCTTTTCATCAGCCGCCAACAACAATGGCAGCGCTTTCGCCGGGCTCAGCGCAAACACGATTTTTTATAATACCGCCCTCGGGATCGTAATGTTCATCGGACGTTTCTGGGTGATAATCCCTGTCCTTGCGATGGCCGGTTCTTTGGCGAAAAAGAAACAGGTCCCGCCCGGGTCAGGGACGCTGCCGACTCACACTCCACTGTTTGTGTTATTTCTGACCGGAGTTGTGCTGATCGTCGGCGCATTGACATTCATGCCGGGCCTGGCCCTAGGGCCGATAGCAGAACATCTGATGACGGGAAGATAGGGTGCATAACCCCTCCTAACCTCCCCTTACCTCAAGGGGAGGAATTAACCCCCTCTTGGGTTAAGAGGGGGGAGGGGGAGTTACTAAGGAGAGTATTATGAACAAAAAATCTAGAAAGAGGTCTCTTTTTGACGCGGCGATAGCGAGGAAGGCCTTCTGGGCCTCGGTTAGGAAGCTGAACCCTGTCTATCAGATCAAAAACCCGGTGATGTTTGTGGTGGAGGTGGGCAGTATTCTCACAACACTGCTGTTTATCCATTCCCTTTTTGGCAAAGGCGAGGCGGCCCCCGGTTTTATCCTTCAGATTTCTGTTTGGCTATGGGTCACCGTGCTCTTTGCCAACTTCGCAGAATCCATGGCAGAGGGACGGGGCAAGGCCCAGGCTGAGGCCCTGCGCAAGACACGTAGGGAAACCATGGCCAACAGTCTTTCTCGCGCCGACCGGAATGCCGACGTCAAGCAGGTTTCGTCCTCACAACTCCGGAGAGGCGATATTGTCCTGGTTGAGGCAGGAGAGGTGATCCCGATGGACGGAGAGGTCGTCGAAGGAGTGGCGTCGGTCAATGAAAGTGCCATCACCGGAGAGAGTGCCCCGGTCATACGGGAAAGCGGTGGCGACAGGTCTGCTGTCACCGGCGGCACGATGGTGCTTTCCGACTGGCTGGTCATCCGCATAACCGCCAACCCTGGCGAGACGTTTCTGGACAGGATGATCTCGATGGTGGAGGGTGCAAAGAGGCAGAAGACGCCGAATGAGATAGCCTTGGACATTCTTCTCGCAGGTATGACCATCATCTTTTTGGTCGTGACCGCGACGCTGCTTCCCTACTCTGTCTTCAGCGTGAAGGCAGCAGGGCATGGCAGCCCGGTGACCATAACCGTGCTGGTAGCCCTCCTTGTCTGTCTGATCCCGACTACCATCGGCGGCCTCCTTTCGGCAATCGGCATTGCAGGTATGGATAGGATGATTCAGGCCAATGTGATCGCGATGTCAGGCCGTGCAGTCGAAGCAGCGGGCGATGTGGATGTGCTGCTTCTTGACAAGACCGGAACGATTACGCTTGGTGACCGGCAGGCCACTGCCTTTCTCCCGGCCCCCGGCGTTGATGTTCGTGCCCTCGCAGACGCTGCGCAGTTGGCTTCCCTTGCCGATGAAACGCCCGAGGGCAGGAGCATTGTCGTATTGGCGAAGGAACTATACGGCCTCCGCGAAAGGGATATCCATGCGCTGGGGGCGGCGTTTGTTCCCTTCACCGCCCAAACAAGAATGAGCGGTGTAAATCTGGGCGCAAGGCAGATACGAAAGGGAGCGGCTGATGCGGTCGAGGAATATGTGAAACAGCGGGGGGGCTTTCTTCCCTCTGATGTCAGAAGGATGGTGGATGAAGTTGCCCGCGAGGGTGGAACGCCGCTGGTCGTGGCGGAAGAGAAGAAGGTGCTCGGTGTCATAAAACTTAAGGACATTGTCAAGGGAGGAATGAAAGAAAGATTTGCCGAACTGCGGAGAATGGGGATAAAGACGATCATGATTACCGGGGACAATCCTCTGACTGCAGCAGCGGTCTCGGCGGAGGCGGGGGTTGATGATTTCCTGGCGCAGGCAACACCCGAGACCAAGCTGAAGCTGATAAGGGAACATCAGGCCGGCGGGAGGCTCGTTGCAATGACCGGCGACGGCACGAACGACGCCCCGGCGCTCGCCCAGGCAGACGTGGCCGTTGCCATGAATACCGGGACCCAGGCGGCAAAAGAGGCAGGCAACCTCGTGGACCTCGATTCCAATCCCACGAAGCTCATCGAGATCGTCGAGATCGGCAAACAGCTGTTAATGACGCGCGGAACGCTCACCACGTTCAGCATTGCCAATGACGTGGCAAAGTACTTTGCGATCCTGCCTGCTGCGTTCATCTCGATCTATCCGGAGCTGGGGGCGCTCAACATCATGGCCCTGAACTCGCCGCAAAGCGCGGTGCTGTCTGCCGTAATCTTCAACGCCATAATCATTATATTCCTGGTTCCCCTTGCCCTGAGGGGCGTAAAATACCGCTCCCTCGGCGCGCAGGCTGTCCTGCGCAATAATGCCCTCATCTATGGTCTCGGCGGGCTGCTCGTGCCGTTTATCGGCATCAAGCTGATCGATATGCTTATAACAGCCATGAAGATTGTATGAATCTGACACCTCCCTCACCTCAGTCCCCTCCCAAAGGGAGAGGAGAAAAAATCCCCTCGCCTTTGGGAGAGATGATCAGGGTGAGGGCAGATTCAGTATGAAACGGAGGAAATAATGTTAACCATGATGCGCACCGCAGTGATGTCTTTGCTGGTGTTCACGATACTCACCGGTCTGATCTATCCGATGGCAGTAACCGGGATCTCCCAGGTCATCTTTCCCGACCAGGCAAACGGGAGTATCGTGATGAAGAACGGCAGGCCGATCGGCTCGGCGCTGGTAGGCCAGCAGTTCAGCGATCCGAAATACTTCTGGGGGAGGCCTTCAGCAACCAGCCCCTATCCCTATAACGGCAGGGGGTCATCAGGCTCGAACTTCGGCCCGAACAATGCTGACCTCCTGAAGGCGGTTCAGCAACGGGTAGATGCGCTGCATGAAGCAGATCCGGGAAACAGGGCGAAGATACCCGTGGATCTCGTCACAGCCTCGGGGAGTGGTCTTGATCCCCACATCAGCCCTGCTGCCGCGGCGTATCAGGTGCAAAGGGTGGCAAGACTTCGCGGCATGGATAAGGCGAAAATCAGCGCGCTTGTTGCCGCCAATACCGAAGAGCGGCGATTAGGGATTATGGGCGAGCCGGTAGTGAATGTGCTCAGGCTGAATATGGCGCTCGATGAACTCAAGCAGAAATGAGAGGTGAACAGATGAAGACCAAGACCGTGGCAAAGGGAGGAAGAGGGCTTCTTATTTTGATCCTGCTCCTGCCGGCCATCATCGCTCCTTTGGCAGCGTTTGGTGTGTCCTATCCGGCTCCGCTGTATCACCAGAAAGAAAGGCACGACAGGTTTGTGAAAGATGACACGGTGTATATGTTTCACAGCGGCATAGACGAGGTAAAGAAGACGATACATGTCAATGATACACTCGCTGTGTATAGGGTGACTCAAAACTGCGAAGCAGTGTCAGTCGGGACAGTCAAAGTGGTTTCTTTTGTAGGTGAGACATATCTGAGAGGAGAGGTCTTGGCAGGGGAGATCAGGCCCGATGATATTGCGAAAAAAGATAGTGTTTCGTGCCTTATCATCTCTGCCGCCATATGTCATAAGTGATCCTGTTTGCCTGTATGCGGCAGAAATGAGAAAATACAAGAGATTGTGGAAAGGATAGATGGAAGAGCGCAGGCCTAATCCTGATCTTCTCCTGGCAAAGGTGCGGCAGGAAGAGGAACGCAGCCGCGAGGGGCAACTGAAGATATTTTTCGGCGCTGCGCCTGGTGTCGGCAAGACCTATGCCATGCTCGCCGCTGCACAGCAGAAGCTGGCAGAGGGTTTGGATGTCGTGGCGGGCCTCGTGGAGACCCACGGGCGAAAAGAAACGGAGGCCCTCCTTGCGGGACTCGAGATCCTGCCCCGCCTTCCCGTCGAATACCGGGGAACGACGCTCTTTGAGTTCGATATCGATGCTGCTCTGACCCGCAGACCCTCTCTTATCCTGGTGGATGAGCTTGCCCACACCAATGCCCCGGGCTCCCGCCATAAGAAACGCTGGCAGGACATCTACGAACTGCTCGGCACAGGCATCAATGTGTATACCACGGTGAACGTCCAGCATCTGGAAAGCCTGAACGATGTGGTGACCCAGATCACCGGCGTAAGCATCCGCGAGACTATCCCTGATTTCATCCTGGCCCGTGCCGATGTAATCGAACTGGTAGACCTTCCGCCCGATGAGCTCCTGCAGCGCCTGAGGGAAGGCAAGGTCTATGTTCCCGAACTGGCGAACCAGGCACGGGGGCATTTCTTCCGGAAGGGAAACCTCCTGGCCTTGAGGGAACTGGCGCTGCGCAGGACAGCCGAACGCGTGGATGAGCAGATGCAGACCTACCGTGAGGCGAAGGGGATCAGGGATGTTTGGCCCGCCGGCGAGAGGATACTCGTCTGCGTTGGCCCCAACCCCCGATCCATCCGCCTTATTCGGGCCGCCAAGCGAATGGCCGAGGGACTCAGGGCGGACTGGATTGCCGCTTATGTGGAGGCACCGCACAAGGTCAAGCCGTCTGAAAGCGATCTGAGACAACTGGCCGAACATATGAGGTTGGCGGAGAGTCTGGGTGCAGAGACGGCGACGCTTTCCGGCCAGAAGGCGAGTGAGGAAATATTAAGCTATGCCCGCGACCGCAACGTCACAAAGATCCTCGTGGGTAAGCCGACCCACCCCCGATGGAAGGACAAACTGTTCGGCTCCGTGCTCGATGAACTGGTGCGGGGAAGCGGCGAGATCGATGTGTACGTCATAACCGGAGATACGGGCGAACAGGCGCCCCAGCCGCTCTTCAGGCAGCGCGACAGGAAGACAGGCGATGGCTGGCTGCTTGGCATGGCCACGGTTGCGATTTGTACGGGCATAGCCGCACTCATGTCCCCCTATTTCGATATCATGGAGCAGGCGATGATATATTTTCTCGGCGTGGTCTTTACCGCCTCTCGCGCCGGACGCAACGCCTCGCTCTTTACGACCTTCCTCAGCGTGGCGGCCTTCGACTTCTTCTTTATCCCTCCTTACTATACCTTTGCCGTAAGCGACGCCCGTCACTTTGTAACGTTCATTGTGATGTTCATGGTCGCCTTCGTAATCAGCAGGCTGACGCACAGGGTCCAGGACCAGGCCAATGCAGCCAGGCAGCGGGAGCGAATCACGGCGGCCCTGTACAACCTGAGCCGAAAGCTGGTCCATGAGCGGGGCATCGAAAAACTGAGTTTCCTGGCGGTAAAACACATCAGCGAAGTCCTTTCGGCCCATGTAGTAATACTGGTGCCTGACGAATGGGAGAAGCTGCGGGTTCCCACCACGGGACCGGGTACGTATGCACTGGATGAGAAAGAGATGAGCGTGGCGCAATGGACCCATGACCATCGTCAGCGCTCGGGACTTGGAACAGACACCCTCTCCGGGGCGAAGGCCCTCTATCTGCCCCTCATCGCGGCGTCGAAGGCTGTCGGGGTCATGGGCGTTCTTCCGGGCAAGTCCCATACCTTCTTCGACCGGGAACAGCTACACGTACTGGAGGGCTTCGCCAACCAGACCGCCATGGCCATCGAGCGGGCATTCCTGTCCGAGGAGGCGCAGCAGGCCCTCCTGAAGGCCGAGACCGAAACGCTCCGCAATACGCTCCTGAGTTCAGTCTCTCATGATTTGCGAACTCCTCTGGCTTCGATTACGGGCGCTATAACGACCCTGCTGCAGAAAGAGGTAATATTTGGTCCTGACCAGCGTCAGGAGCTGCTTCAGACCATTCATGAGGAAGCCGAGCATCTGAATCAGATCATACGAAATGTTCTGGACATGACGCGGCTTGAGGCAGGCGCCATAAAAGTAAATAAGGAGTGGCAACCTGTTGAAGAGATCATCGGGGCCGTGCTTAACCGTCTTGACGAGAGACTCAGGGGCAGACCGGTAAAGATTTCACTGCCGGAAGATCTGCCCCTGGTCTCTTTTGATCCTCTGCTCATCGAACAGGTGCTCGTGAATCTTATCGATAATGCGATCAAATACACTCCTCAGGAGACACCGATAGAGCTTTCAGCCTATGTGCAGGACGGAGAAATGATCGTCGAGATTGAAGACCGGGGCGCCGGTATTCCGGCAGGTGAAGAGGAAAAAATATTCGACAAATTTGTGCGCGGATCTGCCACGGGCGGGGGTATCGGTCTGGGGCTGACAATCTGTCGTGCCATTATCACGGCACACGGCGGATGGATCAGGGCGGAGAACCGCCAGGGTGGAGGCGCCATATTCCGTTTCTCACTTCCTCTCGGTCAACAGCCTCCAGGCGCCGACCCCGGGGAGATGATCAATGAGCCATGACTGAAACCAGGGAATGTATTCTCTTGATCGAGGATGAGCCGCAGATGAGGCGCTTCCTCAGGGTCACACTTCAGGCCCACGGTTATCGGCTCATTGAGGCCTCCTCGGGCCAGGAAGGCCTCCTGGAGGGTACGACGCGCAATCCTGACGTGGTACTGCTCGACCTGGGACTGCCTGATATGGACGGGATTGAGATTGCGAAGAGATTCAGGGAATGGAGTGAAGTGCCGATAATAGTCATTTCGGCACGGGAGCAGGAAGAGGACAAGGTCAAGGCACTCGATGCCGGGGCGGATGACTATCTGACCAAGCCCTTTGGCGCGGGCGAACTGCTTGCGCGGATACGCGTCGCCCTTCGCCACAGGGCCCTGCAATCTTCCGGGCAGAGAGATCCCATATTCGTCGCGGGTGACCTGAAGGTGGATCTTGCCTCGAGACAGGTATTTATTAAGGATGAAGAAATTCATCTGACGCCCATCGAATATCGCCTGCTGGCGGTATTGATCAAGCATGCCGGCAAGGTGGTGACCCATAAACTGCTCCTGAAGGAAGTCTGGGGGCCTGTGTATACGGATCAGCAACAATACCTGCACGTGTATATGGCGCAGCTCAGGAAAAAAATAGAGTCAGATCCGGCCCGCCCCAGGCTGTTGATAAATGAACCGGCAGTGGGGTACAGGCTGAAGATAAATATGTAGCAGGGTGTCCTGTCCGTCGAAGATTGCGCTGGGGGGCGCAGCAGATAGAGGAGGAACGCATACTGCAGATCGCGGCCCAACCGAATGAGGTCTGCCGTGGCAGGAACGAGCCGGAGACGTTTCCATGTGTCTCGAAGAAGTGAGGGACCACGTCTTGTGCCGATGGTTGTGACTGAGAGCCCGCACATCTTTCCATTGATTAAGTACGCGGGATTCTGGTAGTAATATGCATCGAACAAGTGGGGGGCCTAGGGGAGACTAATAGTGAAACCACGCAGGGAGGCCCCATGATTCCCTGGGAGACTTGACACCGGCGGAGTACATGGAACAAAAAATGCCGGAGACTCTACTTTGAAAGTGTCTACCTAATGGGAGAGCTTACGATTACTCTTCACCGATGAAAACGGCATTTTCTTTCATCTTGGCGATATTTCTCACGCTCTTTGGCGCAGTTCATTGCACCAATAAAGCGAATGATAGAAGATCGGTCGAGGTGTGGATCGATCCCGCTACCGGCATGGAATTTGTGTGGATTCCAGGTGGGCAACTACAGATGGGGTTGAGCGAGCCCGGCAAGGAGTCGCAGGTCCGCCACAAGCAGGTGTCCGGCTTTTGGATGGGAAAGACCGAGGTGACGCAGAAGCAGTGGATTACGGTTATGGGGAGTAACCCATCAGCGTTCAAGACTAGCATAGACAATCACCCGGTAGAGCAGATTTCATGGGATGATACCCAGGAATACATCAGGAAGCTTTCTGCGTTGAGCGGAAATGTGTTTCGCCTTCCTACCGAAGTCGAGTGGGAGTTCGCTGCGGCCGGTGGAGAGGCGCTTCAGAGCTGGTCGAGGCCCGCCGGCAACGACTTTGGAGAACTCTCTATGCATTTGTATCGACATACTGGGGGACCTATGGTTCGGCAACCAAGCACGGTCTGCACACCGGTTATAGGAGGCAGGAAGAACCCCTTTGGGCTGTGCGATATGAGCGGGAATGTATGGGAGTGGTGTCAGGATTCGTATCCGGGTGGTTCGCCTGGTACTTACCGCGTTCTTCGTGGCGGCACTTGGGGCCATGTGGGGTACGCCAGGCATGATAGCCATGGCCGGAACTTTCCGAACACCCGCATTAACTTCGGTTTTCGTCTTGTCCGATCTTCAGTTCAACAGTGACTTCTCACCTGGGCTTGTACTATCCTGGAGAAACGGACTTATGATCTTTACGACTATTGCACATAGAGCTGCTGCAGAGTAGTAGTTGAGCGGTGTTCCAGTTCATTAGGATGAATCACTGATGATTTGCAATAGTAAGCAGCACTGGTTGCGATGATTGTTTTGGCGTTTAATTCAGGAAGAACATCACACGCCACAACGGCGACTTTCTTGTGTTAGCTTCTGTGAGTAGCCGTCGCTCCGCCGTGGCTGCATGGCGATACCGGATAACGTACCGACCGGCTGCCGTTTGGCCACCCCTGTGCGCTACATCGTCACCTTTGTCAATACGCCGTGGAGCTTCTTGGAAGGGAACTGGTAGAACTTGATGAAGGGCGGGGTCAGCCTCTTGATCACGGCGAAGGACTTCCAGAAGAGGTTCGTCGCTGCTATGTCCTCAAGACCGTAGAAGACGACTCTCTCCTCTATGCCCCCCTCCCGGAGTATCTCCTCGACGTCGATCACCTCCATATACCCCATTTGTATCTCAAAGACGCGGAGGCCGGGGGCCAGGTCCGGCTTGAAGAAGCCGGTGATGCCGTAGGGGTCGTCCCTCTTCACGATGGAAAGGAGGATGTTGTCCTCATACAGAATGCCGTGGTAGAAGATGGTCTGGGTGATGTAGAAGGGTATCTCCGCAACGTCCTTTATCAGGAAGAGTACTGAACCCTTGATCCTCTCCGAGGTGGCATAGACACGGTTGAATTTCAGGAGGAAGTCATCCAGTGGCATGAAGTCCATTGCCCGGTAGAGCTTCTGCTGCCCCTGGGTATAGATGATTATGGTCAGCAGCGGAACGGCGCCGATGATGAGGGACCAGTAGCCGCCGTGGGGTATCTTGAACAGGTTAGACCCCAGGTACATGCAGTCGATGCAGGTGACGATCACCGCGACGGCGGTGAGAAGGTAGTTCTTCCGGCGGAAAAAGATAAGGATCATCATGATGCCCGTCAGTGCCATGGTCCCGGTGACTGCAAGACCGTAGGCCGCGGCCAGCTTGCTCGACTCCCTGAACTCCAGCATGATAAAGAGGACGGCCATAAGGAGAAACCAGTTCACTGAGGATATGTAGATCTGTGAACGCCGCTCCTGGGAGGTGTAGTCCACCTTGAACATGGGCATCACACGGGTGGTGATCCCCTGATACACGATGGAGAACATGCCGCTGATCATCGCCTGGGATGCTATCACGGTCGCCGTGATGCTCAGTATGAGAAAGGGGATGTAGAGGGGACTGGCATGGTGAAAGATCATCTCAAAGAGGATATTCTTGGCTCCAGCATGCTTCAGCAGATAGGCCCCCTGCCCGAGGTAATTGATGACCAGGGCGATGAAGACCAGTCCCCAGGCCTGTCGTATCGGCTTGCTGCCCAAGTGGCCCATGTCGGCATAGAGCGCCTCTCCTCCCGTTGCACAGAGGATCACCTCTCCCAGCGCGATATATCCCTTCAGCCCGTTGTTCAGAAGGAACCTGATCCCCTCGACGGGAGAAAGGGCCCTGAGGACTTCAGGGGCATCCATCAAGGCGAGGAGACCGGAGCCGGCAAGAGAAAGTATCCAGAGCGCCATGATGGGACCGAAGGCCCCGGCCACTTTTTCCGTTCCCTTGCTCTGGAAGGCGAACAGCACGATTGCGATGATCATCGCTGCCATGACGATAACGCCCTTGGGCAGGTGCTCGAGGCCCGGTATCAGCACAGCGCCTTCGACAGCACTCAGGATACTGATCGCCGGGGTGATGACGCCATCGCCCATGAGAAGGGAGATGCCGATAAAGGAGAGGATGGCAACGGCTGCCTTACCCCTCCTGGATTTCAGTAACGACGAGAGTATCTCCTTCAGCACGATAGTGCCGCCCTCGCCGCGTCGGCTGAGGTTCATGGCTACCCAGGAGTACTGTATGGTGACCAGCGTGACGAGGGTCCAGACGATGAGAGAAAGCACTCCGATGATGTTGTCTGGCGACGCCTTGAGGATGAGGAACACGACGGTCAGCGTATAGATGGGGCTGGTGCCGATGTCCCCGAATACGAGCCCAAGGGCCTTGGTCATGCCAAGCAATGAGGATTGTTTTTCCATATCACTATATCCTGGGTAAGTTGTATATTTTATACCCCCCGGCTGAACTAGACAAGGGAAAAGGGGAGGGCTTCGCTTCCGCCTGATATTTTCTTTTTCTACGGAATATAAGGTATATTATTACCCTGCCTGAAAAAAGTGTGCATGGAAGTTTGACTGGTTCCACCGTTTCAAAGTCCATAGTCCAACAGGCCCGGCGGATCGCTGTTCTGGCATGGAACATTGCGCCGAAGTGTAAGAGGCGGAGTCGGCAATACGGAAGCGCGGAAGTCGGAACAGGGAGAGGCAGGACCAAAAGTTATCTGTCAGGAAAGAAAGAGAGTTAAGAGATGATCCAGATAAACAACCTCGATAAATGTTATGGCCGTCAGGTCATCTTCGATAAAGCCGGGTTCACCCTCAACCCCGGGGAACGGGTCGGCCTTGTCGGCAGGAACGGCCACGGCAAGACCACTCTCTTTAAAATGATCCTGGGGCAGGAACATCCTGATGCGGGATGTATCAGTATCCCGAACGGATATCGGATAGGTCATCTTTCGCAGCATATAAGCTTTTCGGAAAACAGTGTGTTGAAGGAGGCATGTCTCAGTCTCCCGGAAAACGAGTACGGTATCGATGAGACCTATAAGGCGGAGATCATTCTCATGGGCCTCGGTTTTACCCTGGAAGATCTCACGCTCAATCCACTTGAGCTCTCCGGGGGATACCAGGTCCGTCTTAATCTCGCAAGGGTGCTTATCTCCGACCCCAATCTTCTGCTGCTCGACGAGCCGACCAACTACCTTGATATACTCTCTCTTCGCTGGCTTACACAGTTTTTGCGCAGCTGGAAGAAGGAACTCATCATTATTACCCATGACCGTGCTTTTATGGATGGGGTGACTACGCATACCATGGCGATTCACCGATGCAAATTGCGGAAAGAAGCGGGCCCGACCGAAAAAGTCTATCAGCAGTTGCTGATGGAGGAAGAGATACACGAAAAGACCAGGGTCAACGATGATAAGAAGCGCAAGGAGACAGAGGACTTCATAAACAGGTTCAGGGCAAAGGCAACGAAGGCCAGGGCTGTTCAGTCGCGAATAAAAGCCCTGCAGAAAAAAGAGCGCCTCGAAAAACTGACAGAGATAAAAAACCTTGATTTCTCGTTCAAATCGGCGTCCTTCACCGGGAAGGTGCTCATGGAAGTGAATGACCTATCCTTTTCTTTCGACGATGACAGCGCTCCCCTGATTGATGGACTGACTTTTTCAGTCGGAAAGAAGGACCGTATCGCCATCATCGGGAAGAACGGCAAGGGAAAAACGACACTGCTGAATCTGCTCGCAAAAGAACTGGGAGCGAAGACCGGCTCTGTGCGGCATCATGATCAGCTCCAGACGGCCTATTTCGGCCAGACGAATGTTAACCGCCTTAACCTGAACAAGACCGTTGAAGAAGAGATCATGGACGTGCATCCGGACGTCGGCAGGGGTGCGGCACGCAAAATATGCGGCATCATGATGTTTTCCGGGGACCATGCGTTAAAAAAAATCAGCGTCCTTTCCGGGGGAGAAAAAAGCCGTGTGCTGTTGGGCAAGCTGCTCGTCAGCCCCTCAAACATGCTTATGCTTGATGAGCCCACAAACCATCTGGATATGGAATCCAATGATTCCCTGGTTGAGGCCATAGATGAGTTCAACGGTGCGGCACTTATCGTAACGCACAGTGAAATGATGCTCCACGCCCTCGCTACCCGTCTGATAGTCTTTGATGACGGACGCGTAACGTTATTCGAAGGAACGTACCAGGACTTCCTTGACCGTGTCGGCTGGAAAAGTGAAAATGAATCCGGCGCGCCGCGTGTTAAGAAGAGCGGGCGGAACAATTCTATCAATAAGAAACAACTCCGGCGTGAGCGGGCAGAGCTGCTGGATAAAAAGTCAAAAACCATGAGCGCCCTCAAAAAAGGCATCGATGCAGCAGAAAAGGAAGTCGTAAGGCTGGAACAAAAGATCGAACAGTGCAATAGCGAAATCAGAGATGCCTCCCTCAAATGTGACGTGGAAGGCATGAAAATACTCACAAAAAAGCTCCATGATGTGAAATCCCGACTCGACGCTCTTTTTGCAAGGCTCGACCTCCTGCGCATGGAGATCGAAGACAGGACAAGAGAATTCGATGAAGAGCTCGATAATCTAATGGCCGTTTCAGGGTGACCGAGGGTTGGGGCGAGACCGCGGAGTTGAGAATCCCCCCCCATGATACACTTTCAACGGGTGCCAGACGCAGGTTACATTATAGACAGGAGGAGAAAGATATGAAGATATGTTTTCCGGTTCAGGAAGATGCCGGTATGTCGAGCAGGGTATACAACCACTTTGGTTCCGCACCTTTTTTTGTTATAGTCGATACCGCTGCGAATAGCATTTTGACTGTTGCCAACCGCGACCGGCTTCATGCGCACGGGGCCTGCAATCCACTCAAGGCCCTGGACGAACAGAAGGTGGACGCCGTAGTCGTTGGGGGGATAGGGGCCGGTGCGCTGGGGAGACTCGCCCAGGCGGGGGTCAGGGTATATCGGGCGGCAGGCGTGAGCATCTCTGACAACCTCGCCATGCTGCGGACGGAGCAACTTTCCGAATATTCGATGAACCACTGCTGCGGCGGTCATGCGAAGGGCTCGGGGTGTTCTCACTAAAGCGCTCTATCGTCAATAAGTTTGTGGCTTCCTCTTTTAAGAGTTCCCCTTCGAAAACAGGGGTGAGCAGGGCTGCCCGGAGGGTCGGGGTTCAGGGCAAGGCTTTGTACATCCCTTCACGGTATAATGGATATACGGACTTACCGAATACAGGCGAAGGCGGGGATGCGTGATACCCTATATCGATTACAGCAAATGCGAGGGCTGCGGGGCCTGTGCCGAACTCTTCCCCCTGTTTTTCGAGATGAGGGATGACAGGGCCTGGGTGATAAACCATGAGAAGTTTGTCAGCGGGGAATACAGGGAAGTTGTCTACTGTTGTCCGTTCCGGGCGATTACTGTAGAATAGCCCATCTTCAAGATCAGCAAAACCAGGCCGTCGGCGATCATGAGAAGGTTGAGGACCGCGCTCTGCGCGTGCAGGCTCTGGAACCTGATCCGTGCGGGATTATCGACTCCGTCCGCCTCAAAGGAATGCACCTCCTGCTTCACCCTTCGCACCTCCGGGTGAAGCCTGAAATTTACGTAAAGCGCGATGATGACCGCAAGGGAGATGAGCACAAGGGATATCCGGTAGCGGAGAGGGTCCCTGTCCTGAAAAGAAAGGACGAACAGGATGAACGCAGCCACGCTGACCGCCAGGGTGAAGAGGAAATAGGAGGGAAAAAGCCTCCCGACAAACTCGCCTGCAGTATCGCGAGGATATGATCGGAAGATCACAGGCGTCAGGATGAAGGTGAAGAGGGACATCCCTCCAATCCACAGGCTGAGAACTATTACGTAGAGGTATCCTGCCAGGGTCTTCATGATATGAGTATATCTCAGTTCATCGCCGATCGTAAGAAGACCCGAAAAAATATAGACGCGACGAGAAGTGCTACTGTTTAATCCCCCTGAGCACCGCCTTCTTTCCTCCAAAGCCGGGCCTTTGGTCGATGGAAAACCCCGCAGCGATGAGCCCCCGTCTCACTGCGCCGGCAACTGTATAGGTCGCACAACTGCCGCCGGCATCCGTCTTTTCGCCAATCGCCAGGAGAAGCTCCGGACGCCAGATGGAGGGGTTCTTCTTCGGACCATGACCATCGAGAAACCATGCGTCGCAGGGAGCGGCGAGGGCATGCACCATTTCAAGGGCCTCGCCGATCCAGAGATTAAGGGTCAGCCTGCCAAAAGGCCGGACGAGTCGTATCCGGTGCCACCCTGGCCTGGTGATGTCCAGGCTGCCGTATGCATGCACGAGCAGATCAATGAGCGGGCCGACCTCATTCCTGAACCCCCCGAGTATCGCAGCCATCCGCTTTGAGGTGACGGGGTGCAATTCAACGGAATGGTAGGCTATCTCGAGGTCCTTTGCGCCGCAATCATCCAGAAAATCCAAGAGTGCGATGAGAAGACGGCCTGCGCCGAAACCTGTTTCACCTATTCTGAATTCCTTCCTCCCGGGCCGAGTCGCCGCAAATATGTCAGGGAGTCCGCTGCCCCGGAAAAAGATATGCTTTGCCTCTTCGATCGCATTAACCACATCGAAATAGCGGTCATCATACCTCTCGTTGACCAGGTAGGGAGGAATCTGCACGGTTATGGACTCTCAAAAAATAAGGTCATTATTCAATCCTCCGTAATTCTGAAGTCTCACGGATCAGTATGCAGTATAGTGTAGTCACCAGGGTTGTCATTCGGCAAGCGCGGGATGAAGAGGCGTCCGCGTGGGGCAGATCCATGCAAAAAAAAAGGACCGCAGGGATCGCCGCGGTCCCTTAAGCGGAAAACGCCTCAGCACTTCATTGCAGTCTCTACATCAGTCACATATTTGGTGCCGCCGAGGCTCTCCTCGTAGAAGGAGACGGTCACCGTTTCACCGATCTTCAGGTCGTTGAAAGACAAGTTCTTATGGCACATCGTGACAGCAGCATCGTCACGCAGTGTGAAATAGGAAGCATCACTCGGACCAGCCTGAATGGTCAGGATCTTGTAGACGGGGTCGATTCCCACTATCGTGCCGGTATAGAAGACCGGAGCGTGTGCGCTCTCCGAATATTCATATGCCTGGGCCGAAAACGCCGCCACGAGGAGCACCATAACCAGTACGGCTAAAACCGCGCCAATATTCCTGGTCAACATGGTCTAACACCCCCTTTCATTTTCTATGGGAGTAGAGAATGAATCCTCACTCCCTGCTTATACTCTACGCTTGAATGCATATAAGCGCAACTTCTAAACTATATGTCAGATACCCTCAAAATCGGCCAAATCCAGCCTGAAAATCACATTACATGCATTTCTTGCCTGGAAACCGCTTATTGCGCCCTGCAGTCAAACATTCCCTTCATTCGCATCATCGTCATTCCGGAAGGGCACGAAGAACGCTTTATGGTTGCTGCCTCCTTTCTTGACAAAGGGGTGACCGGTTGTTAGATTAAACTCCGATGCAAATCAGGCGGCAGCATTGAACATCCATTTCAACAGGAACAACGGGCCTATCGACGAGGCGATCGACAGGCTGCTCGCCCAGGCGGGCAGGGTCCATCATCCCGAGATCGTGCGGGAGATGATCATCGCCGCCCTGAAGGCCGGACAGGAAGAAGAGGAGCGTGCGGACCTGAAGCTAATGAACTCCACGCTGAAGGAGATGCGGTTCACCTCGAAGATATTCGGCCCCTACGACAAGGTGCGGAAGGTGTCCGTCTTCGGCTCTGCCCGGACAGCCCCCCACGAGCCTGTATACAGCATGGCGAGCCGGCTGGGAAAGAGCCTGGCAGAGGCGGGGTGCATGGTCATCACCGGCGGGGGTGCGGGGATCATGCAGGCGGTCAATGAAGGCGCCGGACCAGAGCATTCCTTTGGCGTCAATATCCGACTTCCCTTTGAGCAGAGGCCGAACCCCGTGCTGGAAGGCAATCCCCGCCTCATCACGTATAAGTATTTTTTCAACCGGAAGGTGGCCTTTATCAAGGAGGCGCATGCGATCGTTCTCTTTCCCGGGGGGTTCGGCACCCTGGATGAGGCGATGGAGACGCTTACCCTGGTGCAAACGGGCAAGAGGGACCCCCTGCCGCTTGTCCTGGTCGATGAGCCGGGAGGGGAGTACTGGGTGAAGTGGCTGAGGTTCTTTGAGGATGAGCTCCTCGCCCAGGGGTACATCGGGCCTTCTGACTTCAATCTGTTTGAGCGGGTCGATTCCGTGGAAGCGGTTGTTGACCGCATAGACCGTTTCTACCGGAGGTACCATAGTCTCCGGTATATCGACCACAAGCTGATTATACGGTTGAAATCAGGGCTCAGCGATGCGGCTGTCCGCGAGCTGAACATCGTGTATTCGGATATACTCATGACGGAGGGCGGCATTATTTCTACCGCAGCCTTTCCCGAAGAGGCTGACGAACCGGATATCCTGCACCTGCCCAGACTGCTCGTCGACTTCAGTCGGAGGGACTTCGGAAGGCTGCGCAGTCTGATCGACAGTATCAACGGCTACTAAGCATCGCCTAGGCCGGCCATCCCCCCCCCCTCACGTTGTGGAGCTTTGTGCAATCCTTCCTTACGGCCGTGAGCCGGGAGATCCTGTGATGATGATCACGCTGTCACCTGCACTTCAGCAGGTATTTCGGGCAGGGGCGGCCGTCTTTTCCCCTCCAGGCCGGAAGGACTGCAGGTCGAGCGTTATGTGCCGCTTCCAATCCTTGCCGCGCTCTTTGTGGTCAGAGCGGTAATGCGCTCCGACACTCCCCTCCCTGGCGATAGCGGCCTCGACGATGAGACCCGCGACGGTGAGCATGTTTTTGAGTTCCAGTTCATGGCGGGTGCGGTAGTTTCCCCCGATGATGTCTGCGTAGGAGTGGATGCGAAGGCGGGCATCCCCCAGTGACTCGGCGCAGCGGATGATCCCGGCCCGCTCCCACATGACAGAGCGCAGCGTCTTCCGAATCTCGTCCGAAGACGGGATGGAAGCTGCCTCGTGGCGGTATTCCGCGTCAGCGACCGGTTGCACCGCCCCGTCAGCCGCGGCCCTGCCTGCCCGCGCGCCGAATACAAGCCCCTCCAGAAGGCTGTTGGATGCCAGCCGGTTTGCGCCGTGTACCCCTGTGCACGCAACCTCTCCCGCCGCGTACAGGCCTGAAAGGCTGGTGCGTCCCTCCAGGTCTGTCTTTACCCCGCCCATGATGTAGTGGGCCGCAGGGGATACCGGTATGACATCCCGGGCTATATTGATGTCGAAGCGCATGCAGGTCTCATAGATCATCGGAAATCTCTTCTTCACGAAATCCTTGCCCAGGTGGCGCAGATCAAGACTGACGTGATCGCTCTCCGTCTTGACCATCTCGGATATGATCGCCCGTGAGACAACATCCCGCGGCGCGAGTTCAGCCATCGGATGGTATGCTTCCATGAATCGCCGGCCGCGCACATTGAGGAGCACGGCGCCCTCGCCGCGCATCGATTCGCTGAGCAGGAACTGCGGAGCCTTTGCGGCAAAGAGGCTCGTGGGATGGAACTGGACGAACTCCATGTCTTCGAGTTGAGCACCCGCCCTGAAGGCTATCGCCATGCCGTCGCCTGTTGCGACCTGCGGATTGGTGGTGCGGGCATACACCTGTCCTGCGCCGCCGGTCGCCAGGATCGTCGCCCGCGCAAAGAGGGCGGTCACCTCGCCGTCCCGCAACACGTAAGCCCCGTAGCACCGGGAATCCCGCACGATGAGATCTACGGTAAAGGCGTATGGATATTTCCGTACAGAGGGGAGTGAGCGCGCCCTGTCGAGGAGTACCCGCTCGAGTTCCCTGCCGGTCGAATCCCCGTGCGCGTGGAGGATCCTCCTCCGGGAATGGGCTGCTTCGAGAGTGAGGGACAGCTTGATTCCCTCCCGGTCAAACGCCGCGCCCCAGGCGATGAGCTCCTGTATCCTCTCCGGCCCTTCTTCGACGAGGGCCTTCACCGCCTCCTGACGGCAGAGGCCGTCTCCTGCCTTCAGAGTATCTTCAAGATGAATGCCGACCTCGTCTTCATCGCTCATCACCGCGGCGATGCCGCCCTGAGCATATTCGGTGCTGCTCTCCGAAGGCCGGTCCTTCGTGACCACGACGACCTCTCCGCGCGGAGCCAGCTCAATGGCAGCGCGCAGCCCGGCAACCCCGCTTCCGATAATAAGAAAATCCACGGTCTCGGTCCGCATATAGCAAGGATACAGCGCGGTAACCGGGGAAATCAAGCTGGATCTTGGCCGCTGTGCGTGCGAAGCGGGAAGCTGATAAGGGGTGACCCGCGGTGCGGAGTAGTGTAGAATATCTTCAATTACCTATGCTGTCGCGCATCGGCTTCATGAGAGGTGATGGAAAGTGATTCCCTATAAAGACGATAACCCGAGCAGCACGGTGCCCTTTGTCACCTTTGTCATTATGGCGCTGAATATCGCGGTGTTTCTCCTCGAGATACTCTCGCCCAGGGACAGCCAGGACATCGTGTACGCCTACGGAGCCATCCCTCACAACATCATCACGTTCTCCTCGGACCAGCCCCTGCCCGCGGTGATGACGGTCTTCACCTCCATGTTCATGCACGGAGGGATCATGCACCTCGGCGGCAATATGCTCTATTTCTGGATATTCGGGAACAACATTGAGGACCAGCTCGGCCATCTGAGGTTCATCTTCTTTTATCTCTTCTGCGGCGTGGTCGCCGCCTATTCCCATGCGCTCTCCTCGCCGGGCTCCCTCGTCCCGATGATCGGGGCGAGCGGGGCTATATCCGGGGTGCTGGGGGCCTATCTGATCCTCTTCCCCTCGGCCCGAGTTCACACGGTCGTTTTCTTCGGCTTCTTCATCCAGGTGATCAGGATTCCCGCCTTGATAGTTATTGGGTTTTGGGCTATTATACAACTCGTGAGCGGCCTGGTAAGCCAGGGTGTTCTGCATCAGGGCGGAACCGCCTGGTTTGCCCATGTAGGCGGTTTTGTGGCGGGTCTCCTTACGATTAAATTGTGGTTGCCCAGGAGGAACAGCAGGTGGTCGTAATCTGTCCCAAGTGTAGGGTGAAACTCAAGGTGGACGAGACGAAGCTCTCCGCCGAGGGTTCGCGCTTCAAGTGTCCCAAGTGCGCCACTGTCCTTGTGGTGAAGAAGCCGGCTGCCCAGGAGAAGAAAGAACTCGACAAGCAGAAGGTCCTCATCGCCCATTCGAGGAAAGAAGCTGCCGACCTGATCGGATCCCTTCTTGCGGCCCAGAGGTACGAGGTGGTCACGGCGATGGACGGGATAGAGGTGATGGTGAAGGCGCTGAAGGAATTGCCCTTTCTCTGCATTACCGAGGTCGCCCTTCCGAAGATTTATGGTTTTGAGGTCTGCAAACGGCTAAAGGCGAGGGCCGAGACCAAGGATATGAAGTTCATCCTCATTCCATCAATCCATGACAGGACCAAGTATCGACGTGAGCCGGTCTCCCTGTATGGGGCTGATGAATATATCGAGGAGCAGGACCTGCGGTCCCGGCTTATCGACACCATCGACCTCCTGAAAGGGAGCGTCCGTAAGGAAGAGCCCGAAAAAAGACCTGCTCCCGCGAAGCAGCCCGCTGCGGTCGAGGCCCCGGTCCAAAAGGAGGCGGCCCCTGCGGCAGTCGGTCCGGTGACATCGAACGACAAGATAGAGAAGGCAAAGAGACTGGCGCGAACGATCATCAATGACATTTATCTTTATAATACCGCCAAGGTGGACGACTCTATCAGGAATGACAACTTCTTCTCTGTCTTTGCCTCAGAGGTCAAGGAGGGGCTTAAGTTGTATGAGAACCGGATCCCTCTGGAAATTCGAAATAAGGAAGATTATTACCGTCAGGCGATTGAGGACTTCCTTGCAGCCAGGAAGAAGACCCTCGTTTGACCTTTCCCAATAAATCCTGAAACTGCTTGTTTTTTTGAGATAATCAGAGAAATAGCAGGATAATTTCCCTTCTTTTGCAAAAAAACCACTTGCCATGTACCTCCATTTTTTAGTATATTAGCACTCACCTACATCGAGTGCTAACAGGCCGATATCTTAACGCAATAAGAAAGGAGATCAGTTTCATGAAATTCAAACCACTCAAGGACAGGGTATTTGTGAAGTACACTGAGGAGGGGGAGAAGACTGCCGGAGGGCTCTACATCCCCGACACAGCCAAGGAGAAGCCCCAGAAGGGTGTAGTCGAGGCGGTGGGTTCCGAGGTGAAGGAAGTGAAGGTGGGGAATACCATTCTTTTTGACAAGTATTCCGGCTCGAAGGTCACCATAGACAGCAACGAATACCTCATTGTCAAGGAAGAGGACATCCTCGGCATTGTAGAGGGATAATCGTTTTACCACTAATATAAAGGAGGAAATTTCAGATGGCAAAACAGCTTCTTTTTGACGAGGCGGCGCGGAGCGCCGCACTTAAAGGCGTAGCTATGCTGACCGATGCGGTCGCGGCTACCCTTGGTCCCAAGGGCAAGAACGTGATCATCGACAAGAAATACGGCGCACCGACCATAACCAAGGACGGCGTCACCGTCGCGAAGGAGATCGAGCTGAAGGACCCCTTTGAGAATATGGGTGCCCAGCTCGTGCGCGAAGTGGCGAGCAAGACCTCTGATGTCGCCGGCGACGGAACCACCACGGCAACAGTCCTCGCCCATGCTATTTACAGCGGCGGCATCAAGCATGTGGTCGCCGGCTCTAACCCCATGGACATAAAGAGGGGCATCGAGAAGGCGGTTGAGTTGATCGTCCAGGAGCTGAAGAAGATCAGCAGGCCGGTCCAGGACAAGAAGGAGATCGCACAGGTAGGAACCATCTCGGCCAACAATGACCCCACGATCGGCGAGCTGATCGCCGATGCGATGGACAAGGTCGGGAAGGACGGCGTCATCACGGTGGAAGAGGCGAAGAGCATGGTCACCTCTCTCGACGTTGTGGAAGGGATGCAGTTTGACCGCGGCTATATCTCCCCGTATTTCGTGACCGACCCCGAGAGGATGGAGTGCAACCTCGAGGACGTCTACATCCTCATCAATGAGAAGAAGATATCCTCGATGAAGGACCTGCTCCCCATACTCGAGCAGATCGCGAAGATGGGCAGGCCCCTGGTCATCATCTCCGAAGAGGTCGAGGGCGAGGCCCTTGCCACCCTCGTCGTCAACAAGCTGCGCGGCACCCTGCAGGTATGCGCGGTGAAGGCGCCCGGCTTCGGCGACAGGCGCAAGGCGATGCTCGAAGACATCGCGATCCTCACCGGCGGCACGGTCATCTCCGAGGACCTCGGCATCAAGCTCGAGAGCATCAAGGTGACTGATCTCGGCCGGGCGAAGAAGATAACCGTTGACAAGGAAAACACCACCATCGTCGAGGGCGCCGGCGACCCGTCCAAGATACAGGGCAGGGTGAAGCAGATCAAGGCCCAGATCGACGAGACCACCTCCGACTATGACCGCGAGAAGCTCCAGGAGCGGCTGGCCAAGATCGTCGGCGGCGTGGCAGTCATCAATGTCGGTGCAGCTACCGAGACCGAGATGAAGGAGAAGAAGGCGAGGGTCGAAGATGCCCTGCATGCGACTCGCGCGGCTGTCGAGGAAGGCGTTGTCCCGGGCGGCGGCGTTGCCCTGCTCCGGTGCGTCAGCTCCCTGAAGGGGATGAAGCTCGACACCCATGACCAGAACGTCGGCGTCGATATCATCAGGAGGGCCCTTGAGGAGCCCATCCGCCAGATCGTCAACAACACCGGTCTCGAAGGCTCTGTTGTCGTTGAGAAGGTGAAGGCATCCAAGGAGGCCAACTTCGGCTTCGATGCACACAAGGAGGAATATGGTGACATGCTCAAGTTCGGCATCATCGATCCGACTAAGGTGACCAGGTATGCCCTCCAGAACGCGGCCTCTGTCGCATCCCTCATGCTCACCACCTCGGTGATGATCACCGAACTCCCTGAGGAGAAGCCGGAGCATCCGGCGATGCCTCCGGGCGGCGGCATGGGCGGCATGTACTAGGCCTGACCGCATTGTGTATAACAGGGACGCGGGGCCATGCCCCGCGTCCCTGTTTTCTTTACATTTCACTATTCTTCTGTCATTCTAAAACATGGTAAGAAACGCCCTGGTGATGCTCGCCGGTTTCCTGCTTATGGTCGCCGCCTATGCCGCATTCGAGATGTTCGTCCCTGTCCAGTCCGGGAACAAGAATATCGAAGTAGAGATACCCCGCGGCTCAACCTTCCGACAGGCAGCGGATATCCTCTGGAAGGAGAAGCTCATCAGGGACAAGAAGCTGTTCCTGGTGCTCGGCAGGCTGACCGGGGCTGACCGGAAGATCAGGGCAGGGTTTTATTCCTTCTGGAGCAGCATGAGCCCGCTCGATATCTTCAGCATCATACGAAAAGGCCGGATTATCGAATTTGAACTCCGGGTGCTCGAGGGCGATTCCCTGTACGAGATAGCGGAGACCTTTGCAAAGTCCGGCCTGGTTACGAAAGAGGAGTTCATGGAACTCGCCCGCGATCCTGACATCCTGTCTTCGTACGATATCGAGGCGCAGAGTATGGAAGGGTACCTCTATCCGGATACCTACATCGTGCCCAAGGGCATCAAGGCGAGAGACGCCCTCGACATTATGCTCAGCAGGATGAAGGAGAAGTTTTCGCCCGAGATCGTTGCGCGCGCCGAGGCGCTCGGTATGACGAGGACAGAGGTGCTTACCCTCGCCTCGATAATCGAGAAAGAGGCGGTGGTCGACGAAGAGAGACCCGTCATATCAGCGGTGTACCACAACCGGCTGAAGAAGCGCATGCCTCTGCAGGCCGATCCTACGAGCATCTACGGGATAAAGAGTTCGAAAGAGAGGATCACCAGGGCGGACCTGCAGCGCAAGACCCCGTATAATACCTACGTGATACGGGGTCTGCCGCCCGGGCCGATCGCCTCGCCGGGACTCAAATCGATGATCGCTGCGGTGAATCCGGCAGCCGTGCCCTATCTGTATTTTGTCTCGAACAATGACGGGACACACAATTTTTCGGTATCTCTGGGCGAACATGAGGAAGCGGTCCGGGCCTACCGGGAGAAGAAAAGGACAAAGGAAGAGGGATGACCCTGAAGAGGAAGAAGACGCGGAAGATCCATGTCGGCACGGTCGCGGTCGGCGGCAGGAGCTCTGTCAGCGTCCAGTCGATGACCAAGACCGACACGAGGGATGTGCGGGCGACCGTTAGGCAGATCCGTTCCCTGGCAAAGGCAGGCTGCGAGATCATCCGCGTAGCCATCCCGGACATGAAGGCAGCCGAGGCGGTCGGGCCGATCTGCGGGCAGATCACGATCCCCCTGATCGCTGATATCCATTTCGACTGGAGACTGGCGCTTGAGGTCCTCCGGCAGGGGGTGGATGGCCTGAGGATAAATCCCGGCAACATCGGCGCCCGGTGGAAGGTGTCCGAGGTCGTCTCAGCAGCCGGGGACAGAGGGGTGCCGATCAGGATCGGCGTCAACGCCGGTTCGCTTGGCAGAAAACTCCTCCAGAAATATGGTCACCCAACGCCCGAGGCGCTCGTGGAGAGCGCTGCAGAACATATCGATATCCTCGAATCCCTCAATTTCAGGGGTATCAAGGTCTCCCTGAAGGCGTCCAATGTGCAGACAACGGTCGAGGCTTATCGCCTTTTTTCGAAGAGGTTCCGGTATCCTCTGCATATCGGCATATCCGAGGCGGGTCCGTCCTTTACCGGGATCATTAAGAGTTCCGTTGGGCTCGGCATCCTCCTCGAAAGCGGCATCGGCGATACGATGCGCGTCTCTCTCTCCGCGGACCCCCACGAGGAGGTGAGGGTGGCCTATGAGATCCTGAAATCCCTGGGCATCAGGACAAGGGGGGCTACGCTGATATCATGCCCCACCTGCGGCAGGTGCCAGATCGACATACGGGGATTGGCCTCGAAGGTCGAGGAACGGCTGAAGAATATCGAGAAGCCGATTACGGTTGCGGTTATGGGATGCGTGGTGAACGGTCCGGGCGAGGCGAGGGAGGCTGACGTCGGAATAGCCGGCGGAAAGGGGATGGGGCTCCTCTTTAAGAAAGGGAAGATCGTTAAGCGTCTCAGGGAAAAAGAGTTGCTCGATGCCCTCATGAGAGAGGTTGAAGGGTAGTCCCGGTCATCGTCCGGGAAGGGTCTCTTTATAAGGCTGGCCAGAAAACCCCGAGTTTTCAAACTCGGGGATGAATGGCCGCCCGGAGCAAAGCCAGTGCAACTGGCGTCGCGGAGGTAGATTTGGCATAATCTGGCTATGGCCAGATATCGG
>JAKAHR010000030.1 GCA_021825365.1 Nitrospirota bacterium | reverse complement strand
ATACCATACCGGCGCAAGGGCCTATGTGGATAAGGGAGTCTTCGCGCCTCCCTTATAACCCTCCGCGCAAGGCATGCATTCCTCCCCGTGGCAAGCCACGGGGTATCCTGCAAAGATATTCATGAATAATCCCGGGTGCTCGAACGAGTGCCGCATGACAATGTTCAGCATGGAGAGCATCTATATTTGATACAATGAATCACGACAAAAAATCCAAGGGAGACATCATGACAGTCATGCGTATGGACAACGTCGGCATCGTGGTGGCGGACATCGATGCCGCCATTGAGTTCTTCACCGAACTTGGTCTCGATCTCGAGGGTCGTGCCACAGTTGAAGGAGACTGGGCAGATGGCGTCACCGGATTGCGCGGCATGCGCGTCGAGATTGCCATGATGCGTACGCCGGACGGTCACAGCCGTCTCGAGCTGTCCCGCTTCCTCGCGCCGCCCGTGGTCGCCGACCACCGCAGCGCCCCAGTGAACGCTCTCGGTTACCTGCGCGTCATGTTCACCGTGGAGGACATCGACGATACGCTCGTCCGGCTCGGCAGACGCGGCGCGAAGCTCGTCGGCGAAGTGGTCCGGTATGAAAACATGTATCGGCTCTGCTACATCCGGGGTCCCGAAGGGATTCTCATCGGGCTCGCCCAACAGCTCGGGCAGCAGACTTCCCGAGAGAATCCCATGTGACGTAACCGTTGAGAACTTAAGAAGTGGCGTCTGACAAGGCGTTTAGCCGACAGCCTCAGGCAGGAGGATGCAAAAGAAGAGAGTAGGGATTCAAAAAAGGACTTTTTCTGCAGACTCGTTACGTGCAAGAAATAATGATAAATATTAGAGGCAATAATAAGACACGCTGAATGTTATGTTCTAAAGGTATAATAGAGCAAAAGGAGGCGACATGACACAAAAATTAACGGCAATCATTGAAAAAGAGAATGATGGGTACGTTTCTCTTTGTCCAGAGCTTGATATTGCAAGTCAGGGCGACACCATCGAACAGGCACGTGACAACCTCAAAGAGGCTCTGGAGCTTTTTTTTGAGACCGCCTCTCCCGAGGAGATAAAACGGCGGCTTCACGGAGATATATTTGTGACTCAGGTTGAGGTAGCTGTTGGGTAGACTTCGCATCCTTCCCGGAAAGGAAATATGCGACATTCTCGCGCGTCACGGCTTTGCCGAGGTAAGAAGGAGAGGCAGCCACATCATTATGCAGAAAAGACTGTCAACCAGCACAATCACTGTCCCTGTGCCTGACCATAACGAAATCAAAATCGGTACCCTGCAGTCCATAATCAGACAGTCGGGAATTCCCCGATCAGCATTTGAATCGCAATAACACGCACAGACAAATCAAATTCACTTGACAACGATCAGCGGAGGCGGCAAATTCGATTGTGGTTGCCGCTGCCAGTGATTATTCGCTTACGTGCAAGAAATAATGACGACAAAATATAAATTTATCAGTATCGTACTGTGGCTGGCAGCCGTAGTTTCTCCGGTAGGGGCCATATGTGGTTCCGATATGCATTATGGAACTGCACCAGTCTTTACATATCAAGGTACCTATCAAAATGGTTGGTGGGGCTATGCTATTCAAATACCCAAGGGATATAAGGGCGCGTCATTTTCCGACCCCGGCGCTAATCAGCATGGCATTAATATTGTGCTTTCGCCAAAGGCGGAAATATATGTTAACGGGCAAGCGAACTCTCTGGAGGAAGAAACCGGCGATGCCCCGATGACATCAATAGGCTATAGTATCTTCAGACTGAATATAATTCGGCAATATGCAACAGAAATCAGATCATATCAACTTCGCAAAGCCAACCTGGGAAGACTTAACGGAACTTATTATATTGTCAGCTACATGTGCTCCGGCTTGTCGGAACTTTTTATTGAAGAGGCCATCATAGCCGTCACTCCGGATAAGTCTCCAGTCTATGACATTACTCTACAAACAACGGCTAAGAGGTACAAAAAAGATCATGAATTATTTAACCAGGTAGTATCAAGATGGCATCTGATACCAAGAGAATAGCACTTAACACATAGCGGCGTTACCGTTTCTTGTCGCCTGACGACCGATAACACTTACTCCGGGGAACAAACCAGGACGATCAGAGTGACAAACGGGAGCAGAACGGTGCTGAGACTTCACCAAGGGACTATCACGATGCCCGATATTATCGTTCCTCCGAACATGGGGAAATAGCCGGTCGGGTCTACCCCATGAGCCGCCCGTTCCCGGTTGAATTCTCTTGAATTGCCTGACCTGCTATCGTACAATCAAGCTGTATTTCTTGCCTGACTGACACAATAGATCAGCCTTCCCGGCTCGGTGATACATGCGAGGCGGAAAGAGAGGAATGGACCGATGATCAAACGAAGGGATTTTCTGAAACTCTTTGGAATAACGGCGGGTTCTGTGGTCTTGACCTCGTGCGGGGGCTCCGGAGGTAATGCGGGAACCCCTGCCGTACCGATACCGAATGCCTACAGCTTTTCCCGGCTCGTGAATTCCGGAGACGCGCTGCCGGGAGGCGGTGCGGCCGATTTCTTCCGCAAGGCGGTCATGATAAATGAGCAGGGGGAGATAGTATTCAATGCGGTGGATTCGGCGGATGCACTGGGGTATTACCGGCTGTTGATGGACTTCTCCGGCAGCAAGCCGAAAATCTCTTCCTCCCGCAAAATGGTGCGGGTCGGCGATATACTGCCAAATTCGCTGGGCGTGGTCAATATCCACAATGCGGACATCAACGATGCCGGGACATTTGCCGCGATCCTGGCAACCAGCGATAACTTTTCCGGCATTTACCTTGAAAGGCAGGGACAGGTCCTGCAGCCCGCTGTCAGGTCGAACGATTCTACCCCGGAACTGGAGGCTTCCTTTGGAAGCCTGTTCCTCGACGTGGACATACACGACGGAGACAACCTTCTGTTTGTATCGCATTACGCGTACAAGACGAAGGGTGTCGTCGGACAGGGACTGTTTCATCTGCCCGGCGGAGAGCTGGGCGCAAAGGGCGATCTGTTGCTCTCCACCGGAGAAGACATACCCGAGGCAGCCGGCATCGTAAGCGGACTCGGACTTCTTGATATGCACGACAACGGGAATTTCGTCCTACAGGCTTTCGGTCACGGCTCCGACAACGTGGCTGCGATGGCAAACGGGGGCGCCCCACAGGGCACGATGCTCATCAGCGGTAACGTCCGGGAGCCTCTTTCCAGAACGCTCAAGGCTTCGTCGCCTTCGATCAGGGCAGCAACGTCAGCCGCGGCACGTCCGGGCTTTTCATACGGGGAAATGAACTACGGCCCAAGGACAGGCGCCGGCGGAAGGATAGCCAGCGTGCACCAGATAGGCCAAAACGATCTGGTGCTCATATCCGATGGTGAGCAAATCGCCTCCACAAGGGGGGTAAGCCCCCTCGGCAACGTCATTACCGGCCTTGGCGGCCCCGTCATAGGCGAGGACCAGATCCTCTATTACCAGACCTATAACGACCTGGCGCCGGGCGTAGGCTCTGAGCTCGTGGCGTTCAACGGCAGGGAATACAGGACGATACTTTCGACCGGCGACATGATCGAAGGGAGAAAGATATCGCGCATATGGTTCGGTCTCATGACAGAGCAGGTCGACAGCAGGGGCCGCATAGTCCTGGCCGCCGACTTCGAGGACGGCAGCAGTTCGATAGTCGTCGGCATACCCGTGTAAGGAGGTTAGTGATGAGTGAGAACATACCGATCACGAAGATAGGCACTTCAGACCCCCTTGATATCTGCAGCGGTTTCGGCTTTTTCCCCGGCCCCGGAGACCCTTCCGGCCAGACGCACAGGGCATATCCCACGGGGATGCAGCCCGAATGGGAGCTGTGGGACACACGGTCGCAGCTATGGTGGGGCGGGGGAGACAATGACTTCGTATTCAAGTCTTCCGCCAGGATAGAGATAGGCGTATGCGGGCCCAACTATGCGATAAAGAGTACTTTTCACGGCACCGCTGACAACAACGGCTTGATGCTGTCTGTCGAGGCGGACGAGATAGCCGCCGGTTTCTTCTTCGGCTTCGGCGTAACTTTAACCATAAACATGTCGGTATTCGGCGTGGGTGTACCCCTGCCCTCAGTTACGCTGGATGTCATCAGAATTATTACCGAATACTTCTGGAAAGACTCGCCCCTGGCCAATTTCCTCAAGAAGGTGGACCAATTCACCCCATCGCTCACCAGGGCGACAGGCTATTCCATGTTCGATGCGAACCGGGACGCGTTCGGCGCCAACGGGGGAAAGTATAAGGCGACTCCGACGTTCAACATCATCGTGGATCTGGTCCCGTGCATCGCTGCGCTGTCGTCTCTCTATAAGACGATCGATAATTTTCTCAAGCCGCTGGGCTTTCCGTGCCGTTTGATCCTCGGCCCTCTGGTGGGCATCCAGATGCCTGTATCGGTCGAGGTGGAATCCGTGGAGATAGACGGCGCCAAATTTTCGGGTGTCACGTACAGCAGGGACACCGGGAAGATCGTGGCAGCCGCTCCATCGGGTCAGGTCCCCGTTAGCCCGAAAAAACTCAGGATATTTTTCAAACATACCCCCTCTTTGACCTTCTCGCTCGGCATCTCGTGGGGCCTCGGCATAGAGAAGGTCTTTTTCCTCGGCGGACAGGTATCATTGCCGGTCGGGCAATGGTTGGGACTTTCCGTCCAACTGGGCACATGGAAGAACCCGCTCGATAATACGGTGGGCAACCCCCTGGTGCCTTCGCTTGACATGGCGGAAGGCGGAGATCATGCCTACTACGCGGAGGTCATCTTCGAACCCGCCGTCCCGATGGCGTGAGCAAGAGAAGCCTCCACATAAGAACCGCTGAGGACCTGTTCGAAGCCCTCAACTCCTCCGACCCGGGTATACGTATCCCTCTGCTCAGGGCCATAGCAGCCGCGCCCGAAAAGGCCCTCTCCTACGGTTGCCATGGGGGCAGAGATCTCGTTGGCGAGCTCTCGCGGCAGGCATATGAAATCCCGGACTCGGACCTGAAGGCAGACCTGCTTGCCGCACTGTCGAAGTTCAGGGACCCCAGGGCACTGAATGTCTTCAAACGACAGATTGCCGTATCCGGCGACCCCGAGGCAATAAGACTGGCGGGGACATATCTGTCTTTGGAGCCCGAGGAAAATACAAAGGATATTCTGCCCGGCCTTCTTATGCAAGAGCGCTCCGCCTTTCGGGCAGGGGTGGCCGCCAGGGCGATGGCCGGCTGGAAGACGCCCTCTGCCCGCGAGGCAATAAGGGTTGCCGTCTATGTGCCGGACGCGCCACCGCCCCCGTCTATCGATGAAGCCACCCGGCGCCACTGGCTGAAGGAGCTTGAAGGACCGCAGAGGGGGCGTGCGAGGGAGTTGCTCGAGGCTCAGGGGGAGAATGCCTTTCTGCACATGCGGGGCAGATGGGCCGATCTTTCGACGGACCTAAAGGCATGGCTGCTGGAATGGGGCGTTCGCCTGCATCCTGCCTATGCCGTCGAGCTCCTTATCAGCGCGCTCGAAGAAGGTCCCGATGCCCTGAGGGTGGCTTCCCTGCAGGGCATCTCCCGCATGAAAGAGGCAAAGGCCCTTTTCAGGCAGCCGGCCTCGCGCTTTCTCAAGAGCGAAGACCCTGCCCTGCGTCTTGCGGCCCTCAGGGCCGGTGCGATGCCGGAGGCCTGGCGGCAAGCCCTGGAAAAGGAGCCTGACGGCAACGTACGTGTGGAGCTTGTCCGCCTCCTGGCTGAGGAAAAAAGAGAAGAGGCGGCCCCTGTTCTTCTGGCCGCCCTGAAGGACGCAGACCCGAGGGTCCGTGCAGCCTCCGCGGATGCGTTGGCAGCGGTGGGTCGGGGAGTGGTCGGAGAGTTGCGCTGTCTGATGGACGGTCCGGAAGCCGAAGTAAGGGCCGCAGCTGTTCAGGCGCTTCTACGCCTTGGAGATGAGCGTTGGCTGGAAGAAAGAATGGGGACAGCGAAGACTCAGGCGCCTTTGTAGCAATCGGGAATCTCTCCACGTTCGGCATGCGGGAGTAAATACGTGAAGTATACGCAAGGCAATTTAAAAGATGGAGGAGGCTTGATGGAATGACACTCAGGCCACAACGTCCCCAAGCCCGGCGTTGCCGGAGATATACTATGAAAACCACCATATCAATGTGTGTCCTCCTGTGCCTGCTGGCGCTTACCTCTTCCGCATGGTGCAAACGTGGCGGAGCGCCGATTGTCGGATCTGTCTTGTATGACAATATCAGATACACCGTGCCTAATGACGACGGCACACGGGAATATATTCAGGCCTGGGACATGGAAACTCAGAAAAAAATATGGGAACTGACAATATATACGAATGCAATACAGCCGGGACTTGAAAAAGACGTTCAGTGGGTATTTATCGACACAATGAAATTAGGAAAAGACCATCTCCTCATCACGGACAAACGGGCACGCCGGTTCCTCGTGGACCTCAAGACAAGGCAGATCAAGAGACTGAAATGACATCCGCGGCACACGACGGTGACAAGGCGAACCGCGAGAAGCCGGGGTTTGTGACGGACATCTTCCGCAGGGAACCGTCACATTCCATGAAGGATTCAAGGCGGATGGCCCGCAGGAGGGCGCGGGCGCTGCTTTATAGCGGGCCTGACCCCTGGCGTCAGGAGCATAATAGATACTAATAGTATCCTGCGATGCGTTATAATTTGATCAGGCGGAGGCAAGGACATGCATGCAGAATTTACGGCAATAGTAAAGCAGGCGGGAGAATGGTGGATCGGTTGGATCGAGGAAATTCCCGGTGTAAACTGCCAGGAACAAACACGTGAAGATTTAATTGAAACACTTCGCCTTACTCTGATAGAAGCACTCGAATTTAATCGTCAGGACGCCATCGCCGCAGTCGGCCCGGGATATACAGAAGAAAAAATCGCAGTATGAAACGAAGTGACCTGCTGAAGCATTTGCGGTCACAGGGCTGTGCGTTTGTCAGAGAAGGCGGCCGCCATTCATGGTGGTGGAACCCCGCCCAAAACAAACGGTCGTCAATTCCAAGACATTCCGAAATAGACAACAATCTCGCCCGAAAGATCTGCAAAGACCTGGGAATAGAACAAATCTAATGAGCCATAACAAGGGCACCGAAACCGACCTTATTGTACTCCTCAGGCACACACCCCCCGTGTATTTCATGAGGCCGCGCGTGGTCAGACAAGGCCTGAGGGTCATGCCTCCACGATGAGCGGCAGAACGCCGGGCGGACTGCTTCTTCCTGATGAGGAGGCCCTTGGGTTCGTGAAAAGCGCGCCCTGGCCGCGGCGCTGCGAAGAGCCATCTGCCTCAACCAACGGGCTCAGGATCGACGCGGGGTATCTGTCTCCCTACTTCATCACGGATCCTGAACGGTCGACGGCAGAGCTCGACGATGCATTCGTCCTGGCCACGGGACAGGCGATCAGGAAGCCGCACGAGTTGGTTCCCATCCTTGAGAGCGTTGCCCGTACGGGTCGGGCGGTGCTCGTCATCGCGCCTGTCATTGAGGACGAGGCACTTGCGCTGCTGGTCCTGAACAAGCTTCGCGGCATACTCCGCGTCTCCGCCCTGACGGCAAAGGACGCAGAGTCTGTCGCCCGTTACGTGAAGTGCAGGGCGATGTCCGGGCCGATAGAAAGGCTCGTTGTCGATGATCTCGGCACCGCCCGCCGCATCAGATCCGGTATGAAATCGACGGTCATCGTGAGGGTGGATTAAGTCTCTGCGGCCAAAACCGGCTGATATTTGGCGTAATGCCTTGTTGCGCGGCCGGTTTTTGGAATCCGTTTCTCTCTATTTTTTCATGGCTGGGCCCAATGGGCAAATAATAAAAACAGGGAAAAGGTGAGGAGGGCAGGATGAAGATCAGGGCAGGAATGGCGGATCAGCAAGGCAGGAAATTCCGGATGGGATGGTCTCTTTTGTCGTGGGCTGCTTTGCTCGTTATCAGCCTCGGAGGCTGCAGCGGCAGCGACCCGGCAACGTCATCCTGCTTCAAGATCGATTCCGACACGAAGGGATGCGTCGAGACGGTCAACAACATCGCGAACCTGAACATTGTTTCGAACGATGCCAACGTCTTCAAGGCGGAATATGAGGCCGGTTTCATCCAGGGCCGCCTGCACCGTTCGGAGATGGTCTCAGCACGTGATAACCTGTGGGACACCGCCTATCTGACGGATCCGTCCCATACCTTCCCCCAAAAGGGCTCTCCCTCGCAGGACGAGCTGGCGCAGGCGCAGCAGGTCCTGCTCGATAATTATCAGTACACGATCGACTATATCCGGAACACGCCGGATGAGAAGGTCGGCCGCAACATGCGCCGCCTGCTGTACCGGATGGTAGGTGCGTACCACGGCGCGACCCGGAACTCGCCCGAGGCGCTCCCTTTTGACGCGACGTGGGTTCCTGTCTTCTCTCCTGAGGAGCTGAGGCTCTCCTATGAGGCCCCGGCTCTTTCCTTCATGGATGTGTACTTTCTCAATGCATTTGCGGATCTGATGGATGTCATGGACTCCCTCCTGGACGACCCTCCGGAGGACAACCCTGACAAGTGCTCCGCCTTCGTGAAGAAGACCCCCACCGACATCATCATCACCCATAATTCCTGGTTCGGCTATCTGAGCCAGACGATGGCGATGAGCCTCTACGTCAACGGCGACTATTTCACCGTCAACGCCCTTACCCCGGGCATCCTGGCATCGAGCACGGACTTCGGATATAACAACAAGGGGATCATGTTCAACGAGACGACCCACCGCGCCCTGTATACCGAACCGAAGAAAAAGGCAGTGTGGATGTTCTGGCGGGCCGCGATGGCGGAGCAGTTTTCCTCGTCGCTGGATGAGTTCTTCTTCTATCTTTCGCTTGAGCCGTCAGGGACCTACATGAACGGATACATGGTCGTGGACAACAAGACAAGGGAGATCGGGCTCGTCGAGATGTCGTATAGGAGTTTCGTCTATTTCAAGCCGGACGGCAGCGGCGGGTACTCGGTCATCACGAAGCCTGAAGGGCTTTCGAGAGAATACGATAAGCAGCTTCTCCAGGCGGATTATATCCTCGGCATCAACTATCCCGTCTCCCGGCAGATCGTCGAAGACCTGAAGGCGGCTGACAACCGTCCGGCCCGGAAGCGCCAGTTCCTCGAAAAGATCGGGGGCGTTACTGATATCGAATCAGCAAAGGCGCTGATTACCTATACAGACCCCTATAATCCCCTTTCGATCTATGGCAGGTGGGACCTCGGATATGGCGAAACGCCCTCGCCCAAGACCGTGCCCGACGGGTCCATCGACGCCAAGGCGGTCTCCGCCTCGATGACTGCCTATGCTCAAAACCTGCAAGGTGTGTATGATCCCGGCTCGCCGAACAGGGCCTTCTGGATGAAGTTCGGAACGCCTGTCGTAAACGGAAGGCCCTTTGTCTGGAGCGAATCGCCCTGGAAGGGCCAAAAACTGAGGAACGTCCCTGATGTCGTCGATGGGCCGTTTACGCTCTTGCGTACGTATATACGATAAATGACATGAGACGATGTAATTTCTTCGTGAGGGTCGTGATGAAAAAGGCGATGAGCGATCCGTCGAGGCTTTCGGCCCCTGTTCATCGGCACTATTTCAAGGCGCTCGAAAGGCCTGAGGAACGGAAGGGGTGCTGGACATTCCCCAAAAGGATCATCGGCTCGAGTGACTGGCTGGCCGGCCTCTGGGCGCAAAGGGACAGGATCAGGGACAAACCCGCACTCATCTTGTGGGGCATGAAGGATATCGCCTTCAGGGAGCAGGAACTCAACAGATGGGCAGACCTCTTCTCGAATCGCAGGGTAATACGGTATGCTGATGCGGGTCATTTCATCCAGGAGGAGAAGGGCAGCGAGGCGTCCCGGGAGATCGCTGATTTCATGAGGGCATGACACTGCCTGCCTCCGGCCACAAGCCGGCACGGCACGGCGCGCGATAGGACATCCGTCGCCTCCGTTTTGTGAGCGGCAGAAAAAAAGAGGGGGGACGCTCTCCGTCCCCCCCTTTATCTCAAGACCCCGATGCTACTTCAGATTGACCGTCACCTGCATGAGTTCGTCCGTAACGGTGATGATCTTCGAGTTCGCCTGGAACCCCCGCTGGTAGGAGATCATCTTCACGAACTCCATCGCGAGGTCGACGTTCGACTGCTCCAGCGTATTCGAAAGCACCCGTCCGAGACCGGAGGTATTGGCCGCGCCGACGACCGGCTGGCCGGAGTCAAACGACTCCGCGTAGAGGTTCCTGCCCATCTTGGTCAGGCCGGTAGGCGCGTTGAACTTCGCGAGCACCACCTGGCCGACATTCCTCGTCTGGCCGTTGGTGAAGATGCCGGTGATGAGCCCGTCCTCAGAGACCATGATGTTCTTCAGCGCACCGGCGGAATATCCGTTCTGGGTCTCATTGAGCACGGCAAAGACCGAGGCGAACTGGGTGGAGCCGTCGAGGCCGTCGCCCGGAGGGGTGTCCGCGGTGCCGGTCCCGAAGTCAAAGGTTATCGAGCCGTCGGCAACGCCGCCGCCCCAGGCGAAAGTCAGGGCCGCTGCGTTGTCGGTCGCCAGGGAGCCTCCCACCGCAGGCGGGGTCGCCCCGTCGTTGAAGGTAAGGTCCTGCGTACCCGCCTCCTGGTACATCCCTGCCGAGTCCTTGTAGATATAGTGCGTCGTCCACGCGTTGTCCGCCGTCTTGACGAAATACAGGGTGACATCGTGGGCGCCTCCCAGCGCATCATACGCCGTCATGGTCATCGACTTGTTGTAGTCCGTGGACGCGGGCGGGGTCGTCGTGCCCGCGGTAAAGGCCCAGGTCTTGACAGCCTCCGAGGCGTCGAGGTTGACGGCGATGTTCGCCGTGGTGGTCGCATTGGCGGCGCTCTGGGTGGCGGCGATCTTCAGGGCGCCGACGGTGCCGGTTATGTTGTTGAATGCATCGACCTGATACCCCTGCAGCACGAGGCCGTCGGGGGTGACGATGTTGCCGTTCTTGTCGAGGCTGAACTGGCCCGCCCGGGTATAATAGTTCGCCCCGCTGGCGTCGCTGACGACGAAAAACCCCTCGCCTTCGATCGCCAGGTCCAGGGCGCTCTCTGTCGACTGGAGGGCCCCCTGCGTGAAGAGCGGCAGTACGGAACTGACGATCACGCCGCGGCCCACCTGGGCGTTGCCTGCTGATCCCGCGAGGGTCTGGCTCAGCACGTCCCCGAAACTCACCCTGCTCGCCTTGAACCCCACGGTGTTCATATTTGCTATGTTGTCGCCGATCACCGAAAGTGCGGTGCCGTTTGCGTTCATGCCGCTAACGCCTGTAAATAGTGATGTCAACATGTCTCTTGCCTCCTCAGCGTACTATGATGATATTTCCTGAAGCTCTCCCAGGGTGACGTTCTTGCCGCTGTCGAGCATGAGATACGTCAGGCCGTTCTGGAAGGTGACCCCCATCACCTTGCCGGTATCTCCGCCCGCGGTCTTGACGGTCTTGCCGATGAAACTCACCGCCATGTTGCTGTTGAGCGACTGCTGATAGGCCGTCAGGTTCAACAGGCTCTGGTTCATGTTCATGAGCTGTTCCAGAGAGCTGAACTGGGCCAGCTGGGTGGTGAACTCCGTCCCGTCCATCGGCTTCAGCGGGTCCTGATATTTCAGCTGGGTGGTGAAGAGCCTCAGAAACTCGTCCTTTCCCATCACCTTGCTCGCTGCCGTTGTCTCCATACCTTCCTCCTTTCCAGACAAATCTATACGAAGATGCTGATAGCGCCGTCACCGGCCTGCACTGCCGCGGCCATATGCGTCTGCGTTGTTCCATTCTCTCCGGAGGTGCCTTCCCCCCCGGTCCCGGCCTCACCGCCGTCCTGCCGCTGCCTGAGGGAGACCGAGAAGCCTCCGACCGCGATGCCATCGTGGGCCAGGGTCGAGAGGATCCCCTGGAGGTTCTTCTCGATCATGTCTTTGGCCGCGGTGTCAGCGGTGTGGATCGTCGCGTTTACCACGCCGCCGTCGAGCTTGAGCCCTATGTTAAGCTTGCCGATCCCCTCGGGCTCCACGTTCACCTCGATGGATGTTCCGCTGTGCTTCGTGACGACAAACGCAGGGTCCGGGACGCGGCCGGCCTCCGGTGCCGGGCCGGCAGCCTGCGCCGATGGCTTGGCCTGGCCCTCTGCCTGCTGCACTCCGGCTACCACCTTCGGAGCGGCCGGGTGCCCGGAAGCCGTCTGGCCGGAATCTTTTTCGCCTGCAGACTGCTGTCCCTCTCCTGCTGCCGCACCGGCAACGGCGATGCCGCCATGATTCCCCGAAGCGTCTTTTTGTACAGTCATCCCGTCGGCGAACGGGGGCCGGGGCGGCTCAACGCTGACAGGCTTTTCCTGACCGGGTACCACTGCCGTCCCGTTCTGCTGTTTGGCGTGTAAGGCATCAGAGGCGGTTCCTTTTCCCGCCCCGGGGAGGTCCCCGCCGACAGGCGGCATATTCGCCGCTCCGGCCGCCTGCGCAGAACCGGACTGGACGTTCGGTCCCTCCTGAGGGCCTGACGGCTGTGTCGTCCCTGCCGCGACCTCATGGGACTGGCCTATCTTGCCTCCGGTACCCTTTCCCGTTCCGGCAGGAGCGATGATCTCAGCCGCTGTTGCCGCCGTATCCACCGCCGGCGCGCCCTCTGCGGGAGCGCTCTCCCCTGACAAAGGACCCGGCGTCTTCGTGACCTCACCGGAGTTTGCGGACGTTGCCGGAGAGATGACCTCAGCCGTTACCGCAGGTAGAACATGATGTGCAGCACCAGGCATCACCGCTTCGGCTGAGGCATTCTCCGGTAGCTCTCCGGCTGCGACAAAAGAGGAAGGACCCGATGCGGGTCCCTGACCGATGATTTCAGCTGCAGTAAAACAGAAGAGAAGGGATTGGGCGATAACGTCCCCTGCGGGACTTTCATCCTCATCGCCAGGACCGTCCTGTTTCAGTCCCGCCTCATCAACCGCGGAAGGCCCGCCGGACAATGCGGGGGAGACGGCCGGATACAGCATGCCGCCGAGTATGTTGCTGAAGCCGTCGCCCGAACCCTGCTGCCCGCCTGCCGGCGGACAGGCAGAGGGGGCATCCGGACTGACCTGCAGTATCGGCAGCACGCTTTCCATGCTGCCATAAGTTCAATATGCGTGCCAGCCGGAAAAGGTCCCCGTTGATGCGTAACTGGCTGAATTTGCCGGATAAGGCCGGTTTCCCCGCCCGGGGCAGGCAGGCAGGCTCAAGAAAAGATTTCACCTGGTAGGAAATTTTTTCGCGGTCCTCGTGATGCTTTCGGTGATCGTTGCCGCCTTCTGCGGCTCCATGACCGCCATCACCGCCCCTGCCTTCTTCGACTTCATCCTGAAGAGTATCCTCGTGGCGGTCGGCTCGTCCATGGCCGAGAGTCTCGCGGCAGCGTCCTCGGGGGGCATCGCCTCGTAGACCTTCACGAGGTGATCGAGCCTCTCGTTGCGCGACGTCTCGAGGGTCTTGAGAGACTCCTCTATCCGGCCGAGGATCTTCGTGTATTTCTCTATCCGTTCCTCAACGTCCTTCCGGATCGCCCGGAGCCGCTCCTCCTCCTTTTTGAGAGACTCTTCCTTTTCCGCGAGCTCCTGCTTCTTCTTTTCGACGAGCTTCATCAGGTCTTCCTGCGGCAGCGCGACACCAGGCGCCAGCAGGCAGACGGCCCACAGCAGCAGGCAGATCAGGGTCAGATACCGCCGTCCGCTCACCGGTGTCCATGCCTCCGGGACAGGTGCATGAAGTCCGCCTCCTTCTGCTCCGCCTTCTCTTTCCGGACCCTCTCTTCGTCGATGATCCTGCCCTGCAGCGTCTCGACCAGCTTCTTCTCCTGGTATGCATTGAGGAGGGCCTTCTGAACCTCGTTGAGTTCCGCCAGCCTCCGGAGGATCTTCTTCTTCTGCACGTCCATCCGGTCGTAGAGACGCGCGAAATAGTCGGTGAAGAGCTTCATCTCCTCGGCCTTCACCAGCCCGCCCCGGTGCTTCTTCTCGTAGAGTTCGACGGTCTCGGCGAAGGTCTTTTCGAGCGAATCGAGCAGCTCCTGCTCCTGGCGGATAAGCGCGCGCACCTTCTTCACCTCGGCCTCGAGGTCTTCCTTCCGGTGGTCCTTCAGCCGCAGGACCCGGGAGACCGTATCGAGCCTACTCACGGTTCTCCTCTTCGAAGATGCAGTAGAGTCCCTGCAGGCTGTCGCCGAGGTCCCTCCGGTCGTTCATGCCCTGCTTGAGGTACGCCCTGAGCTTGTCGATCATACGGACGGCATAATCCGTCTTCGGGTTCGTCCCTTCCTTGTATGCGCCGAGGTTGATCATGTCCTCCACCTTCTTGTAGGCTGCCAGCGTCTCGACGAATTTCCCGGCGTATTCCTTGTGGCGCGGATCGACGATGTCCGGCATCACCCTGCTGATCGACTTCAGGATGTCGATCGCCGGGTAGTGGTTTTCCATCGCCAGTTCCCGCGAAAGGACAATATGGCCGTCGAGGATCGACCGGCTGATGTCGGCAACCGGGTCGTTGAGGTCATCGCCTTCCACGAGGATCGTATAGAGGCCGGTGATGCTGCCCGTCCCCTCCGTCGTGCCGACCCTCTCCAGGAGCTTCGGCAGGAGGGCGAAGACAGACGGCGTGTATCCCTTCGACGTGGGCGGCTCTCCGACGGCAAGCCCGATCTCGCGCTGCGCCATCGCCACCCGCGTGAGGGAGTCCATGAGGAGCAGCGCGTTCTTCCCCTGGGCCCTGAAGTACTCCGCAACCGCGGTGGCGGTGAACGCGCCCCGCACCTTTGCGAGCGGCGGATGCTCCGAGGTGGAGACGACGACAACGGACTTCCGCAGCCCCTCCTCGCCCAGGTCGCGCTCGATGAACTCGCGCACCTCCCTGCCCCGCTCCCCGATGAGGGCGATCACGTTGGCGTCCGCCTCGGTATACCGGGCGATCATGCCGAGCAGCACGCTCTTGCCGACACCGCTTCCGGACATGATGCCGACCCGCTGGCCCTTGCCGCAGGTGACCAGGCCGTTGATCGCCCTGATGCCCAGGTCGATCGGCTCGCTGATCCTCTGCCGTGTCAGCGGGTTGGGAGACGAGGAGAAGAGCGGGTATTCCGTGCCGATGATCGGCCCCTTGCCGTCGATGGGGTTTCCCGCATCGTCGATGATGCGTCCGACCAGGCCCGGCCCCACGCGCACCGAGACCTTCCTTCCGACCGGATAGACCCTGCTGCCCGGCTTGACCCCGGAGAGCTCTCCGATCGCCATGAGGAGCACCTTGCCCTCCCGGAACCCGACCACCTCCGCATCGAGGCATTCACCCTCTTCGGCGCATATCCTGCAGGCCTCGCCGATGCTCACCCGCAGCCCGGTCGCCTTGATGATGATGCCGGTCACCTCGTCTATCTTGCCGTAGACCTTCAGCGGGTCGAGCCCCTCCGCCACGCGCTGGTGGCCGGAAAGGTCAAGGTGCGACATGCCCGCCTTCCATATCCTCGACGATGTGCGACATCTGGGATGCGAGGTCCGTCATGATCATCTCCCGCTCGCCGATCACCACCGGCCCCGTAAGGGGGGCGGCCGGGTCGACGTCAAAGACGATGTCCGGGTGGATCTCGAGGAGTTCCGGCCTCAGCCGCATGAACAAGTCGTGCAGACGCGGATGCAGGCGTATGTGTATCCTGCCCGTCCGCTCGATCTTCTTCATCGCCTCTTTCGCGATGTTGACGATCACCTCGGGTCTCACGGTAATCTCTTCGATGACGATCCTCCGGGCGATCGTCGTCGCCAGGTCGATGACCTGGGGCTCAAGTTCCCTGATGAGTTCGGACTTCAGAGCCGTCACCTCGCTGATGATCCCCTCGAGCCGCTCGAGGAGGAGCCCCGCCTTCTGCTCCCCCATCTCAATGCCCGCCCGCTCGCCGACGGCGAAGCCGCGCTCGTACGCCTCGCGCTCCACCTCTTCGACCCGGCGTTCAGGGACAGGGGGTGCTTCCCTCCTTTCAGGCCGGGCGACGTCCGTCCTCTTCAGCGACGGCATGTCGTAGACCACGGAATCGCAGCATTTGATGACCTTCCCTTTAGACAACAAGTTCCTCACCCGCCTTTCCGCCGATGACGATCTTTCCTTCTTCCTCGAGCTTCCTCGCCACCTTCACGATGTTCTGTTGCGACTTCTCCACATCCGAGACCTTCACCGGTCCCTTCACCTCCATCTCCTCCTTGAGGATCTGGGCCGCCCGCTGGGACATGTTCTTGAATATCTTTTCCTTCAACCCCTCCGACGCCGTCTTGAGGGCGAGGGAGAGGTCCTCGGTGCTGATCTCCTTCAGGATCATCTGGATGCCCCTGTCGTCCACCTTGACGAGGTCGTCGAAGACGAACATGAGCTGCCGGATCGAGTCCGCAAGGACGTTGTTCTGGCTCTCGATATTCTCGAGGATCATCTGCTCCGTCGACCGGTCGGTCTGGTTGAGGATCTCGGCGACGGTCTTGCTGCCGCCCAGTTTCCTCCCCTTGCCCTTGCCGATGTCGATCTGGCCCTTCAGCACCTCGTTGAGCTCGTCGATGGCCGACTTCGGTATCCTCTCGGTCATGGCGATCCGCATCGCCACGTCCGCCTTCAGCCGGTCCGGGAACGATGCCAGCACCTCCGCGGCCTGCGTCGGCTCCAGCAGGCAGAGGACGAGGGCCACCGTCTGGGGATGCTCGGTCACGAGGAAGTTCGAGAGGGTCTTGGAATCCACCCACCGGAGGGATTCGATGGTGCTCTCCTTGGAGGCCATTTCGAGTATCTTGTTGGCATTGTCCTCGCCCAGTCCGCGCTTGAGGACCTTGCTCACGTACTCGCTCCCGCCGATCATCACCTCTCCCTTCTGGATGCTCTCGGATATCTCGCTGAGGACCGCATCGACGTCCGTGCGGTTGATGCCGCCCAGGCGCGACATGTTTGTCGTGATCCTGCCGATCACCTTCATATCGAGGTTCTTCATGATCTCCGCGGCCGTCTCCTCGCCGATGTAGCTCAGGAAGATCGCCGCCTTGTCAAAGCCGCTGAACTGCATCTATTCTCCGATCCACCCCTTGATGAGGTTTGCCGCCTGGTCCGGGTTCTTCTTCGCCCACTCGATCACCTGGTCATGGCCGGTGAGCGCCTTCCTGTCCTGGCTGCTGATCGCCTTCTCCAGCTCCGCGAGAGCCTCCGGCAGGGCGGCCTGCGACCGCTTCCCCGCCCCCGGGACGGATATCGTCTTCATGACCGGCTTCACCACGAAGAGGAAGAACAGGACGACCGCCACGATCGGGACCGCATACTTGGCTACTGCCGCGATGATCGGCATGATCTGCCTCGGCTGTTCTCCGAATTCCTCCTGGGGCGCCCCTTCGAACTGCATGTTGACGACCCGCACCTCGTCGCCCCGGTCGGCGGTAAATCCTACCGCCTTCCTGACGAGGTCCTCGTACCGCCTGATGTCCTCTTCGGAGCGGGGGGCGTACTTCCTTTCCTTTGCGCCCGCCTGCCCCGCATAGGTGCCGTCGACGATGACCGCCACGGAGAGCCGCTTCACCTCTCCCGATGCGTTCACCACATGGCTGGTCACCCTGCTGATCTCGTAGTTGACCGTCTCGTTCTGCTTCTGGGACTGGCCCTGACCGCCGGCAGCCTTGGTGACCGCCTTGGCAGGCGTATTGGAAGATACCCCGGCCACGCCGCCGGATGTCCCGCTGGAGGACTTTTCGTTGGAGCGCTGTTCGCTGCGCGCCACCTGGCCGTCAGGGTCGTACTTCTCTTCCGTCTTTTCGACCTTGGTAAAGTCGAGGGCAGCGGTCACCTTCGCGCGCACCTTGCTCTTGCCGACGACCGGCTCGAGGATGCCGACCACGCGGGATTCGATGTCCCGCTCGTAGTTGCGGCGGTATTCGAGCTGGCTGCTGCTCAGGGAAGATTCCTCCGCAGGGCGCGTGAGCATCTCTCCCCTGCTGTCGATGATTGTCACGTCCCGGGGGTTAAGCCCTTCGATGCTGCTTGAGACCATATGCACGATTCCCTGCACCTGTCCCTGCGAGAGGGTCCTGCCCTGCCGCAGCTTCACGAGCACCGAGGCGCTCGGCTTCGCCTCCTCCTGCACGAAGAGGGATTTCTCGGGCGTCGCCAGGTGCACGCGGCACTGCTCCACCTCGGAGAGGGCCATGATCGTGCGGGCCAGCTCGCCCTGCATCGCGCGCCGGTAGTTGAGTCTCTGGACAAAATCGGTGGTGCCGAAATCCGTCTTGTCGAAGACCTCGAAGCCGACACCTCCGCCATGGGGGAGCCCCTGGCTGGCGAGCTGGAGCCTCAGGTCGTAGACCTTGTCCTCCGGCACGAGGATGCCGCCGCCTTCGACCCGGTAGGGGACCTTCATCTCCTTCAGCTTCTGCACGACCGCTCCTGCGTCGCTGTCCGCCATGTTGGAGTACAGGAGGCGGTAGTCCAGCTTCTGGGACCACGCGAAGACGAGCACGAGGGCCGCGACCGAGACCGCAAGCACCACGAGCATGGTCACCTTCTGCCTGACCGGCATCTCCCTGATCGTCTCGACAATGTTCGGCATCATGCCTCCTTATGGCAGGACTATATCTGCATCCTCATGATCTCGTCGTAGGCGGTCAGGAGCCTGTTGCGCACCTCGACCATCGCGCTGAAGGACATGTCGGCCTTCTCCATCGAGATGATCGCCTGCGTGATGTCCCCGCCCGCGGCGAGTTCCTGGATCGCCTTCTCCGCCTCCGCCTGGACCTGCGTCACCTTGCCGACCGCGTCCTGCAGCACCTTGTCAAAACCGCCCGGCTCCTGCTGTCCGGGCTTCCGTGCCGGCGACGGGCCCTGGCCCATGCCTGCTCCGGTTATCTTCAGGTCACTCATGGCTACCTCCCGATCTCGAGGGATTTCAGGAACATCGTTTTTGAAACGTTGAAGGTCGTGACGCTCGCCTCGTAGGCGCGGGTCGCCATCATCATGTTGACCATCTCCTCAATCACCTTCACATTCGGCATGGCGACGTATCCGTCCTTGTCCGCATCCGGGTGTCCGGGGTCATAGACCATCGTAGCCGGGGTCGGGTCCTCGACCACCGCCTCCACCTGCACTCCCTGCTGGACGGCGTCAGGGCCTTCGTCAAGGGGCAGGGCGGAAAAGACGACGTCCTTCCTCCGGTACGGGCCTCCCTCCTGCGTCTTCGTCGAATGTACGTTCGCCATGTTCGAGGCGATCAGGTTCATCCTCGTCCGCTGCGCCTCAAGGGCGGATGCGCTGATCTTGAAAACTCCGAAAGGGTCCATGTCTACCTCGCTTTGATCGCCGTACGGAACAGTCTCATCTTCGCGGACAGGAGTCTCACCCCCGCCTGGTGGAGGAGCCCGTTTTCCGTCATCTTGGCGATCTCCATGTCCAGCTCGACATTGTTGCCGTCCCCCCACTGCTGAGAGGTCTCGGTCAGCACCTCGGCCTTTCCGGCCGGCCCTGCCGGCTGCAGATGCTTCGGGTCGGTCGCGGTGATCGTGATCCCGGCCGCCTCGCCGGTGATATAGTCCTTGAAATTGACGTCCTTCGCCTTGTAGTTGGGCGTGTCCGTATTGGCGATGTTCGAGGTCAGGACCCGGTGGCGCTTCTCCGTGGCCTGCATCAGCCTTTCCAGAATGGCGAATCCCTTATCCATGGCCTCTCTCCTTTATACCCCTGGGTTACAATAACCGTGCCACCACGCCGCCAGCCGCAAGTGCCTGTTCTTCCTCACCTGCTCCTCGCTGCGCACCCGTTCTCACCCGGAAGACCGGGAAAAATTTTCCTATACTCATTGAGCTTGTTTCTGACGGTCCTGACGCTCACCCCGAGGATCTTGGCCGCCCTGGTCTTGTTCCCCTCCGTTTCCTCCAGGGTCTTGAGGATGAGGTCCCTCTCCATCTCGCGTATCCCTGCCTGGCGCTGGAGGTTCGGAGCAGGGCTGTCGTCAGGCATCAGCTCGTCCATCGTGATGCGGTCGCCCCTGCAGAGGAGCACCGCCCTCTGGATGGTATTTTCGAATTCCCTGATATTGCCACGCCAGCCGCGGCCCTCGAGAAACTTCATCGCATCCGGCGTATAGCCGCAGATCGTCTTGTCCGCCGGGCCGCTGAACTTCCTGAGGAAGACGTCCGCAAGGAGCCTGATGTCCTCGGGCCGCTCGCGCAGGGGCGGCACGACCAGCGGAAAAACGCTCAGCCGGTAATAGAGGTCTTCCCTGAACCTCCCCTCCGTCGTCTCCCGGTACAGGTCACGGTTGGTCGTCGCGATCACGCGGATGTCGACGCGCACCGGCTGCCTGCCGCCGACGCGGTCTACCTCCTTTTCCTGCAGGACCCTGAGGAGCTTTGCCTGGAGGCCCAGCGGCATCTCCCCGATCTCGTCGAGGAGGATCGTGCCGCCGCTCGCCAGCTCGAACTTGCCTGTCTTCCTCTCGGTCGCCCCGGTGAAGGAGCCCTTCTCGTGTCCGAAGAGTTCCGATTCCATGAGGGTGTCCGGTATCGCCGCGCAGTTGACCGCCACGAAGGGCTTTTCCCGTCTGCGGCTGAGCTGGTGGATATGGCGGGCAAGCAGTTCCTTGCCGGTGCCGCTCTCGCCGCAGATGAGCACGGTGGTGTCGCCGGAAGCGACGTCTTCCGCAAGCTGCAGGAGGCGTTTCATCTGCGGACTGTCGGTGATGATCTGGCGTTCGGAGACGAACCGCTCCATGATCGCGTCGATCTTCGCGGTGAGGGTATCGAAGGAAAAAGGCTTCATGAGGTAGTCGGACGCGCCCTCCTTCATCGCATCGACCGCGTTTTCGACCGTGCCGAATCCGGTGATGACGAGGAAGGGGATCTTCCCCACCTTCTGTCTCGCCTCCCGCAGGAGGGTGAGACCGTCCATGCACGGCATCTTCATGTCGGTGATGACCATCGCAAAGGGCCCCCGCTCCAGCTTGGCGAGTCCGTCCCTGCCGTCCTCGGCAAGGACAGCCTGGTGCCCTGTCCTCTGTATCGCCTCCTTCAGCGCGGCCCGCATCTGCGGGTCGTCATCCACCACAAGGATCGGTTTCATATCGCTGCAACCTCCTTTACAAAATCTCCGGCGGACCACCCGGCCGCCGCCCGGGGGAATTTCAGCCGGAAGCACGCGCCCCTGCCCGCATCGCTCGTCACCCGGATAACCCCGTTATGGGCCTGTACGATCCTGGCGGTGATGGCGAGGCCCAATCCCGTTCCCTTCTCCTTGGTGCTGAAAAAGGGATCGAATATCCGCTCTAGGTCGCCGGGAACGATGCCCTCGCCGCCGTCGGTCACGTCCACGAAGGCCGTATCCCCGTCCGTATCGACGGAGATGCCTATCCTGCCGCCGTCGGGCGTCGCCTGCACCGCATTGATGAGTACGTTGAGAAAGGCCTGCCTGAGCAGTTCCCGGTCACCCGGGACCGCCGCGCTGTTGTCCATTCCCCGTTCAAGAGATATGCCGCGGGCATTGAGCATCGGAACGAGCATGAATACGCAGTCGTCGAGGACGCTGTCTATCCGCACGGTCCTGAAGACCGGCTTCTGCGGCTTCGCGAAAAAGAGCATATTGGTGAGTATGTTGTTGAGGCTCCGGATCCCGGTCGAGATGCCCTCGGCCATGCCGAGGTGGCTCGTGCCCTCCAGGTCCTTCGCGAGCATGCTGGCATAGAGTTCGATGCTGCACAGGGGGCTCCTCACCTCATGCACGATCTTTGCCGCCATCTCGCCCATGGCGATGAGCCGGTGGTTCCTCTCCTGCTGCTCCTCGAGCTCCTTGAGCCTCGTGATGTCCTGCAGAAGGAGTACGTGGCCCCGGGTGCCGCCTTCCCTGTCCCTCACCTCGGAACAGGACGTCAGGACATAGGACCGCCTTCCGTTGGCCTTCAGCACCGTGTCCGTGCCCTCCTCGGTGATGGATATATCGAGCTGTTCAAAGGGCGTACCGATCGCCTGTTCCGGATCGATGCCGAGGAGTTCAGCCGCTGCGCGGTTCATCATGCTCACCCGTCTCTCCGGGTCGAGGACGACGATCGCCTCACGCAGGCCCTGCAGCACACTGTTGAGGTAGTCTTTCGCCGCCTCCGCCGCATCGAGGGCCTGTTCGAGCTGCCGGTTCTTGGCGGCCACCTCTTCGGTAAGATGGCGGACCTTCCCGTGGAGCCTCTCATAGTAGGTCTCGAGGCTGCGGGAGGCTGCCGTGAAATTCTGGAACGCCTCGTTCAAACGCGTTATGTCCTGCATCAGAACTGCTCCATGATCCTGCGCTCAACTTCGTATGCCTTGATATCCGCCTGTGCCACGCCATGCAGCAGCGGCAGGTCCGTGCCGATCTTCCGAAGCATCTCCCTGCCTTCATCGCCGGAGGAGAGCAGCGCCCCGCGGTACAGGGCCCAGCCGTTGCCCGGTTCCCTGCCGAGGGCAAGGCGGTACATGGCGAGGGCGTCCGTCTTTTTCCCCCTGTCGTAGTAATAATCTCCAAGCTGGATCAGCGTCTCTGCGTCGTCTGACCCGCGCGCGGCCTTCTCATACCGCGCCGCCGCCGCGCCTCCGTCTTTCATCCGCGCGATGCTCCGGCCGAGGAGCCTGATATCCTGCGGTCCGGGCCTCTGCATGCCGAGGAAGCGTTCGGAAGCTGCCCTGTAATCCCCGCCTGCGTAGAAGATCCTGGCCTCTATCCTCTGGATATCGTCGTTGCGCCGCGTGATGCCGGCCTTCTTCAGGCAGTCCCGGGCCCGCTGGAAGTCGCCCATCTCCGCATGCCATCCTGCCAGCAGGACGAGGCTGTTCCGTCTCGCCTCCTCGGAGCCGTGGCGGCTGAGAAAGTTTATGATAGGGTAGAATTGCTGCATGCTTCCCCTGAAGGCCTCGGCCATCTCGAGGAGGAACTCTTCCCTGGAGCCGTCCATCATCCAGGTGCCGACGGACTTCCACAACTCATCAAGCTGCTCCCGGTCCTTTTTCCCCTTCACCTCCCGGAGCATCAGTTCGAACTGATCGAGCGCCTCACGTGAGGGGTTCCTCCTGAAGACGAGCTCCTTGAGGGACCTTGCGGCATCGGCGTACTTCCCCTCCTCCCTGCAGATGCGCGCAGTCAGCAGGATTGCGGCATCATACTCCCTGTTATACGGATGATGAAGCCTGATCTCCTGCAGGTTCTGCTGCGCCTCGCGTTTCCTCCCGTCTTTCATCTGCAATTCCGCAAGACAGAGGAGCGCGGCCCGGCGGGTGCCCCTGTCGCGGCCCGACAACGCCGCCCTGAAATGCTGTTCAGCGGCCTGCAGCCGTCCTGCTGCCGATGCCATCCTCCCCAGACTCAACTCGGCCGCGGCCTTCAGCTCCGGCGACTTCACCAGGGAAAGATACTGCCGTGCCTCAGCCGGATTCTGTCCGGCGAGGGCATTTTCTCCGCGAAGGTATGCGGTCTCCTCCGAGCTCTGCAGATACGTCGTCCCCTTCTGCATCGCCTCGCGGTAGGCGGCACCCGCCTCCGCGGTCATGCCGAGCCGCTGCAATGCGTTCGCTCTTCCGAAGAGCGCCTCTTCAGATGCAGGGAGCATCTCGAATGCCGCGATCGCCTCCCTGTACCGGCCTGTCCGGTAAAGGCTCCGGGCCAGCCCGAGCCGTGCCTGGTCCCCTCTGGCTGAATCAGGGAACATCTTGAGGAAGACGGCAAAGTCGCATCTGGCTTCATAATGGAGTCCGAGCAGGCCGTACGTATCCCCGCGAAGGAGCAGGGCCTTTTCCCGCAGCTCCCTGTCGGCGGCGAAGAGATAGGCGAGACGATAGTGGTCGATCGCCTGGTCATGCCTTTTTGCGCCTGCCAGGGCCTGCGCAAAGAGGTAATGGTACAGGGCGGCTGATTCACGGGGTGGACGGTATGCGCCGAGCTGTGCCGCCGCTTCCGAGGCCTTGCCTGCCTGAAGCAGTGTCCGGGCCTTCGCAAGTTCAGGCGTCAGCAGCCTGTCTTCAGGGGTGTCTGCCGATGCACCGCACGGCACCACCAGAAGGAGAACGACGAGCGCGTATATTCGCAAGCGCATCATGCCACCATTTTTGCAACAACCGTGCCCGACGCAAGGTCCTGCAATGAAACGAAAAGTGTCCTGGCAATCTGTCAAATAAATGACGTCAGCAAGCGGGCCTGCACCGGGATCATGACACCAACTCTGCCTGTGTCTCGATGCCTTTTTTCTTGAGCTTCTCAAGGAGGGTAGTCCTGTTCAATCCCAGGAGGGAGGCGGCCCTCTTCTTGACGCCGCCGGCCCGCTCCAGGGCCTGTATGATCATATCCTTTTCGATCCGGTCGAGCATGGCGTTGAGGTCGAGGCCTTCCCGCGGGAGGGACATCCCGCCGGACATCCCCGTCCATGCCGACGCCGCCGTGAAAGACGTGGCCTGCTCGACGGCCGGCTGCCGGCAGCAGAACCGCTCCGGCAGGTCTTCCCGCGTGATTACGCCGTCTTCGTCGAGGATCACCACGCGCTCGACGAAGTTTTCGAGTTCCCGCACGTTGCCGGGCCAGTGATACGCGGCGATACATTCCATTGCCTCGGGGTGTATCGCAAGAGGGGGCCTGTTCTTCTTCGCCGTAAACTTTTCCATGAAGTGTGCGAGGAGGACTACGATGTCGTCCGTCCTGTTCCGCAGGGGAGGCAGCTGCAGGGGCAGGACATTCAGACGATAGTAGAGGTCTTCCCTGAAGGACCCCTCCCGGGTAGCCTTTTCGAGGTCCTTGTTCGTGGCGGCGAGGATTCTCACATCCACCTTCACGGTCCTCGTGCCGCCCACCCGCTCGAATTCCCTTTCCTGCAGGACCCGCAGGAGTTTCACCTGGAGGCTCGGATGGAGTTCCCCGATCTCATCCAGGAAGAGGGTGCCTCCGCTGGCCAGTTCAAACCGTCCGATGCGCATGTTCACCGCTCCGGTAAAGGCCCCCTTCTCGTGGCCGAAGAGTTCGGACTCGAGGAGGTCTTCGGGGATAGCGGCGCAGTTGAGAGGGACAAAGGGCCCCTCTGCCCGGGAGCTGTTACGGTGGATCGTCCGCGCAACCACTTCCTTGCCGGTCCCGCTCTCACCGGTGATGAGCACCGTACTTTCCGTGTCGGCGATCTTGCCGATGAAATCGAAAATCTTCTGCATGTGGGAGGAAACCCCTATCAGCCTGCTGAAGTCGCATGCGCATTCCGTTTTCATGCTGATGCATCCATTCCTTTCACACGACCGGTCCTTGCCTGACCACTGCCCTGATGCATCATTTCCTGGGTCCCGCTGTCGAGGACCTCTCTGACTTTCCGGAGGAAAGACGCCATGACAAAGGGCTTCCCGATAAAGCTCGCGCCCTGCTCCAGCATACCCTGCTGCATGACGACATCACCCGTGTACCCGGACATGTACAGCACCGCGGGAGAACCGCAGGAACTCTTCAACAACCCCGCAAGGGACCGGCCGCTCATATCCGGCAGGACGATGTCGACGACAATCAGATGGATGCCGTCTCTCCCGGACCCGCACAGGCCCAGCGCCCCGGCTCCGTCGGCAGCGGAGATGACCTCGTAGCCGTGCATCTGGAGTATCTGGACGGCTACGTCCCTGACGGTTTCATCGTCTTCGACAACGAGGATCGTCTCGCAGCCCCCGGGGAACGCGTCCCCGTCATCTTCCCGCTCGCCCGCCGCAGCGGCCGCTTCCGGAGGGCTCTGCCCGAGGAGTTCCCACTCATTGCCCGCGCTTGTCAACGTTCCCTCCTTTGCCGTATCAATTTATTCTGCCGCTGCTGCCTGTCTCCTGTTACCGTGTGCCAGGACGTCACGTGAGGATGAAGCCGGATGTCCGGGTGCGGGCCTCCGGCGCCGAAGGAGGCCAACTCCTGCGATCAGTTGCTCAGGACCGGAGGACCCGTTACCCAGAGGCAGCTCATGTCGCAGCATGCGGCGCAATCGCGCATGCCCAGGGACTTCATATCATCTACCGTCTGGCGCAGCACCTCGGGCCTCATGCCGGTGAGCGTCAGGCGTTTGTTGGACCTTACGGAGATCCGGTGAGCGGAACAGAACATCTGCATGCAGTACACATCCACCTCGGTAACGTCCCTCAGGTGGACCACCAGATAATCGTTATGCTCCAGGGAGACCATGAGCGTCTCCCGCAGCCGCGCCGAGCATTCGACAGTCAGACTGCCGCTGAAGGTCAGGACTCCGACCTTCCCCTTTCTGCCAAAATCATATGCCTGAAGGGGTGCGCTCTCTTCTGCCGGACTGTTGAAGCTCATCGTGCTTACCGACCTCCTGATCCCTGCGCCGTATTCCTGAAAAAAGGACATTTCGTGTGATACCTGTTCCCGCAGTACTCATGCAGCTCGAAGAGACTCGGGCTGTACGGCCTTTCAAGCGCGTTACAGGTAAACATTCTTCTTGTAAGGTGAGGGCATTTCATGTGATGTCTCCCGGATATCCGCATCATGTACCGCATGGAATTTTCAGCCACGCCGTGGAGAGACTTCTTTCGTCTGTACTCTTCAGATATCAAGACCCGTGCCATCAGTCTGCGCCTTGCCGGCAGGCCTCTTCCATCAGGGACGTAATGAATATTATTTAATTTCAAAAACAAGGGGTTGGTCGCAGCATGACGCAGGATGCGGTGTCTTGACGATCGCAGGGAAGAGTGGATGGGTGAGCGGGAGAAATCGTTTTTTGGCACACTGTGTGCCGCCACAAAGTTGTGGCTGTCACACTTCATGAAAATCAGCCCCGCCTGATATCGTACTCCTTGATCTTGCGGTAGATGGTACGCCTGCTGACGCCGAGGATGCCTGCTGCCCTCGTCTTGTTCCAGAAGCTCTTCTCCAGCGCATGCAGGACCGCCATGCGTTCATCCGTCGGAGCTCCCCCTGAGGGGACGGGCACACCCAGGCAATGCACCATTTCATGGGGGAGTTCCGCGACCGTGATCTGCTGCCCCCTGCAGTGGATAAAGGCATGCTCGAGCTGGTGCTCCAGTTCGCGGACATTGCCGGGCCATCGGTACCCCATAAAGAGTTCCATCACCTCGGGCGACACATTCACGATCTCCCTGTTGAACTGGGCATTGAATTTCTTTATGAAGTGTTCGGTCAGCAGCGGTATGTCCTCCCTCCGCTCGCGCAGAGGGGGAAGAGACAGCTCGACCACCTTGAGACGGTAGTAGAGGTCCTCCCTGAAAGTCCCCTTTCTCACCTTTTCAGGCAGGTTGCTGTTCGTGGCCACCACGACACGCACATCCACCTTCACCGGCACGGAATCTCCCACACGCTCAAACTCCATCTCCTGGAGGACCCGCAGAAGCCGCATCTGCATGTGGGGGGTGATATCACCAATCTCGTCGAGAAAAATCGTGCCGCCGTCGGCCTTCTGAAACCTGCCGATCTTGTCACGGATCGCGCCGGTAAAGGCCCCTTTCACATGGCCGAAGAGTTCGGACTCAAGGAGGCTTTCCGCGAGGCCTGCACAATTGACCTTCACCAGCGGTTTGGAGGCCCTGGACCCTCCGTAATGGAGCGACTGCGCCACCAGTTCCTTGCCTGTGCCGCTCTCTCCCGTGATGAGGACCGTCGTCTGCACGTCAACCAGCGATTCGAGCAGGGCATATACCTTTTGCATCGCCGGACTCTTGCCGATCAGGGAAAAGTACTGCGTGCGCCCGTTCTCGGGCTGGACGGCCCCGTCCCTGCGGGCATATCTTCTGATCAGGAGCACACCCCCGGTGCTCGCGCCCCCGCTGTCGAGAAACGGATAGGCGTTTACCAAAACGGTCTGGTCCGGCCGCTCTGCATGCCTGCACTCTATGCGCACCCCTTCGTGCGGTCTCCTTTCCGTCAGCGCCCTCCTGAGGACGGCCAGACAGCCGGCTCCGCACTTCCCGGCAAGCTCGGTGAGCTGCTTTCCCCCCGCGTCCCTCGGAAAACCGCAGGTGGATTCGGCGCCGCTCACCTCGAGGAGCCGCAGATCCCCGTCAACGGCAAAGGTCGTCTCGGTCACGCTCTTGAGGATGGCCCTGAGCGTCAAATATCGCCGGTCCTGTTCGTCTGTCTTCCGTTTGTGCCGGATCGCCCGCTCCGCCACCTTCATCAGGTTCTCAAAGGTGACCGGCTTCCTGACATAATCGTAGGCCCCGTGCCTGACAGCCTCTTCGGCGGTATCGATGTTGGGAAAGCCCGTGATCATGACAACCGGGCATCCGGGCTGCCGTTCCCGCACCGCACGCAGGATGTCCACTCCCGTTCTGCCGCCGAGCATGATGTCGGTGAGGACCAGGTCAAAGGTCGCCTGCTCCATCATCTCCATCGTCCCGGCATAGTCGCCGGCAGTCGCCACCTCATAGCCCTCGTGTTCAAAGAGGCCGCGGAACGTGGTGCGGATGCTCTCTTCGTCGTCTACGATAAGGATCTTCGATTTCATGTCTTCCGGTCAGGTTGTATGAACATCTCTCCGACGCACGGCAGGATCTCTGATACGAAAATTCTGCCGTCCCGGAAAAAAGTGAATCGGCTGTCAGAGCGTTCGCGCCGCCAGCATGGTAACCCGGTATAATAAGGAGAGTTTAACAAAAGCGCCACCGAAGTCAAGCCGCCCGACGGGGCGCTCCGCCTCTGTCTGCGTATTTCCGCCGGAGCCTGCTATAATGGATGAAGAAGTCGGGAGCGTTTCGAGGACAATGCAGAGAATACCGGTTGATGATATCAGGACCCCGATGGTCGCCGCCTCGACGATCAAGGACAGGAGCGGCAACATAATCGCCCTGCGCGGCACCGCGTTGACGGAGAAGCACATCTCCATCCTCAAGGCGCGGGGCGTACAGAGGGTGGCCGTGGAGGGGGCAGCGGCCCGGGACCGGCTTGCCGCCGAGAGGCTGCAACGGGAGATCGACCGGCGTTTCAGCGCAGCAGGGACTCATGCCGTGATGCTCAAAATCCGGGACATCATCAGGGACATCGCCTGGTGAATCCGTCCGCCAGGCAGACCAGAGACAGGCTCCTGAACGCGCGGGACATCCCCACGATACCCGATGTCCACGGCCGCATCCTGAAACTGATCGAGGACGTGAACTATTCGGCCGACGAAGTGAGCGGGCTTATCGAGAAAGACCCGGTGCTTTCCTCCAAGGTCCTGAAACTGGTCAACTCGCCCTTCTACGGCCTCTACGGCAATGTAGCCTCAGTCAAACGGGCGATCGTCCTTATGGGCTCCAACCTCATGAAGGGGGTCATCCTGAGTTCATCGCTCTTTGATCTGGCCGACAGGTCGCTGCCCGGCCTCTGGAGCCACTCCTTCTGCGTCTCGATAGTCGCCGGCAGCCTGGCGGTGCGGATGAACATGAAGACAGGGGAAGAGATCATGACCGGCGGACTGCTCCATGATCTCGGCAAGGTCCTGATATGGAAACAGCTGCCGGACGAGGCCCGGAAGATAGCGGAAGCGGTAACGACGGAAGGCATGACCGCGACGGACGCTGAACAGAAGATCATCGGCATTACTCATGATGAGGTCGGCACCTGGCTGTCTGAGAAGTGGAACCTGCCCCGCGTCATCCGCGACATCGTCGGCCACCATCACCACCCGGGTCGCTGCTCTGCACACGCCCGTGAGGCCGCGGCGGTGCACTTCGCGGATATCGTGGTCAAGGGATTCGGAGTCTCTCCCGGGGACGACCCTTTTGTCCCCCCTCTTGATGCTGCGGGCTGGGGGAATCTCGGCATTGCTGAGGGGGATATCGAAGAGGTGCTGTTCGAGGCGGCAGACCTTATCCAGGACAACGCGCTGATGATATCAGCCCCACCGGGAGGCGGCGATGCAGCCGCATGAGTCGCCGGGGTTCTTCCTCGCTCTGGCGTCTGTCCTGAGGTCTCCTTCCAGCCTGGAGGTCCTCTGCAACGAGGTGACAGGGACGATCGCCTCTGCCCTGCCGGCACAACGGGGCTCCATCATTCTCAGGGCAGACCCTGGTGCCCCCTTCTGCGTTACAGCGGTCTCCGGCCCCCCCCGTTCCGAGGTGATCCGCTCCCTCAATGTCAGTTGCTCCGGCGCGGGTCTTTCCTGTATCGAGGAGGTGCTGAAGTCCGGGGAGACAAGGATCGTCGAAAGCCTGCCGGAAGGGATCGGCATCCCGCATGAAGGCCGCGCAGCGGCCCTGAGTCCTCTCTTCTGCAAGGGGCAGGGGATGGGCGTCCTCATCGTGGAGGCCGCCCCTGAAAGCCTGCTCCTTGTCGATGGCATCGCCCGGTATATTTCCCTGGCCCTCGAGAACATCGTCCTTTCCCGGGAGGGGCTGGAGGCACAGGTGGAACGGGTCCATGAGACCGAGACCTTCCAGCTCATGAACGAGATATCCAGGGAGATCCTGTCGAACCTCAAGACAGAGGAGATCGTCGAGACGGTCATCCAGATGACACGGAGGGTGATACCCTGCGACGGCGCCACGGTCGCCCTCTTCGACTCCTCCCGCAGCGTCCTCGTTGTCAGCGCCTCCTGGGGCACGGGCATCGACCGGGGGACAGAGCTTTCCCGCGGCGACATCCCTTTTCTGGCGACACTGGAGAGCGGCAGGCCGGTGTACCAGAATGACATAACCCGCGACTTCAGGGAATGCCCGCGCCAGATGGAGTGGGCGGCCGAGAAGAGCGTATTTTCGTATTTTACGATGCCGTTGCAGGTGAAGGGAGAGTTTTGGGGGATCCTCATTCTCTCGAGCATGCGGCCGGCGTGGTTCACCCGGGATCACATCAGCACCGCCGAAAAGCTCGCCACGCACGTCGGCATCGCCCTGGAAAACGCCCGGCTGCTCGAACATGTGCAGGAGTTGTTCATGGGGACGGTAAGTTCCCTTGTGGCTACCATCGACGCCAAATCACAATGGACGAAGGGACATTCTCTGAGGGTGGCTGACTATGCGGTGGAATTCGGCAGGAAACTGGGACTCGGCAGGGCGGCAACGGAACGACTCCGGCTTGCCGCCATCCTCCATGACATCGGCAAGATCGGCACCTTCGAGAAGATCCTCGACAAACCCGGGGCCCTGACCCCCGAGGAGATGGAGATCGTGCGGCAGCATCCCTCCCTGGGCGCCGCCATCCTCTCCCCTCTGAAGACCCTCAACGACATCATCCCCGTTATCAGGCACCACCACGAGCGTTTTGACGGCGCCGGGTATCCGGGGGGCCTCTCGGGAGAGGACATTCCCCATGAGGCGCGGCTTCTCACCCTCGTGGACTCCTATGATGCGATGCGCTCCGACCGGCCGTATCGCAGGGGACTGACCCCTGCGGAGGCGATCGTGCAGATACAAAAAGGCGCGGGCAGCCAGTTCGACCCGACGCTGGCAAGTCTCTTCCTCGAACTGATAGGGAACAGGGGGTAAGCGGCAGGGATGCATTCGGTGAAACGAAGACAGATGGAAAAGCATTTCTCCGAGACTACGGGGAAACTGCACATCGCCTGCCCCCACCCTGCTGAAACCGGCATCAGGGTGCATGTCGTCATCAAGAACGGGGTCTGTTACCGGTCTGAAAACTGCATGGTCATCCGCTGCCGGTATAACCGCCTCCAGTCTGACATCAAGGCACTCCTGTCCCTGACATGGTAAATCCCGCCAGACCGAACAGGGCGGAAAAGCAGCGGGGATTTCGCCTCTTGGCCCTGAATATAGTATAATCACCTGATGCTTTTCGACGAGCTGAACATACCCGAACCCGTTCTCCGGGGCATCCGGGAGGCGGGGTTCCTGCGGTGCACCCCTGTCCAGGCCGCAGCCCTGCCGAAGGCGCTGGCGGGCAGGGACGTCGCCGCCCAGGCCCAGACCGGCACCGGAAAGACGGCTGTCTTCCTCATCACCCTCTTTTCGCGGATGCTTGCCGCCCCGACTCCGGCTCCCGGTCCGTCGCCCCGCGCCCTTGTCGTTGCGCCTACCAGGGAACTCGTCGTGCAGATAGACGCGGAGGCGAGGAGGCTCGGACAATTCACGGATTTCAGGATCGTCCCTGTCTACGGCGGCATCGACTATCAGAAGCAGCGGGAGGCGGTCGGCGGCAACGTGGACATCCTTGTCGGCACTCCCGGCCGTCTCATCGACTATCTCAAACAGCGGGTCTACAGCCTGAAGAAGACCGAGTTCCTGGTCATCGACGAGGCCGACCGCATGTTCGACATGGGTTTCATCAGCGACCTGCGGTTCCTCCTCAGACGGATGTCGCCGTACGACCAGCGGCAGTCCATGCTCTTTTCAGCCACCCTCTCGACGCGGGTGATGGAGCTCTGCTATGAGCACATGAACCTTCCCGAGCAGATCGTGGTGACGCCGGAGCAGGTGACCGTGGAACAGATCGAACAGCAACTCTACCACGTCGGCAAGGCGGAAAAGGCCGGCCTGCTCCTGGGGATCATCAGGAAGGAGCCGCAAGGCAGGATCCTCATCTTCACGAATATGAAGTCAACGGCGGAAAAGCTCGAGGCCCTGTTCAAGGCGAACGACCTGCGCGCAGCCGCGATCACCGGAGACCTGCCGCAGGTGAGGCGAATGAAACTCCTGAACCGGTTCAAGGAGGGAGAACTGCCGATCCTCGTCGCGACGGACGTGGCAAGCAGGGGACTCCATATCGAAGGGGTGACCCACGTGATCAACTATGACCTGCCGCAGGACCGGGAAGACTACGTCCACCGGATCGGCAGGACCGCCCGGGCGGGCGCGGTCGGCAAGGCGATCAGTTTTGCCTGCGAGGATTACGTCTACGCCCTGGAGGACATAGAGGAATACATAAAACAGAAGATACCGGTCAGGCCTATCGAAGACAATATGATCGTTACCGACTTGAAGCGTCCCGAGTTCCGCCCCCGCAGCAAGGGGCCGCATCCGTCCGCCGGCCGGGGAAGGGGACCGCAGAGACGCCAGACAGAAAGGCCGGTGCACCGCCCGCCGGCCAAGGCCGCTGAAAAACCCCCTGCCGGTCCGAACGATGAAGCAAAGAAAAAGAAGAAGAGACGAAGGAAGAAAAAGCCGGCAGGAGATACGCGCGCCGGCGGTCAGGGCGCTGACGGAGCAGGCCCCTCGTCCTCTGCCGTAACCCCGTAATAGTTGTTCGCCGGCGGCATGCCCCGCTTCTGCACTGAAACAACGGTCGAGCGGAAGTCGCCCTTCTTTCTCCGGTGACGGGCCACCAGCGCCTTTACCACATCCCAGCTGATCACCTTCCTTTCGGCCATGGACGTGATTTCCTCGAGCGCAGTCCTGTTGTCGTAGGACGCCGGCCGGTAGGGCCGCGGCGAGACGAGGGCGTCGAAGATATCGCAGACCGAGATGATCTCAACGAGATAATCATCGATCAGGATACCCCTCGGGTAACCCGAGCCGTCCCTTCTCTCATGGTGGTCCCTCGCCACCCTGCCGGCGAGGTCCGTCGGGTCCCCGTGGTAGTAGCACAGAAGGACATAACCGGCCACGGAATGATGGGAGAGTATGCTCCGTTCCGACCGCGTGAGCGGGGTCTCCTTCTTCAGGATGCCGAGGGGAACGCAGACCTTGCCGAAATCGTGCGTCGGACCGGTCGCCATCTCCTGGATCCTCTCTTCATAGTCCGGCAGGAGGTCCCTTGCAAGCGCCGTCGAGAGGGCAAAGACCGTAAGCATATGCCGGTAGGTATAGAAGTCCCGGACTCTGAAGTAATCAAGCGTCTCGAGGAACGGAAAGACAAGCTGCACGCGCTCCATGAGGCCCAGGACATCGGAGACAACGTCGGGGTGGTGAAAGATCGCCCGGTAGGGGGGCTGACTGAGGAAGCCGGCAAGATCATCCCTCGTGGTGCCGTATTGCAGCAGAGGATATTTTCGTTGAGGCGCGCCCGCCCCGGAAAAAGCTATTTCCTGCATCAGCGCCGCTGAAAGCTCGCTCCCGGCCGTGAGCAGGACCCTGTTGTCGGGCGTATGGACCGGATACCTCAGCTTCATGGATTCCACCAAAACGTGCCCCCCTGGAGATCCCATGAACTGCCGATGCTCCTGCAGTTCCCTTTGCACCTACATAGTACGATCTTCGCCCTGCAATAAGCAATACCTTTTTGGGGCGGCCGGCAACTACCGGTGCAGTTCCAGTTTCCGCAGGAGAAGCACCGAAGGGATCATACTGCCTCCCTCTTCTTCCTTCACCTTGTTATAAAAATCGCATTTCCCGCAGTCCCTGATCTTCTCCGCAAAGCTCCCGTGCACCTTTCCGCCGCACATGGTGCCTGCCACTATCCAGCAGGTGCGTCCGGCGTTCCGGCCGCTGTGAAGGCCGTCGAACCAGATATAGGTCGCCACGGGACAGACCCCCAGTTCGAACGCATTCTTCCCCCCGAGCTCCCTGCCGCATTCATGAAACTCCCAGCAGTTCTTCTTGGTGACTTTTGTCTTCATCTCATCTCTTCCCGGGCCGGTCAACAAAAAAAGCCCAACCCCTGGGCGGGGAAGGGCTCCGGGAACCAATCATCATCATAATAATCAGTTCGGCAACCCCGCTGTCCTGCGGTATGTATGGGACCGGTGGCTTTGCGCCCTACCCTTCCAGATAGTTTGCTCTTGTCGATAATTACTGTCTTAACTATAGTGAGACGCCCCGGCCAAAGTCAACGTCAAATTCTGCTTTACAGGCCATCCGTTCAGGGACAAACCGACCCGCGAGGCTTGCCATAAAAGTCCGGCGTTTCCTATAATACGTTCCCATGGGAGCGTCAGGAGCGTGAGTGCGGGTCCGTCAAATTTCTTCGGCAGGATCTATCCGACCTATGACCACCGCATGCTCGTTGATGCCTTCGGCATCCGTCCTTCCGACAAGGTTCTCGATATCGGCGGCGGCCACAACCCTTTCTCCCGCGCCGACTACATCGTTGATTACGACCTGACGGACGGAACACACCGCAACGGCCAGCCGATACCCCCTGAGCTGCAGGCCCGCTACATCAGGGGCGATATACACCATCTCCCCTTCGACGACAAGTCGATCGATTTCATCTACTGTTCCCACGTGATGGAGCATGTCCTCGACCCTGAGGCAGCATGCCGTGAATTGATGCGCGTGGGGAAAAGGGGATTCATCGAATCACCGCGCAAATGGACGGAGTTTTTTGCCGGCCACCCCTCGCACCAGTGGCTTATCGATGTCGTAGAGGGAGAACTGGTTTTTGAGAGGAGACAGTTCATCGAGTCACCCTTTCTCAACGCCCTGCTCCATGCTGTCTGGAGATCGAAGAGGCTGGAGGCGAACGCCCTGCGCAACTTCCTCAATATATCCTGCGTCCAGTTCTTCTGGGAAGACCGCTTCGACTTCAGGGTCATCGCGGGAGACGAAGACACCTTCGATTACACAAAAGCGGAGCATGCGGCCCTTTCCCACTTCCACTTTGCCCGGAATATCTTTCTGCTCAACGCGCCCCTTGAGCACGGTTATTTCCACGCAAAGAAGGCCCTGACCCTGAGGCCTGACGACGACCTCATCCGGATACTGATAGCCGGCTACGCCCTGAGTACGGATGACACCGCGTCCTGGAAAGATGCCCTGCCGGTTCTCCTCAGGAAGGACATCCTGAGCAGGAGCGACCGGGCCCTGCTTGCGCTCGGGTTCAGGCAGCCGGCCCTGCTGAAAATCAGGTCTTTTCTGGAAGACAACTGAGCCGGCGCCGCGCTTCACCCGGAGATCGTCGGGCTGTTGCCGCGAGGCGCAATCCGAGATATCGTATAAGCAGGGCCGTTGCGGACAATGTTTTCACCCGATAAGTCCGCGGCCGCAGTCCGGATTGCCGGTGCAAGGAGGAACCTGATCATGAATAGAAGTTATGGCAAACTGCTGCTCGTCGTTGCCGTCTTTTCCGGCATCGTCTTCGCGGCCTATGCGGCGGCAGCCGCGGAGATGGGTGGAATGCAGGGTCACCAGCATCCGATGGCAGGTCCTGAACTTGCCGCGAAGCCCGATGAGGTGAAGGCGGTGATTTCGACAGTACCGAAGGAGATCTCCGCGGGAAGGCCTGCCACCCTTCTTTTTTCCCTCAGCGACGCCTCCGGCAAACCGCTCGAAAACCTGTCGGTCCACCACGATCGTCTGGTGCATGTTATTATCGCGAGCCGGGACTTCAGCGTATTTGCGCACATCCATCCCGAGGACTTCGGTCCCATCACCCCCTCGATGAAAAAGACCGCCAGATATCCTGTGCGATTCACCTTTCCCCGGGGCGGACGTTATATCATCGGCATTGACTTCGCCTCAGGCGATCGGAACTTCTCGCGCCGCTTTCTGGTTGACGTCTCCGGCGAACCCCGCACCGGCCCGGCCCGCAAAGACCTTGCGCGAGAAAAGACCTTCGGGGATCTCGCCGTATCCTTCTCATCTGTCCCTGAGCGGATCACTGCCGGTAACGAGGCGACTCTCACGTACCTGTTCAGGTCTGAGGGGCAGCCGGTGACCGACCTCGAACCGTATCTCTCGGCGCCGATGCACCTTGCGATCATCCCGGCGGATCTCAGCCGGTTCATCCATACCCACGGAGAGCTGCCGGGCATGATGGCCATGGGACATCAGGGCCATGGCCATGACATGACAATGCATATGCGGGTACCGGACAGGTTCGGCCCCAAGGTCGAGGTGCATGTCGTCTTCCCGGCAAAGGGGCTGTATCAGATCTTCGGTCAGGTGGGGCACAAGGGCAGTGTGACAGACACCAGCTTCATGGTCGAAGTCGAGTAGGTGAAGGCTTCAGGGAACATGAAGCGGAGGCTTGCGCGCATGCGGGAGATATGCCGCGGCGCAAAGCGGGTCCTTGTCGTTATTTACGGGAACCCCGACCCTGATGCGCTGGCAAGCGCACTGGCCCTTAAGAAGATACTCACGGAAAGAAGGCGCTCCGTCACGATCGGCTATACCGGGGCGATCGGGCGGCCCGAAAACGCCGCGATGATGCGGCAGCTCAGGATACCGGCCTTGCCGCTCGACGAAAGGGAAGCGGGCGTCTATGACATTGTCGCTCTCGTGGACTCGCAGCCCCACTTCTTCACGGATTTCAAGCTCCCCCGCTGTGACATCGTGATCGACCACCATCCGCTGGTAAGGAAGGTACGCGCGGGTTTTGCCGATATACGGCCCCACTACCTGTCCACCTCTGCCATCATGACAGAATATCTGAAGGCCGGAGATATCGGCCTTACCCGAAATCTTGCAAGCGCCCTCTTTTACGGAATCAAGGCGGATGCCCGGCATTTCATGGGAGAGCTGGGCCGCAGAGACATTGAGGCCCTGCGGCGGCTCAGGCAAAAGGCTGACCGGTATATTGTCAGTCAGATAGAGTTTTCCCAGTTCTCCTGGGAAGCCCTCGACTACTTCAGCATCGCCCTTGTCAGGAAGCGTTTCGTAAACGGGGTGATATTTTCTCACCTCGGGCCGGTCCCGGTCTTCGACATCTGCGTCCAGGTGGCCGACTTTCTCATACGCGTGGAACATGTTGCCTGGGCGCTGGTGACAGGGATCGTCGCCGACGCCCTGGTGATCATCTTTCGAAACGATGGCATAAAGAAAGACGCGGGGTATATTGCGCGCATCGCCTTTGGAAACATAGGCAGCGCGGGAGGCCACTCGTTCATGGGGCGAGCGGAGATCAGGAAAGATGCCTTGCCCGCGGATCTCTATCTGTCGGACAACAGGGGCATCGAGGAGTTCGTACTGGGGTCACTCGCCAGGATCGACCCCGCGTTTCTCCCTATCTGCAAATCCGTCGGCGGGCAGCCTGGTGAGACGTGAGATGATCAGCCCCAAGTGTCCCGCCGCCTGAAGAGACCTCTGCATCGCCGCGCCCGTATCGGGAACCGCCCCCTAGTCATGCCGCGGACAAAGGAATGTGCAGGGAGAAAGATAGGCCTCAGCGTTTCATGGAGGGATGGCACTTCCTGCAATCATCAAGCGGAAACGCCACGTGTAGATGATAGATAATTGATTGCATTGCCCAAGACTGTGTTGTCGGTTATGAGGCCGGCGAGGGCCATGTATGCCAAGGATGTTTCATATACAGTGGATGAGGGTGATCCGAAGCCGCCATCTGAATTTTGATTGGCTATGAGATATGATGCTGCTTCATTAGTGTCCGGTAAATTTTTATAAAGAGAAGGTCTGTTCTTTATACTTGTTTGGTAGTATTAGTCGCCAAACCAAATACCAACAAGGAGGAACAGACCATGAACAAAGTATACACAATCTTCTCAGAGATATTGAAGCTTTGTCCGAGATATCATTTTGAGAAGGCAGTGAAAGAGTATCATGGAAACCGATACGTGAAGACCTTTACGATCTCCCTTTTGCAACTCAATCTTTGTCCTTACCAAGCCTCGAGAATCAATCTGATAGATACAGCCATCGGCAACAGACCGAATTTTCCCTATCGATGCCGAGGAGCAGGCTCAGGACTAGCCAGATCAGGCCGGCGCAGAGAGAGAACAGCCAGAAGGGCTGGCGGTTAAGCCTGCCCTGGAATGAAAATAGAAGCCAGTTGATGTTCATGGTCTTATCTCACCTGCTACCATCGCCAAGCCTATCTATTGGTTAAGTAACCTGTTGTCCCTTTCTTGGGTCTGCCCCTTCTTCACCTATTGCGATTCTTCTCATCTTATCTTGCCTTCTCCTTACCGCCTTGCAGTTCAGAAGTATGGTGTACCGAAATCCCCCGCTCCCCTTGAATATGAGCCTAATCCGTTTGTTTTATTCCATCTTTCTATCATCAGACAACTTACGTAGGTTTTCAGTCTCTTTAACGTGGCCAACAATCACTTCGTATAAAGGACAATTTTCAAGAGTAATTTCTTTTGTGTCGCCGTTCGGGCATTTCCAATTGAAACTCATTAGTTGACCTACTAATTCAGGATATCTTTGCCCCTTTTCTTTCATGGTCAAGGGAAAGTAATAGTGGCCGTGAACCGTCTCAACATTGCCTATATCTCCATTAGCTATATTGCGGGGAATAACAATATTTGTAACTGCGATGCTTATAATTTCTTCCCATCGGATATGTTTCTTCTTAAGCAGACCGATAAATGTCAGGCCGCTGTCTTCAGTGATTATTCTAAATGTTACATACCTCCTAATATGGAGTTCCCCCGGTTTAGTAGACAGCCATTAAGGTAAAATTGGAAGCAAAGAAGGAGGCTGATCTATGTCGAACCGGAAGTACACCGAGGAGTTCAAGAAAGAGGCGGTTAAACAGGTCACTGAGC
>JAKAHR010000004.1 GCA_021825365.1 Nitrospirota bacterium | reverse complement strand
ATGACCGTTATCAAGATTGCTACACCTGACCTGCAAATTATAGGTGGGGAATGACCTGAAAAAGGGGTGGGGAATGCTCCTGAAAAACTAGCCCCTTAAACTGGGGAATGCTCCTGAAAAATCACATTGAACCCGATAATGTATACGTCATCCCGCCTGACACGGAAATGGTCATCTTTCAGGGAGTGCTCCATCTTACGCCTCGGGAGAAGACGAGGGGACAGTATATGCCTGTCGATTCTTTTTTGCGCTCCCTGGCGCAGGACCGGGGAAACAATGCGATAGCCGTAATCCTTTCCGGGTCCGGCTCGGATGGCTCTATGGGGACAAGGGCGGTCAAAGGAGAGGGCGGCATAGTCTTTGCCCAGGACAAGACCGCAAAGTACGACGGAATGCCGAAAAGCGCCCTCGATACCGGCTGTGTTGATTTTGTGCTGCCACCCGACAAAATTGCGGTTGAACTGCTGAGGATCAGGCGTCATCCCTATCTTGCACCTGCACGGCACGGTGTTGCCGTGCAGCTTATGCCGGCGGAAGAGAATGACCTGAATAAGATATTCATCATGCTCAGGGCAGCCAGGGGCGTTGATTTTGCATCCTATAAGCGCTCGACAATAATGCGCAGGGTCAAGCGCCGCATGCTGTTGCGAAAGATAGAGGAGATAGGGAAATACGTCGTGCATCTTAAGGAAGACCCCTCCGAAATAGAGACGCTCTATCAGGACATTCTCATCAACGTCACCTCCTTCTTCAGGGAACCGGAGACCTTCGATGCCTTAAAAAGAAGCGTATTCCCTCACATCGTCAGGAAAGAGCATGCGGATGACCCTGTCAGGATATGGGTACCCGCCTGTTCGACAGGGGAAGAGGCCTACTCTGTCGCCATGGCCCTTATTGAGTATATGGACGACAATAAGATCAGCCGTCCTGTGCAGCTCTTTGCAACAGACATAGACGATGTCGCAGTCGAGAGGGCCAGAAAGGGCCTATATCCTGAAAATATATCCAGGGACGTCTCCCCGGAGAGATTGAGACGTTTTTTTGAAAAGGCCGGTGGCGGGCATGTCATTAACAAGTTTGTCCGCGAAATGTGCATATTTGCAAAGCATAATATGGTGAAAGACCCGCCGTTTTCAAAGATAGACCTTGTCAGTTGCCGGAATATGCTCATTTATTTCGGGCCGGAGCTTCAGAAAAAAACAGTCAGGATATTATTCTATGCGCTCAATCCCAAAGGCTTTCTCATGATCGGACCTTCCGAGACAGTCGGAGAATTTGACGGTCTGTTCTCCGTAGTCGACAAGAAGGGTTCTATTTATGCCAAAAAGGCCGAACCGTCAAGGCAGTATTTTGAGGCCCCCGCTGCCGAATATGGCAAAGAAAACGCAGCCGGCAGGAAGACCGCTATACAACCGCCGGGAGTTTTCGATATTCAGAAAGAGGCCGATACCATCGTGCTCGCCCACTATAGCCCTGCGGGCTTTGTTGTCGACGGTGACATGAAGATACTCCAGTTCAGGGGAGATACCGGACCATATCTCAGACCCGTTCCCGGCCGGGCCAGCCTGGACCTTCTGAAGATGGTCAGTGAAGACCTGGTGGCAGAGCTTCGCACCCTGCTTCATCAGGCAAAGAAAGAAGATGTTCCTGTAAGAAAAGAACGGGTCAGGGTCAAAGAGGATAGGCGGACTAAATACATACATATTGATGTCGTTCCCTTTAAGGGCACTGCAACCGGTGAACGCTGTTTCTTGGTACTGTTTGAAGAGACGCCTCCTCTTGCTCCCCTCCCTGACAAGGAGGGGCCGGGGGTGGTGAAACGTGGTGCTAAAAGGGCCGTTGAAGACGAGGAGACAGCTCGGCTGAGGCAGGAGCTTGCCGCGTCAAAGACACATTTAAATACGGTGACCCAGGAGTATGAGGCCGCAAATGAAGAGCTCAGGGCACTCAACGAGGAGCTGCAATCAAGCAATGAAGAAATGCAGAGCATCAACGAGGAGATGGAGACGGCCAAGGAGGAACTCCAGTCAACGAATGAAGAGCTGACTACTGTCAACGACGAGCTTCGAAGCCGAGATGAGGAAACGACGCAGTTGAACAACGACCTTGTCAACGTACTCAGAGGCGTAGAGATACCGATTATTATACTCGGCAGCGAACTTCAGATCAGGCGCTTCAATGACGCTGCGGCAACGCTTCTGCATCTTATCCCCACGGATGCCGGAAGGCCCCTGAGCGACATCAGGACTAACATCAATCTGCCGGACCTCGAGCAGATGGTCCGCGACGTAATCCATACCCTTGCCGCAAAGGAAAAGGAAATCCAGGATGTTGACGGCCGCTGGTATTCAATGACCTTACGACCGTATAAGACCGTTGATAACAGGATCGACGGCGCGTTGATGACGCTGTTCGATATCACCGCCATCAAGAGCAGCCTTATGCGGGTCACGGAGGCGTATGCCTACGCCAATGATATCGTTGAGACTGTCCGGGAGCCTTTGCTCATTCTCGACACCGGCCTGAAGGTGGTAACTGCCAACAGATCCTTCTACGAAAACTTCCTGGTGGATCCTGAAGAAACAGAAGACCGCTATATCTACGAGTTGGGAAATGGGCAGTGGGACATTTCGGAACTCAGAATGCTGCTTCAAAGGGTCCTGTCCGAGAAGAAGTCTTTCTCGGACTTCGAGGTCGCGATAGAATTCCCGAACATTGGGCTCAGGACCATTTTGCTCAACGCGCGTGAAATCAGGAAGGAAGTTTCTGATCCGAAGCCCGGATCGCTATGGGAAAAAGAATATAATGGGATGATCCTTCTTGCGATGGAGGATATCACCGAGCGAAAGAAAGCGGCGGCAGTGCTGCAGGCGAGTTTGGACCGCTACGGATCTTACGTCGACGTGACCGGAGAGCTGGGATGGACCACGACGGCCGATGGCGGGGTAGTGGAAGACCTGCCCTCCTGGAGGCTGTATACCGGCCAGACCTATGAGGAGATTCAGGGCCGGGGGTGGTCGAAGGCCGTTCACCCGGATGACCTTGAACATATCTTGAAGGCATGGGAAGACGCCATCAGGGAAAAGAAAAGATATGAGGTCGAATACCGCATACGCAGACATGATGGGGTCTATCGGGACTTCATGGTCAGGGGAGTCCCTCTGCTGAATGAAGACGGGCTCGTCCGGGAATGGGTCGGCACCTGTATCGACATTACCGAGCGAAAGAAATCGGAGGAAGATCTGAAGAGGCTTAATCAGGAATTGCAGTCCACGGCCTCTGAACTGAGAGCCGCCTACAACGATATGGAGAGTTTCAGTTTTGCCGCTTCCCATGACCTCAGGGCCCCGCTCAGAACTTTGGATGGCTTCGCCAAGATACTGTTACAGGACTATGCTGATAAACTTGATGACACGGGGAAGGACTATTTGAACAGGGTCGTGGGCGGCGCGAAAAAAATGAACCGGCTCATCGAAGACCTTCTTGCGTTTTCCCGCGTCAGCACCAAAGAGATTCGGAAAGCCCATTTTGACATGGGAGCATTGGCAGAAACATTGGTGGCTGAACTCAAGCCGGCGATGGGTGAAAGGGACATAAAATTTGAAATTAGACAACTTCCTTCTGCATATGGCGACCGGGCGATGATAACCCAGGTCCTCCAAAACCTTTTATCGAACGGGATCAAATTCACGCAGGCAAGAGACTCTGCACTGATTGAAGTCGGCGGTTATACGGAAAAAGATGAGAACGTATATTACGTTAAGGACAACGGCATAGGTTTCGATATGCAGTTAGGAGATAGGCTCTTCGGACTTTTTCAGAGGATACATGCATCAAAGGGAGTTGAAGGGACCGGCATCGGACTTGTCATTGTAAAAAATATCATCGAGAAACACGGCGGGCGCGTGTGGGCCGAGGGAAGGCCGGATGAAGGGGCAAAGTTCTACTTCACTCTTCCGGGGAAAAAAGAGTAAGCTGGATTTCCTTTGGCAATCCATCGGCGGCAGACGAATCAACTCTCGGTCGATCTCCTGCCGGGAGAGGACTTTTTGAGTCTCAGCCTTCCCTCCAGGTCGTCGATGAACTGCCTCGCGGTGCGGCCTGAAAAACTCCCGTGGTCGAGCGCCCACCGGACCGCATGCTTTCGCAGCTCGCCGGAGGCAATACGAATCTTCCGAAGGGCGGCGTAGTTGGAGATGATATCCAGAAAGGTCTCCATGTCAAAGTGCTGCATGCCGAGCCTGAGGCCGAACCTGTCGGAGAGGGAGAGCTTCTCCTCCACCGTCTCTGCAGGCTGGAGCTCGCCGTCGACCATCTCGGGCAGGTTGTCGCCTGTCTTCTCCGGCATGAGATGCCGCCTGTTTGAGGTGGCATAGATCAGCATATTTTCAGGTCTCACCTCGAGTCCGCCTTCGAGCACGGTCTTTATCCGGCGATAGGATTTTTCGTCTTCCTCGAAAGAGAGGTCATCACAAAAGACAATAAACCTCTCCTGTCTTCCCCTGATGAGCTCGGCGACCTCCATGATATGGATGAGGCTGTCGCGCTGGACCTCGATCATCCTCAGCCCCCGGCGACGATATGCGCCGAGGAGGGCCTTTGTTGCCGAAGATTTTCCGGTCCCCCTTGGCCCGTAGAGCAGGACGTTGTTGCAGGGCAGACCCTTGAGAAACTGCAGGGTGTTCATCCTGAGTCCGGCGAGGACGTCATCGATGCCCCGCAGTTCACTGAACGTTATTGCGTCAGGGTGGCTGATGCCCCTGATGGTGAGCATGCTGTTCTCGGATGAGGCCCTGAAGGCATGAAAGCGGTCAAAAACCCCGGTATCCACCGCAGGAGCGAAGCGGTCCGCCAGGCGCCGTACGGAGCTGTTGAGACGCTGCAATTCTTTCAGGATATCTTTCATCGCCCGCTGCCTCCTTTTCCGGGAGCTTTGTCTCCATCACGATAAGCAGAAGAGCAGTGCCGCCTGCCCCACGCCCGGCTGATGATACATTGTATCAGATTTGGGACTGCTGCAATCACCGGCGGTTTTAAACGCAGCCTGATAGCTGATATAATACGTCCTCACACCACCCTGGTCTGAGAGGAGCCGGCTATTGACGGAGAAGGATCTGTTTAGTTTTGCGCGGGAATACGGCATCAGCGACAATAGGGCGACTGATACCGGCATCGGGGTCTCGCCCATCGGCCCCTCCAGACGGGTTAAGACGACGATACGGAAGGCGGTCAAGGAGATCGGCGTCAGCCCCGATCCCCTGCAGACGAGATTGCGCGGCCTGCTTGTCTCGAAGTACGGCGTGAGGAATGAATCATTGTCCTTCGGGAATTCACTCGAAGAACTTCTGTACCGCATCACCCGCGTTCTGGCGCCGAAAAAGGTCCTGGTTGCCGGTCCTTCTCCGGACATTCATGGGATGGCGGCATCTTCTTCCGGAGGCGAGGTCAGCCGGCTGCAGGCGGTCAGGGATGCCGACCTCTCTCCGGACACGGATGCAGTGATCGCCCATCTCGGGGGTATCGACATGCTGATCATGGCCAACCCCAACCGCATCACCGGTCGGCTGATCCCCCAGGGTGAAATTGACCGGCTGCTGCAGGAGGCGGAACGGAAGGGCGCTTTTGTCGTCCTGGATGAGTCCCTGGCAGAGTTTGCAGGCAGGGGAGATGTCTTCGGCTGTCCGGGAGATGCGGCAATCGTGCTGAGGACAACCGCCTTCTTCTACGGGCTGGCAGGGCTCGAACTCGCGTATGCCGCTTCGTCCCCCGCGGTTGCCGAGAAGCTCTCTACTGCTTCATGCGGCCAGGTGAACCACCTCGCTGTTGAGGCCTGCCGGGCTGCCCTGAGGGACAAGACGTATCAGAAACAGGCCGGGGGATTTGTGCAGGCGGAGAAGCTCTTCTTTTCGAGGGAATGCGCCAAGATCCCGGGGGTCAGGATGTATGCGTCTGAATCAAACGTATTTATTCTGCACCTTCCGGAGGCTGAAGACCGGGTGCGCGCCGCCCTCTGCCGCGCCGGTTTTCTCGTGCGCGACTGCGAAGGTGAAGAAGGGCCGGGCAGGTCATTTCTCCGGGTGTCTGTCATGAGTCATGAATCCAACTGCAAATTCATGAGGATAGTGAAGGAGAACCTTCCGTCCCGCCCCTGAAACGGGTGGTGAAAAATACCGTCGTGATCGGGTAGAATGAATCATGCGCCTGCCGGTCGCCCTTAACGCAGCCCGTTTCATCGTCATGATCGCGGTCTTCGTGTTCATCTGGATCACCATCGGCATGGTGTATGTTGACCGGTTTTTTCCCCCCTTCGAGTGCCTCGCCCCCTACCTCACGCCGTGGAAAGGACTCGATTCCATACCCGCGGACACGGGCCTCACGGAGCGGCTGGCGATCATGGAGGGCCTGCTCAATGCCTCCACCAGGGTCTCCACCTACGCCTTCTTTGCGATGGTGGGTTCCTTCGCCCTGTTCAGCGGGTACCTCACCTTTGTCTACCAGCAGCGGCAGCGCAGGACGCAGGAGAACAGGCTTCTCGTGCTGAAAAACCAGGAGATAGCGCGCAGGAACGAATTTATCCGGTACATATCCGCGACGATCGGCCATGAGTTCAAGAACAACCTCGGCAGGATCAAACGCAGGATGGACCTCCTGCCTGACCTGCCGCCCGAGGCGGCCGGCCGCATGCATGAGACCTTTGACAAGCTCTTCGCTGACATCGAAATCTTCAAGAAGATAGCGGACGAACGGGAGGCGGGACTGATCGACTTCAGAAGGGTCGATCTCAAGGAGATGCTGTCGACCCTGGCCCGTCAATACAACGATATGGCTGACATCGTCTTTTCGGATACCGCGAACCATATGCAGCCGATCATCTTCGCATCGCGCACGCTCCTGAGGACGGTCTTTGAAAACATCCTGGACAATGCCGTCAGATACAAGACCCCGGAGCAGGAAAAGGCGAAGATCGTACTTTCCTGTTCCATGGACGTGGACGGAAGCCGCCGGTACGTCTCGCTCTCCTTCCGGGATGAGGGGTTGGGGATGGACGAACAGCAGGCTGACCGCTGTTTCTACGCGAGCAAGCGGAGCGGGGAGGGGTGGGGGCGGGGCCTCTACTATGCGAAGTACGTCGTCGGCCTGCACGCCGGCAAGATCAGGGTCGGGAAGGAATATACGAAAAAGGGGCAGGGCACGGAGATCATCGTAAACCTGCCCTTTATCGAGGAAGCGCTCGATGTTTAAGGTCCTCATCGCAGACGACGACTACGAGGACAGGGACCTCCTCAAGCTCGAGATCCAGCGTGCGATCGGGAAGGACGAGGACGATCTGCGGTTCTACGAGGCGGCGAGCGTAAAACAGGCAAGGGAGATGCTGAAGGTCCAGTTCTTCGATCTCCTCACGCTCGACATCGAATTCGACCGGATGAACGAGGGGATCGACGCGCTTCCCGATTTCTTCGAGACCTGTCCGACCCTTACCATCGTTGTCATCAGCGGAAAACTGAACAAGGCTGAAGTTTCCGAACAACTCTTCAGATTCACCAGGGACAATGTGCTGAAAGGCAAGAGGTGGGCGCGGCATTTCGACGTGCTCGACAAGAAAGATGACAAGACAGAGGCGATCAGGCGCGCCTATGCCTTTACCTTCAGGCAGAAGGATGTCGCGGACAGCCTGCGCGATCTGTTCCTTCTCGCCGAGTCGCATCTCGAAAAGGACGAGCTGGACAAGTGCATCGAGGTCTATCAAAAGATACAGAGCCTCGCGCCGGGAGAGCGCGAATCGGATGAAAATATCCGGCTGTTCAGAAGGGGCGTCTCGGCGGAGCAGGCGCTGGACTTATACCGCAGGGGAGACCGGGTGGTCGCATCCCTCATCCTCGGACACTACCTCGAGATGCGCCTGAAGACGTTCGGCAGGAAGATCGTGGGACATGTGCCCCCCGGGCTGTACGAATGTCTCAAGGAACTCGAACGGTCACGCCGCATCGGGGAGTTCAAGAAGGACCTGTTTCGGGGCCTTCTCAGGCTGAGGAACAAGGCGATCCACCACCCGTCGAACCTCACGGAACAGGACTTCGACATTGCCATCAAGAACCTCGGCCTCCTGGAGGCGCGCTTCTGATGAAAGCGGAGACCTTCAGGAAATACATCCTTCCGCCCGGGCCGGTCCTGAGCCTCATCCTCGTCGGCATTATGGTCCTCAGCGCTCTCCTGTACTACCGGGCGGTCAAGATCCAGCGATTCCTGGAGCCGGCCCTCGCCCTGTCGCAGCCGAGGACCGAACTGGCCGAGCAGTTGAATTCCCTGATGGCCAAGGAGTTCGGGCCGTCGGGCGCCGGGGGGATTACCTATGCGATGGGCGCCGTGGTGGCCGCCCCCTCCGTCTTCTTCGACGATCAGGACTGGCTGAGTGCGTCAGGAGAGGAGACGGTGAGGAAACTCAATACCGTCTTTCTCGCCTCGCTTCGGGACGAATATACGCGTTCCCATGTGGGGGTCATCCTCGTGGGGTCCGGATATGAGCCGGATCCTGATATCCCCAGGAACAAGGTGATCAGGCAGCAGGCCCAGCACCGCGCCGAGGTTGTCATGGACCGGATGTTGTCTTCGGATACGCGCCTTGCCCGTGAGTTCGGGACATTTTTCGTCGCAGCCGCAGTGCCCGCGAGCGTGCCGGGCAAAGGGTCTGACAGGATTGAATTCAGGATCATCCCGAGTGAGATGCTCCATGTCGAGGTGCTCCAGAGGCTCACCAAATACGCACAGTGACCTTCAACTGCCCTCCCTTATCACCTCAGCGGTGAAGGTAAAGAGCTGTGCTCCTTTCCATCCGTCCTTATGCAGTCCCGCCTTTGTTGCCAGGTTCTCGAGATAGGCGGTTATGTCCCATCCCTGCTCCTGCGGGACTTGGGGGAGAAATACTGCGGTGTTCTGTCCCTTCACGAGGTAAAGTCCATGCCTGCCGATCCGGATGTCCTTTACATCACGGAGAGGCTCGAAGGGTGAAAGGACGGAGACCTCCACCTCCATATCCTTCAGCTCCTCTTTTTTCAGGGGCTGGAAACGGGGATCACGGGAACTCGCCGCGACTGCGTTTGAGATGACCGACCGGTACAGCGGCATGACCGGCTGCATGTTGCCGATGCACCCCCTGAGACTGCCATGGCGGTTGATGGTGACAAACGTCGCCCCGTTCGCCGCGAGCCTCCGATCCTGCACCTCGACCTCCGGTATCCTCCCGGTTGATATGAAATCATTGATCGTCTTTTTCGCGAGGGAGAGGAGCAGGGCCTTCTCCTGCCCGGTCAGTCCGCTCCTGAAAATGCCGATCGATGCGTATCCGACGACCCGGGCCCTGTCTCCGGTGACATCCCCGGAATTCGCGTACTGAAACAGGACGCCGTTGGTGGCGCCAAGATTCTTTGCGACAGCGAGGGTATACAGCACCGGATACCCGCCGCACATCTCGCCCTCCCGCGACAGTATCAGCCGCTCGAGCTCATCGGCGGCGAGGCGCTCCACCGCCGCTGTCACCTTCCGGTCCATCATGACGGCTGTCTTATAGTCGTGGTAGTGGGAGAGATCGGAGCTGGCGATGATGATCGCCGTATTGTCCCTGCGGAGCAGGTCGGTGAGTTTCGCCGTGAGGTGCACGTAGGATTCTTTTGTGGGGGTCCCGATGAGTATCGGCACGACCCTGAATTCCGTGAGCACCTGCTGCAGGAAAGGCAACTGCACCTCGATCGAATGCTCTTTATCGTAGGCCTCCCTGAGAAACGATACCCCGGCGGCGTCGTTGATCATCTCCGCTGCCAGTTTTTCGTCGATCTTTACCAGGCCGAGCGGCGTCTTCAGGCTTCCCCGGGCATAGACCGACGCACCGCTGAATGCCAGGTGGTGGCTCGGCCCGATGAGCACGACAGTCCTTATATCTCTGTTCCTGAGCTGCTTATAGCCGAAGGCGGCTATCTGTCCTGAGTATTCGTAGCCCGCATGAGGCGAGACGAGGGCGACGAGTTTCCCTTCGACAGGCCTGGTTTCAGCCGCATCCAGCATCGTCGAGACCGTCTCGCGCAGGACACGTCCGTCCGCCGGGTAAAAGGAGCCGGCGACCGAGGGCTCCTTTATCTGTTCGGTGCAGGAGGCGATGCAGCAGGCAAGAACCACGGTGACGGTCATCAGCACCCGTGCCTTTGTCACGACATCCTCCTCCAGAACATCGCTGTGCGCCGCCGCGGTGCGATGCCCTTCTTCTTCCGGAAGAGGCTGAACAGGCCTCCCCACAGAAAGAACAGGAGAAAATCACGTCTTTTCATATCAATTCCACACGCCGGGTATTTTTGTTCCGCAGAACCTGCATGCATCGCCGCGCAGATGGTTCTGCTTTACCTCATAGCCCGCCCTTTCGATGATGACCCTGCCGCATCCCGGGCAGGGGGTGTTCTCCGCGTCGCTCCTGAGATTGCCGATATAGACGAACTGTAACCCTGCTTCCATGGCGGTAGCCCTCGCGTCCGTGAGGGTCTGCACAGGGGTCGGCGGGAGGTCCTTGAGCCGATAGTGGGGAAAGAACCGGGAAAAATGAAGCGGCACGCCGGCGCCCAGGTTCTTTACGATCCATACGCACATCTCCCTGATCTTGGCCATGTCGTCGTTGAGCGTCGGGATGAGCAGGTTCGTGATCTCGGTCCAGACCCCCGCGGCCCGGAGGACGACGAGGGAGTCAAGGACCGGCCTCAGCCTGCCCCCGCAGATACGGCTGTAGAAATCCTCGGTGAACGCCTTCAGGTCCACATCAGCCGCGTCGAGGTAACGGCAGAGTCCGCGCAGGGGTCTTTCCTTGATGTATCCGCAGGAGTGCATCGTATTCCTGATGCCGCGGCCACGCGCGATGACCGCGGTGTCGTACATGTATTCGTAGAAGACCGTCGGCTCGGTATAGGTATACGTAATGCTCCTGCAGCCGTAAAAGACCGCCTGCCTGACGACATCATCAGGCAGGAGTGTCTTCGTATCGGTATTTTCCGGCGCTGCCTGCGAGATCTGCCAGTTCTGGCAGAACTTGCACCCCAGGACGCAGCCGGCGGTAGCGATGGAGAATGCCCTGGTCGCCGGGAGGAAATGAAAGAAGGGCTTCTTCTCGATAGGGTCGATGGCAACGGCACACGGTTTGCCGTAGACAAGACTGTAGAGGACGCCGCCCTTGTTGATCCTGGTCCTGCACCCTCCGACCTGGTATTCCTCCAGGACGCATTCGGTGGGGCAGAGGTCGCACTGCACCTTTTTTCCCATAAACTAGTATAGAAATTCTACGGCGATTCTCTCCAGTGCATCGCCTTGTGCAGGTCCATTCCCTTGCCGGAGATGGATCGCTCGTAGTACAGCCTCCGCTGGATATAGCCCTCCATGTCCGCTATCCCGAACTCCGTGAGAGCGGTATAGGCGAGGACAAGCACCATCAGGGCGATGGTCAGGGTCAGGAGGAGCCGTCCCTTGCGAGTGTCATGCATCATGATGCCCTCAGTTATTGTACTATAACCGGCTGAAAGGGCGGGGTCCTACCGGGGCGTTAAGGAATGCTCTTCCTCCTTCTTGTCCACGACCTTTCCGGTCACGGTATCGACGACAAAATATCCCGAGTGATGGCCGTAGGTTCCGATGGAAGCCGCCCATGCCGATATCTGGTACCTGTTTACCGGCCCCGCATCCTGCTGTGCGACAGCCTGGCGGGCGGGTAGCAGGCCGCTTATCAGGTTGAGAAAGAGCAGCACCGCGATGATGGCCAACATCGTCTTGGTAAATAGATCCGCCTTCATGGTGAGATACCTCCTCAGGGATTGATCGGTGTTCCAGTCCTTACGACAAGGCTATCACCGCACCGGTTTGATGTCAACGGACCGCCGGGAGCCGGTGCGAACGTTGCTGGTTATGTGCTACAATACATCTCACCGAATGCGCCCCGGCGGCCCGCAGTCCGGCCGGAAGGCCGCGAGACGGGTGTGTTCGCCGCTTTTCTGCAGTCTGAAAGCGGCCCTGCGCAACAGTGAGGTGTGAACCTCGTCAGATCCGGAAGGAAGCAGCGATAAGCATTATCTCTGTGTGCCGCAGCAAGTCGTTTTCGGGCTGCAGAAAGGCGGGGAACAGTCCACTCGTCACGGCGCGGATGATCACCGGTCCATCATGCGCGGACCTTTTCACGAAACGGCTGAAGATCAATGAGCTATCTGGTACTAGCGAGAAAATGGAGACCTCGGGAGTTTGACGATCTCGTCGGGCAGGAGCCGATAACGCGCATCCTCAAAAACGCCATCGGCCAGGGACGAATAGCCCACGCCTATATCTTTTCCGGCCCGCGGGGAGTCGGAAAGACCTCCTCGGCCCGCATCCTCGCAAAGGCGCTCAACTGCAAGGAAGGTCCCGTGGCGGTGCCCTGCGGTACGTGCGAATCCTGCACCGCGATAGCCGACGGGTCGTCGGTCGATGTCATCGAGATCGACGGCGCGTCCAACAACAGTGTCGACGATATCCGGGACCTCAGGGAACGGGTGAAATACGCTCCCTCAGGCGGCAAGTTCAAGGTGTATATCATCGACGAGGTGCATATGCTCTCCGGGTCCGCCTTCAATGCCCTCCTGAAGACCCTCGAAGAACCGCCCCCCCATGTCATCTTCGTCCTGGCGACTACCGAGATGAGGAAGATCCCGGCGACAGTGCTCTCGCGCTGCCAGCATATGCCTTTCAGGAGGATTTCGAGCGGCGCGATACGTGACCGGCTGCTGACCATATCCGAAAAGGAGGGAATCACGATATCCGCCGTCGCCCTGGGTCTCGTGGCGAGGGCCGCGGACGGCAGCATGCGCGATTCCCTGACGATACTCGACCAGCTCGCCTCTTTTTCGACCGATATTTCCGACGAGGACGTGAAGAGCCTTCTCGGCCTGACCGATTTCGGCCTGCTGCTGCAGGTGTCGGGGGCGCTGATCAGGGGCGACCGCTCCAGCATACTCGGTGCCGTTGAGCACCTTTCGGAGCAGGGGACCGACATCCGGTCCTTTGCCCGCGAGCTGGTGCAGTTTTTCAGGGACCTCCTGGTGGCGTCGGTCATGAAAGACCCGGCTGAAGCCCTTGACCTGAACCAGGAAGAACTCGCCTCTGTCAGGTCACTCGCTGCGGAGACCTCCGAGGACCAGCTTACCCTTATGCTCTCTGAACTCGTCAACGCCGCCTCGGATATCCGCGGTTCCTCCTCCCCCCGGCTGGCCCTTGAGATGGCGCTTATCCGGGCGAGTTTCCTGAGCGCCCTGAAGCCGATCAGGGAGGTGATCGAACATATCAGCAGATACGGAGGCGAGGACTGTCCTCCCCCTGCAGCGGCCAGGATCGTCGAAACGGTGAGGGAAGCCCCTGCGCCGAAAGATCCTGTTTCGCGGCCGACCAGGGCTGCACCACAGGCGGAGAATCCGGAGCAGCAGGTCGTTACCCCTCCCGTGGTCCGGAGCGGGGTTGCCGATCCGGATAAACCTGTCGATGTGCTGGATGCATGGCGACAGGCGGCGTCGAGACTTGAACAGCCGACCCTTTCTTCGGTCCTCCTCCAGGCCAAGGCGGAGGTGAAGGGGGATGAGCTGGTTCTCATCCTCAACGGCGGCCATGCGGAACTCTTCGAGGAGTCGATAAGCAAGAATCTCGGGTCGCTGGAGAAGTGGCTTGAGGAGGCGTCCGGCAGGAAGCTGAAGATAACGACGACCGTTTCGAGCAAGAAGACGGTGCGGAAGCGGGACCTCAGGGAAAAGGTGCTGAAGGAGCCGGTCATCAAGGAGGCGCTGGAGCTGTTTGAGGGGCGGATTGTGGACATACAGCCGGTAGATGATACAGACAACAAGGAGAATGGAGGAGACGATGTCTAAGAAGATGCTGGGAGATCTCATGCGTCAGGCCCAGAAACTGCAGGAAGAGATGATGAAGGCCCAGGAAGAGGCGAAGAAGAAGACGGTCGAGGCATCCGCGGGCGGCGGAATGGTGACGGTCGTCGCCAGCGGCGCAGGTGAGATCGTGTCGATCAGGATCGAAAAAGACGTGGTAAACCCTGACGACGTGGATATGCTGCAGGACCTCATCCTTGCCGCTGCCAATGAGGCCCTCAGAAGGGCGCACGAACTGGTCAACGAGGATATGTCGAAGCTGACCGGAGGGCTGCAGCTGCCCGGCATGGGCGGGCTCGGCAACATGTTCGGCAGATAAGCGGGAAGCGGAAAGAGTAGCAGATCATAAGCAACAGGAACTGACGTATGCAGGGAATCATCGAAAATCTGGTCACCGAATTGACGCGTCTCCCGGGTATCGGGAGAAAGACCGCTCAACGTCTCGCCTTCTTCATACTCTCCATGCCGGACGCGGAGGCCATCTCCCTGGCACAGGCGATCACCGCGGTCAAGGAGAGGGCCCGGTTCTGCAGCCGGTGCTTCAATATCACCGAGCAGGATGTCTGCGAGATATGCAGCGACGACACCCGTGACCGCACCCGGATATGTGTCGTCGAGGAGCCGAGCACCATACAGGTGATGGAGCGCGTCAAGGGCTTCCACTGTCTCTACCATGTGCTCCTGGGCGCCTTGTCTCCGATCGACGGCATAACACCGGAGAGGCTGAAGATAGGGGAACTGGTCAGCCGCGTCAGAAATAACGGGGTGACCGAGGTTATCATCGCCACCAACCCCAACACCAAAGGCGAGATAACGGCGCAATACATCAAGGAAGTCCTCGCCTCATTGCCGGTGAAGGTGACCCGTATCGCCTACGGCCTCCCGATGGGGAGCGACATAGAGTTCGCTGATGAGGTCACCCTCGGCAAGGCGCTTGAGGGCAGAAGGGAACTGTAGGCGTCCGGCCGTCCCGCCTGTTGCTCCCTGAAGGTTTTCCTTATCGAAATCATCCCCTGCCACAGAATTTATCCGTCTTCTGCTGTTTCCTGCACCGCCGGAATGCCGATTGCCGGAAGAATAGAACAGCCTGGCGTTTGCGATCCATTCCTGCCGTGAGAAGCAGGGATGGATCGCAAAAAATCCCGTAGAGGCGGACCTTACGGTTTAACGATCAGCGGACGCATCATGTCATGCTCCTCATGCTCGAGGATGTGACAATGCCACACGTATTCGTGGCCCCCGGTCCGCGGGCTTACCGGAACGGCGTCGGGCACCTTCGGAAGATCGAACTTCATCATGACGACCGTCACCTCCATGGGGTTCATCCGGACGGTTTCTTTCCACCCGAGCTCGTTGGGGTCCGGGTCTCTCAGCGGAGTGAGGATCTCGAATTCAGGCGTTGACACATCAAATGGGGCGCGCCCGAGCACCTGCACATTTACGAGATGGAAGTGGATGGGATGCGTGTCTCCCGTCAGGTTGAAGATGCGCCAGATCTCGGTTTCACCGGCATTCACGACTTCGGTTGCGGGCGCGTCGAAGCTCCGCGACCATGTCGGCAGTCCCTGGTTGTTGAATTCGTTCTGTTCCACGGTCCCGAGTCTCTGGATCAGGCGGCCGAAGTCGTCGAAGTCTTCATTGAGCGTTAAGTCGCGGACTTTGACCGATTTCTTATTCAGAGTGGGGACGCTCGAACGCACGGCGTCGGAGAAGGCCGCCGAGAACCGGCTGAAATGCTTAAGCACATTCAGCGAAGCCGGGTCCTTCGGGCCGACAAGGGGTACCACCCTGAACTGCATGAGGGTCCTCGTGTTTGGCCCGACGCCCGGATGGGAAATATGCGAGCCGAAAAGGATATGTCCCGGCGCCGGGGCCGTGTAGTCGTTTACATCGTCTCCACCGGGAAACGGTGCCGGAGCGTCGTTGTACAGGATGAGTTGTGAGCCTGGGGCGACCTCGGAAAAGTCGATGATCAGGTCCGCCCGCTCGGCCGGTCCCATCAGCAGGGTGTACCGGTTGACATTCCCGGGTGTCGGGCTGTCTTCTGCCATGTCGTACCCTATCTGAAGGGGAGGATCATTCAGCACGACCGGGGCGGGGAGAAAACCGCCTTCGGTCCCGATCTGCACGAAGGCCGGGCCGGGTGCCCTGAGGTTCGGCTCGGCAGGTGCGGTATCCAGGGCAAAGTACAGCTGGAGGTTGTAGAAGCGCGCTTGGGAGGCGTTGAGAATCCTGAAGCGGTAGGCCCTTGGTTCTACCTCAAGGTAGGGATAGGCAGCGCCGTTTATGACTATCGTGTCGCTGAAGAATTCCGGGACAACCGACACGCCAGGAAGCTGAGTGTTTGAGACGATTGCGGGCGGATCTGTATCAGGCCCGTATCCCCATCTCCCATTGGTGCTTTGTTCCGCCTTTTCGTACTGGAAGGGATACCACAGGTCACCCTTTTTCCCCCATTTATAGTCGCGGTCCCTGCCATCGACAAAGGACTTGTCCTGAATGATCAGGGGTATCTCGCGCTCGGGGATCAGGTTGTCCTGGATCATCGCCTCCTCGACCGCATCCCGGACGATATAGGCGGATGCCAGCCCGACATATGCATTCAGGCGCGTGATGTCCATCGCATGGTCGTGATACCACATGAGCCGGGCGCTCTGGTCGTTCGGATAGTAGTAATCAGCCTGACCCGGCAAGGCACCGGAGTTCAGGAAGCTCATGCCGCCTGTTCCGTCAGGGGCGAACCAGGCCTGGGGTCCGCCGTCGCTTGTCCACGGTACGTGCCCTCCATGAAGATGCACGGAGGCCCGGTTCACGCCAAACGCAGTGTCAGGCAGGGTCATGTCCACCGGCAGCGGATGGACAGGGGGCAGGTTGTTCGTGAAGGTGGTCCGCACCGGCGTGTTCTCCTTTGCCACAATCACCCCGCCGAGATATCTGAAGTTCGGTTGTTGGCCGGCCGTTACATCAGCATAGCCCCACAGCTTCGTCTCGGGCAGGTCAGGGTGGAACTGTTGACGATACTCGCCCATTACCATGCTGTAGTAATCTTCCCCGGGGAATCGGCTCTTGTCCGGTGTTGCGACCGGTATGCCGGCAGGTCCCAACCCCGGCAGGGGCTGGATGAACTTCCTCAGCCCTGGTGGAGTCTGGCCGAATGCCCGAGCCTTGCCGACGTTCCAGGGAAGGACGAGCCCTACCCCCGCCATTACACCTGCGCCTAATAACTGCCTTCTTGTTAACATGCCCCTTCCTCCTCTAGCCTCTCTGTATGAATATCAGCCCGCCTGGCAATCCCGGGCTCCGGATCACGGATCCTTAATCCTGCATTAACCTTTTTTAACATTTCGGTGATCATATGACTATCCGCTCCAGTCTGATTTTTTTGTCGGATTTTGTCTGATTATCCAGGATTGAAATAGTCCGATATGTCGGCGTTGCCTGACGTCGCAGAGGGAATAAGGGAAGGTCTTACTGCAGGCAGTGGAACAGCCCCGTGCACCACAGGCAGGCGCCGCAGGGTATGCTCTCGATGTAACAATCCTGTTCGAAGTCTGCGCCCTGGACGTAGTCGCAGAGGGCAAATCCGCAGTCAAAGCAGAAGGGGAAATGGTAATTCCGGACATTTTCCCTGAAGGAACGGTACGCAGGTGAGTTCCATGCTCCCAGAATATCCGAGCCGGTCAGGTTGCCGAAGGCCCACGGCTTCACCTGCTATTCCCAGCCGCCCACGTAACAGGTATAGCGGTGCCAGAGGAAGTAGCAGGGATGGACGTCCCCGTTCCAGGAGACAAAGGCTCCGCCCTCCTCGACGAACTCACACCGCCTGCTGTTGTGGGGGGCCGTAGCGGGCAGGGTGAGTTCGAGGCCCTCTTCCTCAGCCGTTTCCCGCGCCTCTTCGAAGACCTCCTCTATCCGTGTAAACCATTGCTCGTCCCGGCTGAGAAGCCTTTCGAGGTGCAGTGCGATACCCTGGGACTGGGCGTCATTCTTCATCTGCTCCACAAACCCGACGATCCCCTGTTCACGGGGGGTCTTCGAGTATTTCATGTAGACTTCAAGATACCCGCTGATGTCAACGCCTTCGGAGAGGGCCCTGTCCCTCCAGCGTTTATAGATGGAGATGGCGCCGGCGGTATTGGTATCATAGGCAGCCCGGCTTGCCATCTCCCTCTGATAGGGGAGAAGCTGGGTCACCAGCGCGAAGGTCGCTCCCTGCCTCGCGGCCCAGCGAATGGCAGCGGGAAGTTCCCGGAGGTTGTCCTTCATTACTACGAATTCTATCCCGACCCTGAGGGTGCTCCCCGTGCCCGCGCTTCCCGCTTTTTTCAGGGAGGAGAATGCCGATTCAACCACGCTCATTTCTCCGCCTGTCCGTATAGAACGGAAAATCTCGCAGGAGGCCGCATCAAGGGAAAGACAGATAAGGTCAAGGCCGGAGTCTGCCAGGGAGACTGCCCTGGAATCGTTCAGCAGCATGCCGTTTGTCTGGAAACCGACAGAGGCCTTTGCGGGCAGGAGCCTTTTCGCCTGTCGTATGAACTCCTCAAGCCGGGGGTGTAACAGGGATTCGCCGATGCCGTTGAGCACCAGGCCGTCAAGATGGGGGAATGCCGGAGCCAGGGCGTCGAAGGTCCCGGGGGACATACTGCCTTCGGTAATGCCGCCTTCCCCGTTTTGTTTCACGCACATGCTGCAACTCAGATTGCATCTCGTCGTCAGCTCGACGAAGAGTTTGGAGGGATGAACTCTGGCGGCCGGTGCCTCCCCGGTGATATCCGCTGTCCTGTCAGTGGCCTTCTCCATGGTCTTGCCTCTATTGTAGCAGGACGCCGGTCCCGCGGTATGAGGGAGATCATACAGACATGAAGACGCGGCGAAATGGCAGCATTTGCCCGGCGCAAAAGTGCAATCTTCTCAGCAGGGATCTCTTTCGGGTGCTTTTCCGTCTCATCACGGAAAGGCATCTGGGTTCGGGGTGAAGCCCCGCATCAAATAATATCTATCTTTACTATGGGGCTTTGCCCCAAGCCCCAGCCACGCTATTTTTGCGAAGCATCTCCCGTTACCCTCGGCTATAATCTAACTATGAAGGTGAAGATAAAGTTATTCGCGACGCTGAGGAAATTCGGGCCTGAGGAGCAGGTGATGGAACTGCCGGAAGGGGCGACGGTTGAAGACGCTATTCAAAGAATCGACATCCCCGGGAACCTCCCGCTGCTGAAGATAGTCAACGGCGAACACAGACCTCCGCGGCATCTTCTGAAGGAAGGCGATGAACTGGCGCTTTTCCCCCCCATAGCCGGCGGGGGAGAAGGCGCACCAATCGGGGTCCTGTCAGAGAGTTGCCGAAAAGATCACCTTCTGATGCCCGGATAAAAGCGTGCCGTCCTTCAGTCTCCCGGCATCTGACGGCATGCCGTCGAGGATCACCTCTCTGCATTCCTGCCAAAAGTCCTCCGCCTGACCCGACAGGAAGTTCATCAGGTCGGAAGTTCTCATGAAGACCCCACGGTGGAGCAGTCCCGGGCCGAGTTCCCGCATGATGAGGTTGAAGAGTTTGATCCTGACGCGTCCGTTACCCGCGGCGCACTGCAGCTTCTCTTCGTGGTATGAAATCGTCTGCCTGAAGGAAGCATATCTCCCGCCCCTTCTCATCGTGGCGCCGACGAGACCCGGCAATGCGGCTGACAGGGCCAGGACCGAGCCGTCCCTGACCATCGTCGCATCGAGATCGTCCACCGGCCTTCCGTCAAGGAACATGGACTGTATTTTGTCGACCGCATCCTGCCGAATCGCGAGTTCTTCGAGGAGAAAGGCCTTCAGACTGCAGCCGACCCGCGCCCTGATCGTCACCCCCTGCTGGAAGAGGAGGAAGAATCGAGGCAGCATCGCCCCGGACAAGACAAGACCGAGCTGCGGACACTTATCTGCAATGTCGTTCATCAGATGTCATTAGGGGAAATAAAAAGGGAGAGATGGTGAGTCTCTCCCTTTTTATTGCGAGACCTGGATCGCCTACCAGTTAAAGACCTTGTCAAGGTCTTCGTCTTTCACATCAAAGGTGACGTTGTGCGGCGCGAATTTTTCCATCTTGAAATAACGGGGAAGACGGTCCTGTTGAGCGGTAAAGCCCGCCCGGGCGTTGAAGTCGCGCTCCATCGAGAGCACTTTTTTCCCCAGGTCGGTCACACCGTCTCCGGTGAGGCTCAGACCGTAGAAGGCATTGAGCATGTCGAGCAGGGCCTGGAACGTCTCCGGCTGATCCAGCACCGCAAAGGCGATAAACAGACACATGCCGGTAGAGTCGATGGCCGCAGTCGCGATCTGGAGGTTTCTCGACAGTTCCACCTGGCCTTCCGGCTTGAGGGCGTTGACGTCTCCTCCCACCTTCAGGACGTTCTGGGCAACAGCGTATCCCGCCGTATGGTCAGCTCCCATCGGGCTCGTGGCATAGGTGACGCCGACGCCCTGCACGGCACGGGGGTCATAGGCCGGCATCGCCTGGCCTTTCACCACGGGCGCGTGTTCCACGCCGAAGGCCTTTGCGGTAAACGCGGTCCCGTTCCCGAGGATGCGGCCGAGATGGGTGCCCTTGCCCACCTCGTGCACCAGCTTGATGGCAGCTTCCACGTCTCCGAATTTTGCAAGGCCCGCTTCCATGGCAACGCCGATGGTGGCGCCCATTTCGATAGTGTCCAATCCGTAATTATCATCCAGGAAATCGAGCATCGCTATCCCGTCGAGGTCGCTGATGCCGCAGTTGCCGCCGTGCGCCCAGACGGTCTCGTACTCCGGCTGTTTGGTGAGGTAGTGGCCGTCCTTGTCGTGGTAGGTGCCGGAACACTGGATGACGCAGCCGCGGTGGCAGCCGTGGGTAGCGAGGCCCCCCCGTTTCGTCTCGGTCTCGGCCTGCGTCTCGCCGCTGATCTTCGCAGCTCCGTCGAAGCGGCCCTGTCTGAAGTTGTAGGTGGGATATCCGCCCACCTCGTTGAGTATGTTGGTCAGCACATTGGTGCCATAGGCAGGAAGGCCCTGACCGGTGACCGGGTGCTTCTTCAGACCCTCGATAAACCTCTTGTTCGCCTCCTTGAATTTCTCCGGGTCTTTCGGGGCCCTCATCTGCATGCCCGTATCATCCAGCACGATGACCTTGATCCCCTTCGAGCCCATGACAGCCCCTACACCGCCGCGGCCCGCGTGGCGGGTCGGCCGCAGCTCCATGTCCGTGCAGGCGATCGAGGCTGCGCTCATCTTCATCTCACCGGCAGGACCGATGGATATACAGGCTATCTTGTCTCCGTATTCAGCCTTCATCTTCGCAACCAGGTCATAGTTCGGGAGCATCTTCAGGCTGTTGTCAGCCGCAATCCTGACCCCGTCCTTGTTGATAAAGACCTTATAGAGGTCATCCCCTTTGGGTTTTCCTTCCAGGACTATGGCGCCATAACCGAGCCGCGCAAGCACCTGAGAAGGCTGTCCCCCCGCATTCGCCTCCTTGATGCCGCCGGTAAGAGGGCTCTTGCAGCCGACAGAGATCCTGCCTGACATCGCGCCTGTCGTACCGCTGAGCATGCCCGGCGCTATAACGAGCTTGTTTTCCGCCCCGAGGGCGTGGCACAAGGGCGGGACCTCTTTCGAGACTATCGCCGAAGTCAGCGCCCTGCCCGCAAAACCTGCATATTCTCCCATCGCCCCGGCGGTCGCTTTTGGACCGCCCTCTGCTCCTACGTCAATCCGGAGTATCTTGTCCATCGGTGCCTCCCATTCCTTGTCTGATTGAGGTTGTTTATTGAATTCCCATCACGGGGTTAGTTTGTCTTATCACCGGAAATACATCGGAATCAATCATAAGGGTTCTTAAGCGCGTATCTATAGCCTCACTATAGTGCAAAGGGGGATGGTTGTCAAATGAAATCCCTGCCAGGAGAATGCCCGAAATCGGGCCGCGCAATCAGGAGATGCGTTCCTCGACGGCAGAGGCCCAGACGCGGTAACCCTCAGGGCTCAGGTGTACCCCGTCTTCCAGGAAATAGGAGGATTTGGGGTCGCCCTCATGGTTCAGGAACCGCACATGCACCTCCAGGTAGTCGACGCCTTCCGTATCAGCCAGGGCCCTCAGTTCCCGGTTCACTCTCCTGATTTCTTCATTTGAGATGAAGGGATAGCGGACGGGCAGCAGGCTGTTGACGAATATCCTGGCAGAGGGGTAGCGCGCCTTGAATGCAGCGAGGATCTTCCGGTAGGCAACGACAAATCCGCGGTCGTCCATGGCGAGATTATTGATGCCGGTCATAAGAAAGACACCGTCCGCGTCAACGACATCTTTCATGACCGTCTGCAGCCGCGACAGAAGGCCTTCGACCGTCTCCCCGGCGATCCCGTACTGGTAGACCTCGTGGCCGGGGAATCTCTCCTGCCAGTCGCCGTATTCTATGAGGGAATCGCCTGCAAAGAGAAGCCTCATGCAGCCCGCCTCCTTATCCCCGTATCTTCTTTCCCCACGCGGCCGCGCGCTCCATGATCCCTGATTCATCTCCTGCAGTCAGCCTCCGGCCCTTCAGGAGAACTCTGCCGTTTACGAGCACGGTGTCGATATCAGCCGCGTCCATCGAATACACGATATGGGAATAGATGTCATAGAGAGGTAGGAGATGGGGCTTTTTCAGATCAGCGATGACGATGTCCGCGGCCTTGCCTGCCTCCAGGCTGCCGGTCATCCCCCCCATGCCGAATGTCTCTGCCCCCCATCGCGTTGCCATGAGCATCACCTGTCGGGCATCCAGGACGGTCGGATCTTTCGCAACCGCCTTATGCACCCTGGCGGCGGTCGACATCTCGCTCACCATGTTCAGGTCATTGTTGCTTGCAGCCCCGTCTGTCCCGAACGTGACCCTGACTCCCGCCCTGAGCATCGGGACGACCGGTGCGAAGCCGGAGGCAAGCTTCAGGTTGCTCTCCATGCAGTGGGCGACACCCACACCCCGCTTTGCCAGGATGCCGATCTCTTCCTCATCCACCCAGATGCAGTGCGCTGCTGTTGCGCTGCTGTCGAGAAATCCCAGGGAGTCCAGGTGGATAACAGGGCGGCTGTGGAATCGGGAGACGAGCTCACCCACCTCCCACTCGGTCTCGGACAGGTGAATATGGAGGGGCACTCCGTGCCTTTCGGTCAATGCCTTGGTCTTTCGCAGGGTGTCCGGGCAGCAGGCATAGGCAGAGTGCGGGGCTGCACAGGGGGTAACGAGGCCATCGCCTTTCCAGTCCCTGATAAACCGTTCCGCCTTTTCGAGATATTCGTCCGCATTGCGGCCGGTCCTGGTCGGAAAGTCGACGATCCCCGCTGCCACGACGGCACGCATGCCCATGCGTTTGACCGTCGTCGCTATCGCGTCGCCGTAGAAATACATATCACAGAAGAAGGTGACTCCACCCCTGAGCATCTCGAGGCAGGCGAGTTCGACCGCATCGGCCACGAATTCCGGGCTGAGCCATTTCTCCTCAGCCGGCCAGATGTGCTTTTCGAGCCAGTCGCGCAAGGGGAGGTCATCCGCAAGGCCCCTGAAGTAGACCATGGGGGAGTGGCAGTGGGTATTTACCAGGCCCGGGAAGGCGACGGTCGCTGCGCCGCCGAGTTTTTCCGGGGCAGAGTATTGCCGGGCAATTTCATCTGCCGGGCCGATGGAGACGATCTTTCCGTCGGTAACGGCGATGGCGCCGTCCCTTACCACGTTCAGGTCCCTGTCCATGGTGAGGATATGCTCGGCTCGGATGATAATATCTGCGGGCTTCATAGGGTCTTCGTCAGCACTGCCGTCCGAAGTCGCGCAAGACGTTCTTTTTGATGTAACGACATCTCACGCGGCGCAGCAGGTCCTGTTTCTTATCCCGTGAACTCTGCGGTCGAACTATTTCTCCACGAGGATGCGAAGCATCCGGCGGAGGGGTTCGGCAGCGCCCCAGAGGAGCTGGTCCCCGCAGGTAAAGGCAGCCAGGTACTCGGGACCCATGTTCATCTTGCGCAGGCGGCCGACGGGGACGGTCAGAGTGCCGGTCACCGCCGCAGGGGTCAGTTCCCGCACCGTTATCTCGCGCTCGTTCGGCACGACCTTCACCCATCGGTTGTGTCCTGCGAGCATATCGCTGATCTCCTTCAGCGGCACATCCCTGGTCAGCTTGATGGTGAGGGCCTGGCTGTGGCAGCGCATCGAGCCGACACGAACGCAGATGCCGTCTATCGGGATCGGCCTGTCCTCCCGGCCGAGGATCTTATTCGTCTCCGCCTGGCCTTTCCACTCCTCGCGGCTCTGGCCGTTTTCGAGCTGCCTGTCTATCCAGGGGATGAGCGAGCAGGCAAGCGGACCCCCGAAGTTTTGCGTCGGATAGACGTCTGACCGGACATGCTCAGCCACCTTCCTGTCTATTTCGAGGATCGCACTGGCAGGATCGGCAAGCAGGTCCTTCACCGACCCATGGGCTGAGCCCATCTGCGTGAGCAGCTCACGCATGTTCTTGGCGCCGGCACCCGAGGCAGCCTGGTAGGTCATGGCGGACATCCACTCAACCAGCCCCGCCTCATACAGCCCGCCCAGGGCGATCAGCATCAGGGAGACGGTGCAATTGCCGCCGACGTAGTTCTTTACGCCCTTTGCGAGCCCTTCCCTGATCACCTTCATGTTGACCGGATCGAGAATGATGATGGCGTCCTTCTCCATCCTCAGCGTCGACGCTGCATCGATCCAGTAGCCGTTCCAGCCGGCTTTGCGCAGGGCAGGGAATATCTCTTTTGTATAATCTCCTCCCTGGCAGGAGACGATGATCTCCATCTCTTTCAGTCCGGCGATGTCCCTGGCATCTTTCAGCGAAGGGGCAGACTTGCCTACATCAGGCGCCTTTCCACCAACATTGGAGGTTGTGAAGAAGACCGGGTCAACGAGCGCAAAATCCTTTTCCTCTGCCATGCGGCCCATGAGGACCGACCCGACCATACCACGCCATCCCACAAAACCGACTCGCATCATCTCTTGAAACTCCTTGTATAATAGAGAGAATTGTCATGCCTTTCCGGTCATGACATGCCGTATCTTCGACTGCCACGGAGACAGGCCTTTATTATACTTAAATCAGCCCAACTTTACATAAAGGCCGTTTCCTGTCAATCGATTCCCCTTCGAAAGGGAAGTGGCCGAAACTGTCTGAATCAGGCCTCAGGGGGGCTTCAGGAGGAGTCTTCGGTCGATTTTTTCCTGCTGCGCTCCTCCTTATTTTATTCCTTGACACGTCAGACCCGAAATGCTATCGTAGCTTACCTGTGGAAAGACTATTCTTCCATAAGTGCAGGGCAGTTACACGATGCACCAGCCGCATTTATTTCTTCGTCCTGCTCCTTCTCCTGCTCCCCGGGTTTTCTTCTGCACAACCTCCTGATGCGTCTTCTTCCAGCGGAAACCGGATAGCCAGCAGCCACACCACCAAGGATGAGCTCCTCCTGTTCTGGGATGAGAAGGACCTGTATGTCCAGTCAGCGACGAGGCATGAAAAACCGATCTCCCAGGCTGCTGAAAACATCACGGTGATTACAGCCAAAGAGATCGAGGAGATGAACGCCCACACGGTCGCGGAGGTTCTCAACCGTATCTCCGGGGTGTTTGTCGATTTCTCAGGGCATGATTTCGGGAGCAGCTCCCTTCTCCACATACAGGGGTCTGAGGAGAGGCATGTGCTCGTCATGCTCGACGGAATCGCCTGGAACGCGATGAACAGCGGTTCGGCGGAGACGATCACCATACCGGTCAGGATCATTGACCGGATCGAGGTAATCAAGGGGCCGGCATCCTCTGCCTGGGGCTCCTCGCTCGGGGGTGTCGTCAATATCATCACGAAGAATACGGGCGATGCCCGGAACCCCTCAGGCACCCTGAGCGCATCGTACGGCGAGGCCAGGTCGCAGGACGAGAGCGCCGAGGTTTCCGGCAAGGCGGGTCCTGTCGGATATTATCTCTTTGCAGGAAGGCAGGAGTCCAAGGGCCTCAGGGATGACAGGGACTTCAGGAGCTACAGTCTCTTTTCGAAGGTGAAGATACCCTTGTCAAAGGATGTTGCCCTCGGAGTCGCCGCCGGCTACAGCGAGCCGAAGGGTACCCTGGCCGTCCTGCCGAGCTATGATCTGCTCAATCGCGGCCTCTTCCGTGCATTCTTCGGGACCGCTTCCCTGGATGCCGCGATCTCCCCTGAACTCAAACTGAATGTGCAGTTTAATACCTTCAAGCAGAAGTTTAACCTGAATAATAGCGTGCTGGGCATGGGCCTGATGGGCGCTGCAGGAGACCTTTATCAGGATTCGGTCTATGACGAAAAGACGACCGGTGTCAGCGGCAGGCTGGTCTGGACCCGGGGGGCGCATACCGCTGTCTTCGGCGCTGAATACAGCCACGGGACCCTGGAGCAGGTGCTCACCGCAGGGCCTTTGCTCCAATCGATTGGTGTGCCGGAGACGATGCGGACCGACCCATCCATCAATAAGTGGGCTGTCTATGCCAACGACACGATAACCTTCGGCAGGTTTACGATCACCCCCGGAATACGTCATGACCATAACAATATCACCGGTTCCTTTACCAGCCCCAGCCTGGGAGCAACCTATAAGCTCGCTGAAAAGACGATCCTCCGGGCGTCAGTTGCGCGCGGTTTCACGATCCCTCCGCTAGCCTTTACCTCAGGCGGAGGTCTCTTCCTCGACCCGAACCCTTCTCTCAGGCCTGAGAAGGTCTGGTCGTACCAGGGGGGCGTGGAATCAGGGGTCTGCGACTATCTGTGGCTTAAGGCTGCGGTCTTTTATCATGACATGAGAGATGCGATTGTGCCGGTAGCCTTTGGCGGGGGGCCGCCCGCCTATAATGATATCTTTATCAATGAGGGCAAGATACGGCGGCAGGGCGTTGAGGTCGAAGCAGAGACCGTGCCTGTATACAACCTGTCTCTCAAGGCCGGCTTCGCCTATGTGCAGAAGAAGCCCTCCCTTGCCCCTGATACCGTCGTGAACTATGCCTACAACATAGGCATCAAGTATGACGACAGGAAATCCTTCATGGCCCAACTCTTCGGCCATTACGTATGGTGGGGCATGAGTGACGTCTTGCAGGCGAAGTATGACGCCTTTATCTGGGACCTGAACATCAGAAAGAGGATCTACTCAACTGAGAAGACCGAGACTGAGCTCTTCCTTACCGGCCACAACATCTTCAGCGGCTCCCAATACACAATCGGTGACGTAAAGAACCCCGGCAGATGGGTCGAGGCCGGTCTGAGATTTAAGTTCTAACTAATCCATTGATTTCATAACTGTTTTCCCTGCTTTTTTTGTTGACTTCCCGTCTTTTTTTGTATTTAATACGCGGTACTGTCGTAGACAGAATTTCTATAGAGGGAGGAACAAGGGCGGTGGAGAAAATCGTTATCATTGACTGCGGCATCGAGATCGATGAGATCGCAGGCCCCATGGGCTGCTGTTACGGCGCCGTAGTTGCGGTGAGGACCTAAACAGAAGATCAGGGGGCGGCATCATCTTCTGAGGAGATCATGCCGCCCCTGCGATACCCTGTCCATTTCATGCAGCTCTCTCATTACCTCAAGACCTTCCCCTTTGAAGAAGGGCTCGGCAGCCGGATAGTCTACTCGACGAAGAAGACCTCCCTGGCGCTCCTTCCTGACGACGTATTCAGCTGCATCGGCGACCGCCCCATGACAGACGAAGACATCGGGACCCTTTCGAGGCTCGGCATCATCGTGCCCGACAGGGAGGAGGAGAGGCGCTCGATGCGCTTCTATGTCGACCAGCTCAATGCGAAGAACCGGAACCTGAACATCTCGGCCATCGTCAACCTTGACTGTAATTTTGAATGCGTTTACTGCTATGAGCAGGGCCAAAAGGGCAAGTTCTTCATGTCGGATGAGACAGCCCGGGATCTCCTCGGCTTCGTCAAGGCGAGGTGTGTTGACAAGAAGACGATTACGCTTGATTTCTATGGCGGAGAGCCCCTGATCAGCAGGCGGCTCATTAAGGATATATCAGTATCCCTGAAGTCTTTTGCGCAGGAGAGGGGTATGGAGTATTCCTTCACCCTCGTCACCAACGGTTCCCTCTTTACGCGCAGGGTGGCGGAGGAACTCACTGAGGTCGGGCTCAAGGCGATCAAGGTGACCCTGGATGGTCCTGCGGAGGTCCATGACAGGTATAGGCCGTTTAAGACCGGGGCAGGCAGTTTTCATACGATTATCAGGAACCTGAAGGAGACCTGCGACATCGTCAAGATAGGGATCGGCGGTAACTTCGATAATACGAACCATGAGAAATTCGTCCTGCTCCTTGATTTTCTCGAAGATGATGGTCTGACGCCTGACCGCATCGCTGAGGTGAAGTTCAGCCCGGTCATGAAGCGGCCGGCTGGAGATGCCTCCCCGACTGATTACCATGACGGCTGTTTCTCGATCAATGAACCATGGCTGGTGAAGGCGGATGCGGCCCTGAGGGAGGAGGTATTGCGGAGGGGGTATGCGACATCGAAGGTGATGCCGATGCCCTGCCAGGTCGAAATAACGGACGCCTGGACAGTGAATTACGACGGCCTTCTCTATAAATGCCCGACCTTCATCGGCAGGGAGGGGTTTGCCGTAGGAAGCCTGAAGCGGGGAGCGGCCGAGTACCGGGACACGTACAGACTCGACATCTGGAAGAACGAGGAGTGCCTGGGCTGCGCGTACCTGCCCCTTTGCTTCGGCGGCTGCAGGTATATGGCCTTTCTGAGGGACGGTCATATCGGCAATATCGACTGCAAGAAGCCGTACCTCGATGCAGCGCTCGAGACGATGCTCAGGCAGGACATGAAATACAGGCGGCCTGCAGGACCACAATGATTCTGCATGAAGAGGGCGAAGTTATTCCTGTCGGCACACGCAACGGACGAGTCCGGTCTGCAATCGCCCTGACCGGGCATGCGCGGGACCTTACGGGTGCGCGATGAGAAAGCTCCACAGCCTTCTTGTCTTCACGCTGGTGAATTCGGTCTGGGGTGTTGTCTATGGCATGATCGGCCCGTTTTACGCCCTGTACGTCGCGAAGGTGAGCGGGGGGCTGGAGAAGCTGGGGTTCGCCTTCAGTATCATGATACTGGTGCAGGCCGCTGCCTCGTATTATGTCGGGCATTACTCGGACAGGCTCGGGAGAAGACCCTTTCTCTTTGCGGCAGCCTATGCGGACGCGGTGATCCTTTTGTGTTACACGGTCATTGATCAGACCTATCAGATATATACCCTGCAGGCGCTCCTGGGCGTCACGAACGCGGTGAGCATGACCATACGGGGCTCGCTCCTGGCTGACCTTACCAAGGTTGAAAGCCGGGGGTCTGAGATCGGGAGGTTCAATGCCCTGGTGAGCGTATTCACGGCCGTCGGGTTTACCCTGGGGGGATATCTGGCGAAGTTTTACGGACTGGAGTCGATATTCTATCTCGGCGCGTTCATCATCTTCTGTTCGACGGTCCTGCTTTTTTTCGTGAGCGAGCCTGCGAAGGATTGAGGTTTTTACCTTGTATATATATAATAGGGCAATTTCTATGCAGCGGGTGACGGGGTAAGGCACATGTTTGGGGGGAAGGGTAACAGAATAGTTGCGGGGCGATTCATTCTTCCTGCAGTCCTTTTTGCTGTCCTCTTTTTTGCCGTATCCGCGGAGTCTGTTGAGGTGATCGTTATCGGCGACACCCAGCTCGCCCCGGTGGCCCATATCATTTCGGGTATCAGGGAAACCCTTGACACTCCCGTGAAGGTATATCCCCCCTCGAGTGTGAAGGACAGGCTGAGGGGCATCGCTGCGAAGGAGGACGCCAAGGTGGTGGTCGCCCTCGGCAAGGACGCCTTGGAGGAGGCCCTCCGGCTGCCTTCTTCCATTCCTGTCATTTATGATCTTGTCATCTCGCCTCCGGTAGTCAACAGGCCGAATACGACCGGGTTCTATATGGCGACCCCGGTCAGGGAGTATGTGGCTGTTGCCCGCAAGTATCTGCCGTCCCTGAAGCGCATCGCTGTCGTCGGAAGCGCCGACCTGCTCAGGGCGGTGGAAAGTGCGGGGGATTCGCAGGTAGTCTCCCACAAGGTGAGGAGTTCCTTCGAGCTGGTCGAGACCGTAAAGCAGCTCGACCGCGCTGACGCGATCATGCTGCTGCCGGACGTTTCTCTGCTGACGAGCTCCGCGCTGGAGGAAATCTACCTCTTCTCATTCAGGCGGGGCATCCCCATCCTGGGGGTATCCGAAAAAAATGTGCGGCAGGGAGCGCTCCTGGCCCTGGTATTCGACCCGGTGAATGTAGGAAGACATATCGGGGAGGGGGCGACGAATGCGATGCGCGGCATGGACATGGGGCGGATTCCGCCATCGCCTCCCCAGAAATTCGAGATGTACCTTAATATGACCACCGCCGAAAAGATGAATATCCCCATCTCCGGCGAACTCATGAGGAAGGCCAGGAAGGTGTACCCGTAGGAGTGCCCCGCCGGCCTGCAAAGCAGTGTCCGGCCTGCGGGGAACAGATGAACCAGGAGAGGACGTGGATGAACAAGCCGGATAAGACCTCACTGCCGTGGTGGAGCCTGTGCGACTGACGTTCAGAAAAAAGGCGCTCCTTCTGATACTCCCGATCCTGGGCATCGTATCGGCGGTTTACACCTATGACGCGATCAAGACGGAGAAGGAGATCGTACGAAGCGAGATCATCAAGAGGGCCGAGGCGATTACGGCCCTCGCGACACGGACAGGAGAGCTGCCTATCCTGTCGGGCAGCACGGAGTTGCTCAACGGCGCCGTATCTACCCTCAGGGCGAATGCAGAGGTGGCCTCGGTAGCCTTTTTCGATAGCAGCATGAACTTGCTGATCCACGACGGAGCGCCGATTTCCGGCAAGGCCCCGGTTCCCCCGCCCGGTTCTTCCGCATCCATGGTTGATGACGGGCAGCTGTTCGTTTTTTACGCGCCGATCTTTACGGTAAGGTCAGCGGCGGACATCGACATACTCCACGAGGGAAACCAGCCGAGACAGGTCAGGGAAAAGATAGGCGCGGTGAGACTCGGTTTCTCGAAGACGGCGATGAACGAAGCCGTCGGGAAGGTCGTTGCACATGGATTGATACTTGCCGCGGTCTTCACGCTCGGCAGCAGCGTTGCCGTGTTCTTCCTGATAACCCTCGCCACCAGGCCGCTCACAGCGCTCTTCCTTGCGGTGAAAAGGCTCGAAAAAGGAGAGTTCCCCGAGGTCGAGAACATCTCATCCTCTGATGAAATAGGAGAACTCTCCGTCGCCTTCAACAGGATGAGCAGGGCGATAAAGGAGAGGGAATCAGCCCTTACGGCGTCCGGAAAAAGGATGAGGGAGTTATTCGAAAGAGTGGAACACGCCATCTTCAGACTCGACGAGAAGGGGGCGATTATCGAGGCCAACTCGAAGTTCCGCGATTTGTTCGGGGATGTGGGCATGTTTAACAGCATCCTTTCGGGCGAGGCTGAGGCCCTTGACTCTTTCCGGCGCGCCTCTGCGGGGGGCGTAGTCCATCAGGAGGAAAAGGCGGTCGGCAGGAACGAGCCTGAACTTACCATATTGCTGTCCCTGTACCCGGCGTTCGACCCGCGCGGTGAGATCAGCGGGTATGACGGTTACATCATCGACATAACCGAGAAGAAACGGCTGGAAGAGAGGCTGCTGAGGTCCCAGAAACTGGAGGCGGTCGGCACCCTGGCAGGCGGGATGGCGCACGATTTCAACAACGTCCTGGCAGCGATCCTCGGTTATTCGGAAATGATGCTGGATGAGATAAAGATGGGAGATGCGTTTTACCGGCCCATAACGACGATCCATAATGCGGCAAAGCGCGGGGCCGATCTTGCGATGAAGATACTCGCCATAACCCGGAAGGAAAAGATGGAGGTCAGGTCCGTAGATCTGAATGATATCGTCAGGAATTCCATTGAATTGCTCCGCAGAAGCATCCCGAAGAATATCGAGATAATCACCGCGGCGGACGAAGACCTCCCGAGGATAATGGCTGATCCTTCCCAGATGCAGCAGGTGATTCTCAACCTGGCTATCAATGCGCGCGACGCCATGGCGGACGGGGGGAGGTTGACTATCGGGGTGGAGATGGCGGAACAGGAAAACAGGTCCGCAGGAGGCCCCGCCCCGGCAGGTCACCTGAAACTCTACGTTGCGGACACGGGTGTCGGCATGTCGAAGGCGACGCAGAACCGTGTGTTTGACCCGTTTTTTACGACCAAGGAGGCGGGAAAAGGCACCGGCCTCGGGCTGTATATCGTTCATTCCATCGTAAGCAACCATGGAGGGCATATCAATCTCTACAGCGAGCAGGGGGAGGGCACACTCGTCAACGTCTACCTCCCTGTAGTAAAGGGCGTGGCGGAGACTGCACCGCTCGAGGGGGAGGCCCTGAAAGGCTCGGAAACGATCCTGGTCATCGACGACGAGAGCGCGGTGGGAGAGATGAGCAAGGACATGCTGACGCGGCTCGGCTACCGGGTGCTGCTGGCCGGAGGCGGTATCGAAGGGCTCGGCATGTTCAGGAGGATGAAGGATGCGATATCCCTCGTCATTCTCGACATGATCATGCCCGAGATGAGCGGTAAAGAGGCTTTCCAGCTCCTGAAGTCGATTAAGCCTGAGGTGAAGGTCGTCCTCTGTTCAGGGTACAGCCAGGATGGGTACGCGGGGATAGAAAATCTCATGAATGAAGGCGCCGACGGGTTTATCCAGAAGCCGTTTGGCAGCTACGACATCGCTCTTGCCCTCAGGAAGGCGTTGTCAAAAAAGGACAACCCCGGCTGATCCCCGTTCCCGGCCCGGGAAGTCTTCCGGAGTAGGGTTCTGAGGGAAAGGTCCTTTCCCCTTGTTCCCGCGCTGCGTGTTCGGGAGACCTGTCTAGAGCTTCGCCGTAAGGTTTGCCACGAGATCGCCCACCTGCGTCGTGGTGAGTCCCATATGGCCGGCAGCGAGACTCTTGATGTGCCTGCCGGTGACCTCCATCGCCGCCTTTTCGACAGTCTTTCCCGCAGTCTCCTCCCCGAGGTGTTCGAGCATCATGCCGGCAGCGCAGATGGCTGCCAGGGGATTGATGACATTCTTGCCCTTGTACTTGGGCGCTGACCCGCCGATCGGCTCAAACATCGAGACCCCCTCGGGGTTAATATTGCCTCCGGCCGCTATCCCCATGCCGCCCTGGATCATCGCACCCAGATCCGTGATGATATCTCCGAACATGTTGTCCGTGACGATGACGTCGAACCACTCGGGGTTCTTCACGAACCACATGGTGATGGCGTCAACGTGGGCGTAGTCCGGTTTGATCGCCGGATACTCCCGGGCGACTTCATAGAAGGTCCGCTCCCAGAGGTCAAAGGCGAAGGTCAGGACATTGGTCTTGCCGCAGAGAGTGAGCTTGTTCATCTTCTTCCGCCTGGCGCAGTATTCGAAGGCATAGCGGATGCACCTCTCGACGCCCTTGCGCGTATTGATGGATTCCTGGATAGCGACTTCATCCGGGGTCCCTTTCTTGAGCACGCCGCCCGCACCCGCGTAGAGCCCCTCCGTATTTTCCCTCACCACCACGAAATCAATATGCTCCGGCCCCTTGTCCTTGAGCGGACAATCTACGCCGGGGAACAGCTTCACCGGCCTGAGGTTCACGTACTGGTCGAGCTCGAACCGGAGCCTCAGAAGGATTCCTTTTTCGAGAATCCCGGGCTTGACATCAGGATGGCCGATCGCGCCGAGGTAGATGGCGTCAAACTTTCTGAGTTCGTCGGCAGCGCCCTCCGGCAGCACCTCCCCTGTCTTCAGGTATCGGTCTCCGCCGAAGTCGAAAGTGGAGAGGTTCAGCCTGAAACCGAACCTGACAGCAGCAGCTCCGAGCACCTTGAGTCCTTCTGCAATAACCTCGGGACCGGTGCCGTCTCCGGGGACAACAGCAATATTATAGGTTTTAGACATGGGATCCTCCTGATAGCTGAAAAAGTCCTCTATTTTATCATATTGCCCCTGAACTTATCCTTTGAATAGGGCCGGAACGGCAGTCCCGGTCGGAAGGAAGGAACATCGGGAAGGACACAGTGTCAGGAACAAATGCCCGGTTCGTGCCGGGCCGGACAATCGCGCCTATGATTTTCTGGTCGTCTTGGCGAAAAAACCGCTGATCTTCTTTATCACGTTGTCGCTGCCGCAGTGCGGGCATTTGATCTTGGCACCGGAATCATGCTCCTGGATGCTGACATATATGGTGAAGCTGATGTTGCAGTCCTTGCAGTCATAGTCGTATGCCGGCATGGAAACCTCCTTGCCTGTTCGTGAATCAGCCTGCCCGGTATTATCTTACCACGGCGCAGGGAGGCGCGAAACCGCCCGAAAGCAGGGTGGGATCGCCTTGCACCCCAAAGGGCCGTCTTCGGGATGTATCCGAGGGCCGGACGGTCACTCATGCCCCTTGTAGAGCGCGTCGAAAAAGGACCTGCGGTACAGCGGGTAGTCTCTTCCCCCTGAAAGGATGTTCCTGCTCGAGCGGGCGAGGTAGGCGCTGTCGCTTTCAGCGTATTTCTTCGCATAGAAGTGGCCGAGGTCCTTGTCGATCAGCGCTATCGCCTCCAGTGCGTCTGCCCTGAAACAGTCGAGCTCCGAGGTGTCGGCGAGCATCGTCTCAAGAACAGGCATGGCACGCCAGTCTCCCAGATTGCCCAGCGCGGCGATCGCCTGCCTCCGGCGGGGCATCTCCTTTTTGGGGACCTCCCGGACCAGCAGGGGTACCACCCTCCGGCCGGCAAGGATCAGCGGATCTATTATCTCTTCAGGGCGGGTGCTTTCAACAGCATAGAACTCCCGCATCGCCTTCTCGGGCGGGGTCAGAAAAAAATGCCGGATAAAGAACAAGGAGGCGCCGGCGATGAAGATGCCGGTGAAGTATGTTAGCCACCTGGCCTCGGACATGGAGATGTTTTCGTCAAACTCCTTTGGATCCGGAAGTGTTAAGTCGTCTTGTTTCCCAGCGAAGAGGAGTGTGAGCAGCCTTCGCTCCCCGGAGGACTCCCCGCTCATGACGTTATTGTAGGGGCCGTGAGGCGGCAAGTCAATAAATTTCTTGTTGACAACATTGTAGCCCTCAGGCCACCGTCACTGCGTCTCCGCGCGCTCTACCCTTGGTGTCGATCCTCTCCGCGACTCTCCCGGCGTGTGATACAATAATCCTATTCTTCACGAGCGGAGGACCTGATGCAGGGATTACCTGATGCCGCCACATGCTGGAAGTCGATTCTTTCCGATGTCGAGAATAACAGGGCGATGCTTTCTCTTATTGAAAAATTTGCGAGGGAGAACCAGGCGGCCGCTGACGTGGTTTTCGGAACATCCGGCTGGAGAGGGGAAATCGGAACCGAGTATACGTTCAACAACGTCCGGGTCGTTGCGTCCGCCATTGTCCGCATGTTCAGGGTCGGCGACCGGCGGGTGATGGATGCCCTGGGGGTTTCGGACATGGAGGAAGTTACGAGGCGGGGCGTGATCGTCGGTCACGATAACCGGTTCCTTGGCGATGCCTTTGCCCATGAGGTGATCGGTCTCCTCCAGAAGGAAGGCATCAGGACGTGGTATGCCGGCGAGGCGCCTACCCCCGAGTTCTCGGCGGGCATCGAGATGCTCGGTGCGGCCTGTTCGATAAACCTTACGCCGTCGCACAACCCGGCCAATTACGCGGGCTTCAAATTCAACCCGGCAGACGGCGGACCGGCAGGCAGTGAGATCACCGCGAAGATCGAAGAGATCGCCAATGCCATGATGCGGGACGGGGTGAAGCCGTCGCCGTCCATGCCGGGGGAGGTTTCCGCGGTTGATCTGACCGGACTCTATGTCAGATACCTGGAAGAACGGAAGACCCTTGACCTGGAAAGGATACGCAGCTTCGTGCGCAACCAGGACTGCCTCATCTGCGTCGACAATGTCCACGGCTCGACGAGGGGCCGCGTGCAGAGGATCATCGGCGAAAGCGGAAATATCCGTTACCTCCGCACCGGGGATGATTATCTATTCGGCGGCGTTGCCCCTGAACCTTCAGAGAAGAATATGGCCGGCGTCGAGGCGGTGCTCTCCGCCAGCGGCTCGGCCTTTCGGCTGGGTGTTATCATGGACCCTGACGGTGACCGTATCCGTTTTTCGGACGGATCCGAGCAGATATCCATGAACTATTTCGGGGCGATGGCACTGCATTTCCTTCGTGTCCACAAGGGGATGAAGGGGGTCGTCGCCAAGTCCGTCGGCACCAGCAATCTCGTCAACGCGGTTGCCGAAAGGCTCGGTATCCCGGTGAGGGAGACGAAGGTGGGGTTCAAGAACTTCAGACCCTACATGCTGAAGGGCGCACCCGAGCGGGCCATCGTCTGTTTCGAAGAGTCTGACGGCATTTCGGGGTACAACCACACCCTGGAGAAAGACGCGCTCTTCGGGTTTCTCCTGGCCGTCGAGATGATGGCGGTTACCGGCAGGAACCTGAGCGCCTATCTCCACGACATTATGGAGGAGTTCGGATATTATTACCCTGACCGCTCGGGCATATCCGTCGACAAGTCGCTCGTGGGTGAGCCCCTCTCAAAGAAACTCTCGGTGATCCGGGAGAGATATCGGAAAGGCTCTTTACTCACCATCGGGGGGAATAGCCGCACGGTAAAGGACGTTATCACCGTGGACGGCACCAAGCTTGTCTTTGACGACGGCTCCTGGCTCATGATACGTCCGTCCGGCACCGAGCCGAAGGTAAGGTTCTATATCGAGGCCAGGACCGTGGAAGGAAAGAAGGCGGTCTTTGAGACAGCGGAGCGGATGACGCGGGAGGCCCTTACATCCTGATGCAGCAGGGAAGACGCATCAGGGGCCGTCCCTGAGGAAACGAAGTCCCGCCCTATAGAAGTTCTTCGGATCTTTCCTGACCCACATGATCGCCGCCTTCTTGCACGGCACGGGAAGCTTATTTCGTATCACCACTATTTCCCCCACCCCAAGAGAAGCCGAAGTCTTGATGCAGAGTCCGGAATCGCTTATGTTGACGGTCAAGCCGAGCAGAAACTCGCGGGAACGGGCGGGCAGGAAGTACTCGATGGCGCCGACAAAGGTCCTTCTTTCATCTATTCTTGGAACCGCATACAGACCGGCGTACATATGTTTTACTCTAATTCGCCTGTCAGCTGAATGTCAAATTATCTTTATTTAATCAACAGGTCTGCCGCCGTCACGGAGAAGCGCCGAATATCGTCCGATTGCCCTTAACCGCAGTCACCCCTTCACCACGGCGTCGGCCTCGGGGTCCAGGGGGTTCATCCTCACTGCCAGCGAAAAGAGGTACGGATAATCTTCCTTGAGGTGCTTCATGTAGTAAAGCCACTCCACCAGCAGCTGCGCATAGGCACGTTTAATGTCCCCGGAGAGATGGTCATAATCCACCCGGGGCAGCCCATCGAGACTCTTGCGTGCCGAAAGTTCCTCGGCCAGATGGAAGACCGCCCAGAGCAGGTCGGTGAAGGAATCATGCTCAAGAAGATTCGGATTGGCCAGAAGGCTGAGGAGAAAATGCCGTTTTGACTCCAGCAGGGCCTTGAGGCTGTTGAGATCGCCGGATCTGCTGTCGATCCTCAGGTCCCTGCCCTTCACGAAGGCCGCTGCGGCATGAAATTCCCGCGAGGTCCATCGGGGGTCGACGTTCAGCTGCCTCCGGATTTCGTTCAGGTCACCGGTGAAGGCCGAACACCGCCGTATCAGCTCCGCTCCCGCCTCGATATGGAAGGTGCCGATAAGCATGTTCAGCTTCTTCATCAGGGCTCGCCTCTCCCGAGAAGACAGGAGCTGGTTGAGGATGAGGGTGACGAGCAGTACCTGAATAGGCACGAAGGCGATGTCCTGGAGCATGTAAAAGAACGTGTCCTCCGTGCGTTGGAAGAGGACGATTTGTGTCAGATATGACACCGCGGAGGCGGCGATGAGTGAGGCAGCCAGTATGGTATACCACCGGGTCTGGTTCATGACGATTATTCCCCCGCGATTGAGTTCCTGATCGACAGGATCATCAATTATACCTTACGGGGCGGAGTAAAGGTTTCAGCCTGCTACAGGGTATACCCGCTTTCCTCGTGCTGGCTGATGTCCAGGCCGAGCACCTCGTCTTCTTCCGAGACCCTGAGCCCGGCAATCATTCCGACAAGTTTCAGGAGGATGAAGGTGACGACGAACGAGTAGATGACAACGGAGAGTATGGCGGCCATCTGAATCAGCAGCAGCCGCGGGTTGCCGAAGAAGAGTCCGTCGGCGCCGGATGCATTGATCATCTTCTGGGCGAAGAGGCCGGCCCCGAACGTGCCCAGGATACCTCCCACGCCGTGTACGCCGAAGGCGTCGAGGGAATCGTCATACCCGAATCTGCCTTTCACGTTCAGGGACACATAGCAGAGGCCCCCGGCAAGCATCCCGATGACCAAAGCCGACATCGGCCCGACGAATCCCGATGCGGGCGTGATGGTGGCAAGTCCTGCAATGGAGCCGGTTGCGGCGCCGAACATGGTCGGCTTGCCGCGGTGGAACCATTCGATCAGCATCCATGTAAGGGTTGCCGATACCGCGGCGGCATGGGTCGTGACAAAGGCGATGACGCTGAGCCCTCCCGACGCCAGCGCGCTGCCTGCGTTGAACCCGAACCAGCCGAACCAGAGGAGCCCGGCTCCCAGCACGGTCATCGGCAGATTGTGAGGAGGCATCGGTTCGCGCTGGTAGTTCTTCCTCCTGCCCAGGTAGAGGGCCGCCGCAAGGGCCGAGATGCCGGAGGTTATATGAACGACGATGCCTCCTGCAAAGTCCAGGGCGCCCAGATTCCTGAGCCATCCGCCGTTGCCCCATACCCAGTGCGCAACGGGATCATATACGAGAGTCGTCCACGCGAGAGTGAACAGCAGATAGGCGGAGAATTTCATGCGTTCGGCTATCGCGCCGCTGATGAGCGCAGGCGTAATGACCGCAAACATCGCCTGGTATATCATGAAGGCGAGATGAGGCACCGTTGCGGCGTAATCAGGATTGGGGGAGGTGCCGACCCCCCTGAGGAATGCCCAGTCGAGATTCCCGATAATGCCTGAAACATCGGGACCGAAGGAGAGGCTGTACCCTGCGAGTATCCACTGGAGGCTGACGAGCGCGATAGCCACGTAGCTGTGCATAATGGTGCCCAGGACGTTCTTCCTCCTGACCATGCCGCCGTAGAACATGGCGAGTCCGGGCGTCATGAGCATGACAAGAGCAGCAGAGACGAGGACGAATGCGGTGTCGCCCGCATCGACCCTTGGCGCCTCGGCAGCAAGAGCGCCTAAGGGCGTCAAGAGCATGAGAAAGGGCAGGAGAAGCAGCACGGAAACGGTTTTCATCGGGGCACCTCGAGATGGTTTATATTTTGCATTGATGTAGCCAAAAGCATGCCAAGGGTTACCGCCCGAATAATAAGGAGAATAGTCGGGCGGCGGGCCCGTGGAAGCCACATTATTGTAGGACCGGCAACTCCGAAGCGGAAACAACTCTTTTATGATGGGACGATAGACCGGACCTGCAATTTTGTCGTACCTACAAAATTGTAGCCTCCTGTGCATTGATTCCGCCGGCCCGGTTCGCCCGGGAGGGCGAGGGTCACATTACGCAGGCAATCGCCGCGAGGGAAGAAAGAAAGGAGTCTACGAGGACGGGGTTGAACTCGCGCCTCTGAGCCCCTTCCCTGAGCATGCCGGCGATGACCCTGACATCGAGCGCCTTCCGGTACGGCCGCTCGGTCCTCAGCGCGTCAAAGACATCGGAGATGGCGACCATCTGGCTGACGAGGTGCTGCGTCCTGCCGATCTTCCTGGTATCAGGATAGCCGCTGCCGTCGAACTTCATATGATGTTCGAAGGCGACGATGGATGCCAGGGGGGGGACATCGGCAAGACGCGACAGATAGACGGCGCCTTCCAGGGGATGCTGTTTCAGCTCATTCCACTCCGCGGGGTCGAGCCCGCCGGGTTTGTCCAGCACCTCCGTTGCGACGAACATCTTCCCTATGTCGTGAAGAAGGCCCGCCAGGCCGATATCGTGCAGCTCCTCTCCCTTCATGCCCAGGGTTTCGGCCTGGAAAATGGTGAGAACGGAGACGTTCGTGGCATGGATGTACGTATACTCGTTATGGGTTTTGACCGGGCTGATGATGCGGAGCATCTTGCTCTCTCTCCTGAGCGCCGACAGAAAAGAGACCACTGCATCTTCGAGACCTGTCATGTCAAGGGGCCTGAAACGTGAGACCCCGGCGATCGCTTCTTTGACCCGGCCCGCACCCTCGTCAAGAAGGGTGCCGGCCTCCAGGCCCTCGCGGCCCAGCTTCACCTCGATGGTTCCCACCGCGATATGGGGACTCGAGGACAGCGCATCACGGGATGCGACCGTGGAGAAGAAACGCCGGAGTTCCTCCTCGTCAAGACCGGCCCGAAAGACGATCCTGTCGATCCTCTTCTTCTTCATTCGTGTCATGAAGCCGGTTACCTGGACCCCTTTTTCGACGCAGGGCTCATCGTTGACGATGAGGCTCCCGCCGATCATCACGATGCTGAGAGCGTCATTCTCGCAGAGATCGGGGAGGAGCGTGAGCGCCCGCGAAGAGAATTCCCGGATCAGGGGATGTGATTCGCCATACAGCGCACAACTCGATATCGCGGTCATGAGACAGGAAACAAACTCGGCGAATTTAGGTGGCTGCATCGGCATTTCCTTCATCGGTCAGGAGGGTGCAGATGGCGCGTATTTCCTCATTCCCGGATTTGAGGCCAAGATCCAGAAGAAGGGCCACTGCCGAGCGGGGATAGTGGGCCAGGCTCCTGAATATCTCAAGCTTCAGGGCATCGCCGGCCCGGCGGTACAGGATGGGGCGGGAGGTGCAGACCTTCATGAGCACCGGAACGGACCGCGGGTCGCCGATCTCGGCCAGGGCTTTTGTCGCCGACAACTTCACCGGCGTGTCGTCACCAAGGAGGGTCTTCTTTTGCAGTATTTCGAGCAGTTCGGGCATCAGCCCTTCGCAACGGTGAATGCCGGCGAGCCTCACCGCCTGTTCTTTGAGCTCCTGATCGCTGCTGCGGAGGTAATGGCGCAGATAGGTAAGGGCGTCGGTTGTGCCGAACTGCATCAGTGTCCTGACAGCCTCGATGCAGACACGGCTGTCCTCATGCCGGGCAAGCCGCCTCACCCGTTGAAGCAGCTTCGTCCCGCGGGCCTCCCTGATCAGATAGAGCATGTTCCGCACAACGTACCATCGGCCGTCCTCGAGTCTCTTGCCGGCTTCGGGCAGAATGTCACTTCCGAGACTGGCGAGCACCTGCAGGAGAAACCTCCGGATGGCTGCGTCCTTTTCCTCAACGAGGGAGTTCATGAGGGGGTCTATCAGGTGGAGCTTCTGCACCCTCACCATCCTGATGACGCCCTCGCGGTCGAACCTGCCCCACATTTTCACGGCTGCCACGAACCGGTTTATGAAATCGGCTGAATTAAAGTAAAACTCAAGCATGCTCTTCGCCTCTTCCCTGAACCGTCCGGTGAGTGTATGGGAATACAGGGTGTTGTATATGTCGGATATCTGGCGGAACCGTCCGGTATCGAGAAACCCGGATGCGAGAGCGGACATGCCGGTGAGAAACCTCAGGTAATCATCCCGGGTAAGAGACTCCGCTTCGATGAGTTCGAGGACGAGTTCCGAGAATCGCGCCTCAACCGCCTCGGACCGGCATTCCCGCTCGAGCTGTTCAGTCAGGAACACGGATCGCGTACGCGGTCCGGAGAGCATTTTCCTGAGATCGGTGCGGTAGTCCCCGGAGACGAAGTTTGTGAAGCTGTCTGTGCCGAAAAGGGAGGAGATTTCCTCACTGATCGAGATATCGTCAATGACCGCGTCGTGCCCGGTCGGATTCTGAAGGGGGCGTCCCGCCTTGGTTTTGTCGAGCTTGTCCAGGAGGTTGCGGATGCTTTCGGGTATGAGGGCCGAGTGGTCGGCGAAGAGCTTCATGAGACGGTCAAATTCATCCCGGGAAATTTCTCTGACGAGGTGCTCCATCTCCGCTGCATCCAGGGCCCGGCGGCCGAGGGCCCGGCTGAGAAACTGTTGTTTGAGTCCCGGGCCGAGTTTGTCGATGAAATCGAGAAAACGGCTGAAGAGTTCCGGCCGCACGCCCGTCCTCTCGTTCTTTTTCAGGTAGGACGTGATGACGCGGTCATAGGTCTCGACAGGTGTCTGGTCCGGGTCGAGACGCCCCATGACTGCAGTCGCCATCTGTTCGGGGGGGATAGACAGAAGCAGTCCTTCGCTGTAGTCATCGGGAAGTCTTCCCTCAAGAAGGCTGGAGACGTACGTCATCCAGAGCCCGGTGTCATCCTCGGACTGCCTTGCCTTTCCCTCGACAAATCCGAACTTCGACACATCGAGGGGGGTGATCCGGATGTTCCTGATCCCTTTCTTCTGCGCCGACTCGCCTATTTCCTTATGGGTAAACCCCCTGTCCGTGATGATCTCGTGGAGACCCTGCAATTCGTCCACGGTGAGGCCGAGGACAAAGGTGACTGCTGCTATGCCCTTTTCATGGAGGCTCAGGGCGAACTCCCTGAAGACCGGATTTTTTCTGTCGAGCACGTGTTCATCCACCACGAGGATATCTTTGGCGATGCCGAGGGTGATGGTTCCTCTGAGTTCGAAGAGCTTCAGGAGAAATTCAAAGGCCCGGCCCACAGACTCCCTGGTTACGGGATGATCAGGCGGGTAGATAGAGACGCTTCTGCGGGAAATATTCAGCTCAATGACCGCATCGGCCAGGAGCCGAGCGTCCAGGGGGAGTCTTTCCCTTTTTTCTTCTTTTTCTTCTTTCCGGGTGTCGGGTGCTTCAGACATGATACCCTGCCCAATCTCTCAGACATAATACGATATTGTCTGATTTTGCTCAATACCCCGGGGAGTTCGACACTTGGAGACAGCAGATCCGGCCGGGCATGAAGATGCCGGCAGTCGTTCTCTCTACCGCGTCCCTCCGGGCATCGGACTGCATCGCCGGGATGGTATAATGAATGAGCAAATACATCCGCATGTAAGAGGAGAGCATGTTTCCCGTACTGATCAAGATAGGACCGCTTACCATCCATACGTATGGGTTTCTGATAGCCATAGGATTCCTGGTCGCCCTGGGCTTTGCGGTGATGAGGGCGAAGAGGGCGGGGTTGTCGCCGGAGAAGATCACGGATATAGGTTTTTACAGTCTTCTGGCGGCGATCGTGGGTTCGCGGATTTTTTTCGTCGGCCAGAACTGGTCATTTTTTTCTTCCCGTCCGCTGGATATCGTGAAGATATGGGAGGGCGGACTCGTCTTTTACGGCGGCGTACTGCTTGCCATTCCCACCGCCCTCTGGTATACGCGAAAGCAGGGCCTGCCTATCTGGAAGACCGCTGATGTGTGGGCCCCGTCCATAGCCATAGGACACGCGATCGGGCGGCTGGGATGCTTTTGCGCCGGGTGCTGTTACGGGAAGCCGGCTGACGGCCTTCCCTGGGCGGTTACCTTTTCCCATCCCGAGACCCTTGCGATACGCGGCGTGCCGCTTCATCCGTCGCAGCTGTATGAGTCCGGCGCCGAGATTCTGAATTTTCTTGTCCTTATGTTTCTCGGCAGGCGGGAGTCTTTCAACGGCAGGCTCTTTTGGGTATACATCCTGAATTATTCGGTCATCCGCTCGGTGGTGGAGGTCTACCGGGGCGACGAGGTGAGGGGTTTTATCATGCCCCACGTCTCTACGTCCCAGGGCATCAGCCTCATCATGTTTCTGGGTGCCGCAGTCATGCTGTTTCGGCTACGGAAGCAGGGGGATCGGGGCTGACGGGCGGTCCGGGACCATGGTGACTCTTCGTGAAATACGGGCAGCCGGCGAGAGGATCCGGACGCATGTTCACCGGACCCCGCTGATCTATTCCAGTTCCTTCAGCTCGATGACCGGGGCAGAGGTCTTTCTGAAGGTCGAAAACCTGCAGAAGACCGGTTCCTTCAAGGTGAGGGGCGCCTTCAACAAGGTGTCCCGCGTCAGCGGTACGCGGGTGTCCGCCGCCTCCATGGGCAATCATGCCCAGGGTGTTGCCTTTGCGGCAGCCCGGTGCGGGAAACACGCCACCATCGTCATGCCGGTCACCGCGCCGATCGTCAAGCAGGAGGCGACCCGGGGATACGGAGCCGACGTTGTACTGCGGGGGGAGAGCTTTGCGGACGCCCTGGAGTATGCCCTCTCCCTGAGGGATCATGCCTTCATCCATGCCTTTGACGATGAGGAGATCATCGCCGGACAGGGGACGGTGGGGGTCGAGATACTCGATGAGCTGCCTGATGCTGACTGCGTCTTCGTCCCCGTGGGCGGAGGAGGCCTCATTGCGGGGGTCGCCGCGGCTGCAAAGGAACTTTCTCCGAAGGCAAGGGTGATCGGGGTCCAGACTCGGTCCGCTGCCGCGGGCTATTGGTCATTCAGGGACAAGAAACTGACCGAGATCGCGCCTGAGGCCACTATCGCAGACGGCATCGCCGTCGGCCGGATGGGCGACAGGCCTTTTGAGGCGGTGCAGAGATACGTTGACGACATGGTCGTCGTTGACGAAGAGTCGATAGCCATGTCGATATTGCTCTTTCTGGAGAGAAAGAAGCTGGTCGTCGAGGGTGCCGGCGCAGTCCCCCTGGCGGCGCTTCTTTCGGACAGGGAGCGCTACCGGGGCAGCCGTGTCGTCCTTGTGGTCAGCGGCGGCAATATCGACTTCACCCTGATCGACCGCATCATCCACAAGGGCCTGGTGACGTCCGGACGTGTCGGGGTCTTTGAGGTGGTTGTCGATGACGCGCCCGGGAGGCTCCATGCCCTGACCGGCGTCATCGCCTCGCGCAAGGGGAATATCGTGAATGTTGTCCACGACCGTCTCGGCTCGGATCTCCCGGTAGTCAAAACCAGGGTGATCTTTACGGTCGAGATCAGGGGAAAAGGGCATCTGGATGAGATCATCAGCGGACTTGCTGCGGCCGGGTTCGAGGCAAAAGGAAGATAGGGCGCGAATTATCAGGCCCGTGGCGCCACGGGAGCGGCGCCACGGGCCTTTTTCCTTCAGGCCGGGTCAGTTGCTTTTCTCGTACCGTTCGCTCTCGCAGACCTCCCGGACCTGGTCCCTCACCAGCCGGCCGTCTTCCCACACCCGCTCATGCACCTTTTTGCATCGGGTCCTTTGATCATACCCGAGCGGGTCTGCGCGGTAGACGCCCCTTCCGTCCTCGGTGCGGTATTCAACCGGCCTGTCATGCAGGGCAGCCTCCCGCGAGGCCTTATGGGAGACATCGGCTATGGTGGCCCCCGGAATGGCTCCGGGGATGCCGCCGATAACGCCTCCGCGCCAGGGGTTCCTGCTGTCCAGGATCGCTCCGGTCACTCCTCCGACTGCAGCGCCCGCGCCCGCCCCTTCAGTGTGGTATGGTGTGCAGCCGAGGGATAACCCCAGCAGGGAAACGAGAACCAGCAGGGCAACAGCCTGTTTCATGATATTTCCTCCTTGAGTTTGCCTGGCATCGCCTTTGTCAGTTCCTATGTAGCACACTTTTTCGGTGAAGGCAAACGACGCCTTATGAACATCTCCTGGTATTCGGCACCGTCAAAACTTGCTTTCACCCCCAGAGGTGATAAAATTATAATCAAAGGAGGACTAAAGTTTCTGACGATGCATTCCGATAAGAGGCATAGAGCGCTAATTACATCATGACAAAGGAGGACCATGCATCCTCTTGATGTGGTTCACAAGTCCTTTTCCGTTAAGCTCGTTACCCTCACTGTTTTGGTGGTTATTCTCAGCGCCCTTGTATCGGCAGGCTTCTTCTATTTCAGTTCAGGACAGGGTATAGGCCAGACCTACGAACAGAAGATCGCCCAGCTGTCTCTTTACAAGACTGAGGTTATCAGGGAAAGCGCCTTTATTTTTATCGGCTTTGGGCTGCTTTCCATGTTCGGAATCGCGGTGATCGGGGTACTTCATACCCACAAGATCGTGGGGCCCCTCGTCAGGACGAGGATGGCCGCGCGGCAGCTCACCGAAGGAAAGTTCGATATGCCCATCCGGTTCAGGGAAGACGATATGATCCATACCATGGCCGATTCCCTGAACAATTTCGCCCGCATATACGGGAACCGGTACCAGCAGGTGAGGAACAGCGTCCAGGACATGCAGCGGGATGCCCTTGCCCTCAGGGAGCTGATCGAGGCGGGGAACATGGAGGGGGCTGCCGCCACGAGGCTCAAGATGGCGGAGCGCATGCAGGAGCTGAAGAAGGTGCTCGCGGGGATAAAGGTATGAAGGTGCTGCTTTTCCTTCTTGCCGTGGTGGTGCTTGCGGCGACTGCTTATATCGCCCATACGGTGTCGGAAAGTCCTCATGCGTTTTCCGAGGACGAGTGTCAGAAATGCCATATTGACGCATCAGAGAATCCTAAGGCGATGAGGACGTCCATCACCACGATGTGCCAGAGCTGCCACCGGAAGCTCACGAAGAACTCTTCCCACCCGGTCGATACCCTTCCCGAGTTGGTGAAGGTGCCCGCTGACCTGCCCCTGTCAAACGGCAGGATTACCTGCAATACCTGCCACAATATCCACGAGAACCGTTTTTCCTCGTTTGGCAGCAAGACCTACTTCCTGAGGCGGCCTGTTGTCGGCAGGGATTTCTGCCTGTCCTGCCATCAGACCAAGCGGAGCCTGGACAGTCATATCGAGATGGTTTCGACCGCCCACCTGGGAAGCAGGTATACGGTGACTGATCAGACCAGGCCGCTCGATCCCATGTCCATGGAATGTATCAGTTGTCATGACGGCAATATCGGCAGGGCGGCCAGCTTCAACTTCGGGGAGGGGGTCTGGAGCCACGACAGCGGTTCCCATCCGATCGGCGTCAATTACCGGGAGAGCCGCATGAGGAAGGGAGGGCTGCAGCCGGTGTCGATGCTGGACAGGAAGCTGAGGCTCTTCAGCGGGAGGATCGGTTGCGGGACGTGCCATGATATGTATTCGAAACTGCCGAAGAAGCTGGCCACGAGCAATGCAACTCTCTGCACCTCGTGCCACGATAAATAGGAGGGGCCATGGCGGACTACAAACGGAGGAACTATTTCATCGACAGGGATTACCAGGGCAGGATCATCCTGCGGATCATCATGATATGTTCTGCCGGACTCCTCCTCGAGCTCGGCCTGTTCAACGTTCTGTCTTACCGGAACATGGAGTCGATGCGGTGGCGGAGCCACATCAGCGCCGAGACCCTTGGAGAGATTACGCGGACCTATCTGATATACTCCAGCATATTTGCGATCATCTTTACCATAGCCGCCCTCTTTATCTATCTCAGATATGTGCATCACAAGTCCGCCGGCCCGCTCTACCGGCTGAGCAAGGACATAGAGAATGCTGCCGATGGAAATCTGGCCTTCAATATATGGCTCCGAAGAGAGGACGACTTCAAGGAAACCGCATACGAACTGAACCGTATGCTCGCCTCATTCCGTTCAGATTTCAGACAGCTCGGCGACAGTCTCTCCGAGGCCTCCCGGACGATCGATGTGCTCGAATACGTTGGAGACAGGCCGGAGCTGGCCAAGCAGAAGTGCCAGCAGCTTGTGGAGTGCCTCGAGCCCCTCAAGAAGCTGAAACAGTAGTCCTGCTGCTCCCGGGAAGGTCAGGGCGGCCGGCTTCCCGGCCTGCGCTTCCTGTTTAGCCTTCTTCCCGTATCCTGTACCGTTCCCCCTGTCTCTTCGGATATAATGGAACACCGCATCGCGGGCCCGACGAGTCCCCGATTTCAAGGCACGGAAAGGAAATCAAGGCATGGCAGAAGAAAAGAAGGAAAAATGGCTTAACTACCTCGCCCTTACGACGGTCATCCTGGCGGTCTGTGCGACTCTCTCGACCTTCAAGGGCGGCAACTTTTCGACGCGGTCCATCCTGAGCCAGACGCAGGCGTCGGACATGTGGGCCTTCTATCAGGCGAAGAGCATCAAGGGGTATATCTACGAGATGCAGAAGGACAAGCTGGAACTCGAGCTGAAGGCGATGGGGCCGAGGTCGTCCCGGCCGGTTGCCGAAGACTATCAAAAGAGGATCGATGCCTACGGCAAGAAGATAAAGAAATACGACGAGGAGAAGGCGACGATCGAGAAGGACGCGAGGAATCTCGAGAAGGTGCGTGACGATGCGCAGATCCATTCCAAGGCGTTCGGTATGGCTGTCATCTTTCTCCAGATAGCCATCCTCCTGTCCTCCATTGCAGCCCTTCTGAAGAAGAAGCCCGTCTGGTACGCCGGCCTGGTGACCGGGGTCCTCGGCCTCGTCTACTTTGCAAACGGCTTCCTGCTCTTCCTGAAGCAATGACACAGAAGGTTCATGTCAGGAGGACGAAGAGGCTGCACAGCGGTCATCTATGGGTCTTCTCCAATGAAATCAGCGAGCCTGTCCGGGGATATGAGCCGGGGTCGGTTGTCGAGGTCCTCGACATGCAGGAGAATTTTCTCGGCACGGGATACATCAATCCCAGCAGCCTCATAGCGGTCCGCATCCTTACGCATGAGCGCAGGCAGATTGACCGGGAATTCCTCAGGGCAAGGATAATGGCCGCGGTAAAGATGCGGGAGCGGTTCTTCCGGGGCCGGGACGCCGTACGTCTCGTTTTCAGCGAGGCCGATTACCTCCCCGGCCTCATCGTGGACCGGTATGCCGGCAGCATCGCCGTCCAGATCCTGACCCTCGGCATGGATCGGATGAAGGATATGCTCATCAGCCTCCTCGATGAGATACTCAATCCCGATGCGATCGTGATAAAGAATGAGGGCAGGAGCAGGGACCTGGAAGGGCTTCCCCGGTACAGGGAGGTGGTGAAGGGAGGTCCGCGACCGTTGCCGCTGGTGCACGAAGATGGCGTTCTCCTCGAGGTGGACCTTCTTGAAGGCCAGAAGACGGGATATTTTCTCGACCAGAAGGAAAACAGGCGGATGTTCGGCGGTCTGATCTCGGGAGGCAGGGGACTCGATCTTTTCTGTTACACGGGTCCATGGTCTCTGGCAGCGGCAGCTGCGGGTGCTGAGGTGACTGGCGTCGATGAGTCGGAGCGTGCGGTCGGTCAGGCGGAGCGAAATGCCTCACTCAACAACCTCAAAGGCAGCGCCCGGTTTCTCAGAGGCGATGTCTTTTCATTCGCCGGGTCGGAGGTGCGCGAGGGGGAGGAAAGATACGACTTTATCGTCCTCGATCCGCCCGCCTTTGTGAAGAGCAGCGCAAGGTTGAAGGAGGCGGTGAAGGCCTACCGCGAGCTGAATGGGCTCTGCATGAGGCTTCTCAGGAGGGGAGGGCTGCTTTCCACGTCCTCGTGCTCGTATCACCTCGGAAGAGACATGTTCCTCGATATGATCAGGGATGCGTCGCGGGATGCGCGGAGGAGCATAAGGCTCCTTGACCTGCGCTCCCAGGACAGGGACCATCCGGTGCTGCTCTCCATGCCGGAGACGGAATATCTGAAGTGCGCCTTTCTCCTGGTCGATTAATTCGCCCAGGGGCTCCTCCGCCTCAGTCGTGATGTCCGTGGCTCTCGCCGTGTTTCTCCTTATGCTTCTTCCCTGATTCTGCCTTGTGGCACTTGTGACATTTCTTCGGGTCGGCCGTGCTGAAGGCTGCGGTCCCGTTATGGCACGCGCCGCAGAACCTGCCCTGGTTCAGCGCCTCCATCGTCATCTTTGCTGCGCCCTTCTTCATCGGGAAGAGGCCCGGATGGCAGGCATCGCATTTCAGTCCCTTCTCAGCATGCTCCTTCCCCTCGAAGGCGACGGTGCCCTGAGTCCCGTCCGGCCAGGTGAGTGTCTTGCCGGAGGGTACGGCAAGGGCCGCTGCCGGAAGGCACATGAACGCCGCGAAAAAAGCTGTCGCAATCCCGTGCATTGTCTCTCCCTTATTCATCCCGGGGGTCCTGTCGGGGTTCATCACCGGTAGTTGGTGAACACGTAGTCGTTCTTCTTTTTTTCTTCGTGGCAGGCAAAACAGGCCTTCACGGGGTCGATCTCTGCGCGCTCTTTTGAATCGTCCTTGAAGCCGCCGAACCCCCATCCTCCGGTAACGGCGAATTTTGTGGCCCCCTTCTGCATGACGTAGAGCATCTTGCGGGGCCCCTCGGTGACCGCGTTGTTCTCAGATTTTGCCTCCAGGAGGTCGAAGACGAGGATCGATCCGTTGGGATAGGGGGTGCCCGTCTTCATCGCCTCCAGGGCCCTGCTGTTGGCGTAGACATGGTGTATCCCGCCGAAGGTCTCGAACAGGGGATGACCTTTCTGGATGACCATGGATTTCACGTGGGCCCAGTTGCGATATCCGGCCGGGTAATGGATGGTGTACTTCACGCTTTCTGCCGACAGCGCAACGCCGGCAACCAGGACCGCAACGGCACACGATGCGATCGCAAGAATAACCTTCTTACTCATGTAGGCCTCCTCGTAGTGAACTCCAAAACATTATAACGGATTTGGACGACAATTCCAGCCGAAAAGAACGACCGGCCGGAAAGGGATGCGTCGGGCAGGCGGTGGATCGGCGGCGCACCCTCCCGCTCGTCGTGTGAAATGCCGACAGAAAGGGCGACGAAGCCGCCGGGAGGGATCATCACGACTATTCGGGAGGCGCGTCCTTCTTGCCCGGGGGGCTGTTCGGGGTGAGCTTCTCCCACCGGTACCAGAAGGTTTTGTAGCTCATACCGAGGAGCTTGGCGGCCTTTGCCACGACCCCGTTCGCCTTTGTCATCGCCTTGCGGAGGAGTTTTTCTTCGAGCTCTTCGAAGTTCAGCCCCTCCTCCGGCAGATCGAAGTCAAAGCAGTCGGGCGACTGGAAGGTCCTCAGTTCGCCCTTGATGTCCTTCAGCCGGACGCTGTCACCGTCGCTCATGATGACCGCGCGTTCGATTACCGACTCGAGCTGCCGGATATTCCCGGGCCAGGTATACTCACTGAGGGCCTTGACGGCGGCCGGCTCCGCGCTCTTGAGGCGTTTTCCGAATTCAGCATTGTACTTGTTGATGAAGAAGGCGACCAGCTCGGGGACATCGTTCTTCCGGTCTCGCAAGGGCGGCAGGTCGATGCTGACGACACGGAGGCGGTAGTAGAGGTCTTCCCTGAAATTGCCCTTTGCCAGCTCCTTCTCGAGGTCCTTGTTCGTCGCGCTGATGATCCGCACGTCCACCTTGATGGCGTCCTTTCCCCCGAGACGGCGGATCTCCCGGTCCTGTATCACCCGCAGGAGCTTCGACTGCATCAGCGGCGGCATGTCCCCGATCTCATCGAGGAAGAGGGTGCCCCCGTTGGTCGCCTCGAAGAGACCTATCCTTCGGGTGGAGGCTCCGGTGAAGGCGCCCGGCTCATACCCGAAGAGCTCGCTTTCGAAGAGGTTCTCCGGGATGGAAGCGCAGTTCAGGGCGGTGAACGCCTTCGATCTCCTCGGGCTGTTGTAGTGAATGGCCCGAGCGACCAGTTCCTTCCCCGTGCCGCTTTCGCCGAGGATGAGGACGGTCGCCGGACTTCCGGAGACCTTTCTCATGATCTCGATCGCCTCCTGCATTTTCGGGGACTTGCCGACGATGCCCTCCATCCTGAACCGGTCATAGAGTTCGCGGTGGAGCTGGAGGTTCTCCCGGAGGAGGTCTGTCCTCTCGGTGCCCCGCCGGACGGTGAGGATGAGGGAGTCCTTGTTGAGGGGTTTGGTAAGGTAGTCGAAGGCGCCCCGGCGCATCGCCTCGACCGCCGAGGATATAGTACCGTGCGCCGTCATGATGATGATGGTGGGGTCGAAGAACTCCGTGGCGGACGACTTGAGCTCTGATACCCGCTCGATAAGCTCGATTCCGTCCATGCCTTCCATCTTCAGGTCACTCAGGATCACATCCGGCCTGAACTCGCGGGCGATCGTCACGGCCTCCTCGCCCGAGGCCGCGACATGCGTTTCGAACCCTTCGTCCTGGAGTATGGTCTTGAGAATGTCACGCTGCAGGGGCTCGTCATCCACCACAAGAACGACCGGCATCTTAGATCTCCTTTTCCGTGGGCAATAATATCGTCACCGTGCTTCCCGCGCCCTCTGTTGACCTGAAATCGACCTTGCCCCCGTGCTCCTCGATGACCCGCTTGGTGAGGGCGAGACCGAGCCCCAGCCCCTTGCTCTTCGTCGTGAAGAAGGGGGTGAAGATCCGGGCTGCCTTCTCCTCGGAAATACCCACCCCTGTGTCGGCGATGGTGACGCAGCACCAGCGGTCCTGGGGCGTCGTTGTGATGGTGAGGGTGCCTCCCCGGGGCATCGCCTGGAAGGCGTTGAGGATCACGTTATAAAGGCAGGTCTTGATGAATTCGCTGTCCATGAGGAGCTCCGGCTCTGTCTCGTACTCCCTGACGATCCGGATGTTCTCCTTCTCGGCCTTTGCCATGACAAGGCTCAGGACGTCCTCGATCAGCTCTACGATCCTGGTCTTTTCAAGACGCAGTTCCAGGGGCCTGCCGTATTCGAGAAAGCTCTCCGCAAAGCCGCTCACCCTCTGGATCTCCTTCTTGATATTGCTGATAAGAGAGTCGAAAGCCTTGCTCTTGTCTGGCTCCGCCGGACGGTATCGTTCCTTCATGTGGTCGATCGAGAGACTGATAAAGTTGAGGGGATTGCGTATCTCGTGGGCGATGCTCGTCGAAAACTGGCCGATACCGGCAAGGTGCTCGGCCTTGCGGAGCCTCTCCTCGAGTTCCCGCTCCTCCCGCAGCCTCTGCACCATATAGTTGAAGCTGTGCGTGAGTTCGCCGATCTCATCCTTCCGCTCGGTCTCGAGAGACTGATTGAGGTCGCCACCGGCGACCATGCGGGCGGCCTCCACCACCTCTTCGATCGGCTTGGTGTAGCGTTTTGCAAGATAGACGATGAAGACGATGCCGAAGCCGAAGACAACGACGGCAGCCAACATCCTCTGTAAAAGCCGCTTGCGCATAAGACCCGAAAAATCCTCGGTGTTTATCGTGAGATGGATATAGCCGTAATGCTTCTCACCTGCAACCACCGGGATGATGACGTTGTAGGAATGGCCTCCCTCGCCGGTGACCGGCTCGCCCAGTTCGGCCTTGAAGATCAGGTCTTTCCTCTTCGTGGTGATCCATTTCCCGACGTTCTTGGGGTTGGAGCTGGAGATGATCTTGTCGGTGTTGCTGATGACGGAGAGTTCCTTGACGCCCCTGGTGTTGAGCTTCTGAAGATAATTCTGGAGCCTTTTTTCATCTGTTGCCCCGCTGCTGGTCACCTCTTCGACGCCGACCTGGATCGCCTTGGAGAGCTCGGAGGTCTGCTGGGCCAGTTCCCGGTAGACCGCCCGCTCCGTCTGATAGTACAGGAATACGTAGATCGATATGAGGCTCAGACTCAGCAGGAGCATCATCGAGGTCAGCTTCTTGTTCAGGGACATCCGGAGGAAGTAGTCCTTGAAGATATGTGTGTCGAGACGCATAGCCTATTGTATCTTAAAGATCCATTGGAAGGTCAATCCGGAATACCGTTTTCCCGCGGCTTCAGGGCCAGGGTGATGCCCGTCGCGCAGCGACGCGGGGACCTACTTCAGGCGGGCTGTCTTCTGGAGCGATCTTTTTTCATCATGCTGCCGGAACGTCCGGGTGATGCCGGCAGCCTTCTCCTGGAGTGCGGAGGCCTTTTCAGCAGCTGCCAGATAGTCCTCCTGCTTCATGAACCGCCGGATATCGGCGAGGGCCTCATCCAGGCCCTTGACATCAGCGGCGATCGCTTCAACGCCATCCTTTACGCTCTTCCTGGCCGTCCTGACGATCACGATTTTCGTCTCGTCCACCGCCGCGATCGCGGTCTCTACGGACTCCACCGCCTTCTTGCGCGCTTCTTCCTTTTTTGAGGGCAGAGAGGCCTTCACCGCTTCCGCGTCGGCCTTTACCCGGTTGAGCATCTCGACAGCCTTCTTATAGTCCTTCAACAGCTTTGCATCCTGTATCTTCACCTCGGTCAGGGCTGCTGCGAGTTCGGTATTGACCCTCCGGGCGTCAGCGGGAGCATATTTCTCAGACCCCTCTCCGGCGGCCGAATCGACGGCGGCACGGGCTGCGTTGACGGCCTCAACGGGCTGCCGGGTGCATCCGGAAAAGAGCATGAGCAGGACGATGCCTGTCATCAGTGAGATCAACGGGCCTCTCGGGGGGAAGGATACGACTATTTCCATCTCTTTATCCATGATGCCATTTTCGCCTAGCTAAAAGAAATACCTCCTCAGGGCGCCTTGTATGTCCACTCCCTGAGGAGGTATCCATATAAATAAAGACTCAACAGCCGAATTAATAACCAGCTGCCTTGGGCTTCTTCTCTGCAGGCTTTGCAGCGGGAGCTGCTGCAGGAGCTGCCTCCTTCTTGGGCTCTTCCTTCTTAGCAGGAGCTGCCTTCTCGGCCTTCTTCTTCTCCTCCTTCTTAGCAGGAGCCGCCTTGATATCCACGTTCTTGGCCGTGTTCTTGCCGTCAGCCTCCACGTACTTCACGGTGACCTTGTCGCCAGCCTTCACGTCGGCCAGGGACTTCTTGTCCTTGCCGGCCATGACCTTGGTCTTGTCATCCACGGAGACGGTGACATCACCCTTCTTGCCCTTTACGGTCAGGGTGTTTGCCTTTGCATCTACAGCTGCCACCTCACCGGTGACCTGCTTGTGGGCTGCCTTCTTCTCGGCTGCCTTCTTCTCGGCCTTGGCGGGAGCCTCCTTCTTTTCAGCAGGAGCTGCCTCCTTCTTCGCCTCAGCAGCGAAGGTCACTGACGCGATCGCCAATACAAAGATAAGGGAAATTACGATTGCTATCGCCTTCTTCATCCGAATCACCTCCTTTCGTTTCAATAATGGACGCTATTGTAAACCATTTACAATATTTATGCCAATACAAAAAAGCAGGTAAACTAAAGCCAAGGATAGGGACTTGTTTCTCTTTTGAGAAAAAGGGTCCTTTTTTTAGGAAGAGGTTTGTGGCCTCACATGAGGCCGAGTTGCCGGGCGTATCGGCTGAAGAGGTCAAGGCCCTGCCTGTGCTCCTGTCCGAAATCGAAGGATATGCCTTTCCAGTACGCGACCAGCTCTTCCTGAGTCAGGACATGTCTGAGAGGCGATACCGCGGCCACGGCGGGAAGGTCCCTGAGCGCCCTGTCTTTTGCCCGGTCGAGGTCTTCCCTGAAGCGCTCCAGGAGCCCGGGCCGGTCCATGCAGCACTGCCTGCGGGCGATCCAGAGGGCGAAGACAGATGGAAGCCCCGTGTTCTTGTACCAGAGGTCTCCCAGGTCGTAGATATGCAATCCGGGCCATTTCAGCGCCTCGGTCAGGGCGTCGTCTCCGATGAGCAGATACGCCTCGTGAGACCGCAGGGCAGATGCTATCGGCTCAGAGGTCGGCATGAGGTGGCAGAAGATGTTGTAGAATTTCGTCAGGATGATGTGCAGGAGGACAACCGAGGTCTCGGACTGGGACGTGGTGAGCACGGTCAGACCATCGAGCGTCTCGATAGGCCTCTTGCTGAAGAGGAAGATGCTGCCCACCGGTCCCCGGGAGCTGATCGAATGGTTCGGGATCAGATCGTAGAGCTCCTGGTTCCTCAGGTACTCGATGGATGACGACGGACTCACGTCTATCTCGCCCTGACGGATCTTTCTGTTGAGTTCAGAGGGGACGCCTTCGATAAACTCGTACGAAGAGCAGTCAGCCTCGCTGTCGAGCATGAAAAACAGGGGGAAGAGGTTTGAGTACGAGAACCTCCCTATCCGCAGTTTCATCATCAGCACTATCCTTTCACCACGCCGAGGGGCCTGAGCCTTGCCACCTTCTTCGATATCCCCGCCCGGTGTACGACATCAACCACCTCCGAGATATCCTTGTAGGCCTCGCTCATCTCCTCTGCCAGGGTCTCCCGTCCGGCGGACCGGACAATGATACCACGGTCTGCAAGTTCTCTCCAGATCGCCCTGCCTTTGGCCTTCCTGATCGCCTGATGGCGGGACATCACCCTTCCTGCTCCGTGGCAGGTGGAGCCGAAGGTCTCTTCCATCGCCTTTTCCGTGCCGAGGAGGACGAAGGATGCCCTGCCCATGTCCCCGGGGATGAGGACCGGCTGGCCTATGTGGCGGTATGCAGCGGGCAGTTCAGGGTGTCCCGGCGGGAAGGCCCGCGTGGCTCCCTTCCGGTGCACTACCAGTTTCATCTTCTTCCCGTTTACCACATGGTCCTCCACTTTTGCGATATTGTGGGCAACGTCATACACCAGCCCCATGCCGAGTGACTGAGGCGATCTTCCGAGCACCTTCATGAAGGCCTCCCGCGTCCAGTGCGTGATGCACTGGCGGTTGGCCCATGCATAGTTTGCGGCCGCCCGCATCGCTGCAAGGTAATCCCCGGCCTCGGGGCTGCTGAAAGGAGCACAGGCCAATTCCCTGTCAGGAAGCGAGATGCCGTATTTGCCGACCGCCCTCTCCATCACCTCGAGAAAGTCCGTGCATACCTGGTGTCCGAATCCCCGTGATCCGGTATGGATCATTACCGTGACCTGGTCCGGGAAAAGGCCGAGGCTGTTCGCCGCCTTCTCGTCGTAGATCTCGTCGACATATTGTATCTCAAGGAAGTGGTTGCCAGACCCCAGGGTGCCCTGCTGGCTGCGGCCCCGTTCATACGCCTTGGTGCTTATGAGCGAGGGGTCGGCGCCGTCGATCATGCCTCCTGACTCCGTCTTTTCGAGGTCCGATTCCTCGCCCATGCCGTGTTCGACCGCCCATCGCGCGCCTTTCAGCAGGAGCTTCCGTTCGTCGTCAGAGCCGAGCCTGATCCTGCCCTTCGATCCGACCCCCGAGGGGACGTCGCTGTAAAGGACCTCCACGAGGTCCCTGATCCTCGGAAGCGCCTCTCCCCTGGAGAGGCTGCTCCTGAGGAGCCGTACCCCTCAGTTGATGTCGTACCCCACACCGCCCGGTGATATGATGCCATCCCTGACATCAAAGGCGGCAACCCCGCCTATCGGAAAGCCGTAGCCCATATGGATATCCGGCATGGCGGATGATGCCCTGACAATGCCGGGGAGGGTGGCGACGTTCGCCACCTGGTTGACGCACTGGACCTCGAGGCCTTTTTCAAGGACGCTGTCAGCATAGATGATCCCGTGCACGCGCATCCCCTCGCGGTAGTCGATGGGAACTTCTAGTCGTGTTTCGTCGATCCTCCTGAGACGTTCGATACCCATTTCCTCACCTCCATGAGTCTGCATGCGCCCGCCCCTGTCCCTCTGTTCAGATATCAAAGATGATCTCGGCTGTCCATACCCCGTCACGGTTTTCCACCTTCAGGTTGTGGTACGTCGCCGCCTTGATCAGCAGCCTCCCCTCATGACGACGGGGATCGAACGTCTCCCCCGCAACCGTTGCAGAGAGGGAAAAGGCCTCTGCTTCGGCCGCGTCCCTGTCACCGGGGCTCAATGAGACGATGCTGATGCTCTTTCCGGCGAATCCGTACGCATCGAAACGGAAGACCAACTCATTAAGCCACGCGACGAGGAGCCCTTCGATGGAATGACCTTCCACCGAGACCAGGGCTGTCTCTCTTTCAGCCATCGGCCTGACATCAGTCATCAGGCTGTACGTGCCGGTTGCAGCGTTGACGAAGAGTTCCTTCAGGGTAGAGCCGAACGCCCGGATGCCCGCATCGCCCGGGATGTCGAGCGTTTCATATCTATCCGGCGTGGGCATACTACAGAGTAACACCCGGTCTGTTGCGAGTCAATAAAACCAGCCGCGTATCCGGGGCACAGTTCGTTGTTGACGGGTTCCCCGCGGCATGGGAAGATAGGAACAGGAAGGGGACTGGCGGGAAGCAGGCAGGGAAGTGGATGCCCGGCATGCCCGTATGATATGAGGTCTACCAGGGAGGTTTACTGTGGCTGAACAGATTTCATTGACTGATGACAAAAAGACCATCTTTCTCGGCGCCTGTCAGATATTCAGCGCGTATGTCGGCAAGTCGGGTGCCGGAGAAGAGGGAGGCAATCTCGCGAAGTCGGTTGCCGATGCGATCAGGATCGCCAGGATAATCGATGAGGAGATCTGCTCGGAAGGCGAGGTCTGCGACCGCAAATCGTGGTAGAAGCCGGATATCACTCCGCTGTCCCCGGCATCTTGACATCCGGGTCGTATCTGATAGCATGGAGATAAACGGAATCCCCCGAAAATGTTATGTAAATGAATTCGGTCTCGGGGAAGGAGGACCACATGTCAGCAAGGACGGCAAAAAACGCTAAGACGAGGAAACCCGCGGAACTTTCCCGGGAGTTTCTTACCCTGATGCAGGAGTGGCAGAGGCTGGAGGACCAGACCATCCTGTATGCCGACGATCTGATGAAGAAAACGCGGAACAAGCTCGTCAGGATTACGATGGAGATGATCAAGCACGACTCCCAGAAGCACAAGATCATGCAGCAGATGCTTATCGACAGCGTTACGAAAGAACCCTTCATTCTGAGCCCCGATGACCTTGCAGCACTGGGAAACGGCCTGAACAAGCATCTGACCGCTGAGGCCAAGTCCCTGGAGCTTGCGGACGAGGCCCTCAAGAACAGCGAGCTCTTCGTGACGAAGTATATCCTTTCGTACCTCATCGCGGATGAACAGAAGCACCACAACCTCCTCAGCAGGCTTGACGACCTGAAGCGGGCGACTGTTTTCGTGACGTAATGCCTGCTCAGGGCAGGATGTCCCCCTGTCCTGCCTCCCCAATGCGGGTCACATACCCCTCCCGCAGGGCAGGCTGGGGGACAAACAGAGGAACGCGTCGTGACCGAAAGGCTCATCGGGGACCGGCGCTGCGGGAACTGCCATCCCGGCGGCATGGAAGGCAACGGTAACGTCCTTACAGTCGCCTTCTACACTGCCTTCAGGGCGGCCTGATAAAACCTCGTGGTATATTCCTTCACCATCCTGCGTGCGCTGAATCGGGGTGCGCAGTTGATGATCGACTTTTTCATGAAGCGTATCCATCCCCGGGGGATGCCGTTTTCATCCACGTCATAATAGAGAGGGACGATCTTCTTTTCGATGATGCCGTAGAGTTCGTCGGCGTCTGCCCCATCGCGGTCCCCGGGAGGACCGTCCCGCAGGCCGAAGGACCAGCCGTTGTCACCGGTGAATCCTTCGATCCACCAGCCGTCGGCGATGCTCAGGTGAGGGATGCCGTTGACCGCCGCCTTCATTCCTGACGTGCCGCTTGCCTCAAGGGGAGGCAGGGGATTGTTCATCCACACGTCGACCCCGTGGATCAGGTACTGGGCGAGCTGTTCGTCGTAGTTTTCCACAAAGGCGATGCGGCCGCTCATCCCGGGGTCGATGGCGAAGGAGAAGATCTTCTGCAGGATCCTTTTTCCCGCGTCGTCAGCCGGATGCGCCTTGCCGGCGAAGATGATCTGCACCGGCTGCCAGCGGTTGCTCAGCAGCGGCCTGAGGCGTTCGAGGTCCCGGAAGATCAGGTCAGCCCTCTTATACGTGGCGAACCGCCGGGCAAAGCCGATGGTGAGGGTCGTCGGGTCGAGGATCGTTCCCCCGGCGACGACGTTTGTCGCGCTGATGCGGTCGTCCACCCACCTCTTGCGCACCTGCTCGCGGATGAAGTTGTGCAACTTCATCTTCAGCCAGAAATGGGCCTTCCAGAGTTCCTCGTCAGGGATGTCATTCACCAGTTCCCAGATGACGGGGCTGTCATGGTCGTCGAGCCATCCGGGACCCAGGTATCTGTTGAAAAGGAGTTCCATCTTCGGTTCGATCCACGAGGGGACATGGACTCCGTTGGTGACGGAGGAGATGGGGACGTCTTCCTCCTTTCTGTCCGGCCAGAGGGACATCCACATGCGTCGCGCAACCTCTCCGTGGCGTATGCTGACGCCGTTGTGATGGGTGGACATCCGGAGGGCGAATGCGGTCATGTTGAAGCCGGCCGAAGGCTCTGCGGGGTGCACGCCCAGCTGGAGGAATGCCTCACGGCTGAGGCCGAGGAGAGGATAGTATTTGCTGAAGTACTTGTCCATGAGGGTGAAGGGGAATACGTCATGGCCGGCGGGTACCGGCGTGTGCGTCGTGAAGACCGTTGTCGCGCGCACGGCGGCAGAGGCCTCTTCGAAGGTGGCGCCCTCGGCCACCCGCATCCTGATGCGCTCGAGGATCGCGAAGGCGGGGTGTCCCTCGTTCAGGTGGAGCACGGAATGCGCCACTCCCATGATGCTGAGCGCCTCGCTGCCGCCTATACCCAGCACGATCTCCTGCCTCAGTCTCTGCTCGATGTCGCCGATGTACAGGTGGGCGGATATGGAGCGGTTCCACGGGTCGTTTTCGTCGATGTCCGTATCGAGGAGGTACAGGGAGACGCGGCCGACGGATACCTTCCAGAGGGCGACATGGACGGCAGGCTCGATGAGGGGGACTTTCACCAGGAGTTGCTCGCCCGTGCCGTCGAGGACCCTGAGGATCGGTGCCGCATCACGCACCAGGACCTCGTCCACATTCTCCTGCCACCCGTCGGAACGTATCCTTTGCCTGAGGTAGCCCTCGGGATACATGAACCCTACCGCAAAGAGCGGGACCCGGAGGTCGCTGCACTCCTTCAGGTGGTCTCCTGCGAGGAAGCCCAGGCCACCCGCGTAGAAGGGCAGGGAGTGGTGCAGCCCGTATTCCGCCGAGAAATAGGCGATCGTCTTTTCCCCGGCGTCCATCACGTCCTCCTGGAACCATCCGCTCCGCGATGCAATCTCCCTGCGGTAACGGGCGATCACGGCATTATAATGGTGCAGGTATTCGGCGTCCCGGGCGGCATGTTCCAGAACCCCTTGGGGGAGTTCCTTCAGCATCCTCACCGGGTTGTGGCCGCTCTCTTTCCAGGCGACGCGGTCCAGCTTTTTAAAGAGCATCCGCGCCTGCGGATTCCAGCTCCACCAGAGGTTGTACGCCAGTTCAGGCAGGCCGGCGAGTTGCTCGGGCAGGTTGGGAAAACGGATCCTGAGTTCATCTACCACCGCTTACCTCCGTCCAAGAGTACCCGGATTAGCCGTCAGGATCGTCCTGTCCCCATCCCCGGCGGTGACGGAAAAACCGTTTTGTGTCCAGAATTCCCGGGCCGCATCGTTTCCGGCCTTCACCTCCGCGGAAAGCCGCAGTACGCCGCCGTCACGCAGGAGGCGGGCGAGGAGCCTCAGCGCGGTCGAGCCGATGCCGAGACGCCTTGCCGCAGCGTCGAAGATGGTGAGGCCCACCCATGCGGTCTTGTCGTTTCCTGCATCGTAGATGCCGACAATTCCCCGCGGTGTGCCGTCCGCAACGATACAGCAGGCCAGATCAAAGCGGCGATGAATCCACCACCAAAGGCCGAAGCCGGAGAGACCCTCCGGAATGGTGGCATCGCCCTCCCCGGCGGCCCACCTGACGAATTTCCGGCAGTCCCTCACCCGGAGCGCCCTCAGGCAGACTCCGCTTTCGGCTGGACACGCGGAACCCGGCGCCGGTTGTAGCCGCGTGCCGGCGCACCAGCGACTGCCGGCTGGGGGAAGGATCATCCCTGTTATGAGAGATATGAGCATTTGCACGGGACACCGCCTCAGGATATATGGTCTTCTACATGATTAACACAAAAAGACGGCTGGTGCAATCCTCAGATGGAGGGGAGACGGTGGTGAATAAGGTTCATGCCCCGACCGTTTTATCGGACGGGGAGGAGAGGGGGCCTTTTTCGAGTGCGGGCAGGAGATACCGGAATACCAGCTGGCCCGAGATGATGCCTACAAACGCGCCGGCGATGACATCAGAGAAAAAATGGGCGGTGTTCTCGACCCGCTCGAAGCCGGCGACCGCCGCAAAGATGTAAAAAAAGACCCGGTACCGGGGAAAGTGCTGCGAAAGGGCGTAGGCAAAACAGAAGGCAACGGTGGTGTGACCGGAAGGGAAGGAGTCGTATCCTCCCCTGAAGGTCGGCCCGATGAACAGGAGGGTGTCGGTAACCCGCGGCCTCGCCCTGCCGATGAGATGTTTCAGCACCTGTGCCAGGATGCCTGATGCGACGAAGCTCACGACCAGGGCCTTGCCCGCCTCGAAGATCTTCCTGCTCCGGTATTTCCCGGCAACAAGCATCGCCAGCGCGATGACGATGAGGGTCGATCCATGGGACAGGAAATTAATGACCGCATCAAGGGAGGACAGAAAGACGTACAGGTCAGAACCCGCACGGTGAAATTCCCTGACCGCGCGGATGACGGCGCTGTCCAGGTAGAAGATGAAAAGAGGCAGCGCGAGGACAAGCAGGAGAAGAAGACTATTTTCTTTCAAGAAGCGCATAGCGGTCATCCTTTTCGAGAATCGTGAAACCAAGACCGGTCAGTGCCCCGGCTTCTGCCGCCCGGGTAATGACGATCATCTGGCCGGGCGCCGCCGCGAGTGCACGAAGCGCACCAGGGTCACCGGGCGTCAGGATACGGTGACGGGAATAAAAGACAACGCTCGGGTTATTTATGGCATATGCGGCGAGCCTGCCCCCGGGAGAAAGATGCTCTCTTGCATAGAGGCTGTACCGGTGCAGGCTGCCCTGCAGAAGACCGCCGGCAAGGGGGAGCCCCTTCACCAGGACCGCGAGGAGAAAGACGAGCATCAGGCCGGAGAGGATATCCGCGCGGCGTTTACCCCCGAGTGCCGAATAGAGGCTGACGATCGCCATGAGAAGCAGCAGCCCAGATATCACGGTCAGCCAGTCCGGATCGGGGATCCCCAGACGGGCGATGTACGTCCGCGCCAGGACGGATCCGGCGCAGAGCAGGCCGGCGAGGAGGCAGAGAGTAATGTCAGAAACCCGGCCCCAGGTGGTGTCCTCCCGGGTCATTCCCGCTGCGATCAGGAGAGAGGCTGCGGGAAGGGAGGGGAGGATGTAGTTGGGCAGTTTCGTCGTCGAAAGAGAAAAGAAAAGGAACACGACGGAAAACCAGACAAAGGCAAAGATGTGCACCCGTTCCCTTGAGGCAAATACCCGGCCGATGCCCGCGGGCAGAAAGGCTACCCAGGGGAAGAGGCCGGCGAGGAGGACGGGTACGTAATAGTACAGGGGGCCCCGGTGGCCGGATATGACGCCCGTGAATCTGGTGAAATGATGCTTGATGAAAAACAGTTCCACGAATTCGCGGCCGTTGATAAGGAGCTGCGCAACGTACCACGGACCGGAGACCGCGATGAAGAGGACGGCCCCGGCCGGACTGATCATCCTCTTCAGTGCCCCGAATCCCCCGGTAGTCAGCGTGTAGATAATCGCTATGCTGAAGGGGAAGAGGATGCCTATCAGCCCCTTCGTAAGGAAGGCGAGGGCCGAAAAGAGGTAAAACCCGTAAAGGTATCGCTTGTCCCCCGTCTCGCCGGACCATACGTAGAACGAAAAGAGGGACAGGCCGATAAAGAGGGTAAGGGTCATGTCCGTGACCGCTGCCCTCGCATAGGCGACGAAATAGAGGGAGAGGGCGGCGACTACCGGAGCATACAGCGCCTCCTCCCTGCCGGCGGAGCGAAGGCTGAAGAGGAAGAGAAAGAGTACCAGTAATCCCCCGGCGAGCGCGGAGGGGAACCTCGCGCCGAATTCGTTTACGCCGAAGATGCGGTAGGACGCTGCCATCACCCAGTAAAAAAGGATCGGCTTGTCATAGCGGTTGACCCCGTTGTAAGTCGGTGTTACCCAGTCGCCGCCTTCAACCATCTCCCGCGTCGCCTCGGAAAAGACGGCTTCATCAACATCGAAGAGGGGGACAGAGCCGAGCCTGAAGAGGGAAAGGAGAAGGGTGACGGCCAGGATAGGGAGGAGCAGCCGTGGCATGAAGGCCGGTTCGGCTCGAAGGTTCACCGTGCGCTACTGTCCGCTTCCGAGGGCAGCGGCTGCAAGCGATATGATCCCCGCGGCTTCGCGCACTTCTTCCTCTGTATTGTCTTTGCCGACGCTGAGTCTCACCGAGGAGAGGGCATCATCGTCCGTCAGCCCCATCGCCTTCAGCACCGCCGAAGGGACATCCCTGCCGGCGTGGCAGGCCGATCCGGCCGAGGCGGCGACGCTGTCCTTGAGCCTCTCGATAAGATCAAGGGCCCGTATCCCGGGAAACCGGATGCTGAGGGTATTGGGCAGCCTATGGGCGGCGTGTCCGTTGAGTGATACGCCGGGAATCTTCTCCTTCAGAACAGAGAACAGCAGATCGCGCAGTCCCCGCGTGTGGGAGATGCGCAGCTTCATGTCGCGGAGGGCTATCTGACATGCCTTGCCCATCCCGACGATACCGGCGACGTTTTCCGTGCCCGGCCGCAGCCCCTGTTCATGTCCCGCACCGAAGAGTATCGGCGTAAGGGGCGTTTCTTTCCTGACATACAGGGCGCCAATCCCCTTGGGTCCGTAAAACTTGTGGGACACCAGCGTCATGAGACTGACGGGTGCGTCGGAGACACTGAAGGGCATCTTGCCGACGGACTGTGCTGCATCGGTATGAAAGGCGATGGCCTGCTCCTGTGCGATGCCGCCGATTTCGGCAACCGGCTGGATCACGCCAGTCTCATTGTTGGCATGCATCACGGTAATGAGGAGGGTGTCCCTGCGGACCGCCTTGCGTATCGCATCGACACTCACGAAGCCGTCGGCGTCGGCCGGGGCGTACGTAACGGAGTAGCCGAGTGACTCGAGATGCCTGCAGGCATTCAGCACCGAGGGGTGTTCGATGGCAGAGGTGATGATATGCCCCTTTTCCTGTCGCAGGGCGGTCCCGAGGATCGAGAGGTTGTTCGACTCCGTTCCCCCTGAGGTGAAGACGATCTCTTCTGGTCCGCAGCCGATGAGTTCCGCTACCTGTGCCCTGCCCCTTGCTATCGTCTCCCGCGCGCGAAGGCCCGCCGCATGGCTGCTTGAGGGATTTCCGATATCTCTTTTCAGAGAAGAGAAGACCGCGTCGTAAACTTCGGGGTCGACCGGTGTGGTCGCGTTGTTATCCAGATAGATCATCGCGTCTATTATATCACGTAACGGACGAGACGCGAGATGAGGAGAGCGTGTCTGCACCAACCCTCTGCAAACGAAACAGCCGCGGATGGCGTTGCGAATAAAAAAGTTGAAATCTCCGATGCATTTTTTATAATGGGATAAGACGTGATGATTATCCACGCCGCGACGAGACAGGGCACCGCAAACGAGGCGACCGGTACCATTAGGGCATTCAGGGAGAGGCTGTTTGATGTCCGGTCAGCCCCGTTGACTGCCCTCGCCGTTGATGTCCTTCAGATGAATCTCGGCGACCGCTGCAATATGGCGTGCAGGCATTGCCATGTCAACTCCGGGCCGGGCGGAAAGCGGCAGATGAGCAGGGACGTAGCCGGGGCGGTCCTCCGGGCGGTGAAGGCCTCGGGCATACGCACGCTTGACATTACCGGCGGTGCGCCGGAGATGAACCCTTTATTTGCGGACCTGGTTGCGGGCGCCACCGGAGCAGGATGCCATGTGCTGGTGAGGACGAACCTTACGGTCCTTCTGCAGGCCGGCATGGAGCGATTGCCTTCGTTCCTGGCAGGCCACTCGGTCGAGGTGGTCGCCTCGCTTCCCTGCTATACGCCGCGGGGGGTGGATCAGGTGCGCGGCAGGGGGACGTTCGAGCGATGCATCGCGGCCCTCCGGAAATTAAATGCGCTTGGATATGGCGGCGGCAGGGAGGACAGAAGACTGTGCCTCGTATATAACCCCGCGGGCGCCTTTTTGCCCGCGCCGCAGCAGTCACTCGAAGACGATTTCCGGAGAGAACTGGGCAGCAGGTACGGCGTATCGTTTGACCGGTTGTATGCCTTTTCGAACGTGCCTGCCGGCAGGTTCAGGGATTTTCTTCTTCAGACCAACGGCCTTCAGGGATATATGGAGTTGCTGTCGGGCGCATTCAACCCCGGGACGACCTCCGGGTTGATGTGCAGGCGTATCGTCAGCGTCGGCTGGGACGGAAGGCTCCACGACTGCGATTTTAACCTGGCGCTTGGGGTCGGTGTCACCGCCGGATATCCCCGGACTATCGAAGAGTTCGACCCGGCCAGGCTGAGTGGCAGGGAAATAAATGTGGCTGACCACTGCTATGCATGCACCGCAGGGCAGGGGTCGACCTGAGGAGGCGCAATCCCGCAGCAGGCAGGTGGCCTGCAGAAGAAGGAACCGGGTGGGATGATGGTGGAGCGATCAGACGACAGATAGGGTATGGCCTTCAAAAGCGACGGTCTGACCCGGTCGTATCTTGCATCTTTTACGTAACTCCACGGTCCCGTCTACCGAGACCTTTCCCTCTGCGATCATATTCTTCGCCATGCCGCCGGTGGCGCAGAGGCCGGTGACCTTCAGGAGACGGTGCAGTTCGATGTATTCGCTGCCGGTAAGTCTGAATTCTTCCACGCGAGGATTAAGGAACAGGGGCCCTGCTGTCCGTCACGGGGGGACGATGGCCTCTGCAGCACATCATCCCCCCGTGCTGACTGTAATCAGTCCATCTGCTCCACGAGGTAGTTTTGCGCTCCTATCTGCGTTATCTGATCGAGCTGCGCCTCGATCCAGTCGATGTGGTCTTCCTCTTCCTTCAGGATCGCCGTGAGCAGGTCACGGGTGCCGTTGTCTCCTACCTCCGCAGCCAGCTTGATGCTCTCGTTGTAGCCCTTGATCGCCGCTTCCTCGGCGGTGCGGTCGTTCTGGTGCATCTTCGGCACTTCGGCGCCGATGTGCATCTTGCCCAGTTCGCTGACGATGGGTCGGCCTTCGAGGAACAGTATCCGTGCAATGAGCTTTTCAGCATGCTTCATCTCGTCGATGGCGCGCTTCTCGATGCTCTTATGCAGCTTCGCGTACATCCAGTTGTCGCACATCTCGGAATGGACCATATATTGGTTGATGGCGGTCAGTTCCTCGGCGAGACGGTCGTTCAGCTGCTTGATGAGCTTTTCGTTTCCTTTCATGAGACCTCCTCTGGTGAAGTTATGATGAGCCCGGATAGCTGCAAAGGCGCGCCGTCCGGGTGCATGGAGAAATTGTAGCAGACCTGCTGCGGTTGTCAATGCGGATGTACCTGCCTTCCGGCAGGGGGGGAGAGGATGTCCCTGTTCTTAGGAAATATCCCGGTGGATGATCTGCAGGTCTATCGGCTCTTTCTTCAGGGCAGTCCCGATCTTTTCGACGATAGCCGGCGAGCGGTGCCTCCCGCCGGTGCAGCCGACGGCGATCGACAGGTAGGACCTTCCCTCTTTCTGATAGAGGGGGAGCAGGAATCTGATCAGCCCCAGCGTCTTTTTCATGAACTCCTTTGTTTCGCCGTGGCTGAAGATGAAATCCACGACCTTCCTGTCCCGGCCGGTTAACTGCCTGAGACCGGCGATGAAGTGAGGGTTCGGCAGGAACCGGACGTCGAAGAGGAGGTCGATATTCTGTGGCGCCCCGTACTTAAACCCAAATGACGTGAGGGTGACGGCCATGCCGTGTATGCTTCCCTTGGGCAGGTACAGCGAGGTGATCAGCCTCCTCAGCTGATGGGGAGAAAGGGAAGAGGTGTCGATGACGCGGTCCGCCTCTCTCTTTAGCGGCGCGAGGCTCTTCCGCTCCTTTTCTATCGCCTCATCGAGGCCGCCGCCGAGAGGGTGGGGCCGCCGCGTCTCCTTGAACCTCCTGATGAGCACGTCGGTTTCAGCATCGAGGAAGAGGACCTCGACGCGGTGTTTCTTCCTCAGAGAGCCGAGCACGCGGTGGATGCCGGAGAGGAACTCCTGTTCCCTGATGTCGATTCCTATGGCGATATTACGGCCCCGGGCTGCGCGAGCGGTCTTTGTTACAAGGGACCCGATGAGGGAGACCGGGAGGTTGTCAACGCAGAAGAAATTGAGGTCCTCCACGGCCCGCAGACCGACCGTCTTCCCTGAGCCGGACAGCCCGGTGATAATCACGACCCGTGACGGGCCGGCCGCGGCCCTGCTGCGGGCGCGGCCGGGAAGAGGAGGGTTCCGGCGTGCCACGGCCGGCGTTACTTCACCGGCTCGATGAGGCCGAAGTTGCCGTCCCGCCTGAGGTAGATGACGTTGATGTCTCCGCTCTTGTCGTTGAGGAAGACGAAGAAGTTCTTGTCGAGGAGTTCCATCTGCATGGAGGCCTCATCCGGGCTCATCGGCTTCAGCTCAAACCGCTTATTCTTGATGATGGAGCCCCCTGCCGCCGGTTCAGGGGCAGCTGTCTCAGCACCCGCCTGTTTGGCCGGCGTCTTCCTCTTGGCGACCAGCTTCTCCTTGTACTTCTTGATCCTGCGTTCGAGTTTCTCCGCCACCTCGTCTATGGCGGAGTATATCTCGGCGGTCACTCCTTCGGCCTGTATGAGAATGCCGTTTGCCCTGAGGAGTACCTCTGCCTTGTGGCGGTATTTCTTCTCTATGCTGAGCGTCACGACAGCCTCGGAGATATCCGAGAGATAATGGTCGAGCTTGCTGACCTTGTCTTCGGCGTAACTCTTCAGCGCGGGCGTAATGTCAAGGTGTCTTCCGTTGACGGTGATCTTCATATGTCTGCCTCCTATATAAAATAGCGTTTGCCCCAGCGCTCATCTCTTGCGCTGGCTCTGCGATGGTATCTTCAGCTCTTCCCTGTACTTGGCGATAGTCCTCCGTGCGATGGTGATGTTCTGGCTCTTGAAGATATCGACGATATTCATGTCGCTCAGGGGCTTCCGGACGTCTTCCTCGGAGATGATCTTCTTCACCATCTCCTTGACCGTGGTGGAGGACATCTCTCCGGTCTGGCTCGGTATTGCATTGCTGAAAAAGAACCGGAAGCCGAAGATGCCCCGGGGACAGGAGAGGTACTTGTTTGAGGTGACCCTGCTGATCGTGCTCTCGTGGAGGCTCAGCTCAGCGGCGATGTCCTTGAGGTTCAGGGGTTTCAGGGAGTCGACGCCGTGGTCGAAGAAGTCCCCCTGGAACCGCAGGATGCATTCGGTCACCCGGTAGATCGTCTTGTTCCGCTGGTCGAGGCTCTTCATCAGCCAGACGGCCGAGCGGAGCTTGTCCTCGAGGAACTGTCGCTCCTCCTTCGGGATCTCGTTCTTGCGGCTGAGGAGCTTCTGGTAGTAGCTGTTGATGCGCAGCTTCGGCAGGCCTTCGTCGTTGAGGACGATCTGGTACCCCTCGTCGGTCTTCACGATGTAGACGTCGGGGACGATGTAGTCCGCGGAGGACGGAGAAAACCCTATCCCCGGCTTGGGGTCGAGTCCCTCGATCACCTTTACCGCAGCCATGACCTCTTCGAGCGAGGCCTCGTGCAGCTTGGCGATGTGGGCATATTTTCTCTTGCCGACGAGGTCGAGATCGCCCTGGATGATCTTTTCGACCAGCGTCCCTTGAAGGCCCAGGGGCCTCAGCTGCAGAAGGAGACACTCCTTGATGTCCCGCGCGGCGATGCCGGGAGGGTCGAAGCCCTGAACGAGGCGCACCGCCTGTTCCACGGTCTCCGCATCCGCCTGGGTCGTCTCCCGGATCTCTTCGTCAGAGACCATGAGGTAGCCGCTCTCATCCAGATTGCCGACCACCACCTCTGCCACCGACCGTACCTGTTCGCTCTCGCGGGAGAGCCGCAGCTGCCAGAGAAGGTGGTCGAAGAGGTCTGAGGGCTTGGAGAGGAAGTACTCGAAGGACGGCTGCGTGACCGTGCCGGGGTTGAAATACCCGAGATCCTTGCCGTCGTAGCTCCGCTCTTCGAAATAGTCCTCGGCAGAGAAGTTGGAGAGGGCCTCGAGGGGCCTTTCGGTGTCGTCGTGCTCCTCCTCCGCAGGCTCGGCCGACTCCTGCTCTTCACGGGTCGGCTCCTCCTGGGCCTCGAAGTCGATCGATTCCTCGAGGAACGGATTTTCCACCAGCTCCTGGTTGAGAGTCTGGGTAAGCTCCAGCTGCGGCATCTGCAGGAGCTTGATCGCCATCTGCAGCTGGGGCGTGAGCACCAGCTTTTGCGAGAGTCTGAGTTCGAGACGGCTTTCGAGTGCCATCAGAGTCTGAATTCCTCTCCGAGGTAAACCTCTTTTACCCGCGGGTTCGAGATGAGCCTGTCCGGCGTGCCCTCGTCCAGGATCTCGCCGTTGCTGATGATATACGCCCGGTCGGTGATCGAAAGGGTGTCCCGGACATTGTGGTCCGTGATCACCACCCCCAGCCCCTGGTCCCTCAGGTAGGTGAGCATCTTCTTGAGCTCGACGATGGCAAGGGGATCGATACCGGCAAACGGCTCGTCAAAGAGGATGAAGGTCGGCCGCGTCGCAAGGGCGCGGGCGATCTCGGCCCGTCTCCGCTCGCCGCCGGAAAGGCGGTAGCCGTTGCGGCCGGCGCACTCCTCGAGGTTGAATTCCCGGAGAAGGCGGGCGACATCCGCCTCAATCTCATCCTGGGGCTGCCCCTTGATCTCCAGCACAGCCCTCAGGTTGTCTTCCACCGAGAGCTTGCGGAATATGGACGGCTCCTGGGGCAGATAGCTGATGCCCATGAGGGCCCGGCGGTACATCGGCAGTCTGCTGATGTCCTGGCCGTCGAGGGTGATGCTCCCGCTCTCCGGCCTCACCAGCCCGAGGATGCTGTAAAAGGTGGTTGTTTTTCCCGCTCCGTTGGGTCCCAGGAGGCCGACGATCTCGCCTGTGGAGGCGTGGAGCGAGATGCCCCGGATCACCGCCCGCTTGTGGTAGGTCTTGTTCAGCCCTTTTACTTCCAGGAGATGCATCTATGGTTCCTTTTTATTCTTCAGAAGGACTCTGCTTTTTTCGACTATCGAACGGTCGTCGGTGATAAAGTAGGTCATGACCGTACCGGTGACGACGTTTTCGCCATCAACCGCCTTGGGATCGCCGGTGAAGACGACCTTGTCTTCTGCAGCGAGATACACCGCCTCCCGGGAGGTGATGATGCGCGTCCCCCGGTGCAGCCGGACATTCCCCGTGGCGTCGATCCGCGTCACCTCGCCGCTGCCCTCGGTGTAGTGCACGAGCATGGTGTCTGCGTAGATGATCATCTCGCCTGTCTTGGCGACGACGTTCTTCTCGAACAGGGCGGTATGCGCCTTGTTGTCCGCGGTAAGCATCTCGGAGGTCACCCGGATGGGTCCCTTTACCTTAGCCTCAGGCGCCCCGAAGACCTCCGGCGCTGGTATGGCCAGGACTATTCCGGCAAGAAGAAGGCTAGTTAAAAAATGCCGTGACATCATTGAGTATCCTGACCGTCTGACCGGAGTTTTCGGCCAGCATGCCCCTGCCTTTCACGCGGAACTTCTTGCCTTCGATGAAAACCGGCCCGCCGGTCCTCAGATTTCCGGAAGAGCTGTCGAATTCAGCTCCCTCGGTAATTACGGTGAAGTTCTCCCCCTTTGCCACGACCCTGCTGTCAACGGACAGGCTCCGGTCCGGGATGCGGTACAGGCCCTTGTCCGCGGTTACCGTGACACCCTTGCCGGCAAAGATCATGGTGATTCCGGACAGGAATGCCTGGTCGCCCTGGGGGGTAATGTCCGCCCGGCGAGCCGTCAGGGTCCAGTCCTGGCTGCCTTCCTTCTTATGGACCAGCCGCAGGCCTTCCATATAGGAATCTCCCTTCTGCAACACAGCGGTCTTGACTGCACGTTCGCCATTAACCATAAGAAAAAAAAGAGAAAAAAGGCCTACTGACAGGAGGAGGAGCAAAACCTTCTTCATGCAGAATTCTATCACATGGGGGCCAGTAAGTAAAGCCGAGAAGGCAAATAATGTGCCAGATTTCAGGCTATTGACGAAAGAAGAGCAGTTCGCATCACGTCGACCGGCGGCAGGACACCTGTCCAGCGCTCGAAGGCGAGTACGCCCTGCCAGAGGAGCATGCCGAGGCCGTCCATCGTGACACATCCCTTTTCCCCCGCCTCGTGGAGGAGGCGCGTCTCCTTGTAAATGAGGTCGCATACGACGTGGTCTTGCGACAGGGAGGTGAGGTCGAAGGGAGAGGGGTCCTCTTTCTTCAGCCCCAGCGGCGTAGCATTGATGATGATCTGGTATTCCTTCAGGGCTGCCGGAGCGTCGAGGCCCCTGACATTGGCGCGAATCTTCCCCAGGTCCGCAACGAGCCTGCCGAGGCGCCTGCTGTCGGTGTCATACAGGTGCAAGGCGGCCGCCTTTTCACTCAGATAGTAGCCCACGGCGCGGGATGCTCCGCCTGCGCCGGCGACCAGGATGTTCTTTCCTTCAACAGAGATGCCCTTTTCCTCAAGAGAACGCATGAACCCCCTGCCGTCGGTGTTGTACCCGCTGAGTCTCCCGCCTGTATGGACAATAGTGTTGACCGCTCCGATAAAAGTTGCCTCTTCATCGACCTGGTCGAGAAGAGGGATGACTGCCTCCTTGTGGGGCACCGTGACATTGACGCCCGCAAGGTTCAGAGACCTGACGGCTGCCACAGCCTGGCCGAGGGAATCGGGATGAACGAGAAAGGGGACATAACAGTAGTCCATGCCGAGACGTTCGAAGGCGGCGTTGTGCATGGCCGGCGAGAGGGTGTGTTCAACCGGGTATCCGAAGAGTCCTGTTATCCTTGTGCGGCCGGTAATCTTCATGACGATAGAGATTGTACCTTATCGTTGCGTCAGGCGGCAAGGCGGACTTATGCGACATGTTTCATATCCATCGGCGGGCTCCCTTTTCACAGCGGGAAGGGTGGGTATTCAGGAAGGGTAGCCAGGAAAAGACCTTCCAGCGAAGATTGAGAAACAGGCTGATGCGTGGTCATTATTTCTTGTCTGCTTTCAATCCTTGGCAGGTGAGCGGAAAGAAATATACCCTATCAGCTTATAGATCAGTTTCGCCATGATAAACTGGGGATGTATGAGGCCGGGTATCGGCGCCAGCTCCGTGATGTCGAACCCGACTATCCTGCGTCGTTGGGCGAGACGGCGCAGGAAGGAGACGGTCTCATGCCATCCGAACCCGCCGGGCTCGGGTGTCCCTACGGCGGGCATGATCCCCGGATCGAAGAAATCGCAGTCGATGGTAAGATAGACATGTTCCCCGAGGGAACTGATGACCGCATCGTGCCATGAGTCGTGGTCCGGACCGTAACGCCCGCTCTTGATGTCAAATGCATAAAAGGTGGCGATCTTCTTTTGCCTTATGAAGTCGGCTTCCTCCCTGCACTGGCTCCGTATGCCGACCTGTACGATATTCTTGTTGAACTCATACACCCGGGCCATAACGCAGGCGTGGCTGTAACGGTTGCCCTCGTATTCTTCCCGGAGGTCTGAGTGAGCGTCCAGTTGAAGGACCGACAGGTCAGGATACCGCCCGGAGTAGGCCCGGACGGGGCCTACGGAAATTGTATGCTCGCCGCCGATGCAGACGACGGTCTTGTCCTGTCCGATAAGGCCGTGGACGTGTTTCCGAATGGATTCCACCGCAACGGCATCGCTCCCGCCGAAGTCTATGGGTCTAAGCGTGGCGATCCCGCCCGTTGATGTATAAATGTCGGTATCCAGTTCCTCGTCGTACAGCTCCACCTGTCCGGAGGCCTCCAAAATCGATTCGGGACCGGATGCCGTGCCTTTTCCGAAGCTCGTCGTGTGCTCATAGGATGCCGGAAGGACAACCACCCGCGACCGTTCGAATCCCGACCATTCTTCCGGGAGGGCGAGAAAATTGTCACGCGGAAGGAGAATCACTCCTCTGTCTTCGCTTCAGCATATTTTGCGAGAAGCCGCTGATAAAGGTCCTCGCGCCGGTCGTACAGGCGGGAGGGGGTCCGGGGCGTGCGCGAGGTGAGGGCGTATGCGGTCAGAAGGGGCAGGGCTATGGTCGTGTCGGCATAGCAGACGACGGCATCCGGAAGATGATCGGGGTCCACCTTGCCCCAGGTCACCGCCTCGCTCGGTGTCGCCCCTGAGAGGCCGCCGGTATCCGGGCGGGCGTCGGTCAGTTGCAGGTAGTAATCATGGCCCGCCTCCCTGATCCCCAGGACCTCCTGGATATGGGGCTCGGTCTGAAGCACAAAATTCTTCGGGGACCCCCCTCCCAGCATGAGAATGCCGCTCTTCCCCTTTTCCTTGGCGCCCAGCACGATAGCGGCTGTTTCGTTCACGTCCCTGGCCATATCAAGACGTAGCCCGCTGCCCTCCAGCACGCACCTTGCCACGTTCATCCCGATGGAACTGTCCCCTGGGGAGGACGTGTATATCGGCACTCCTGTCCGGTAAGCCGCCGCCAGGATGCTCACCCTTCCTACGCCGGGGAGGGCCTCCAGTTCATTGACATATCTGCCGATCCTGTAATGGAACTCCGCAGTGGACATTTCCCCGTTGAACTCAGGTTCCTTCAGGATCTTCATATAAAAGGCGTCGGTCGAGAGGAGGACGTTGTAATCAAACAGGATGTCGTAGATGCGGATGACACCTTCCTGCCGGAGTTTCCGGTCATCCAGAAAGGGACTGCCCGGGTGCAGGGTGTGTCCCAGTGCGAAGTGGGTATCGTGGTAGAGGTTCGCGCCGGTGCTCACAATCCAGTCGATGAATCCGGCCTCTATAAGAGGGATGAGGGAAGACATGCCGAGCCCGGCAGGGGTCAGGGCGCCGGTGATGCTCATCCCCACGGTTACATTGGGCTCCAGCATCTTGCGCGAGAACAGCCTGCATGCCTCGCGGAGGCGGCCGGCGTTATAAGCCAGGAAGGCCTCATCGATCAATTCAGCGGCAGAGACCCCGCTGACGATCTTTTTCGGTCTGATGGGTTTTGTCCTGAGGTAGCCGCTCCCGCTCACCATAGCCTCACGGTATCAGGACGGCTGCAGCCACAACGGTCGTCCAGAGCCCGGTCTTGCCGATGCTCGTTTGCGTGATGTTGCGCGTCTTGACTATCTGGTCGCTCAACCTCCACTGGTCGAGACGCTTGTTGTAACTCTCGTCGACGTCGAAGTCAAGGCCCAGGATCGTGGCCAGCATCTGTGCGGCAATGTCTTCGGCATAATCTCCGGTGGTCTTGTCGTCGTCGCCGAAGCTGTGGTGCTCCGAGAGGTAGCCGAAGCGGTCCCTGTCCTTGGGTATGGCCACGCCTATGGAAGAGCCTATGAGGCGGTGGCGCTCGTTTGTCGATGCCTCGGACAGCACCGCATGGACAATCTGCCCCGGCGTCAGTTCCTTCAAGCCCTTCCGTATGGTGACAATCTCACAGCGGGGTGGAAAGATGCTCGATACCCGGACGATATTGAAAGGCGCGATCTGCGCGGCACGCAGAGCGAGTTCGAAGCTCACGAGTTTCTCCTTGCTCTGGCCGACCCCTTTTGTGAGGAACATCCTGGAAGCTACATACATGTTATGCCTCTCTCCGGGAAACACTTCCCTGTCTCTGCTGTCAAAATTCTCTCCCCCTGAAGGCAGACCGGCACTGCGCTCCGGACCGAATCAATGGTAACGACACAGGATCAGTTTATTACATATATCTTTTCTGTGCAAGTTCAGGCGGGCATATGGCGTATCTGCGGGTCTCATGATAGTAACCGCCAGCAAAAAGAAGGAGGACGGGATGTCCGTCCTCCATGCTACGCGTGATTTCGCCTCTTATCCTTATGCCTTGTGCATACTCCCCAGGGATTCGCACCGGAGCGCCGGCTCTGTCCATCCGCAGACCTTCCCGGCCGCCTTCAGCTGTCTCGCCTGGAGCAGCGAGGAGATGTGCAGCATCACAAACAGCGGCACGAGGAATGCCGGAACAAGAACCAGAGGCATCTGTGCCATCGGGAATGTGGTGATCGCATCGGAGATGCCGATGCCCAGAACGGAACTCAGCCCTCCAAGGCTTACCGCCACGAGGAGGTCCAATATCCCGAGAAGGTTCCAGGCCGCATAGAGCCTGCCGGCTGCAAAGGCGGGCCGCCGCCTCAGGGCGAGCACCACCAGCGGGGCGGTTATCCCTATCGCCATGTCACCGAGTCCTGCCGGCCAGGCAAACAGGCCGGGCAATACTCCATACACATAAAGCGCGATGAACCCCAGTCCCCCGAACCGCCAGGCCTGTATCACCGCCACCGCGGGAAGATCCATGGACATCACGAAGTCCCGGAACGGACCCGCTGTCCAAAATGCGACAAGAAAGACGATGACAGGCGTGAGCACTCCAACGAGGATCGGAAGAGGCAACGCCCCCGGCTGCCTCACATAGGCCTCGTTTAAGCCGAAGATCAAGGTAAGGACGAGCCAGAGCAATAGAACAACGCCGACGATTATCTTTATCCTTTTGTCTGCTGCATGTTCAGCATCATTCATGGAATTTCTCCTTTCCAACGGCATGCCCGCCCAAAAATAAGGCCGGGCTGCCTTGAGATTAATTCCTTCGGCAGCTCGGCCATCTCTCCATCTTGGGAAGATCCGCCGCTTTCCGCCCCCTTCTTCCGAAGGGTTCGGCCTTTTCGGGAATCACCCTGTTTGATTATATTTTATCGCGCGCGGGGAGGGTATTCAAGCAGGCAGGTTATCGGGGCAGGGCCGGGGGGAAGTCTTCCCTCCCCCCTTTTTGTTGTCAGCGACAACAAAAAGGGGCGTGCGGCCAGTTTCATGCGCAGACGATTACTTCCCTGGAGAAATGTCACGACAACTTGCTCTTGAGCATCTGCAGACCCTTGGCCAGCATGTCACTATCCGGCACTTTTCCGTCGGGCGTCAGCTTATCGATAATATCCGGAAGCAGACTGGCCAATCCCCTGGACGCATCATCCGGGGAGACCCCGGCGTCCTTCGATATCTGTTGAATCCGGTCAGCGCCGAGTACGTCCTTTATCTGATCCGGTGAAACAGGCAGGTTCTTGCCCGTGCTGATCCATGACGACACGGCATCGCCGAGACCCTTTTCCTTGAATGTCTGGGCCAGACCGGAGAGCCCGCCTGCCTGGGGATTGTTGATCAACCCCATGACACTCTCCAACAGGGCGTTCTTATCGCCGCCGAACAGCTTTCCCAACAATCCGCCGGTAAGTTCATCAAACACTCCCATGTCTTCCTCCTCGGCTTTCATGCCATCTTGATGAGTGTTCTCCATTCACGTGACCGGACAGCATGTCCGGCCTGCCGGAAAAGTGATGGGGAGGTAGTTCACGGTGATTGAACGGCCTCCCCATCAGGAATGAAAACGATCGTTATTTCTTCTTCTTTTCAGTCTTCTTCTTTTCGTCTCCCTTAACCTCAACACTGGTCGCCTTCATCGTATAGTGGATGGTGACCTTGGAACCCACCTTGAGGTCGCCGGTTATCTTGGTGTCCTTGTCACGGGCGATCTGCCACTTCTCTTTGCCCTTTTCGACGGTGACTGAATCATTGGTTACCTCAAGCACGGGTCCGGTGACCTGATAGGCTGTTGTGCCGGCGAACGAGAATGAAGCAAACAAAAGAAATGCCAGGAGCAATACCATGAAGCGTTTCATCAGTTCCTCCTTTGTATCTATTGTTTCAGTGCCCCAGGGACACATAAACTGAGCCTTCTCTTACTTTACGGTAATTAAATCCTTGATCTTGCTGAAGCTTCCCTCCTTGATCCCCTTTACCCTCATGACATCCTCAGGGGCCTTGTAGGGTCTCCCGTCAATAATCGCCTGGGCCTTCACCGGCCCTATCCCGGGCAGCGCCTCAAGCTGCTCCTTGCTGGCGGTATTGATGTTCACCTTCTCTCCGGGGGCCAGCTTGAGGGGGGCAGCCTGCTTCTCGACCCCGGAGGCGGCCTTGGGGGCAGCCGTTGCCTTTGCAGGGGCAGCAGGGGCGGCTGAAGGGGCTGCCGGCTGGGCGCTCTTCGGCGTGCTGACCGTCACCATGCCCTTGAGGGCGTCCATTTTACCCTTGCTGATGCCTTTGACCTTGCTCAGGTCATCGACCGTCCTGTACGGCCTGCCCTTGATGATCTCCATAGCCGTTTTGGGCCCGACCCCCGGTAATGATTCGAGGGTCTTCAGATCGGATGTGTTCAGGTCAACGGGTCCGGCCGGGGCCTTTGCCGCCGCCTTTGATGCAGCCTTCTCAGGAGACGGAGTGGTTGCAGCGGGCTTTGTCGCTGCCTTGGCAGGCTGTTGAGCCGCCGGTCCAACCGTAACAAACGGCTTCAATGCCTCTATCTTCTTTGCGGGGATACCCGCCTTTGAAAGTTCATCCACAGACTTGTAGGGCCGGTTCTCGATGATCTTTTTTGCCGTTGCGGCACCGATACCCTTAAGCGCTTCGAGGTCCTGCTGCGATGCGGTATTGAGATCCACCGAGGACTTTGCCTGGGCCGCAAACGCCCCGGCAATGCCCAGGCTGAGCACAAGAAGGGGAATCGTAACGACAAACACCCACCATCCGCGAGAAGACTTTCTGGTTCCTTTCGGCATACGCATCTCCTTTCATAACGACAACGACATCTGAATAGTTATTATGCGAGACTGACCAACGTTTCCAGTGCTTATATGTATCATCAATCATGGGGCCTGTCAATGAGTCCGATTTCCCCGGCATGCGTCGTCAGCGAAGTTGAAGGCGTCACCGGGCGTGCGGCTTGATTTCCCCTTGAGGAAGCTGCTAGTATCTTTCACTGAAGCGGAGTAGCTTACAAAGACACGGTCAACATGCTGGCGCAAGCCTGGCCCTGTCGTTGGTTTCAAGGACCAATAAGCGAGAACTTTGGTGTGACAGTAATGTCATGCTAAAGCCTCGCTTTTTTCTTTGTTGGAGAAAGGATAGTGTTCATGACAGCGTTTATTGCTTCCCTTATCTTCGTCGTCCTTGCCGAGATGGGAGATAAGACCCAGCTCCTTGCGATGGCCTTTGCCTGCAGGATCAGATGGCAGACGGTCATGTGGGGCGTCTTCGTAGCAACGGCGGCCAACCACCTGATGGCCGCCTCAGCCGGCAGCTATCTCGCCTCGATTGTTCCCCTGACGTATATCAAGATCGCCGCAGCGGCCTCCTTTATCATCTTCGGCCTCTGGACGATCCGCGGCGATACCTTGGAGGGCGAAGATGAAAAATATACATTCAGTCCCTTCTGGACCGTCACGATCGCCTTCTTCATGGCCGAGATGGGAGACAAGACGCAGCTTGCAACGATCGCACTCGCTGTTGAATACAACACGATCATCACCGTATGGATGGGCACGACTCTCGGCATGATCATCTCCGACGGCTTCGGCATTATTGTGGGGAACGTGATGGGCAAGCATATCCCCGAACGGGCGATCAAATGGGCCTCGGCCCTCATATTCATCGCATTCGGGGGGCACGGACTCTACGAAAACCTGCCGAAACATGTCTGGAGTCCGTTGGTCATCGCCGGAAGTCTCGCGGCGCTTGCAGTATCCATGTACGGCGTCGCCAGGGTTGGTGCGGCCAGAAGGACATAGCCGTCCCTGAAAACGGAGAGGCTCGCGGCTATCCCTCTGTCAGGGCATCGACCAACCCCTGGGGAGTCGACTCGATGCGCACTGTCCTGAGACTCGTCGCCTCTTCGATATCAGCGAGGCCGACGTCATCGAGGAAGATGTCCTGGTCCTCCCGGAGGACGACGTCGGGCACGAGGATCGCATCGAAGGAATCGGTCTGGTCCTGGATCGCCTTGATCACGTCCCGTCCTGTCAGCAGACCCGCGACGGTCACGGTTGCGCCGAAGAAACGGTTTTCAACCGGCAGCAGGGTCACCTGCAACCCCTCTTTTTCAGCCAGTCTGTCAGTAAAACGCTTCAGGATGGGATAGAAGGACGTACCGGTGAAGGTGACGAACCGTTTCGCCTTCCCCGGGGCCTTTTGCACCTTGATCCTCCTGGACTGGCTCAGGAAGAGGGGGACCATGCCGACCCCGTTTTCGATCTGGGAAAGGCTGCCGTACTCCTTCAGTGCAGGGAAGGCCTGCTCTGCCTTGATGAACATCTCGTCGGAACAAAAGACGATGGGTTCCCCGTGCTTCTTTCTGAAGCGCTTCTGGAACGACGCTGCGGTCGCGATCGCCTTCGCCGCCTCCTCCCTGCCGACCGGAGCGAGTTGCTGTTTCCGGTGCATGGTGAGGCCGACGGGGACGACCGCGATGGAAGACACGTAGGGATAGAACCGGTAGAGGTCGGCGATCGTCTTTTGCAGCTCCTTCCCGTCATTCAGCCCCGGGCAGAGGACGATCTGCGTGTGCAGACGTATCTTGTTGTCGGCGAAGAACTTCAACTCTTTCATGATGTCCGTCGCCTTCGGGTTACCCAGCATCCTGTTGCGGAGGGAACGGTTCGTGGTATGCACCGAAATATACAGCGGGCTCAGACGCTGCTCCACGATACGCTTGCGGTCGGCTGCGGTGATATTCGAAAGGGTCATGTAGTTCCCGTAGAGGAAGGAGAGGCGGTAGTCCTCGTCCTTGATGTAGAGGGAACGCCGCAGCCCCCCGGGAAGCTGCCTCACAAAGCAGAAGACACAATTGTTCCTGCAGGTCTTTACCTTGAAGGGAAGGAAGGTGATCCCCATGCTGTCGTTCTCCCCCATCTCGACCGTCGCGGCGGAGACAGCGCCGGCCCGGGAATACCCGATCCTGAGCTGACCGGCTGTCAGCAGAAACATGAAGTCGATCGCATCATGGAGGGGACGGCCGTCAGCGGACAGAAGGACGTCACCCGGCCTGAGTCCCGCCCTTTCAGCCGGGCTGCCCGGAGAAATGGATTCGATCTCTATGCCGGTCCTAGCCCGCATGGGTCAGCTTGAACCCCCGGTAGATATAATGAAGCCCGGAAACAGACGTTACGACAGCCGTCAGGAGAAAGACCGCCTTGGGCAGCGGCGGAAAGAGACTGCTGTCGTTGATGCTCAATAGTATGTATGCCAGGACGACGAGCTCAAGGGCTATGGCGATCTTGCCGGTGATGAGCGGCTCAACCGCAGCGCTGTGCGTTATCATGAAGAGCAGGAACCAGCCGATCACCACGATCAGGTCCCTGCTGATTACGGCGATGGCAAGCCACTTGGGTATCCATCCGTACAGGGCAAAGAGGATGAAGGAGGTGACGAGGAGGAACTTGTCTGCAAGGGGGTCGAGGAATGTCCCCAGAGGGGTCTTCTGGTCAGCGAGCCTCGCGAACAGGCCGTCGAGCAGGTCGGTGAGGCCGGCCGCGATGAAGAGGTAGAGGGCGTAGCGATACCTGCCGTAGATAAGCATGGTGACAAAGATCGGGATGATGACGATCCTCAGCATGGTGAGGGAGTTGGGGACATTCAGGACATGCACTTTTTGTCTTCGCCTGCCTTCTCTGTCTTTGCGTCAGGGTAAGTTGAAGGGGGCACTGCCGAGGTCCAGCTTCAGCCCCAGTTTCCGGTAACAGCCGGTCCCCTGTCTCCCCGACAGATACGACAGGAGCATCCGGGCATGACATCCCTCCACCCTGAATCCGAACCGGCCGGCCTCTTCAACCGACGTTTCGAAATATTTCTTTGCAACCGCCTTCTTTCCCTGCAGCATCGCCACCTCCCCGAAACCGAGACGGCAGTAAATGATCCCCCGGGGGTCCTTCGTGCGGGTGAAGAATGCCTGCGCCATTTTGAAATGGCGCAGGGCAGGGGAGTATTGTCCGAGCATCTTGTAGGTCGTACCGATGCTCCAGAGGGTATAGGCATAGCTGACCCGGTCACCGATCTTCTTATAGATGGCCGATGCGCGGGCAAAGCTCTGGAGGCCCTCGCGATACTTGCCGAGCATCCGCAGCGCGTTGCCTATTCCACAGTAGGAATAGGCCGTGCCGAAGCGGTCGTTGATCGAGCTGAAGAGCCTGTTGGCGGAGCGGTAGTATTTCAGCGAGTCTGAGAAGAGACCGGCGATGCGGTGGGTGCCGCCAAGGCCGCAGAGGCAGTAGCCGGCGGCCGGCCTGATCCTGAGCATGCTGAAGATCTCCCGCGATTCCTGATACGCGCGGATCGCCCCGGGTATGTCGCCCTTGATGCGGAGGGCGCCCGCCATCGCCCACAGCGTAAAGGCGACCGCATGGCGGTCATCGTTTTTCCGGTACAGTCGCAGCGCCTGCCGTGACAGCTTTAGCGCCGACTTCCAGTCTCCCATGCCGCGGAGGGAGAGCCCCCTGTTGAGCTGCGCGTCCGCCGCTGCGACGCGGTTTCCTGATGCCTGCGCAACCTCCTCCGCCCCGGCATACGACTTCTCCGCGGAGCGGAAGTCCCCGGTCATCCGGCAGACATCACCGATTGCCAGAAGACAGTGAAGCACACCCTGGTCCTCGCGGTCTTTTCGATAGCCCTTCAGGGCCTTTCTGTACAGGCTGAGGGCCTTTGCGTACTCGCTCTTTTCGCGGAGTCTTTCGGCCCTTTCGAACTCTTTATCAGTCGCCGAGTACAGCATGCAGTTCCTTCATCGTCTTTGTGTAGTCGCCTGAACCGAAGAAGGCGGAGCCCATGACGAGGATATCCGCTCCGGCAGCGACGATCTCTGCCGCGTTCTTCGGGGTCACGCCGCCGTCCACCTCCACCGGCACGGAGAGGCCGGCATCCGCAAGCATCTTCTGCAGTTGCCTTAGTTTATGGATGCTTCCGGGGATGAACTTCTGGCCCCCGAAGCCTGGGTTAACGGACATGATCAGCACCATATCCACGTCAGACAGGATCGATTCGAGGTTCCAGACCGGTGTCGCCGGGTTGATGGAGACTCCCGCCTTCGCGCCGTTTTCCCTGATGCATTGGACCGTACGGTGCAGGTGGACCGTCGCCTCGTAGTGGACGGTGAGGATGTCGGCGCCCGCCTTCACGAAATCGACGAGGAAGAAATCCGGGTCCGAGATCATGAGATGAACGTCCAGGGGAAGGGCCGTTATCTTCCGTATCGACTCGACCACCGGGGGACCTATGGTGATGTTCGGCACGAAGTGGCCGTCCATCACGTCGACGTGTATCAGGTGTGCGCCCGCCGCCTCGGCAGCGCGTATCTCCTCGCCGAGGCGGGAGAAGTCTGAAGACAATATGGACGGTGCGATCTTAATCATTTCCGGAGGCCTCTTTCGTTTCAAGATACACGGTGTCGCCGCCCCTGACCAGGGCGCCCGGCTTCGGCTTTTGAGACCTGACGATCTCCCCTGTCCCCTTCGTCTCGACGGACAATCCCATCTTTCCGGCCAGCTCCCGGGCGTTCTCCAGGCTCTTTCCCTGGAAGTCAGGGCAGTAATACGTTACCTCATGAGGGCCGGCGCTGACAAGGGCGGTGATAACGTCCGTCAGCCGTTCGTCGGGTTCAGGCCTCTGAGCGACTATCCTTCCCTTTTCAATGGTGTCGGAATGCACCTTTACCACCTTCCCGATCTTCAGCCCCTTCTGCATGAGGGCCGCCTCGGCGTTCGGAAGGGTTTCATTGACGATCGAGGGGACGGAGTTTATCCGCGGCCCTTTGCTGACGATCACCTTGATCGGCCGCCTCTCCTTCACCTTGTTGCCTGCCGGTATGTCCTGCCTGACGATCCTGCCGGCAGGGACGGATGCGTCGAAGTCCTCCCCTTCGATCTTCAGGTAGAGTCCCGCCCTGCTCAGGCTGTCGTCAGCCTCCCGGAGGGTCAGGTTTGCGACTGACGGTACCTCCACGGTCCTGCTGAAACTCAGGATCTTGAAGGTCAGAAAACCGAAGACAAGGCCAAGCAGGACGAAGGCCGCAAAGAACAAGGGAATCTTGATCAGACTGCTCATTTCTTTTTGCAAAGTCTTACCCCAAAAAAGCCGTCCATGGCGTGTCGGTGCGGGTATGTCCTGAAGAATCGGCTGCCGGTAACGTCTCTCAGGAACAACGCCTCTGCATCTATCATACGGAATTCCCCCTCTGTCTTCAAGAAACCGGAAACAACCTCTTCCCCTTCTTCCGGCTCTGTCGAGCAGACGGAGTACACCATGGTGCCGTTGGGCCGAAGCAGACGGGAAGCCGCCTCCAGGATCTGCAGCTGTTTCGAGGCGAATGCCGCAAGGTCCTCTTCCCGGTGGCGGTATTTGACGTCAGGGTTTCTCCTGATCACGCCGGTCGCCGAGCAGGGCGCATCAACGAGGATGCGGTCAAAGGAGCCCAGTTCCCCTGTCTCGGTTATGTCCGCATGCACCACCCTGACCGAAGATATGCCGAGGGTCCTGATGTTTTCGTTCAGCCGGGGGATACGTCTCGAATCCGCCTCAACGGCTATGATCTCTCCGGAATCTGCCATGATCTGTGCGATGTGCGTTGCCTTGCCTCCGGGCGCTGCGCAGGCATCGAGCACCCTCTCTCCCCGTGCAGGGGCCAGCAGATGACTGACGAGTTGGGACGCCTCGTCCTGGACAATGAAAAGCCCCCTGAGAAAGGACAGCTCGTCGTAGGAGCGGACATCTGAAAGAAGGATGCCCTCAGGAGAATGAGGGGTGGCTGTCGCCGCTATCCCACGACCGGACAGCCTCCCCAGGAGTTCGTCACGCGTCGCCCTCAGGGTGTTCACCCGTATCGTGAGCGGGGCGATCTCGTTGTTTGCGCCGGCCAGGGCCGCTGCTTCATCGATACCGAAACGCGAGACCCATCTCTTGATAAGCCAGTTCGGGTGGGACGTGTTTACGGCGATGGAGGAGACGGGTTCCCTGATCAGGAAGGGGAAGGTGAAACGGTCCCTCTGCCGTATGATATTCCGCAGTACGCCGTTGACCAGGCCAGGCTTTCCCGCCCCCCTGCTGTCGCTGTTTTTTTCGGCCTCGACCGCCTCGTTCACCGCCGCCCAGTCAGGCACGCGCATGAAGAATATCTGGTATGCCGCTGCCCTGAGGTTGTTCAGGGTGAAGGGGCCGAGACGCGAGGGATGCTTCAGAAAATGGCCGAGGAGCCAGTCGAGAGTGTCCCGGTAGCGCGTCACGCCGTAAACGATCTCCCGGAGAAGGGCCCGGTCCCGCTCATCAGCAACGGCAGGGGCGGCGTCAAGGGTCTGCTTCGGTTTCGCCGCCTTATCGAGGATTTCGATGAGACACGTAACGGCAAGAAGGCGGACCGCAGGCATGCCGGAGATTACTGTTTCCTGACCGAGGCTATCTTGAGGACGCCGTCTTCCAGGATGAAGTCGGCGAGGAGGCGCTGTTCGACGGTATTTGTACTGCCGTCGCTTCGGGAGGCGAGCTCCATCCTCCAGGTCACGACAGCGTTGGCGCTGTTACCGCCCGTTCTGACATCGTCAACGACATAGTACAGGGATCGGTAGTCGACCCTGGCCCATTGATCCAGGATGCCCTGCCGCTTGCCGGTGGCGAGATATGCCTTCGAGTAGCGCGATTCCCAGAGGGAGATATCCTTGCTGAGATTAGCCTTCTTGATGTCCTCGAGGAGGGCGACGATATCCTGCTCCGCTATGCCGGTCTTTTGCGCCGCGGGAGTCTGCGGCCCGGCGACAGCGGCGGTTCCCTGCCTGCGGGAGGTGACATAGACGGCCACCGATACGGTGACAGCAACGACAATGGCAGCAGCGATGACAAGGGGTTTCAGGTTCTTTGCCGGAGAAACGGAACCGGGCGGCTGCTTCTTCTGGATCACCTCGAGCAGCGCCTTCTTTGTCCTGAGTTCGGCAGAGAGCATCCGGTAGTACCTGCCTGCATCAGAAAAAAGGCCGGAAAGCCCCGGTTTATTCAGGGTAGCTATCCGGGCCTCGAGCCGGGAGATGTCCGTTCCTATCTGGTCGCGGAGGTTGTCGAGGATCGTCTCGATCCTGGTGATCTTCTTCAACAGGTTATCGATCTCCGCCTCCGCCGATCCGATGCGTGTCAGATATTCCCGCTGGTCGGAACCTGCCCCGTTTCCCTGGATGCCGGAGAGGTGAGTCTCCTTGGCGCCGAGCCGCTTTTGCAGCTGGTCCAGCTCCAGGAGGAGGGTACTGACGAACTTATCCTCAATATCCGCCTTGAGGTTCTCTATCGCGACATCCTCTATCTTTTCTTCGGATATGGCCGCATCCTCCGGGGATGTCATCTTGATAATCACGGTCCGCTTTTCCTCAGACGCCTCTGCAGCGGAGGAGGTCGTTTCGATTTCAACCGGCTCGAGCATCGCCGAACAATCGTCGCAATAGACAGAGTCCATGCCGAACTCCCTGCGGCATTTCGGGCACTGCATCCTGATGTCCGGGATCTGCTCCATGGTCACATAGGGCCGACGTCTTCAGTCGACGGCGGAGGTTTGCTTCCCTTCCTGCGCTTGTCGGCCTTTGACTTCTTTTCCGGCTTCGGCGTCTCGTTCCTGTGCTGGGTCTCGGAATTCGGATTCAGCTCCGGTTTGGGGGCCGGCTCCACCTTTGGCCTAGGCGGTGGCGGCGGGACCGGCTTTTCCCGTTTGCCGGCGTTCTCCTTCACCGGCCCGAGCATCTGAGACAGCAATTCGCGCTGGCCCTGCGCAGAAGGGCCTTCCTTGATCGAGAAGTCTGCGGATTGCCAGAAGACGACGCCGCCATCCCGGCAGGAGATGACCTGGAGGATGATCTCGGGTTTTTCCTTCCACAGGACGATGCCGTTTACGACCGCATCTGCGTGTATCTGTCTGCCGATCCTGACCAGGATTTCGGCGCGGGCATCGGGTCCGGAGCCGGCCAGTTCCTTCTTCATCTGGGCTGCTGCGTCCACCTTTTGCAGGGGGATCACCGTCAGTCTTGGGCCAACGGATGAGAGTGTCTCCTGGGTCAGTTCCCTCCACTCGACCGTGTCTCCATAGAAGGGCGGCACAGCGATGGTATGCACCTCTTCCATGTGGGTCTTGTCCGGCAGGGGGAGGCTGTTCTTCGGCTCGCCGGCCCAGAAGGCGGCGGTTGCACAGGCTGTCGCCAGGACGATCAGTAAGAACAGGAAAACAGGTCTGTTGTATGTGCTGTTACCGGGCAGCATATCTCTTCCATGCCGGAACCCGGTCCCTGTCCGGGTCATCCAATGTTGACATTTTTACATAATGCCACTCTTTGCCGGAAAAAGCAACGAACCCACCGCGGCGTATCGACCGGGCCGGAGAAAATATTTTATAATAGAGAAAGTCCATGGCTGTATTAGATATCAAGAAGTATCCCGCACCGGTCTTGAAGCAGAAGGCGCTGCCTGTAGAGGCGATCGACGCCGGGCTTCAGACCCTCATCGACGACATGATCGAGACCATGTACGCCGCTCCGGGGGTCGGCCTTGCCGCCCCGCAGGTGGGTGTGTCGAAGCGTCTGGCAGTGATCGACATCAGTACAAAGGGCGCTGACATCCCCCTGCTGGTCCTCATCAATCCGGTCTTTGTGCTCAGGGAAGGGGAGTTCGAGTTTGAAGAGGGATGTCTGAGCGTGCCTGACTATACCGCCAAGGTGCGGCGCGCCGAGAGGGTTATTGTGAGGGCCGTAAACAGGGAAGGGAAGGGATACGAAGTCGAGGGCGAGGGAGTGCTCGCCGTCGCCCTGCAGCATGAGATCGACCACCTTGACGGCATTCTCCTTATCGACCGGATCAGTCCCATCAAGAGAGAGTTTTTCAAGAAGCGTTTCAGGAAAGTTCAAAAAGCAGGGAAGTAAGCCTTCCATGCGAATCATTTTCTTCGGCACCCCGGATTTTGCGGTCCCTTCCCTGAAGGCTCTGCTGGATGCGGGTCACGAAGTGGCGCTCGTCGTCACCCAGCCGGACAAGCTCAAGGGAAGAGGGCATCACCTCTCCCGGCCGCCGGTGAAGGAATTCGCCCTGATGAAGGGTATTCCCGTTATCCAGCCGCAACGGATCCGGGATGAGTCATTTGCCCGAGAGCTGGGATCCCACGGGCCGGATGCGATAGCCGTTGTCGCCTATGGCAGGATCATCCCTCCTGCGGTGCTAAACCTGCCTCCCCTTGGGTGCATCAATGTCCACGGCTCGCTCCTCCCGAAATACCGCGGCGCAGCCCCCATTCAGTGGGCCCTGATAAACGGAGAGGAAAAGACGGGGATCACGACGATGAAGATGGACGAGGGGCTTGATACCGGGCCGGTGCTGCTCCAGCAGGAGACCCCGATCACCGACGATGACGATGCGGCAGGAGTCGGGGCGAGACTCGCGACGATGGGGGCCTTGCTTCTGGCAAGGACGCTCAGGGAGCTGAAGGACGGCATCCTTGCCCCGCGGCCGCAGGACGGGGAGGCCACCTTTGCGCCGCCTCTTACAAAGGATGATGGAAGGATAGACTGGACGATGACCGCCAGGAGGATATTCGGCCTGATCAGGGGGACATACCCCTGGCCGGGCGCTTTTTGCCACCTCGCGGGGGAAAAGCTAACGGTGATCAGGTCCTCCGTGTCTGATCAGGAACAGGTGTTTGCCCCGGGCAGGATACAGGATATCTCTGCCGGAGGCATCGCCGTCGGCACCGGCAGGGGGATTCTGCTGCTTCGGGAGTTGAAGCCTGCGGGCAAAAAGGCGATGCCCGCGGCTGCCTTTGCGAACGGCAGGCGGCTGAAGGAGGGGGTGTCCTTTGAATCCCTCTAGACTCCTCAGGGGCGTCGTGCTTAAAGTGCTGTATCCCCTGCTCATGATATGCGGGGCCTTTTTCAAGGGGAAGAGGGAGGCCCTTCAGCGACTGGTGATCGGTCTCAACAACCGGCTCGTCAGACAGGAGGGGACGAGGACGAAGAAGATCCTCCTGCTGCTTCCCCACTGCCTCCAGATCGACGAATGCACCATCAGGCTCACGCACAATATTTATAACTGTGAACGGTGTGGCCGCTGCGAGATCAAGGACCTGATCGGTATCGCGGAGGAAAACAAACTGGATCTCTTTGTTGCAACGGGAGGGACGATAGCGCGCAAGGTCGTGATGGAGGCGAAGCCCGAGGCGATCGTTGCGGTCGCCTGCGAGAGAGACCTCTCAAGCGGGCTTGTGGACACCTACCCCATCCCCATCATCGGAGTTACGAACGAACGTCCCTTCGGACCCTGCCTGAACACGAAGGTGGACCTCAGCAGCGTGAAGGAGGCGATCGGCTTTTTCAGCAGGGCGTCATAGCTGCCGTGTATTTTTTTCCCCGGCACCGCATGGATGCCGGATCGTGCGTTTGCTTCCTTCTTCCGACGGGGGAACGCCCCCCGGCAGGATTCACTCAGAACCCTTTATCCCTCGTATGGCAAACCAGACAACGGCGGAAATCATGATCATCCAGCCCGCAACACGGACGATGCCCGCAATCGTCGTATCATGGCCGAGCATGCCCAGCCCCGAAAGGATGGTGTTCCAGTCGTGCTCCCCGCCGCCGACGAGGGGAAGCTCCATCTTCTCCGCATCGGCAATATATACCGAGATATTCAGCAGGCTTTCTCCCAGCCACAGACCGCTGAAGGCCACTCCCGCGGTTTCCCTCCTCAGGGAGAAGCTCACGAGGATGCCGAAGGGGATCAGGAGCTGCATGATTGTTCCGCCCCATATCCCGGCTGCCTCGCCAAGGATTCTGAAGAACAGGTGGCCAAACTCATGGAACGGCAGGTTGACGTAGTCAAGGACGAGGAATCCGTCGCTGTCGACGAAGGCGGAGATCAGAAATGCGATGAAGGCGGAGAGCCCGATGAGGAGGCTGCCCCTGGATACGGGCTTCCATGTCTGTTGTGTTTCTCCTCTCATCGCCTGTCCGGGTCTTCTCTCGATTCAGATATCATGCATATTGTTGTACCAGTAATCCTCATGGATAATCAATGGGCCGGCAGGTGAGCCGATTCGACACAGAACCCTTTGTTTACGCCGTTTTTGCCCTTGACAACCACAGGACACCGTGGTATAAAAAGGTTACCCGATGTCGGGTAACTAGCATCCCCCCGGGGGAAAAGGAGGACTCGAGCAGTATGGCAGCAGAAGGGACTATCAAGTGGTTTAACGAGAAGAAGGGGTATGGTTTTATCCAGCAGGATAATGGCCAGGATATTTTTGTGCACTACTCGTCAATCGTTGCGGACGGATTTAAGACCCTTGCCGAGGGGGAAAGGGTCAAATTCGAAATAGAAGAGGGGGCAAAGGGACTCAAGGCAATCAATGTCATGAGGCTGTAATCATACAATATATCGCGAAAGACACATGGAGCCCACCCCAGCGGTGGGCTTCTTATTTCCAGGACCCCCTTTCTTTCGGCATCACACGGCGGTGAGGTATACTTTTTGGTGATCATGAGACTCCCGGAATGGATAAGGACTGCGCATGTCCCCGGACTGCACGAGACACGGAGCCTTCTCCGTCGCCACCGGATCTCTACTGTCTGTGAGGAGGCTCGGTGCCCCAACATGGGGCGCTGTTTTGCGCGTCCGACCGCCACCTTCATGATCCTTGGCTCGCACTGCACGAGAAATTGCGGGTTTTGCTCGGTCGTCTCGGGACATCCCGCGCCTCCTGACGAAAACGAGCCTGACAACGTGGCTGCTGCCGCCGCTGAGCTGGGATTGCGGTACGTAGTCGTCACCTCGGTCACGAGGGACGATCTTGCCGACGGAGGGGCGCGGCATTTCAGCCGTACGATAGAGGCGATACGGCTGAGGCTCCCGTCGGCAAAGGTGGAGGTGCTCACCCCTGATTTCAGGGGAGACAGGAAGGCGCTGGGAACGGTCCTCCAGGCAAGGCCCGATGTCTTCAACCATAACGTAGAGACAATAAGGAGGCTGTATCCGTCCGTCAGACCGGCTGCCGATTACCGACGTTCCCTTGGGGTGCTCCGTGCGGCGAAGGATATGGCGCCTGATCTATTCGTCAAATCCGGCTTCATGCTCGGCCTCGGAGAAACCCCTGCCGAGGTGGAGCGTCTTCTCCAGGATTTGGCAAAGGCCGGCTGTGATTTTCTCACGATCGGACAGTATCTTCAGCCCACGAGAATGAACCTGCCTGTGGTAGAATACATCCGGCCGGAGGTCTTCGAAGACCTCCGGGAGAGGTCTCTTGCGATGGGGTTCAGGTTTGTAGCCTCCGGCCCCCTGGTGCGCAGCTCCATGAACGCCGATGAGATGTACAACGGTGATCCGGGCCCGAGGCCGGCGGTGTCGGGACGGGCTCCGGCAGAGGAGGATGAGTAGGGATGTTCGAGTTCAACAGGATCAAGCGGTTGCCTCCGTATGTATTTGCCATCGTGAACAACCTGAAGATGGAGGCGCGGCGGCGGGGCGAGGATATCATCGACCTCGGCATGGGCAATCCCGACGGCGCCACTCCGAAACATATCGTTGACAAACTCGTGGATGCCGCACGGAAGGGAAAGAACCACCGGTATTCAGCTTCCAAGGGCATCACGCAACTGCGAATGGCGATCAGCGAATGGTACAGGCGGCGTTACGATGTTGACCTCGACCCTGATTCCGAGACCTGCGTGACCATCGGATCGAAGGAAGGGCTCTCCCACCTGGTGCTTGCCACGATCGTGCCGGGGGACGTTGTTCTCACCCCGACGCCGGCGTACCCGATCCATCCGTACAGTGTCATCATAGCCGGCGGAGAGGTGAGGACCGTGCCGATCGGACCGGGGATAGACTACTTCAGCGAGCTGGAGAAGGCGTACAAGACGGCCTGGCCCAGGCCAAAGATGCTGATCATAAACTTCCCCCACAATCCCACGACGGAGGTCGTCGACGGGCTCGATTTCTTCCGGAAGGTGGTCGATTTCGCGAAGGAGAACAAGATCATCGTGTTGCACGACCTCGCCTATGCAGACCTTGTCTACGATGGGTACCAGGCCCCGAGTTTTCTGCAGGTGCCGGGAGCCAGGGACGTGGGCGTCGAGTTCTTCTCCCTCACCAAGAGCTATTCGATGGCAGGATGGAGGGTCGGCTTCTGCGTCGGCAACAGGGAAATCGTCGGCGCTCTCATCAAGATCAAGAGCTACCTTGACTATGGCATGTTCCAGCCGATACAGATAGCCAGTATCATCGCCCTGCGCGGGCCGCAGGAATGTGTCGAAGACATCAGGCGGGTCTATGAGCGGAGGCGCAATGTCCTGGTCAAGGGCCTCAGGCAGGCGGGATGGATCATCGAACCTCCCCGGGCTACGATGTTCGCCTGGGCTGAAATCCCCGAGCCTTTCAGGAAGATGGGTTCCCTTGAGTTCTGCAAGCTCCTCATAAAGAAGGGGGGAGTTGCGGTCTCTCCCGGCGTCGGCTTCGGCGAGGGCGGGGACCAGCATGTGAGATTCGCCCTGGTGGAAAATGAGCATCGCATCCGCCAGGCTACTTCAGGAATAAAGAGGGTTTTGAACAAATGATTAACGTGGGAATTGTAGGATTCGGGACAGTAGGGACAGGGACCGCCAGGATTCTGGTCAACAACCGGGGACTCCTGCGCGAGCGGACCGGCGTGGATATCAATCTCAGGAGGATCGCCGACCTCGACACCAGGCGCGACAGGGGCATCAAACTCCCCAAAGGGACACTGACAAAAGATGCGGGAAGCCTCATCAATGACCCGGAGATCGACATCATCGTGGAACTCGTCGGAGGCACCACGTTTGCAAAGGACCTGATGCTGAGGGCGATCGCCGCCGGAAAGCACGTCGTCACCGCAAATAAGGCGCTCCTTGCGACCCATGGGAACGAGATATTCAGTGCGGCCCGGAAGGCGGGGGTTGAGGTGGGTTTCGAGGCCTCTGTTGCGGGGGGGATACCGATCATCAAGGTCGTTCGTGAAGGCCTCGTGGCCAACAGGATACGGGCGATCTACGGCATCATCAACGGCACTACCAATTATATCCTCACCAAGATGACGGACGAGGGCGCTGAATTCTCGGAAGTGCTGAAGGAGGCCCAGCGGCTGGGGTACGCGGAGGCTGACCCCACCTACGATATTGAAGGAATCGACTCAGCCCACAAGCTGGCCATCCTCGCATCCCTCGCCTATGGTGCGCGGTACAGCGTAAAGGATGTCTATGCAGAGGGTATATCCTGGATATCGCCGATGGACATAGACTTTGCCCGGGAGCTGGGGTACAAGCTGAAGCTCCTGGCGATCGCCAAAGAGGTCGGCGGAAAGATCGAATTGCGCGTCCATCCCACCATGGTCCCCGAGGAATATCTTATCTCAAAGGTTGACGGGGTGTATAACGCCATATATGTGGAAGGCGACGCGGTCGGCTCCACCCTCTATTACGGCAGGGGGGCGGGTGATATGCCGACCGGGAGCGCCGTGGTGAGTGATATCGCCGAGATCGCCCGGGGCATCTCCGACAAGACCGCGGGGAGGGCTGCGGGCAGGCAATCGCTTTCAGGAAAGAAGAACCTGATGAAGATGGATGACGTAATGTCCATGTATTATTTCAGGTTTTCTGCGCTTGATAAGCCCGGGGTCCTTTCAAAGATATCCGGCATCCTCGGTAAGCACCATATCAGCATCGTATCGGTCATCCAGAAGGGCAGACATGCCAGCAAGGCGGTGCCCCTGGTTGTGTTGACACACAGGGCGAGGGAGAAGGACGTGACCCGGGCGGTGCGGGAGATTAACAGGCTTCCGGTGGTCGTGGGAAAGACGGTCTTCATCAGGGTCGAGGGCAAAGAGGAAGACTGACGCTCAGGCCTGAAAATTATAGAACCATATCAGGGTCCTGCTGCATGGCCTCAACGGCGGACGGCTCATATGCCGTCACGCACGCTTCTCAGCCCATCGCCCTGATATGGCTCCAGCATCTCTGATGCGATATCCCAGATGCGGTAAACCAAAAGCTGGTTTCTACGTGGGCGCTTCGGCGGACGCTTCAGGCTTCCTCCCTCAGGAGGCATGCTCACCGCTTCCGACTCCCGCTCCCTAACAGAGTTGCTTGATCCTCTGGTTTAACCCGCTCCGGGGTATCGCAAGCCCTGCTCTCACTTTCATTGTATCTCGATTCTGTCGGTCCGTCAATGGCTATATTCCGGCCAGTCCCTGCTCCGCCGGCCTCAGCGCAGCAGGAGGTGCAGCGAGGTGAAAACAAAGTAGGCCGAAATGCCAAGGAGAAATATCCCGAAGGATCTGTTGATTATGTGTATCGCCTTCGGAGAGACAAACTTCTTGGCCCAGTAAAGAAATACGGCAAGGGCGGAAAGGTACGAGGCGAGGCCGAAGCTCCCGGCCACCAGAAAGGCAAGGGCCATATCACGAGTCAGTTCCCTGATGAGCCCTACATCCAGGAAGATGCGCACGCCGGACAGCCACCAGAGGATCATCACGGGGTTGGTGACGGACAGGGATATCCCGCCCAGGAACGCCCAGCGTTTCTTCCTCAGGTGCGTCGGCGGCGTATCGCTACCCTTCGGATTGCTGTGTCTCAGGATGATGATACTCAGGACTGCGAGGATAACCCCGCCGATCAGCCAGAACAGGGCCATGATGCGCTCCTCCTTCAGAAAGGGAGCGATGCCGAAAAGGGCGATGATGCCGTAGGCGACGTCCACGACAAAGGCGCCCGCCACGACCATGAGGGACGGCTTCAGGTGGCCGTTGATCGAGCGCCTGATGACCTCGATCTGCACTGGCCCTGCAGGGACAGCGGCGATGCATCCGAGTGCGAAGGCGGCGACAATGACAATGAAGTACTGCATGGGTGTCCGTATTATAGCCGAAGAAATGCAGCGGATAAACTTCTGTGGTCCTGCTCCCGTCTTCTGCGGGGATATCTTTAAGTCGACTTCGCGAGGATACCGGGAAGAATGTTAGTCGGCTTTCTGACGGCTGTCTCTCGCCCGCAGTTCTTTCTCCAATTCCTCGATACGACTGTTCAATGATTTGCATTCCTCTTCGAATTCAGTCTGCAGCAGGTGCGCCTTCTCGGCACCGATATGAAGAGAGGTCTTTCCGAAGGTGAAGGAGTGCATATCTTCAAGATCGCAGAGACTGTCCTTCAGTTTCTGAAGCGTTTTCATGAGTTCCCCGACGGTCATTTCACCAATTCCCTGTCCATCGCCTGATCCTCCCTGCCGACGTATAGTACCCATGTGGGACATCAGAAGGCAAAATTGCCGACTGTTATCGCATAGACGCCGAAGACTATCAAAATGCCGCCGGTGAGATAACGAAGGATCGCCTCATGTCTTGCCACGGCCCTGAGTCGGCGTTGCAGCAGGTGCGAAGAGTAGGCAACGGCCAGCATCGGGACCGAAAAGCCAAGGGAATAGAACCCCAGGAGGACGAAACCTTTCTCCAACTGGCCGCTCGTGCTTACGATGGCAAGGATACTCGACAACATCGGCCCAACGCAGGGAACCCATACCAGGCCCAGCGCCATACCGAGGATCAGGCCGCCCAGCCTGCCTTCGGCATTCACCTGAATGTTTGAAAGGTAGTAAAGCCTTTTGAAGATGCTCACATCGAATAAAAGCATGAGTCCCATCAGCATGATGACCAGCGCCCCGGCCTGTTCGATGTACCGGGTGCGGCCGACAAGGAGAGACCCGAAGAGGGAGGAGAGTACTCCCATCGCCATGAAGGTCATCGACAGCCCGAGGACGACGAGAAGGGGCCGGAATCTGTCCGGCCGTTCCGCACCCGCCGCGATCACCGGCACCACCGGAAGAACGCAGGGCGAAAGCACGCTGGCCAGTCCGGCACCCGCGGCAAGAAGGATGGTTGAAAAGCTGATATCCATTATTTCGTGCTGTCGAGGGCCTGCGACAAGGCCTCATAGGACTGTATACCCGGCGGAAAATAACGGCTGATCTTCCCGCTGCCGTCGACCAGTACTACCGAGGGCAGACTCCGGATTCCGTAGTCATAAAAGGCCCGCTGGTCCTCCGGCTTCATGGTGCTCACGTGGGCGACGTTAAATTTTCCTCCCCTGTCGCGGTAAAGCTTCTGCAGGATCTCATTCTGGGTCCTGCACGGTCCGCCGTTGGGATTCATGAAAAAGACGATTGTTTTCTTCCCTGAAGCCAGGGTCTGGCGGAGTTCAGGTGTACTCGTCGGGGCGACCGTTCCGCCGGGTCCGGCAAGACAGTCCGTCGCTGCCAGAAGAACCATTAACGATGATACCAATAGTGTCTTTGCGGACATGCTGCTCTCCTTGTTGTGAAGTTGCGCTACTCAGAAACTATATTACCAAATCGATGTCTGGCAGTCAAACAGACAGTCACCCCATGCTCTACGGCTGAAAAAGGTGAGTCAGGTCCGCAAGTTAGTCGAAGTGCCACTGTGCCTGATCAGGATAACGGCAGGCAGTTCCCCCCAAGCGATTTTCAAAGCGACATTTTTCGACGCAGACTATTTGTCCCTGATATACTCGAAGACGTTCAGGTAGTTCTGGCCCGGGTGGTTCCAGGAAAAGTCGTACCGCATTCCGTTGATCATCAGCTCCTTGAAGTGCTGAGGATAGGAGTACCACATGCCGATCGCCCGCTGCAGGGCTGATTCAAGCCCCTGGAAATTGAAGTCCCGGAAGGTGTAGCCGTTGCGCTCATGGTAGGGACGGTGGCTGTAGTTCGCATCAAAAACCGTGTCCCTGAGTCCGCCGGTCTCCCGTACGACGGGGACGGTCCCGTATTTCATGGCGATCATCTGGGTGAGGCCGCAGGGCTCAAAGAGGCTCGGGACCACGAACATATCTGCCCCTGCATAAATGAGATGCGACAGCTCCTCGTTGAAGCCGATCTCGAGGTGGCAGTCAGGATTATCGTTGAGCTGATGCTTCAGGTGGAGGAAGTAGTCGTTTGTCCTGTGCTCGGGGCTCGCGCCGAGGAGCACGAACTGGCAGCCGTTGGCCAGTGAGTAGAAGATAGAGTCCCTGATCAGGTCAACACCCTTCTGGTGGTCGAGCCGGCCGATATAGGCGACGATCGGCTTATAGTCCTGGCGGAGAAGGAGGCGGTGGCGCAGAGCCTCCTTGTTCCGGAACTTGTCCTGAAGGGTAGCGATGCCGTAGCGATAGGGGATGTGACGGTCGATCTCCGGGTTCCAGACGTCATAGTCGACGCCGTTGAGTATGCCGCCGAATTTCCTTCCATGCACATGGAGGGTATGGCCGAGGCCGTAGGAGAGATCGGTATGCTGAATCTCCCACGCATACGAAGGCGACACCGTCGTCACGAAGTTCGAGTAGACGATGCCCGCCTTCATGAGGCTGACGGCGTTGTGGTTGAAATTGTCCTGGAGGCGGTCGGGGTGGATGTAATGCCCGGGACTGTTAAGGCCCGCGGCTCGGAGTATCGACTCCCCGGTCACGCCCTGATGTTTGAGGTTGTGCAGGGTATAGCAGACGCGGGGATGGCCCATGCCCAGGTTCTTGTAGATGTCGAACAACAGCACCGGGACAATCCCTGTCTGCCAGTCGTGGCAGTGGATGATGTCCGGATGTTTGTTGGATTTGAGAAGGAATTCAAGCGCAGCCCGGCAGAAGAAGGCGAACCGCTCGGGGTCGTCGTGCTGTCCGTAGAAGACCCCGCGGTTGAAGAAGTTCCTGTCGGAGTGGGAGTCGATGAAAAAGCATTTTCTGCCATGGACAAAGCCGAAGAATACGGTGCAGTGAATCGAGCGGTCGTAAAAAGGCACCCAGAGGTCGCGGTAGACCTCCTGGAGCCCGTATATCTGGTCATACCGCATGCAGTCGTATTTCGGAAGGATCGCCTCGACCGTGTGTCCCCTGATCTCCAGCTCGTGGTTCAGCCCGAATACCACGTCAGCGAGGCCGCCGACCTTTGCTACAGGCGCGCATTCAGGTGTTATGGTGACGATGAACATGGTTTATATCCTGGACCCGAAAGAAAGTGTACCCATTGTATCACTATGCCTCTTCAAATTCCACCGCACTGCCGGAGGAGGTCTTATTCCCGCCCGGTCTCCCCGAGGGTGAGATGGAACTTGTGGAGGAAGCGGTGGTAGACGGGCGTAAACAGCACCGCGACGAATGTCAGGAAGGATATGCCGCTGAAGAGTGCGTACAGGGCTGAGAAGAGCTTCCCCGCGTCGGTTTCCATATGATCTACCGGACCCATTCCGGTAAGGATCATCGAGGCATTGAGAAAGGAATCGACCCAGGACAGCCTTCCCAGATAATGATACCCCGCCATGCCCAATCCGATGGAGGCCGTCAGGATGAGCAGGGAAAAGGCGGTGTACCTGAGCTGACGGGCGAGGAATTTTTTCCTGCTGAGTAAGGGTGTCTGGTGATGTTCGAACATGGGAACTGCCTCCCTGCTGATAAACCGTAGTATCAACTGTAGCCCATTAAAGGGAAAAGTTCAACAGTATCACGATCCCTGCCAAAAGATTGACATCAGCGGAAATAATGATAAAATTCAATCAGTAATAACCCCGGCTTTATGGAGGTACGGCATGGAAGATATCAGGAAGATCATGGTTGTGAGCAGGATGAGCGAGGACAGCCACCGGGCGATACACTACGGTGTCAGTCTTGCCAGAAAGTTGGGTGCTGAGCTGATGGTGATCCACACCATCCACAATCCATTCAGCGTGGAGGGCTGGAACCTGCCGATTCCCTCTCTTGTGGAGGAATACGAGAAGATACTCAAAAAGACGAAGGATGAGCTGGATTCGATCATACGGGTCGAGACGAAGAAGGGCATGCAGGTGAAGGAGATAATCAGGAAGGGCGACCCGACGAAAGAGGTCCTGAAAGCGATCAAGGAAGAGAATATCGACCTGCTGGTCATGAGCGCCCATGAGGAGGGCCATCTCGAGCACTTCCTCTTCGGCCGGAGCAATGAAGAGATCACCCGGAAGATGCCCTGTTCCATCATGCTGGTCAGGATGCAGCCCGGGCCGGCTCACTGACGGGTCGGCAGGGCATGGACGAGCGCTCCCGGCCTTCCCCGGAGCAGACAGAGATGCAGCGCCGCGGTTTCCTCAAATGGCTGGTAAGCTGCCTCGCGGTCATCAACGGACTTATCCTCGGTATCCCTTTTATCGGGACATTACTCAGTTCCGCAGCAACACGGGGGAAGGCCGCGTGGTCCCGCGTGGGAGCGGTCGACAGGCTGCCCCTGGGCGTGCCGGTCGAGGTCCGTTTTCAGTCTTCCGGCACAGAGGCGTATTTTCACCGGAGCGACCTGAACTCTGTATGGATCATCATGCACAGTCGCGGGGACGCTACCGTGTTTTCGCCTGTCTGTACGCACCTGGGCTGTCACTTCACGTGGAATCAGCAGCATGGCAGGTTCGAATGCCCGTGCCATGCGAGCGTCTTTGCCCTGGACGGCACGGTCCTGTACGGTCCTGCGCCGCGCCGGCTGGACACCCTTCCGGCGAAGATTGAAAAAGGCGTGCTCTATGTGGAGTACGAGCGGTTCCAGGTCGGCACTCCGGAGAAGAAGGTTATATAGCCGTGATGAGTCATATGCTGAAATGGATCAACGAGCGGTGGCCCCTGGACGCTGTTATACGGGCGACCCTGGAAGAGGATATAGTCGGCGGGTCCCGGTATGTCTATACCCTGGGCAGCGCGGTATTCATCGTCTTTGTCCTTCAGGCGGCATCCGGCGTCATGCAACTCTTTTTCTACGTGCCGACGGTTGACCATGCCTATGACAGCATCAGCTTCCTGCGCACGCGGGTACCTTTCGGATGGCTCATCCATGGGCTGCATTACTGGGGCGCCAATATCATGGTCGTCCTTGTGGTGTTGCACATGGCGCGGGTCTTCATCTGGGGAGCGTACAAGAAGCCTCGTGAACTGACGTGGCTCATGGGTGTCACCCTGCTGCTGACGACGATGGTCTTCAGTTTCACCGGCGCGCCGCTGCACTGGGACCAGCGGGGGTACTGGGCCGGAGAGGTGGGCACCAGCATCGCGGGAACGGCCCCTGTCGTCGGCGATCTGATAAAGCGTTTCCTGCGCGGCGGCCAGGAGATGGGCCAGCTCACCCTGTCACGCTTTTTTGCGGTGCATACGATGATACTTCCCGCCTCTCTCGCGGCGCTATTCGGTATCCACATTACCGCGATGAGGCGCTTCGGGAGTGTCGGGCCCTGGAATGAAACCGGACGGAGCACAAGCGGGCCCTTCTGGCCTGATCAGGTGTATAAAGATGCTGTTTCAGGCACCCTTGTGCTTTTTTTGCTCATAGGCCTGGCCGTCTTTCTCCCGCCTTCCTATTCGGGAAAGGCGGATGTCCTGGACACGTCCTACGTGCCGAAGCCGGAATGGAACTTTCTCTTTCTCTATCAGGCGCTGAAGTATTTTCAGGGCGTCCTTGAGCCGGTCGGCACGGTGGGTGTCCCCACGCTGCTCGTCCTGCTGATGATCATCCTCCCCTTTGTCGACCGCAATCCGCAGCGCGACCCGTTCAAACGGCCGATAGCGATGCTCTGCGGACTGCTGTTTGCGGGGGCTATTGGCGGCCTTACCATCATCGGCTACCTGAGTCCCGGCGTTGCGGAGGCGCCGGTCATCTCCGTTGGAAAGACCTCCGGTCAGGCTCAACCGGCAGGCACCGCAGTGACTGACCGGGAGGAGGGTGCGCGGAGAGGGAGCCAGGTCTTCAAGTCTTCCGGCTGCTCCGGATGCCACAGGGCCGGCGGCGAGGGCGGGACGATAGGTCCCGAGCTCTCTGCAACCACGCTGTCCGCGAGGGACCGGCAGTGGCTGATCGATCAGATACGGACCCCGAAGTCGCATTTTCCCAACACGATCATGCCCCCGTATTCCGGGCTGAGCGGGCAGGAGGTGAGCGACCTCGTGGACTATCTCCTTGGTCTTGCGGGTACAGCATCCGCGTCGCCTGCGGCGCCTTCCCAGGCCCCGGAGGAGGCCCCTCCTGCAAAGTCTGCGGCCGGCGAGTCACGGGACACGCAATTCATCCAGGAGAGACTGCCCGGACCGGCTGCCTATGTCATCGGCAGCGCCGGCCACGGGGAAGAGCTGTTCAGGAGAAATTGTTCATCCTGCCACGGGCCCGGGGGAACGGGGGGTGTCCGGAATCCGGGCTCTGAAGAAGGGACGGTACCCTCCCTTCATCCCATAGACAGCGAACTCTTCAGCGCAGAGGCGCAGCAGTTTGCCGAAAACATCGACAAATATATCCAGCACGGCTCGTCGCCGGCCGGGAGCGGGCCGGCGCTGAGCATGCCCGCCTTCGGGGATACCCATTCCCTGACGCAGCAGGAGATCGCCGGCATTGAGGCGTATGTCCTTCGGCTCAACGGAGTCGATCGGGGCCAGCTGGTGAATCCCGGCATGGCGCCGCGGAAGTTCTTTGTCCTTGCGGCCGTTCTGTATGCGGTCCTTTTCCTGGTCCAGGGAGGGCTGCGGCTCCGAAAAGATATACCGTAGGGTATAATGCCACGGACCGGTGCAACGGGACTGTTCAGTCCGTCAATGCGGGAGTAATTCATTTGCAGCGGGAGGTGAACATCATGCAGTTGGGAATGATCGGACTTGGACGGATGGGGATGAATATGACCACCCGTCTGACGAGGGGCGGGCATAAGGTCATCGCCTACGACGCGTCGAAGCGGAAACTGAAAGGCGCTCAAAAGGAAGGGGCGGCAACCGCCGGGGGAGTTGAACAGCTCGTCGTCATGCTCAGGAGGCCGCGCGTCATCTGGATGATGATCCCTGCCGGAAGGCCGGTTGACGACACCGTTGACCAGCTCTCAGGGATTCTCGCCGAAGGGGATGTCGTGATCGATGGGGGGAACAGCTTCTATAAGGATGACATCCGGCGCGAGGAACTGCTCGGCGCGCGGGGAATACATTACCTTGACGTCGGCGTAAGCGGCGGCATCTGGGGACTCGATGAAGGCTACTGCCTCATGGCGGGAGGAGACAGGATGGTCTTTACGAGGATCGAACCGGTCTTCAGGACCCTCGCCCCGAAGAACGGCTATCTCCACTGCGGGCCCGCAGGCGCCGGACATTTTGTGAAGATGATCCATAATGCGATTGAATACGCCATGATGGCGGCCTATGGCGAGGGCTTCAGCCTGCTCCACGCCTCGCCCTACGCAAAGGGGCTCGACCTTGCTGATGTGGCCGGCCTCTGGAAGCACGGAAGCGTTATCCGGTCCTGGCTTCTTGAACTGGCGGAACAGGCGCTGCGAAAGGACAGGGATCTTTCCGGTATCAGGGGGTATGTCGAGGATTCCGGCGAAGGACGCTGGACCGTGCAGGAGGCGGTTGCCATGGGCGTGCCGTTACCGGTCACCGCACTCTCGCTCTTCGACCGGTTCCGCTCCCGGGACGAGAATTTATTTTCAGACAGGCTCATCGCCGCCCTCAGGAACGAATTCGGCGGCCACGCGGTCGTCTCTGCGAAGAAGAAGGCGGGGGGCGGGCGGAAGGGCCGGTCATGAAGGCCGGGCGGTGATACGATGAGCAGATTCTGGCCCCTGGGCGTTTATCTTGTCGGGGTCGTATCTCTGGTCGTCTTTATGCTCGGGCTCTCCTATGTCCTCGGCCAGCGCCACCGGGAGAGGGCGACTTCCGAACCCTACGAATCAGGCGTCGCCTCGACCGGGACCGCCCGCCTCAGGTTTGACATCAAGTTCTACCTCATCGCGATGTTCTTCGTGATCTTCGATGTTGAGGCTGCCTTCATCTTCGCCTGGGCGATCGCCTTCCGTGAAGCGGGATGGGCGGGGTATGCCGGCATCCTTGTCTTTATCGGCGTTCTTTTTGCCCTGCTCGTCTATCTCTGGAGACTCGGCGGACTCGACTGGGGACGGCCGGCTGCATCACGCAGCGCCGGGGACAGGGGATAGCCCGATGCAAGGGAGCCTGACCGGGGCGGATGATCCGACGCCCGAGAAGATCACCGGAACTGTCGAAGAGGCGGTGCGGGGCTCCCTCCTGTTCAGCAGGCTGCAGGACCTGGTCTCCTGGGGCAGAAAGAACTCTATCTGGCCTTTTAACTTCGGACTCTCATGCTGTTATGTCGAGATGGCGACGAGCCTCACCTCGAAGTACGATATCGCCCGGTTCGGCTCCGAAGTGATCCGCGGCACGCCCCGCGAGGCCGACCTCATGGTCATCGCCGGCACGGTCTTCATCAAGATGGCCCCTGTCATCAAGCAGCTCTATGAACAGATGATGGAGCCTCGATGGGTGATATCCATGGGTTCGTGCGCAAACTCCGGCGGCATGTACGACATCTACAGTGTGGTGCAGGGGGTTGACAAGTTCCTGCCGGTTGACCTCTACGTTCCCGGCTGCCCGCCGCGTCCCGACGCATTCATGGAGGGTCTTCTGCTCCTCCAGGAGAAGGTCGGGAGGGAGCGCAGGCCCCTGAGCTGGGTCGCCGGGGACCAGGGTGTGTATCGTCCCTCCCTGCCTTGTCTGAGGGATATGAAGCGGGATGAGCGGAAGAAGACGACGACGCTCCGTTCCCCTGATGGGGTGTGAGGGTGGCTGAAACGAATATCGCTGACGAGCTGAAAAAGGTCTTTGCCGGAGGGGTGATCGCGTGCCAGCAGACCGTGGACAGGGTGCCGACCGTGTGGGTCGATCCGGAAAGGGCGGCCGACGTCCTTCGCTATCTCAGGTCGGGCATTGAATCTCCCTATTCGCTCCTCTTCGATCTCACCGCCGTTGATGAGCGCATCAGAAAATACAGGGGCGGCCAGCCTGATGCCGACTTCACGGTAGTCTATCATCTCATGTCCCTGGGTCGTAACGAGGACATCCGTATCAAGACAGGACTCAAAGGCGATTATCCCTCAACGCATTCAGTGACCGGCATCTGGCCGAATGCCGATTGGTATGAGCGCGAGGCGTGGGACATGTTCGGCATCACCTTCGAAGGACATCCGCATCTGCGGAGGATCCTCATGCCTCCCACCTGGGAGGGTCATCCCCTGAGAAAGGAACATCCCGCGCGGGCGACGGAGATCGGCCCCTTCAGGCTCCCGGCGGCAAGGGAAGAGGAAGAGCAGAAGGCCCTCCGCTTCAGACCGGAGGAGTGGGGCATGAAGAGGCACGGCGAGGACACTGACTTCATGTTCCTGAACCTGGGGCCGCAGCACCCCGGTACCCACGGGCTCCTCAGGATCATCCTCGAACTCGACGGCGAGGAGATCGTAGACTCTGTCCTTGACATAGGCTATCACCACCGCGGGGCCGAGAAGATGGCGGAGAGGCAGTCGTGGCATACCTTCATCCCCTACACCGACCGGATCGACTACCTTGGGGGCGTGCTCAACAACATGCCCTATGTCCTTGCCGTCGAGCAGCTGGCAGGCATCGAGGTGCCTGAGAAGGCACAAGTGATACGCGTGATGATGTGTGAGCTCTTCCGCATCGCCAGCCACCTTGTCTGGTACGGCACCTTTGCCCAGGACGTGGGCGCCCTTTCGCCGGTCTTTTATATGTTTACGGACAGGGAAAAGGTCTTTCAGATCGTCGAGGCGGTCTCCGGCGGAAGGATGCACCCCAGCTGGTTCCGCATCGGCGGGGTGGCGCATGACCTGCCGGTCGGATGGGACCGCCTTGTCGGGGAGTTCCTCGATTATCTCCCGCCCCGTCTGGACGAATACGACGGCATGGTGATGAAGAACAGCATCCTCAGGGCAAGGACGAAGGGCATCGGCAGCTATACCCTTCAGGAGGCGGTGGACTGGGGAGTCACCGGCCCGGGACTGCGGGCCTGCGGCCTTGAGTGGGACTTCAGGAAGAAGCGGCCCTATTCCGGATACGAACTCTTTGAATTTGATGTCCCCACTGCGGTGCACGGGGACTGCTATGACCGGGCGCTTGTGCGGGTCGAGGAGATGCGGCAGAGCCTCCGCATCATCGGGCAGTGTCTGAAGAATATGCCCGAAGGTCCGTACAAGTCCGATCACCCTTTGGCAACTCCTCCCCGCAAGGAGAGGACGATGCATGACATCGAGACGCTCATCACGCATTTCCTCAATGTCAGCTGGGGTCCGGTGATACCGGCAGGAGAGTCATCTTTCGCCATCGAGGCGGCAAAGGGCTGCAATGGATATTACCTGATCGGCGACGGAGGAACGACATCGTACCGGACGCGCATCCGGACGCCGTCCTTTACGCACCTGCAGATGGTGCCGCACATCAGCAGGGGGCTGATGATCGCTGATCTTATGGCAATACTGGGCAGCATTGATTTTGTGCTTGCGGATGTGGACAGATGAGGGGAGAGGGTTCATGCCAGCCGGCAATGGTAACCGCTGGACTAAGGAAAGGTCATGGAGTCAGTGAAAGGAATAACGGCAGACCATGCTGACTGACGACGAACGGCTGGCGATAGAAAGGGAAGTTGAAGACTGTGCCCATAAGCGCGAGGCGTGCGTCGGGGCACTAAGGGTCATTCAGCGGAGCAGGGGGTGGGTCTCCGACGACCACCTGCGGGTGCTTGCGGACATGCTCGACATGACGCCTGAAGAACTCGACAGCGTGGCGACCTTTTATCCCCTAATCTTCAGAAGGCCCGTCGGCAGACACGTCATCCTCGTCTGCGACAGTGCCAGCTGCTGGGTCATGGGGTACGAAGACCTGCTCCGGCATCTGCAGTCGCGCCTGGGAGTCGGGCTGGGCGGCACGACATCCGACGGCAGGTTTACGTTTCTTCCCGTAGCCTGTCTGGGCGCCTGCGACCACGCACCTTCCATGATGGTGGACGACGAGCTTCACATGGATCTGACAAAGGAGAAGATTAATGATATCCTGCAGCGATACGCCTGAGGCTATCGATGGCTGAACGTCCCCTCACCGGGAGCATCCGGCCGGAAGTGGCGCCGGACATATCCGCATATGAGTCTGCGGGCGGATACGAGGCGTTGCGGAAGGCTGTAAAAGGGATGAGCCACCAGGATGTCCAGAAGGTGGTGACCGACTCGAACCTCAGGGGAAGGGGCGGGGCGGGATTCCCCACCGGACAGAAATGGAGCTTCGTCCCCATGGACGAGGCCGCGCCGCGCGAGAAGTATTTTATCGTCAATGCGGATGAGATGGAACCGGGGACCTTCAAGGACCGGCTGCTGCTCGAATGCAATCCCCATCAGGTGATAGAGGGCGCCATCCTCGGCGCCTACGCGATCGGCGCCTCGCGGGCCTATATTTTTCTGCGATGGGAATACCGGCTTGCCGAAAAGAGGCTTGAGCAGGCGATGGCAGAGGCCAGAGAAAGAAACTACCTGGGGAAGAATATCCTGGGCTCAGGATTCAGCCTTGACCTGCGGATACACACCAGCGCAGGCAGGTACATCTGCGGGGAAGAGACCGCCCTGCTCAGCGCGATGGAGGGAAGGCGGGCTGTGCCCCGGGCAAAGCCCCCTTTCCCGCAGGTCTGCGGGCTGTGGGGCAGACCCACCATCGTCAACAATACAGAGACCGTGGCGAATATCCCGCCGATCATCAGAAATGGTCCGTCATGGTTCCACGGCCTCAGCCACACCGGGGACGCCGGCACAAAAATGTACGGTGTGAGCGGACGGGTTGGGAGACCGGGGGTATGGGAACTCCCCATGGGTACGACGATGCGTGAACTGCTGGAAGAGCACGCCGGCGGCATGCGGGACGGATACCGTTTCCGGGGCCTCATCCCTGGGGGGGCCTCGACCGATTTCCTGGTGGAGGAGCATCTTGACGTGCAGATGGACTACTCTTCTGTCCAGAAGGCTGGCTCCCGTCTCGGCACCGGCATGATGATTATCCTGGATGACAAGACCTGCCCGGTGGGGATGATCAACAGCATCATCCGCTTCATGGCGAGAGAGTCGTGCGGCTGGTGCACCCCCTGCAGGGAAGGCCTGCCGTGGCTGGAAAAGGTCCTCAGGGCGATCGAGACGGGAGACGGCCGGCCCGGCGATATCGAACTCCTCGGGGAGCATGCGCGGCTCCTCGGACCCGGCAATACATACTGCGCCCTTGCGCCGGGGGCGGTGGAGCCCCTGCAGTCGGGCATCAGGTACTTCAGGGAGGACTTCGAACGACATATCAGGGACAAGAGGTGCCCCTGGAGATAGCATGGCGACAATATTCATTGATAATGCGCCCTACACCGTGAAGGACGGCCAGAACCTCCTTCACGCCTGTCTTTCCCTGGGGTTTAACATCCCGTATTTTTGTTGGCACCCTGCTCTCCACTCGGTGGGAGCGTGCAGGCAGTGCGCGGTGAAGCAGTTCAGGGACGAGCAGGACACGCGCGGGAAGATCGTCATGTCCTGCATGACACCCGCTGCCGAAGGCACGAGGATCTCGATCGACGACCCTGACGTGAAACGCTTCAGGCGATCGGTTATCGAATGGCTCATGACAAACCATCCCCATGACTGCCCGGTCTGCGACGAGGGCGGCGAATGCCACCTGCAGGACATGACGGTGATGACAGGGCATGACTACCGGAGGTTCAGGTTCAGGAAGCGCACCTACCGGAACCAGCATCTCGGTCCGCTCGTGAACCATGAGATGAACCGCTGCATCCAGTGCTACCGGTGCGTCAGGTTTTACCGGGACTACGCCGGCGGCAGGGACCTGGATGTCTTTGCCTCCCATAACCATGTCTTTTTCGGCAGACATGCTGACGGAGTACTCGATAACGAGTTCAGCGGGAACCTCGTTGAGGTCTGCCCCACCGGCGTGTTTACGGACAAGACCTTCAAAGAGCACTCTACGAGAAAGTGGGACCTCCAGACCGCCCCCACGGTCTGCGTGCACTGCGGCCTCGGCTGCAACACGATAGCTGGAGAGCGCTACGGATCGCTTCGCAGGATTCTGAACCGGTACAACCATGAGGTCAACGGCTACTTCATCTGCGATCGCGGACGCTTCGGGTATGGCTTCGTCAACAGCGGGGAGCGCATCAGGACCCCGATGGTGAGACGGAGCAAGGCAGGGAAAATGGAGCCAATCTCAAAAGAGGATGTGCTCAAACATCTTGAAGGCATGCTCTATTTCGGCGCCCGCGTCATCGGCATCGGGTCTCCCCGTGCTTCTCTCGAATCGAATTTCAGCCTCATGACCCTGGTCGGGCGGGAACATTTTTTTGCCGGCATTCCGGAACAGGAGCAGGGTCTCATCGGCCGGATTGTTGACATGCTTTCCGAGGGGCCTGCCCCCGCCGCCTCCCTGAAAGACGCTGAAGAGGCGGATGCGGTACTGGTGCTGGGAGAGGACATTGCGAACTCCGCTCCCCGTCTCAGCCTCAGCCTGAGGCAGGCGGCGCTCAATAAACCGATGGAGATAGCGCGGAAAATGCGCATCCCGGAATGGAGCGACGCTGCCGTCCGGACCGCGCTGCAAGGCCAGAGGGGACCGCTCTTCCTGGCCACGACAGCGGTGACGAAACTCGAGGAGATAGCATCGGGTGTTGTGCACGCTGCACCGGATGACATCGCCCGAATGGGTTTTGGCGTCGCCCGGGAGATTGAGGGAGGCGCTCGGGGGGCTGCCCTGCCTGCCGGGGAGATGTCTTCCTTTGCGAGGGCGGCTGCCGATGCGCTGAAAAATGCCGAAAGACCTCTTGTCGTAGCCGGCACGGGATGCGGCAGTGAGGCGGTTATCCGGGCTGCGGCGCAGGCTGCGCGGGCATTGTGCAGCGCAGGGAAAGAGGCGCGGCTCCTGTACATCGTCCCTGAATGCAACACCCTCGGCCTTGGCCTGATGACCCGGAAGCATCTTGGTGATGCATTCAGGGCGGCCGGCGCGGGACCGGCGGATATTGTCATCATCCTTGAAAACGATCTTTTCCGCAGGGCGGATGAAACACAGGTGAAGGAGTTCTTCAGGGGCTTCAGGCAGGTGATCGTCGTCGACCAGGTCCGGACAGGTACGACCCGCGTTGCGGATGTCCTTCTCCCTGCCTGCACCTTTGCCGAATCCCAGGGCACGTATGTCAGCAGCGAGGGGAGGGCCCAGCGCTCTTTCAAGGTCTATCTGCCTGAAGGAGATATACGGGAGAGCTGGCGGTGGATGGCCGACATGGCCGAGATAGCCGGGCGGCCCGAGGGCAAGGCATGGAGGAATATCGACCACGTAGTAAAGGCCCTTGCCGAAGCAATGCCGGTCTTTGAAGGCATCGGTCATGCGGCGCCGCAGGCGGGATTCCGCGTGAACGGGCTCCGGATACCCCGGCAGTCCCACCGGGCGAGCGGCCGCACCGCGGTCTCGGCTGACATGGATGTCCACGAACCGAAACCACCCGTTGATTCGGATTCAGCATTTTCTTTTTCGATGGAGGGATACGAGGGCATGCCCCCTCCGGCGCTCATCCAGCGGTACTGGTCCCCCGGATGGAACTCGGTCCAGGCGCTGAATAAGTTCCAGGAAGAGGTGGCCGGTCCCCTCAGAGGAGGCGACCCCGGCGTACGGCTGCTCGCTCAGGGATCATTAGAGTCGCCTGCATATTCCGGGGAGATACCGCCTCCTTTCGCTGCACGGGAGGATTCATGGCTTCTCGTCCCCCTCTATCACATCTTCGGTTCGGATGAGTTGAGTACCTTCTCTCCGGTCATCGCCGGGCTCGCGCCCGGGCCGTATATCGGTATCGGAGAAGCAGATATGAAGCGCCTCGGTATCAGCGAAGGGGACGCGGTGGTAGTGACGCTTCCGGGTTTGAGCAGGGTCTTGCCGGTGAAAAAGATTGCCGGGCTTCCGCAGGGCATCGCAGGCATGCCGGCCGGTCTTATGCCAGCCGGCTGGATCGGACTGCCCGCCTGGGCGGAGATGGTGAAAAAAAATGGCGGATAAGAACGAGGACGGGCATGCATAAAAAGCCCATGGCATGAGCGGGATGATCGAAAAACTCCTGATCGTCGGTATCGTCCTGGGAGGGGCGCTCTTCATCGCCTCAGGGCTCATCTGGCTTGAGAGGAGGCTTCTCGGCCTCTGGCAGGACCGGTACGGCCCCAACAGGGTGGGCCCCTTTGGGACCTTCCAGGTGGTGGCTGATATGATCAAGGTCTTCACCAAGGAGGATTGGGTCCCGCCCTTTGCGGACAAGGCCGTCTTTGTCATCGCACCGGCTGTTATCGTGGCGACGATCCTCATGCCCTTTGCGGTTATCCCCTTTGCACCGGCCCTCCAGGTGATAGACCTCAATGTCGGCCTGCTCTTCTTTCTTGCGATGTCCGCCCTCGGCGTCTATAGCGTCACGCTTGCAGGCTGGTCATCGGCGAGCAAATATTCCCTCCTCGGCGGGTTGCGCGCGGCCGCCCAGATGCTGAGCTACGAGGTCTTCATGGGGCTTTCCCTTGTCGGCGTCGTGCTTCTCTCCGGGTCTTTCAGCCTCGGGAGGATCGTCGAGGCGCAGCAGGGGCTCTGGTTCTGCATCCCCCAGTTCTTCGGGCTTGTCGTCTTTGTCATTGCAGGTGTTGCCGAGACGCACCGTCTGCCCTTTGATCTTCCGGAGGCTGAAAGCGAACTCGTCGCCGGGTTCCACTCCGAGTATTCCGGCATGAAATTCGGCATGTTCTTTGTGGGGGAATACCTGGGCGTGACCCTCATCTCCGCGATGATCACGACCCTCTTCTTCGGCGGATGGATGGGGCCTTTTCTGCCGCCTGCCGTCTGGTTCCTCATCAAGACATTCTTCTTCATCTGTTTCTTCATACTGCTCAGGGCGTCCCTGCCGAGGCCGCGGTACGACCAGCTGATGGCGCTCGGCTGGAAGGTGATGCTGCCCCTGTCGCTGATGAATATCGTGATTACCGGAGGGATACTCCTTGCGCGGGGATAAGGGACACAGGCGATGATCAGCATAATCCGGACCATCTGGAAGGTATTCCTCCACCAGTTCAGGAAACGGGTGACGATCCAATATCCTGAGGAGAGGGCCTCCCTTGCGCCGCGCTGGCGGGGGAGGATCATCCTCTCGCGCGACCCGGACGGAGGGGAGAGATGCGTTGCCTGTTATCTCTGCGCCGCCGCCTGCCCGGTGGACTGCATATCCCTGCAGGCGACGGAGGACGAAAACGGCCGGAGGTATCCCGAGTTCTTCAGGATCAATTTTTCGCGCTGCATCTTCTGCGGATTCTGCGAGGAGGCATGCCCCACCTATGCGATACAACTCACGCCCGATTTTGAGATGGCCGAATACAACCGCCGGAACCTTGTCTATGAAAAGGAGGACCTGCTCATCAGCGGGCCGGGAAAATATCCGGAGTATAATTTTTACCGGATAGCCGGACTGGCGATCAGCGGCAAGGACAAGGGAGAGGCCGAGAATGAGTCTGCCCCCGTGGACGTCAAGGGGCTCATGCCGTGATGCGGAGACTTTGGTGAGCGAACTCTTTTATATCTCCGGAGCCGTTGCGGTCCTGGCCACCTTCATGGTGATCACGAGGACGAATGCGGTGCATGCCCTCTTGTATCTCGTCGTCTCGCTGCTGGCGGTCGCCATGGTATTCGTCACGCTCGGAGCCGCCTTTGTCGCGGCGCTGGAGGTGATCGTCTACGCAGGGGCGATCATGGTGCTCTTCATCTTTGTCATCATGATGCTCAACGTCGGAACAGCCGGAGATGCGGAGGAGCGGCATCTGCTCGCCCCCCGTTTCTGGACGGGGCCTGCCTTCCTTGCAGCAGTCCTTCTTGCTGAATTCGTCTATCTGCTGACGCGCAGCCGGAATGCGGTCATTGCCGTGCGCGTCGGGCCCGAGGAGGTGGGGGTTGCCCTTTTCGGACGTTATCTGCTCGGCGTCGAACTCGCCTCCCTGCTTCTCATGGCAGGCCTGGTGGGGGCCTTTCATCTCGGCAGGAGGCTGCCAAAGGAAAAGGAGGGGGCGCAATGACAGCCGGATTTATCCTTGAGCATGGACTCCTGCTTGCAGCGGCGCTCTTCGTCCTCGGCCTTGCGGGCGTGCTCGTCCGGCGCAATATAATCTTTATCCTGATGTCGATCGAGATCATGCTCAATGCAGCAGGCCTCGCCTTTGTGGTTGCGGGCTCCCGATGGGGACAGGCGGAGGGACAGGTGATGTTCATCTTCATCCTTGCGATGGCGGCAGCGGAGGTGTCCGTCGGGCTGGCCCTTACCCTCAAGTTTTATCACTGGTTCAGGACGCTCGACAGCGATGCAGCGTCCGGAATGAGGGGGTGACATGAAGGAACTCCTCTGGCTCGTCCCTGCTGCGCCGTATGCGGGCTTTCTCTTGCTCACCCTCCTGGGCAGAAGGGTTACCCGGCGTGTAGCGGGCCTCGTCGGGACAGGCTCAGTCGGACTGTCTCTCGTGGCGACGGTGCTCGTCGGCCTCGATTTCCTTGCTGCCCCCTCCCGGCCTTATGTCCTGCACCTGTGGGGCTGGATGAACGCGGGGGGATTTGCTCCGGGGGTTGCGCTCTATCTCGACCCGCTCTCACTGACCATGATATTCGTGATAACCCTTGTCGGTTTTCTTATCCATGTCTATTCAACGGAGTTCATGGCAGAGGAAGAGGGCTTCAGCCGCTTCTTCGCCTGGATGAACCTCTTCGTCGGCTCGATGCTCGTCCTGGTGCTGGCAGATGACCTGCTGCTGCTCTATCTGGGGTGGGAGGGAGTCGGCCTCTGCAGTTATCTCCTTATCGGCTTCTGGTATAAAGACCCTGCCAACGGCCGCGCGGCGCGTAAGGCTTTTGTGGTGACCCGGGTGGGTGACGCGGCGATGGCGGTCGGCCTGTTCCTGATATATCATCATCTGGGGACGCTGAACATCCAGGAGGCGATGCGGCAGGCCTCATCGCAGTGGTCTGCAGGCCCCGTGGTCGCCGTGGCTGTCGCCGCCCTCCTGCTTGCAGGGGCGGTCGGAAAATCGGCGCAGCTGCCCCTCCAGGTCTGGCTCCCGGATGCGATGGCAGGACCCACGCCGGTCAGCGCGCTCATCCACGCGGCGACGATGGTGACGGCCGGGGTCTATCTCATCGGCCGTGCGCACGCGCTCTTTGTCCTCGCCCCGCAGGTGATGGAGGCTGTTGCGATCATCGGAGGGCTGACGCTGCTCATCTCCGGTTTCAGCGCCCTTGTCCAGACAGACATAAAGCGGGTGCTCGCCTATTCGACGATCAGCCAGATCGGATATATGTTTCTCGCCCTCGGCGTCGGCGCCTGGTCAGCGGCGATCTTTCATTTCATGACCCATGCCTTTTTTAAGGCCCTTCTTTTTCTTGGCGCCGGGGTTGTCATCATGGCGCTGGAACATGAGCACGATATCTTCCGGATGGGCGGCCTGCGCAGGAGACTGCCGGTCGCCTTCTGGACATTTCTCATCGGAGCTGCATCGCTTTCAGCCCTGCCCCTGGTGACAGCGGGATTTTACAGCAAGGAGCTGATCCTCTCACAGGCCTGGTCTTCGCCCGCGGGAGGTCCCTGGCTCTGGTCTGCCGGGATCTGCGGCGCCTTTCTCACCTCTTTATACAGCTTCAGGCTGGTCTTCGTCGTCTTCTTCGGGGAACCAAAGTCCGAGGTCAGCCGCAGTGCGGGTCCGATGATGCTGATCCCCCTCGTCCTGCTCGCGTTCCTGTCGGTCGCATCCGGCTTCCTCGAAATGCCCGCAACCCTCGGTGGCGTTCACGTCTTTTCAGGATTCATGCGGACCGTATTCCCTGACAGCATGATTCCGGAAGCCGTCAGCCCGGGCCTCGCCCTGCAGGCGGCTGCTGTCGTTGTTTCGCTCGCCGGGATATATCTCGCCTATTTTCTGTTTTTAAGAAACCTGCTGTTCCTGAAACGGTTTGCCATGAGGCCTTTTCTTGCTGCGGTGCAGCGGTTCTGGAAAGAGGGGTGGGGCTTTGACCGGCTCTATGATAATCTCTTTGTCAGACCCCTTCTGTGGATCGCGAAGGTGAACAGGGACGATGTAGCCGATCTTGTCTTTCTCGGCGTCGCATGGGCGGGCCGCGGGGTCCACCGGGGCCTTGTTATGTCTCAATCGGGCAGGGTGAGATGGTATGCGGTCGGCATAGTCATCGGCGCCGTCCTTTTCCTCGCGGTGGTGATCGTATGATGCTCCTGTGGCTCCTGCTGATCCCTCTTGCGTGCGGCATCCTGGCATGGCTGTCGGAGCGTCTGCACCCCAATCTGCCGCGGCTGATTTCACTGGCAGGCCTTACCGTTCCTCTGGGCATGGCGTCTGCATCGTGGTTCAACAGCCGTGAAGGCTTCCTGTTTTCAGGGGGGCCATGGCTGGCTGAGGTCTCTTTCCCGTGGATCCCCCACTGGGGGGTCAGCATCCACCTGGCGATGGACGGGATGAGCCTGCTCCTCGTTGTGCTCACCTTCTTCCTTGGCTGTATTTCTGTTGTTTCGTCGTGGACTGAGGTGAAAGAACGGGTGGGCTTTTTCCACCTTAATCTCATGGCGATTCTGACCGGCATCACCGGGGTCTTCCTCGCGATCGATCTCTTCCTTTTCTATTTCTTCTGGGAGCTGATGCTGGTGCCGATGTATTTCCTGATCCTCCTGTGGGGGCATGAGAACCGCCGCCATGCTGCGATGAAGTTCTTCATCTTCACCCAGATGGGAGGCCTTCTTATGCTCTTGTCCATCCTGGGACTCTATTTCATCCACGGCGGCATTTCCGGTGAATACACCTTTGATTACAGCCGGCTGCTGGGAACGCCGGTTGGTGCGATTCCCGCCTTCTGGCTGATGATGGGTTTTGTCGCCGCCTTCGCGGTGAAACTGCCGGTCGTCCCTCTGCATACATGGCTTCCGGACGCGCATACCGAGGCGCCTACAGCAGGGAGTGTCATCCTGGCAGGCCTTCTGCTCAAGACAGGGGCCTATGGGCTCATGCGGTTTGCTGTCCCCTTCTTCCCTTCAGCGGCCGCGAGCGTCGCGGCACCCGCCATGGTCCTGGGGGTCATCGGAATCCTGTATGGAGCCGTCATGACTTTTTCCCAGACAGATATGAAGAGGCTTGTCGCCTATACCAGCGTCAGTCATATGGGGTTCGTTCTTCTGGGCATCTTTGCATGGAATACCATCGCGCTGCAGGGAGTGATCATGCAGATCATCTGCCACGGGATCGGGACCGGCGCGCTCTTTGTCATCGTCGGCATACTCCAGGAGCGGGTTCATACCCGGGATATGGAGCGGATGTCCGGACTGCAGGCGCAGGCGCCCCGTATGGCCGGGGTTGCCGTCTTTTTTGCCCTCGCGTCGCTGGGACTTCCGGGACTCGGCAATTTCGTCGGAGAGTTCCTCGTTCTCCTGGGCGCTGTCCGAATCAGCATCCCAATAACTGCGGCAGCGAGCGCCGGTCTTATCTTTGCCACGGTCTATTCCCTCTGGATGATACAGAAGGTCTTCCACGGACCAGCGCTGACCCGTCCCGGAAGGGAGGCAGCGGCCATCAGCGATCTTTCGCTGCGCGAGTCATTTGTCCTGGGGGTCATGATCGTCAGCCTGGTGTGGCTCGGCCTCTTCCCCCAGCCTGTTCTCGATACAGCGGGCATCGGGATTGATAACGTGCGTCGGGCGCATGCCTCCGCAGGGGAGCATCGCCAGCCCCAGCCCGAAGTGATCAGCAGGGGAGGCGTGCATGCCGGCCGGTGATGTCCTGGCCCTGTTGCCGCTTGTCAGCGTGGCCTGCTGCGCTGTCCTTGTCCTGGTGGTTCTCGCCTTGCGCGGGGGGCACGGGCTGGTTGCGGCGCTCACCCTTCTCGGCCTCGCCGCATCTCTTGTTTCCCTTGTCGGGTTGTATAAAGCCGTTCCCCTTCGGATGCCCCCGCTGTTTGTGATCGACGGAGCCGCACTTTTATATATGGCCCTCATATGCGGGGCAGGGATCGTGGTGACGGCCCTTTCGTATGGATACCTGAAGGAGCGGTCACCCGAGCCGGGCGAGTATTATCTCCTCCTGCTCCTGGCGGTCGTCGGTGCGATGGTCCTTGCGGCTGCCGGCCATTTTGTGACCTTCTTCCTCGGCATCGAGATACTGAGCGTCTCCCTGTATGCCCTGACAGGCTACACCCGGTTGCGTGAAAAGAGCGTCGAGGCGGCAATGAAATACCTCATCCTTGCGGCGGTCTCGGCATCGTTCCTCCTCTTCGGCATGGCCCTTGTCTACGCGCGGTTCGGCACCATGGTATTCAGTGAGATCGCCGGGAGGTTCGGGCAGTCATCAACAGACTACCTTACCCTTGCAGGGACAGTGCTCATTATCATCGGCGTCGGCTTCAAACTCGGCCTCGTCCCGTTTCATATGTGGACCCCGGATGTCTATGAAGGGGCGCCGTCGCCCGTGGCCGCCTTTATCGCCACCGTCTCGAAGGGGGCTGTCTTCGCACTGCTTATCCGGTATTTCGGTCCCCTGATTCCGGAACAGACGGGCGCCCTCTTTCTTGTCTTTTCCCTGGTGTCGGCAGCGTCGATGTTCACGGGAAACCTCCTCGCCCTGCTGCAGGACAATGTGAAACGCATCCTCGCCTATTCATCCATCTCTCATATGGGCTACCTCCTGATCGCCTTTCTCGCCGGGACGAGACAATCCGCCTCTGCGGGCTTCTATCTTGCGGCATATTTCATTACGACCCTCGGCGCCTTCGGCGTTATCACGGTCCTCTCGGGCAGGGAGAGGGACGCGGACAGGATGGAAGACCTGGAGGGCCTGGCATGGAGGAGCCCGTGGCTTGCCGCGGTGCTGACGGCCATGCTTCTTTCACTCGCCGGCATCCCCCTGACAGCAGGCTTTATCGGAAAGTTCTATGTTATGAAGGCCGGCGCCGGGGCCTCGCTCTGGCTGCTGATCGCGGCACTTGCCGTCAACAGCGTCATCGGGCTCTTCTATTACCTCCGTATCGTGGCCGCCCTGTTCAGGCAGGGATCCCCGGGGCTGCCCCTGTCTGCCGTATCTCTGGCGGACCATGCGGTCATGGCGGTCCTCGTGTTTCTTCTCGTCTGGCTGGGGGTTGATCCGGGGGCATTGGTCCGCCTGATCGAAAGGACGGTGTCCCTGGTATAGGGGCGGCTCCGTCGCCGCATGAGGCCGTGGACAGCTGCTGTTGCGGCCACCCTGATTTCGGGGTACAATGCACCAATACGCTACCCTGAAAGGAGGTGAAAGGAATGAAATTAACAAAGATACTTCTTTTTTCCCTCATCGCACTCAGTCTGGTCTTTTCCGCAGCCTTTGCGGCCGGTGACATCGCGAAGGGGAAGGCGATGTTCAATGACGCGAAGTTTGCGGGCGGAAAAAAGGCATGCAGTTCCTGCCATCCCGACGGCAGGGGCCTCGAGAAGGCGGGGACAAAGACGTTCTGGAAGACGCCGGCCGGAGTCGGCAAGTCCCTCGAAGAAGCGGTCAACCTTTGCATCGTCAATGCCAACGGCGGCAAGGCCCTTGACCCCAAGGCCCAGCAGATGCAGGACATGGTTGCTTATATCAAGTCCCTCGGTGTCAAGAAACCGTAGAAAGAGGGGGGGAGGCTTCCCCCCTCCTTTGTCAGCGCCTTCACCGTTATTCCGAAGGGTGTTGACCGCGTTGTAGGACAAACACCTACAAATAATCTTCCTATAATCCTACAAAAAAAAGCGAATCAGCCTGATACATTTCCGCCCCGGCCGAGACTATGATCTATCTTACAAAACGACTTACATAGACTTCAGGGGGTATGAAGAAATGGGAAAGCTGCTTGATGTAATCGATTACGCGGATGAATACATGGAAAGGGAGAAGGAAATCCTCGATCAGGGAGAGGAGAGGGAGTTCTGGGACGAAGAAGAATCCGATGAACTCGGCCTCGAAACGGAGAAGGCGGAGTCCCTCGTAGACAGCGACTACGAACCCCTCAAGATGTACCTTAAGGAGATGGGGAATATCCCCCTCCTGACCAGGGACGGGGAGATAGAGACCGCCAAACGCATCGAACAGGGCAGGATGCATATGATGCGTATTCTTTTTTCGTTCCCCTTTGCGGTTGAGAGGCTGATCGAGATCGGCGGTGCGGTGAAGACAGGGGAAAAGGACCTTGACGAGGTCCTGCTCAATACCGGCAACTCCGAGGACGAGATCATCCATGAGACGAAGAGGTTCGTCGGTATTGTCGACAAGATACGGGCATTGTACCGCAGGCCGCGCATCAACGGCAGCGGCGCGAGGATACCGGCGCCGGCCGCATCATCCAACGGAAAGAATGGCTCAGGTGACCCGAGCAGGGAGAAGATACTCGACCTCGCCTCCGGTCTGAGGCTCAAGGAGGTCATCCTGTATTCCATTTATGCCGAAGTGGACCGGGCGATACGGAGGATCGAGGACACCAACGCCGAGATGTTCTCCGTCAGCAAGCGGCTCAGGAACTCGGGCTGCCTTGCGGCGAACAAGGACGGCAGGAACGGCTGCCGGAGCCAGGCAAAGGCGAAGCCGGGCGTCCGGACATCAAACGGCAAGGAGCACCTCCTCAAAATATACCGGGAATCCCAGGGCAAGATCAGGCAGGCTGAACTGGCGATCGGCGTCAAGTATGGGGAGATGAAGAGAGCCGCCGATATCTTCTCCGCTTGCAGGGAGGAGATCTCCGAGGCGAAGCAGGCGATGGTCCAGGCGAACCTCAGACTCGTCATCAGCATCGCCAAGAGGTATATCGGCAAGGGACTGAGTTTTCCGGACCTCATCCAGGAGGGCAATATCGGCCTGATGCGGGCCGTGGACAAGTTCGAGTACCAGCGCGGTTACAAGTTCAGCACGTATGCGACGTGGTGGGTCAGGCAGACCATCACGAGGGCGCTCACCGACCAGTCGAGGACGATCCGCATTCCGGTGCACATGGGCGAGGTGATCGCCCGCGTCGCCAGGGTGACAAGGGAGATGGTGCAGGAGCTCGGTCACGAGCCGCTCCCCGAGGAGATCGCGGCGCGCATGAACATGCCGGTGGCAAAGATCAAGATGATCCTGAAGGTTTCAAAGGAGCCGGTGTCCCTGGAGACGCCTATCGGCGAGGAAGAGGACAGCCATCTGGGCGATCTCATCGAGGACAAGACGACCCCGTCGCCGCTCGACATCGCCATCAACTACGACCTGAAAGAGCAGATTGAAAAGGCGCTTGAGACCCTGAACCCCAAGGAGGCGCGCATCCTGAGGCTGCGGTTCGGCATCGGCGCGGACACGACGCATACCCTGGAGGAACTGGGCCAGGAGTTCGAGGTGACGCGGGAGCGGATCCGTCAGATCGAGGTGAAGGCGATCAGGAAACTCAGGCATCCTTCCCGGTCTTTCGGGCTGAAGGTCTTTACGGAACGCCACTGACCGGCGAGGGCATCGGGACACCCCACTGGCGGCGGAAATGCCGCCTGCCATGAAGGGGGGCGCCACAGGCGCCCCCCTCTTTTTTTGTCCCTAAAACCTCATCCGCACCCTGTACGTCAATTTCGTCTCGCCGTCCTTTTTTACCGGGATGCTGAACTCCGCGGTATGGGCCTCTGCCTTCCTGAAGTCATGGGAAGAAGAGATCATCTGCCAGTCCCCGGGGATAGGTTCCACCACGCGCACCACCACATCCTCCTTCTTGTGGTTTCGCAGAGAGATTTCAAAGGCAGCCTCATACGTATCCGAGGCGAGTTTCTTCCAGTCCGTCTGTTTCCTCGTCCCGACGACGTCGAAGGCATCTCCCAGCTTGACCCTGATCTTTTCGTCTTTGGGAGTGTGGTCTATGGAGTCCTCGCCGACGAACTGGAGGCTCCCCTCGGAGTCGCGCTTGTAGACCCGCACCACGCCCTTGGGAAGGGGAACGCCGAGGTTGTTCTCCTTCCTGTTCCTGATCTCAACGAAGACGCCCACCTTCTGGTTTGTCATAGCCTCCCCGTACTGGCTGTAATAGTAGTAGCGGGCCCCGTAGAAGAGCAGCTCCTTCTGCACCGGCACTGACGCGGCGGTGATCAGGCTGATCTGTTTTGTCTGGTTCTCCTTGATGGTCGACTGTCTCTGGAGGGTGTAGATGTGGTACTCGAAGAACGATTCCTCCCTGAACTGCTCCTTCTTTGCGGCGGCAGCGGGCGCGTACTGCGTCATCCTGCCCCGGTAGTCTGTCTCCTCCCGCACCCTGTTGACGTCTCCGGCGACGAGCTTGATCCGCGCCTCGCGGTAGGCGGCGCCGCTCTTGTTGTCGATCGTAACCCATCCTGAAAGGTCCGACCTGTCGTCCTTTTCGCTGAGTATCGCCACATAGTCCGCCTTCCAGGTGATGCCGTTGGTGAGGTATGAAGCCTCGACCTTCTGGGGAGTGGGGAGGCTGTTTTCGATCAGCCAGACGAGGGTCGGCTTCGAGATCAGGCTCTCCGGCACGCCGGGGAAGATGATCCTGCCCGGATGGCCGAAGGTCACTTCGTTCCCTATCCTGAATATAGGGCCGTTGTTGTTGGACAGGAGGGTTGCGGTCACTTCCTCTTCCCGTTCGGTATAGAAGTTCTTCTGGTAGAGCTTCACCTCCCTGCCGACGTATTTGTCGAGGAGTTTCTGGGGATTGAGGAGGTCGTATTCGTAGTTCTGCTCCAGGACCTGGAGGCTGTCGGGGTCGGCGAGGGACTTGATATATACGCTCGCCGGGATGATCTGTGAGGCAACGTCCATGAACCGAAGTTCACCCATGCCCCCCTGCAGGTTGATTGTCCGCTGGTCTTTGACCAGGCCGAGGTTGACATTATAGATGGTTATGGACACGCCGGTCTGGTCGCCTATCCCCGAGGTGACCGGTCCCCGGGGGCCGCCTTCGCCCCCCGCAGCCGAAGCAAGACAGAGGACCATGATTGCTATCGCACTCACCAACAGTCTTTTCCCGCTCATCCATCGCCTCCTTGTATTCGTGTGATCCGGCCCGGCGGCCTGTTGCGCTGACTCATTATACACCCGGACAAACGCCGTGAATATGAGCATGCCGGGTCCGGAAATGCTGCGGACGGTCTTCGGCCGCCGGTGCGCGTCCCGACGGCATGATCGAAAAGACATGAAAATTTGATATGATAATGATCGCGCACAGGCCGGTTCCTCAGGGGAATCGCCTTCCGGTGTATGAAGAAGATCATAACAACGACTGACCTGAGAAAGGCCCTGCCGGGCGATGAAACCATCCTTTCGCGAAAGGACATCAGTATCCTTTCCGCCGCTTCATCCGAAGATATACTGCGGCTCCACCGGAAAGAGAAGGCGGACCTGATCATCGCGGACCTGGATATGCGGAAGATGGCCGGGGACGAATTATGCGAAGCGATACGCGCTGACAGACGTCTCCGAAAGGTCTCCCTTATCATCATATCCTCCCCGGACCCTGTCGTCATGGAGCGATGCCTGAGTCGCGGAGCCAATGCGGTCATCCCCCTGCCCATAGATCCGGCGCTGCTGCTTTCCAGGATTTCGATCCTCGTGCACATCCCCGAGAGGGGCGGCCTGAGGGAGATCATCAGGGTCGACGTTCAGGGGCATATCAACGGCTATTATTTTTTTGCCGTCTCCTGCAACGTGAGCAGTTCCGGAATGCTTTTGGAAACCGGCAAGGTGCTCCAGACCGGGGACAGGCTGCAGTGCTCCTTTGTGCTTGACCGGCCGGTTACGGTCGACGCGGAGGTCGTGCGGGTCGTGCCGGTTTCTTCCAGCCTGCGCCGGTACGGGGTGCGGTTTGTGGACCCCGGTCTGCGGGCGACGCGGCTCATTGAGGACTTCATCAAAAACAGCGGGCGCCGCACCTGATGCCGGAGCCGTCCTTCGCGGCCGGTTAATGACATTGCGGAAGCAGGTGCGGTATAATCGTGCCATTATGGCGGATTTCGGCTTTTTCGATACTTCGATAATGACAGAGTCGGGACAGATGCACGGATGAGGCGCATTGTAGTCAAGATCGGCAGCAATATCCTCGCGGGCGACAAGGAGGGTCTCCATACGAAGCGTATCTCGGCCATCGCTTCGGATGTCGCTGACGTCAGGGCTTCCGGCTACGACGTGGTTCTTGTCTCCTCAGGCGCCGTCGCCGCCGGCATGAAGAAGCTCGGCCTCAGGGAGAAGCCGAAAGACATACGGCTGAAACAGGCTGCGGCAGCTGTCGGCCAGTCCGGTCTCATGTGGGCCTACGAACGGGGCTTCGGCGATTTCGGGATCACGGTCGCCCAGGTGCTGCTCACCCAGGAGGACTTCTCCGACAGGAAAAGGTACATCAACTCGAAGAACACCCTGCTCACCCTCCTTTCCTACCGCGTCGTACCGGTCATCAATGAAAACGATACAGTCGCCACGGAGGAGATAAAGTTCGGCGATAACGACAGTCTCGCGGCCCTGGTGGCCGTTCTCGTGGAGGCGGAGCGGCTCATCATCCTCTCGGATGTCGACGGTCTGTATAGCGGAGACCCGAGGATAGCCCCGGATGCGCCTCTGCTCCCCTGTGTTGAAGAGATCACGCCGGAGATCGAGAAACTGGCAGGCGGCGCAGGCAGCGTCGTCGGCACCGGCGGCATGTATTCAAAGGTCCTCGCAGCCAAGAGGGCGGTTGCGCACGGCATTCCCGTGCACATCATCAACGGAAGGAAGAAGGGACTCCTGCCGGGACTGGTCGGTGGGAAACCCAGCGGGACCGTCTTCAGCGCGACCTGCGGAAGGATCTCGCACCGCAAGGGATGGATCGCCTACAGCAGCAGGGCCCATGGCACGGTCGTCCTGGACGACGGTGCGGTCAGGGCGATCACCGGCATGGGCAGGAGCCTCCTGCCGACCGGCATCGTGTCGGTTGCGGGTGAGTTTGAGGTGGGCGATGCGGTCTATTGCACGGACCAGAAGGGCAGGCGCATCGCCAAGGGCATTACCAACTACGCATCTTCTGACCTGCAAAAGATCAGGGGGAAGAAGACCTCCGAGATCGAAAAGGCCCTGGGGTACAAGTATTCCGACGAGGCGATCCACCGGGACAACCTCGTTCTCCTGTAATACCGCCTCCCTCATAAACATCTCCTGCACGGCTGGTTGCAGCTCTTCCCCCGAAATGCCCGCCTTCCTTCGTGGCGGTGTATGCATATCGGCCCTCTTCTGTGCAGCATGGAGATCTATGCAAGCCCCCCTCCTGCTACTACAATGAAAGTAGCGGAGCCTGTCTGCCGCTGAAGCCGTATACGGCCGCATACGGAGAGAGGAATCAGTCGATGTTCGAAGCCGGACAACATGCATGCGCTCCGGTTGCCCTGTGCGCGCTGCACGAGAAGCCCCTATGAAGGAGGGTGCCAGGCACCTGCTGCTGTTTACCGCGCTTGTCCTGTGCGGCCTGGCCGGCAATTATTTCGGGCTCGAGCTGTTCTTCGATATCCGGCTCATCTTCGGCAGCATCTTCTCGATGCTTATCCTGCAGCTTCTCGGCCTCAGGTGGGGTGTCGTCTCGGCGGCCGCCGTCAGCAGCATCACCTACCTGCTTTGGAACCACCCCTACGCAATAATTATCGTGACAGCAGAGGTCCTGGTGACGGGCCTGCTCAGCCATCGGAAGAAGATGGGTCTTGTCCTTGCCGATGCGGTCTACTGGATCTGCATCGGCATGCCGCTGGTGTTCCTGTTCTACAGCGGGCTTATGCATGTCACGACTGACAATTCTTTGGTGACGATGCTCAAGCAGGCGGTCAACGGGATATTCAATGCCGTGATCGCAAGACTGCTCTTCATCATCCTTACCCTTGTCCGGTTCTCCCGTGGACCGGAGACGAGGTTTTCCTATGCGGAGATCATCTTCAACACCCTGACGCTCTTTGTCCTCGGACCGTCTCTCGTCTTCATGACCGTCAGCGTCCGGGCCGACACGTCCGAGACCGACCAGGCGATCCAAAAGGCCTTCACCCTGGCGGGCGAACGCGTTACCAGTCAACTCGATGACTGGCTGCAGGTGCATGTCAGGAGGCTTGTCTATATCGCGGGCGAAGCGGCAAACAGGCCGGCTTCCAGGATGCAGACCATCCTTGAGCAGGAAGTAGGTTCGGACAAGGACTACCTGAGGATAGGGATTATGGACAAGAAAGGCACGAGCGTTGCCTTCTGCCCTGCTGTCGATGAGACGGGGCGGAAGGTCATAGGAAAGAGCTATCGGGACCGCCCCTTCTTCCCGGTCATCCGGAAGACCCTCAAGCCGATGCTCACCGAGGTGATGATATCAAGGATCGGGCCGCCCCGGCCGATTGTGGCCGCCATCGTGCCGGTCGTCGCGGGCGGCGAATTCTCCGGCTTCGTCGCGGGCGTCCTCGATCTGAACAGCGTACAGACAAGCATCGCAAGGCTGACGAAAAGCCAGGTCTTGCCGGACCTGGGCTTCCTTCTTCTCGACGGCAATGGGAAGGTCATCGTATCGAGCAGGAGCGATCTCAGGACGCAGGACGACTTCAGGCGCGAGGGCGGGACACTCACCCGGATGGAAGGCGGTGAGCTCCTGTGGCTCCCGGTATCGGCAAAGAACGTGACGAAGTCTGAGAGGTGGAGGAGGGGGATGTATATCAAGGAGGCCGCCATCGGATCCCTGTCCGAGTGGAAGCTGGTACTGGAGCAGCCGACAGCGCCCTTCCAGGAACGGCTCTACAGAAAATATGCGGCCGATCTGTGGAGGGTATTCGTCATCCTGCTGTGCGGCCTCGGGCTGTCATACGGCCTTAGTCGGATGATCACGCGTTCGCTTGCGGGGGTCGCCGAGATTTCGACTCATCTTCCGGAGAAGGTGACAACCGGCGGCACGGTCTTCTGGCCTGAGACGAGGATTGCGGAATCCGAGCGCCTGATCGGGAATTTCCGCGATATGACACAGGCTCTTTCCCTGCAGTTTCATGAGCTGCACGTGATGAATGCCACCCTGGAGCAGAGGGTGGAGGAACGCACGCGGGAACTGAAGGAAAGCGAGGAGAATTACCGGCAGCTGTTTGAGGCTGAATCGGACGCCCTGTTTCTGATCGACAATCTGACAGGCCGGATAATCAAGGTCAATCGGGCGGCTTGCGCGATGTATGGCTATGACGGCGACGAGCTGTTGAACATGAAGAACAGCGACCTGTCGGCAGAGCCGGAACTGACAGCAAAAGTGACTCGTGAGACGTCGCCTGCCTCTGACTCCGTCGTCACGATTCCTCTGCGCTGGCACCGGAAGAAGGACGGCACGATATTTCCGGTGGAGATTACCGGACGTTTTTTTATGAAGGAGGCGAAGCCCGTCCATATCGCGGCCATCCGCGATATCACGGAGCGCAGACGCATGGAGGAGGACCTGCGGGAGAGCGAGAAACGGTTTGATCTGGTGATCAGGGGCACTGACATCGGTCTTTGGGACTGGCATATTCAGACCGGAGAGACGGTGTTCAACGAGCGATGGGCGGAGATCGCCGGTTACACGATCGAAGAGCTCTCCCCGGTCAGCATACAGACATGGATCGATCTGTGCCATCCTGATGATTTGCAGCTCTCGAATGAGCTGCTGCGGAGGCATTTTCAGGGCGAGACGGAGTTGTACGACTGTGAGTGCCGTATGAGACACAAGAACGGAGACTGGATATGGGTCCATGACCGCGGCAAGGTGGCGGAATGGACGGCAGACGGAAAGCCCCTTCGAATGGCCGGCACGCATGCCGACATTACCGAGCATAAGCGTGCGGAACAGGCCCTGCAGGAAAAGACGCGGCAGCTTGAGGACCTTACCGCGAATCTGGCACGGAGGGTGGAAGAGGAGATCACCGCCCGGGTGAAGAACGAGCAGATCCTGCTGCAGCAGTCGAAGCTCGCCGCGATGGGCGAGATGATGGGCGCCATCGCCCATCAATGGCGCCAGCCCCTGAACGCCCTTGCTCTGATCGTGCAGAACCTGCGGGATGCCCACACCTACGGCGAGTTGAACAGGGAGTACCTGGAAGAGACGGTCCAAAAATCCATGGCCCAGATCAGGCACATGTCAAAGACGATCGATGATTTCAGGAACTTCTTCCAGCCCGATAAGGAAGAGACGGTCTTTGGCGCCGTGCAGTCCGTGGGAGAAGTGTTGTCCCTGCTGTCGGCACAGTTGTCCGCGAGCGATACCGATTTCAGGATGACATGCCGCGACCAGGGGAAGTCTTTCGATAGGGTGGAGGACATCGCGGTGTGTCCGGACATGACCATCAGGGGTTTCCGCAACGAGTTCGAACATGTGATCATGAACCTGGTGAACAACGCCAGGGAGGCGATCCTGACGCGGCGGGAGAGCGGCCTGATGGGAAGGGCGGAGAGGGGACTCATCGTCTTTGACTTTCGTCATGAGGACGGCAGGCTCGTCATCGAGGTGAGCGACAATGGAGGCGGCATCTCCCCTCAGATAATCGACAGGATCTTCGAGCCGTACTTCACCACGAAAGACCCGGCAAAAGGCACGGGGCTCGGCCTCTATATGTCCCGGGTAATTATGGAAGACCATCTGCACGGGACGCTCACTGCCCGGAACAGCGGCCAGGGGGCTGTCTTTATTATCGAGATCGGGAGTTCGGGTTATGCATGAACGGAAGAACGGCGCGCCGGAGAAGCGGAAGCCATCCGCTGCCGTAGGGGTGTGGCTCTCCTGCTGCTGGCTCTGTGCCGCGATCTTCATGATCCTGCTTGTGGGGTATCTGCTGAGAGGGACGTATCGGAATGCCCGGGAGCAGGCGGCCATCACGACCCAGAACATGACAAAGGTGCTGGAGGGGACCATTTCGGCGGTCATCGGCAAGAGTGAGCTGGCATTGTTCTCTGTTGCGGACGAATACAGGAGGCAGAGTAGTACGGGGCAGATCGACAGTCATATGCTCACCGCGTTTATGGCACGGGAGCAGGCGCGGCTGGCGGAGGTCGACAGCCTGCGCGCCACGGATGAAAAAGGCATGGTTATCTATGGGCTCGGCGTGAAGCCCGGGTCACGTGTCGACCTTTCTGATCGTGATTTCTTTATCTATGCCCGGGACAATCCTGAGGCGAAGCTGTTCATCGCCAGGCCTGTTCATGCGCGTATCAGCAGGAAATGGGTCCTTCCCCTCGGCCTTCGCCTCAGCAGGCCGGACGGCTCCTTTGGGGGGGTGGTATACGCGAACATCGCGCTGGGATTCTTTATCAGGACGTTTTCCACCATTAATGTCGGAGACCACGGGGTCATCGCCCTCTTCGACAGCAGTCTGGCGCTTGTCGCCCGCTATCCCGAGCCAGGGGAGGCGGGAAGCACGATCGGAACGAAATTGGCATCCCCCCAGCTCCGCGGATTGATGAAGGCCGGCCGGAGAGAGGGGACGTATACGGCCTATGGGACGGTTGACGGCACGGAGCGGATGTTTTCTTATCTGCAGATTGAGGAGCATCGGCTCTATGTCAACGTAGGCCTCGCCAAGGTTGAATATCTTGTCGGCTGGAAACGGGAGGCGATCGGCGCATCGGCTCTGTCAGCGGTGTTCCTGGTGAGCACCCTCCTGGCAACAGCGTTTATCTATCGCTCATGGAAGAACCGGGAAACGGCCACCCAGGTCCTGCGGGAGAGTGAGGAGAAGTATCGCGCCATCATCGAAAATATCCGGGACACGTACTACAGGACCGACGAGCACGGCGTCATAACGATCATGAGCCCCTCAGGGGCCTCGCTCGTGGGATGCGGGAGCGTTGATGAGCTGCTCGGCACGAATATAACCCTCCTGTGGGAGCAGCCGGAATTGCGGTCCGTCATGCTGGAGAGGATCCGCCGGGAGGGGAGCGTCAAGGACTTTGAAGTGGTCTTTCGCAGCCGTGACGGCAGATCGGTGCCGGTATCCGTGAGCAGTGCGTACTTCCGGGATGAGTCGGGCAATCCGGCGGGAGTCGAGGGGGTGATCAGGGACATCACCGAGCGCAAGCGGGCGGAGGAGGCCTTGCGGGAAAAGACCCGCCAGCTGGAGGACCTGACCGGGAACCTGGCGCGCAGGGTGGAGGAGGAGATAGCCGCCCGGGTAAAGAACGAAGAGATCCTCTTGCAGCAGTCCAAGCTGGCAGCCATGGGCGAGATGATGGGCGCCATCGCCCACCAGTGGCGTCAGCCCCTCAACGCCCTGGGGCTGATGATACAAAACCTGAAGGACGCCCGGGATTATGGCGAGCTGGACGGGGAATTCCTTGATAATGTGGTCAGGAAGGCGATGGCCCAGATACAGCACATGTCCAAGACCATAGACGATTTCCGGGGGTTTTTCCAGCCGGACAAGTCGATGACCCCGTTTGACTGCATGCAGGCCGTCGGGGAGGTATTCTCTCTCTTTTCCGCTCAGCTGGCGGCCAATGATATCGCCCTCCTGATGAGGTGCGTCACGCACGGGAAGACCTTCAGGGAAGGAGAGGATATTATTCCGTGCCCGGAGAAGACGGTAGCGGGCTTCCGCAACGAGTTCGAACACGTTATCCTGAACCTCATCAATAACGCGCGGGACGCGATCCTGGAGAGACGGCAGCGCACCGGCGATGCAGGGCAGGGCCGGCTGGCCTTTGACTTCAGCAACAGGGACAAATGGGTCATCATGCGGGTAGGTGACAATGGGGGCGGGATCGACCCGCGCGTCATAGACAGGATATTCGAGCCCTATTTCACCACAAAAGACCCCGCAAAGGGGACGGGCCTTGGCCTGTATATGTCCAAGGTGATCGTGGAGGAGCACATGGGCGGAAGATTGACCGCTGAAAACAGTGATCAGGGGGCGGTCTTTACTATAGAACTGCCGCAGGCAAGAGGAGGAATAAAGTCATGAACGAACTACGGCAATGCGACATCTCGGTCCTCTACGTGGAAGATGAGGCGTTCACGCGGCTGGAGATCCAGCAGTTTCTGCGGCGCAGGGTGCGGGAGGTCTATATCGCGGAAAACGGCGATGAGGGTCTGGCGCTGTTCAGGGAGAAGCATCCTGACGTGGTGCTGACCGACATCAGGATGCCGGTCATGGACGGCCTGAAGATGGCCCGCGAAATCCGCTCATTAGACCGTGATGTGCCTATCATTATAACGACTGCGCATAGCGATGCGCCCTACATGATGGATGCGATTGAGGTTGGAGTCGATCAGTATGTGATCAAGCCGGTGGACATGGAGAAGCTCTCCGCCGCCATCGGCAAATGCGCGGAGCTTATCGGGGCGCGGCGGGCCGCGGAACAATATCAGGCGGAAAGAGAGAAGCTGATCGGGGAGCTGCAGGAGGCCCTTTCCAGGGTGAAGCTGCTGAGCGGCTTGCTCCCCATCTGCTCGCACTGCAAGAAGATCCGGGACGATGCAGGGTACTGGCAGCAGATAGAGCTGTACATACGCGACCACTCGGAGGCGGAGTTCTCTCACGGCCTGTGTCCCGACTGCGCTGACAAATACTATTCGGAATATCTGAAGAAGCAGTAGGCCGCCGCAGACCGGACGCCCCGCTATGCCCAGATGCCTTCGATAACTGTCGCGCATTTCGGGCAGCGTCCGTCATTCAGCCTGTTCTCGAGTATCCGGTAGCCGAACCTCGTGATCAGGGTCTCCCCGCACGACGGGCAGAGGGTGTTTTCGCCGCCCTGACCGGGGACATTGCCCTCGTAGACGTACTTCAGCCCCGCCTTCCTGCCGATCTCCGTCGCCCTCCGCAGCGTCGCCACCGGCGTCACCGGCTTGTCGGTGAGCAGATAAGCGGGGTGGAACTGGCTCACGTGCCAAGGGATCGCCCGGTCGACTGATGCGATGAATTCCGCGATATCGGAAAGGTCCTTCTCAGAGTCGTTCAGGTCGGGAATAATGAGGGTCGTCACCTCGACCCATACGCCGCTCTCTTTCATCAGCCGGATCGTTTCCTTCACCGGAGCGAGCCTGGCGCCGCAGATATCCCGGTAGAACGTATCACTGCCCTTGAGGTCTATATTGTCGGCGGTGAGATAGGGGGCGATGAGCCGGGCCGCCTCGGGGCCGGTGTAGCCGTTGCTGACGAAGATGTTCTTCAGGTCCTTTTCCCGGGCGAGACGCGAGCAGTCATATGCGTATTCAAAGAAGATGGTCGGCTCCGTGTAGGTATAGGAAATACTCTCGCAACGGTTCTGAAGAGCGGCCTCCGCGATGTCTTCGGGGGTAACGTCCCTGCCGGGGATCGAAAACTTCCGCTCCCGGGGATATTGGGATATCTCGTAGTTCTGGCAGTGTTTGCACCGGAAGTTGCAGCCGACCGTTGCTATGGAAAGAGACGTCGAGCCGGGAAGGACATGGAAAAGCGGCTTCTTTTCGATCGGGTCGACGTTCATCGAGATCACCTTGCCGTAGACCAGGCTGTAGAGGACGCCCCCCTGGTTCTCGCGCACGGCGCAGATACCCCTCTGTCCGTCCCGGATGGTGCAGGCATGGCCGCAGAGGTGACAGCGAACGTTTGCGCCATCGAGCCTCTCATATACCATCGCCTCTTTCATAGGCCCATTATAGCAGCAGGGTCCGGTTTGTAAACCTCGCAAACGGGAGAGAACACCCCTGCGCGGACGCTGCGCGTATCCATTGACAGGTATCTGTTGGCAGGGATAAAATAGTTATAGATTCTCGAAACTGTTTTGAAGAAGGAGTGATTATGCCGATTTACGAGTATATATGCCTGTCGTGCAACGAGAGGTTCGCCCTCCTGCAGAAGATGTCTGCATCCGAAAAGGAAGCCAGCTGCCCCCGGTGTTCCTCGGCAAAGGTCAGAAAACTCGTCTCGTCGTTCTGCTGTTCCAGCTCTGACGGCGGTTTTTCCCCGTCGTCGGGAGGGTTCGGCGGAGGCGGCTGAGGGACCTCTTCCTGCTGAACGGTCGTTCAGCCGATGCAGCCTGAAACTATAGAATAGTCTTGATTTTTTCGGCACGTAACAGTACAATTTCCCAAATACGTTAAAGAGGTGGAGGATGGCTCACAGACTGTTGCTTGCGGATGACAGCATCACGATTCAGAAGGTCGTGGAACTGGTTCTTGCTGAAGAGGACTTTGAGATCAAGTCCGTAAGCAACGGCGATGACGCCCTCAGGGCTGCTGCCATCTTCCGGCCTGACATCATCCTTGCGGACATAGACATGCCGAAGGTCAACGGGTACCAGCTTTGCGAGAAGATCAAACAGAACCCCGATACGGCGATGGTCCCGGTCATCCTCCTTGCAGGCGCATTTGAGCCTATCGACGAGGAACTGGCCAGACAGGTAGGGGCCGACGACTCGGTGGTCAAGCCCTTTGAATCCCAGGAACTCATCAGCAAGATAAACGCCGCCCTCACCATGGCGACTTCAGCAGAGGAAGCGACGGTTGCAGATGAAGATGCAGGCCTCGAGGCTGTTGAGCTCGCGGAAGAGGCTGAGGCGGTTACGGCCGAGGGGGTTGAGGTCGCATCCGCTGAGGAAGACCTCTGGGCGATGGAGGACATCCCCGCCGGCTCCGAGGCGGTCGCTGCCGGAGTGGCGGAGGAAGAGGCGACAGGCATCGAGGCGTTTGAACTTGGCGAGGAGGAGGCTGCACCGGCACTCGAGGCGTTTGCAGAGGCAGAACCCGAAAAGTTTGTGGTTCCGGAACCTGTCCATATAGAGCCCGCACGCGAACCGATATCGCGGATTGCGCCGTCTCAGCCGGTCCGTGAACATGCTGCTCCTGAAGTCGCCCTGCCGGGCAGGGAAGAGCTTGAGGCGATATTCAGGAAGTCTGTAGACGAAAGGGTCGCGGCCTTTCTCGCCGGCGTCGATATAAAGGACGCGCTTCTGGCCTCCCTGGCGCCTGCCATGAAGGACTCGATAGACAAGGTCCTCTGGGAGGTGGCCCCTGAACTGGTCGAGAAGGTGGTCAGGGAGACGATGAAGGGCGCTTTTTCATCCCTCGCAAAGGAGATCGAAAAGGTGATCTGGGAGACGGTCCCTGATCTGGCCTCAACGATAATCACCAAAGAGATAGAGAAGATCAAGGCAGAGTTTTAAAATACCGATAGGATGAACGAACGGGCGGGGAAAAGGTCAGACCGATTCCCCGTCTTTCTTTGTTATGGCAGAGCTGACAAAAGGATATAACCCGCAGGGCGTAGAGGAAAAGTGGTACGATTACTGGATCTCCGGCAAGTATTTTGTTGCTGACCCGGACTCCGGCGGCGAGGCATATTCCATCGTCATCCCCCCCCCCAATGTGACCGGCTCTCTCCACATGGGGCATGCGCTCAATACCACCCTTCAGGATGTCCTGATCCGCTGGAAGCGCATGCTCGGGTACAATGTCCTCTGGGTGCCGGGCATGGACCACGCGGGCATCGCCACGCAAAACGTGGTGGAGAGACAGCTCGCCACCGAAGGGGTCGACCGCCACTGGCTCGGCAGGGAGGCGTTCATCGAGCGTGTCTGGAAGTGGAAGGCCGAATACGGCGGCAGGATCATCCATCAGCTGAAGCGGCTCGGGGCCTCGTGCGACTGGTCCCGGGAGCGTTTCACCCTGGATAAGGGGCTTTCCGAGGCGGTGATCGAGGTCTTCGTCAGCCTCCATGAGCAGGGACTCATCTATCGCGACAACCGGCTCATCAACTGGTGCCCCCGGTGCCATACCGCCCTTTCGGACATCGAGGTGGAGCACGAGGAGGTCGAGGGGAGACTCACCTACATCAAGTATCCCCTGGAAGACGGAAGCGGTCATGTCGTCGTCGCCACGACACGGCCTGAGACGATGCTCGGCGACAGTGCGGTCGCCGTGAACCCTGAGGACGAACGGTACGAGCAGTTCATCGGCAAGAAGCTCATCCTCCCCCTGACCGGAAGGAAGATATTCATCGTCGCCGACAGCGCCGTCGATCCCTCCTTCGGCACCGGCGCGGTGAAGGTGACGCCTGCCCACGACTTCAACGACGAGGCGATCGCCCGCAGGCAGAGCCCGCCGCTTGACTTCATCACCGTCATCGGGCCAGACGGGAAGATGACAAGGGAAGCCGGAGAAAAGTACGCGGGCATGGACCGGTATGACTGCCGCAAGGAGGTGCTCAAGGACCTCAGGGAGCTTGACCTCCTTGCAAAGCAGGAGAAGCACACCCATGCGATCAGCCAGTGCTACCGGTGCAAGACGGTCATCGAGCCCCTCTCCGCCCTGCAGTGGTATGTAAAGGTGAAGCCCCTCGCCGAGGAGGCGATACGGGCGGTACGCGAGGAAGAGATCAGCATCGTGCCGAAATCCTGGGAGAACACCTATTTTTCCTGGATGGAGAATATCAACGACTGGTGCATCTCGCGCCAGATATGGTGGGGCCACCGCATACCCGCCTGGTACTGCGATGCCTGCGGCGAGGTGATCGTCGCGCGGCAGGCACCGGACCGGTGCGCCAAATGCGGAGGCGGCCTGCGGCAGGATGAAGACGTGCTCGACACCTGGTTCTCCTCCGCACTGTGGCCTTTTTCGACCCTCGGCTGGCCGGGACAGACCCCTGAGTTGAAGAAATATTATCCCACCTCGGTCCTTGTCACCGGTTTTGACATCATCTTTTTCTGGGTCGCCCGGATGATCATGATGGGCCTGAAGTTCCGGGGGGAGGTCCCTTTCCGGGACGTCTACATCCATGCCCTGGTAAGGGACGCCTCCGGCCAGAAGATGTCCAAGTCAAAGGGCAATGTCATCGACCCTCTCATCATGATGGAGAAGTACGGAACCGATGCCTTCCGCTTCACCCTCGCCGCCTTTGCTGCGCAGGGCAGGGACGTGAAATTCTCCGAGGAGCGGGTGGAGGGATACCGCCACTTTGTCAACAAGCTCTGGAACGCCTCCCGCTTCATCCTCATGAACGCAGGCGACGCACAGGTGCCGGAGAGGATGGACCTCAAGGGGCTCGACCTCGGCAGCGCCTGGATACTCTCGCGGCTTGCCGCCGCGTCCGAGGAGGTGAACAGGTCGCTTGGGGACTACCGGTTCAATGACGCGGCCAGCGCCCTCTACCAGTTCATCTGGCACGAGCTCTGCGACTGGTATATCGAGATGGTGAAGCCGGTGCTCTACGGGGAGGCCGGGGGCAGGGAGCATGTCCGGGGATGTCTTCTCTTCGTCCTGGACAAGACGCTGCGGCTCCTCCATCCCTTCATGCCGTACGTCACGGAAGAGATCTGGCAGAGCATCCCCGGCACCCGGGCGGAAAAGGGGACCGGGAAGAGCATCGTGACCGCCGCCTTCCCCGCGGGTCTCCCGCGTGACGAAAGGGCGGAAGAGGAGATGTCCGTGCTCATGGAGACCGTGATGGCGGTCCGGACGATACGGGGAGAGCTGAACCTCCCGCCGTCACTTGAGTTGAAGGCGCACATAAAGACCCTCACCCCGGATGCCGAGGAGATCCTCCGCAAGGACATCCTCTACCTGCAGAAGCTGGCGCGGGCGGCTGCTTCTGAAATCGGCGGAGATGTTGTGAAGCCCCGGGGCGCTTCCGCGGCTGTCCGGACCTCCGTCGAGGTCTACGTGCCGCTCGAGGGCCTGTTGAACATAGATCTTGAAATTGATAGACTGAGGAGGGAAGAGGAGAAGGTCGACCAGACCATTTCCCAGCTGGACAGGAAGCTCCGTAACGACGACTTTCTCAAGAGGGCTCCGCAGGACGTCGTGGCAAAGGAAAAAGAGAAATACGACGAGTGTCTTCAGAAGAAGGAGAGGATACGGGAGCATATCAGGAAATTCCAGGAGGCAGGGGGAAAAGCCAATGGGTAAGGAAGAGAAGGATCTGCAGGAAAGGGACGTCGAGATCATCGAGGGCGAGTTCATCAACATAAGCCAGAGCACGGTCCGGAATGTGGAGGGCGGCCACATCGAGATGCAGCAGGTCGGCGCGCTCAGCATCGACGGCGACCGGATCGAATCCACGCAGTCGGCTTCGTTGCTGCTCCGGGGAGAAGAGGTGCACCTGAACCAGGGCGTCAGCGGCGTGACGATCGGTGCGAACACCAACCTTAATTTTTCCCTTTCACAGCTCACTTTTTCCCGTGGCGAGACTACCGTCAACAGAAGTGCGGCAGGCGTCATCGCGGCCGGCACGGTCAGGGCCGAAAAGAGCGCAGCACTGATCGTGCTCGCCAAGAACATGGAAGGCAGCATCACGACCCTCCTCGACTGGAAGTCGGCCCTCGCGGTCGGCGCGGTGATGGGCGGAGTCTGGGGACTCCTTTCTGTCTTCAGGAGGAAATAGGGGCCCGTGGATATCCCTTCGTCCGTTGTCGAGACAATCCGGAATGCGATTGAAGAGGACATCGGCCATGGCGACATAACCTCCTCTCTCCTCGTGCCCGAGGACAACGAGGCCCGGGCACTCTACATCGCGAAGGGCAATTTCATCCTCGCCGGCATGCCGTTTGCCGAGGAGGTCTTCCGCATCCTCGACCGCACCATATCCTTCAGCATCTTCTTTCACGAAGGGGCGAAGATTTCCAAAGGCGACGTGCTTGCCGAGGTCGCGGGCAAGACGCGGGCGCTCCTCGCAGGGGAGCGGGTGAGCCTCAATATCCTCCAGCGGCTTTCCGGCATCGCCACCCTCACGGCCCAGTACGTCGACGCGGTGCGGGGTACGAAGGCGAGGATCGTCGATACAAGGAAGACGTCGCCGGGCCTGCGGTTCATGGAGAAATACGCGGTCAGGACGGGCGGAGGCTCGAATCACCGGTACGGCCTCTTTGACGGCATCCTCATCAAGGATAACCATATCGAAGAGGTGGGGAGCATCGTCGAGGCGGTGCGTCTTGCCGAGGCCGGCCATCACCTTGCCCGGATCGAGGTGGAGGTCGAAAACCTCAAGGAACTGCAGGAGGCGATCGATGCCGGAGCGGACATCGTGATGCTCGACAACATGACGGCCCCGGCGATGGCGGAGGCGGTGAGGATCGCCTCGGGACGCGTCACCCTCGAGGCCTCCGGAAACGTCGGGCTGCAGAACATCCGCGAGATCGCCGAGACCGGCGTTGACCTTATCTCCGTCGGGGCACTCACCCATTCCGTCACGGCGGCCGACATCAGCATGAAGATCGTAAAGTAGGCCTTCCCGGCCCGTCACACAACTCCCATGGCCGATGACCGGGAAAAGAAGGGCGTACTTCTCGTCCTCATCAGCGCCGCCCTGTGGGGGATGTTCCCGGTGGTCGTCAATCGCGCCTCTCATGAAATCCCTCCCCTGACATTTGCCGCCCTGGCGACCCTGCTGGCTGCTCTCGGCTCATTCATCTATACGGTGTTCAAGGGGAGGATCTCCGAACTTGCAAAAAAGGAGGCATACGCCTCGCTGCTGATGATCACCCTCTGCATCGTCATCGTTCCCTATACCCTGTTCTTCACCGGATCGAGCATGACATCAGGGATAAACACCTCCCTGCTCCTGCTCTCGGAGATCATCTTCACCCTCCTGTTTACGCCCCTGATCGGGGAAAAGACGACAGCCGAAAAACTGATCGGAGCCTCGGGCGTCTTCGCCGGCTCTGCGCTGATCCTGTATAACGGCGGGTTCCGGCTGAACGCCGGCGACCTGCTCGTCATCGCCAGCACCGCCACGTATCCTGTCGGGAATTATTATGCGAAAAGGGCCCTCCGCCAGGTATCCGCCTCGACCATCCTCTTCGTGCGGTTTTTTCTCGGTGGGCTTTTCATGCTTCCCCTTGCGCTGCTGTTTGAAAGGCGGACCGGGATGGCTGATATCGTCTCCCGGGAATGGATGACGCTGCTCTTCACCGGCCTCGTCCTCCTCGGTGTCGGGAAGATCATCTGGTATGAGGCGCTCAGCCGGCTGGATATCTCAAAGGCGATATCACTCGGCATGACCTTTCCTCTCTTCAGCCTGATCCTTCTCATCGGGGTGTTCCGGGAGCCGGTAACACGTCATCAATGGATCGGGATCGCCGTCATGGTGATCGGCGTCTTCTTCTCGATCAGGAGGCGGTCCGTTGACCCTGCATTGACCAGGTACGGCCCGTCGAAGGACGGCTGAACGGAGCATTTTTTTGCCGTGCCGCCCTGATTCCTGAGGTGCGGCCGGCGTGATGCTCTGGCGAGAAATCCTGATATTCTTTATAATGTCTTCAGATGGCGCTTTGCACAAGAAGGAAAGATGCAGATCATGCCGATGAAAATCAAATAACCCTGAGGAGGTGCATTTCATGAAGAAGATCGTGAGTCTGTTTTTTTGTCTGTGTGTCGTCATGAGCGCTTCTCTTGCCCAGGCGGGTGTGGATGTGAGCATCAACATCGGAGTTCCCCCGCCCCTTCTCTTTGAGGAACCGCCCGAGATGGTGGTCGTGCCGGGTGCGGGAGCATATGTGTATATGGTGCCGGACATGTTGGGTGTTTACTTCTACGGCGGCTTTTGGTACCGCCTCCACGACGGCCACTGGTTCCGGGCCCGCAGTTATGACGGTCCCTGGGGCTACATCGTGAGGTCGCGTGTGCCCCGTTACGTGCTTGGTGTTCCGCCGGATTATTATCTCCACCTGCCGCCGGGGTATCACCGGGTGCCCTACGGGGATCTTCATTCCCACTGGCGGGACTGGGACAGGGGGAGGCACTGGAACCGGTACGACTGGTACAAGCACGAGTTCAGGGAGCATGAGAGGAGACGCCATTCCGGAGAGTACAAGCCTCATGTGCAGCACGACGGAGGGCCGAGGCATGACGACCGGAGGCGTGATGGCCAGAGGTATGACACGCACAGCGGCGGCGGGCCCAAGCATGACAGCCAGAAGTATGGAAGCGGCGGGCCCAAGCATGACAGCGGCCCGAAGGTGCAGCGTCAGGACCCGCGGCAGCAGCAACAGCATAAGAGCGGTCAGGCGGTGGATCGCGGCGACCGGAGGGCCGGCGGCGGAGGCGAGAAACTGGGCGGCTCCGGCCAGAAGCCGGGCATGGGCCAGAAGCCTGGAGGCGGCCAAAAGGGCGGCCAGTCCCATCAGGACAAGCAGGAGGGGCTTGAGCGCGGACGATAGGTTATAACCGATTCAGGGAGGGCGGGGATCGCCTGCCCTCCCGGCACTTCCCCCTTGGAGTCCATGGAAGTGCCGCCTTCCGGAGAATAGACCCGGAGAATAACCTTGACAAATTGCCGGCGTTTTGTTAAAAAGTAGGCTCAGGGGGGCGAGTGAGATATTTTTGGGCGCTTGTTGTAATGGTCGTTTTTTCCGCATCCGCTGCAGCCGAGAACGCCTATGATCGTTATGTCTCGGCAGGCAGGACCAGCTTGGACCAGAAGGACTACACCGCGGCTGAAGAGTCCTTCCGCGCAGCACTGAAAGAAAAGCCCGACGATTACGACGCAACGCTTTATCTGGGCATCACCCTCAGCAGGAAGGGCATGAAAGAGGGCGAAGGCATGCTCAAGAAGGCGCTTCGCATGGACCCCGCCGACCCGCGTCCGAATCTCCAGCTCGGAGTCCATTACCTGAACAAGGGCATATACCCCGAGGCGAGGGACTATTTCGAGAATACTATCGAACTTGCACCCGAAAGCGGGTATTCGGCTGAGGCGAGGAACTATCTCCAGAGTATCGGGAAGAGGGAAGGCCGGAGATGGAGACTGGATGCGGCGGTGGGCATCCAGTACGACAGCAATGTCATACTCGGTGCGGACAATGAGCCGCTCCCTGAAGGCATATCAAAGAAATCCGACTGGAGTGCGCTGGCGTATGTCAGGGGCCAGTACGATCTGGTTTCAACAAAGAGCTTTAAGGGGATAGTCAGCTACAGCCTCTATCAGAGCCTTCACGCAAAGCTTTCCGACTTCAACATCACTACGCAGGCGGCCGGCTTCGATGCGGTCTACGAACTCTCTCCGGGGTTATCCCTGAAAGGAAACTATACCTTTGAATACGTGCACGTGGGCGGGAAGGGGTATGACTATGCCCACACGGTTACGCCCGCACTCGTGCTGAACGAGGGGAAGGGCTTTTCGACTGCAGCCTATTACAGCTACAGCAAGTCCCATTTCATGGATGACGAGATGTTCCCTTCGAATTCCGACAGGACGGGGTCGAATAATCTTGCCGGGATCACCCAGTATCTGCCCCTGAGCGGTACGGTGCAGGCGAGGGTAGGGTTCGCCCATGACCGGGATTCCACGAGAAACGATTTTTGGGCCTACCGGGGGAACAAGGGCTTTGCAAGTCTCACGATCAGGCTTCTCGAGGGTCTCGGCGCTGACCTCTATGGAGAATATTACGACAAGAAGTACATAGGGATTGACCCGTCGATATCGGGAAATGCACGGCATGACAAGGTGGCTACGTACTCCCTGGCCCTGACGAAAAAACTGTCGGACCGGTTCAGTATCGTCCTCGGCCAGTTGTTTGTGCGCAACCAATCGAATATCGATGTCTTTGATTACAAGAGGGCGATAACCAGTGTATTCCTTACGGCGAGGTTTTAGAATGGGCAGGACATGGCTGATCGCGCTGGTGGTCGTGCTTTATTCCGCGCTTGCGGCAGCGTCGCAGGCGGCTGAAAACGTGGGCGCCGTGGTGGCCCTCAAGGGCGGCGCGTTGATCGCGCGGGACGCGAAGGTGATCGAGGCGAAGCTGAAGGACGGGATCCTGCTGAATGACGGGGTCGAGACGAAGGAGAAATCAAAGGCAAAGATGCTCTTCATCGACGACAGCGTCCTCACCCTGGGAGAGAAGTCGAAGGTGGTGATCCGGGAATTCCTGTACAGGAAGGACAGGGGAGGAAAGTCGATCTTCAACCTCATAGACGGCAAGATACGGTCTGTTGTCGGCAAGTCCGAATTTGAAGTCCACACGCCCACCGCGGTCGCGGCCGCCAGGGGCACGGTCATCGACTTCGAAACAGGCGCGACGGACGGAAGGGCATTTACGACAATCACCTGCCTGGAGGGGGAGGTGGACATCAGGAGCATCGATCCGACGATAAGCGGAAAGGTCTCCCTGAGGGCGGGCATGACGATAACGGTGACAGCGGGGCATCCTCTGCCGTCTCCAAAGCCCGCCGCAGCGCTGAAGACGGCGGTGCCGGCCTCGTCCGCCGAGACCGCTGATGTGACATCCCCCGCTCCTCTGCTCATCATCCAGGCGCCCCCGGTGAACCTGCAACCCCCGGGGATCAAGACAACTCCGCTGGCCGTGAGGGTGGTAATACCATGAACATCGGAAGGCTCCGGTCCTCGATCGCGATAGTCGTCGTAGCGCTGTTTTCGCTGATGAACATCACCTGCGGAGGCGGCTCTTCGTCCGCGAAGGTGACCGCCCTGAGCATAAAGATGCCGGCGGCTGCGGGCACGGTCGCAAAGGTGAGGATCAGGATCTCCGGCCCCGGCATGGAGACGATCATCAGGACCGTGGATGCGTTGGCCCCGCCGACAACGGCGATCCTGCTTTCCCATGACTCGTCGAGACTCGCAAACGAGGTCACGGTTGCGGTCGAGAATTTCGATGTGCCCAACGGTCCCGACAGGCGCGTTATTGTCGAGACACTGGATGCCGCGGGGACGACAGTCCATCAGGGAGATGCCTTCGTTGACCTCGACGGGACGCCCAGGAGCGTTGATGTCGTGCTGGGGATCAGTGTTTCCGGGTACTGGAAGGTGGTGCATCCGGGCTGGGACAACGCAAGCCACACCGACGTTGTCACCTATACGCAGGTTGGAAATTCTCTTGTTCTCTCCGGTGACTTTACCGGGAGCGGGACCGTTTTCGGCAATACGATACAGCTGAACTTTTTTACCGGCAAGGACTGTGCAGACGTGGTGGCATCAGGCACGGTTTCCGCTGACGGGACCATCGCCGACGGGACCTTTACCGCAACGGGTACGACACAGGGCGGATGTCAGCAGATGCCGGGGACCAAAACCGGATCATGGCAGTCAGTAAAGGTGAACACGCCCCCTCCGACCCCTCCGGCGCCGCCGACACCACCCACGCCACCAACGCCACCAACGCCTCCCCCCCCGCTGCCGGCCGGTTTCCCGTCCGACATCCCGACAGGCAACTACAGCATCAGCGTCCAGGTCTGCGCTGCGGGGACCTGTCAGAGCGGCGGATCTTTTGTCGAGGGGAACGTTGACATCAACCAGTTTGCAAACGACCTGCTGAACGCATTTAATGCCGCTTCCAGTCAGTCCTTTCAGCAGGAGTGCCAGGCAGCAGGATGCACCTGCGCCCCCTGGGTCGTCAGCTACAGGCCGTGGGATGGAACGTCGTTTACGATATTCGCGGATATCTCGGTGACCTGCGACGGACAGACTGTTTCAGCAGCGATTCAGTTTATCGTCACGAAGATATGAGATAGGCCGACGGAGTTCTGTTCCGGACTGAACAAAGTATCTGCCGCAGTGCGCTGCCTTTCTTCTGAAAGCAGCCCTCTTCCTTCATTTGCTATAATAACCCCATGAATACCGCACGCGCCCACCTATACGCCAGCGGCAGGGTGCAGGGCGTCTTTTTCCGGGCCTTCACCCGGAATATCGCCGCAGCGCTCGGCCTGAGCGGATGGGTGCGCAACCTCTGCGACGGAAGGGTCGAGGCGGTCTTCGAGGGCAGGCGTGACCTGATCGAACAGGCGATCGGCGAATGCAGGAGAGGTCCGGCAGGCGCCCATGTCGAGCAGGTTGAGGTGATCTGGGAGAATTTCACCGGAGAGTTCCATGGATTTGATGTCCGGCACTAACACCATAAATCAGAGAGGTGCTGCGTGAAGAAGGATACGAGGAAGCTCGGCGAAATCCTGCAGGAGGCCGGGGTTATCGATGATTTTCAGCTGAAGTCGGCCCTGTCGTACCAGGGGGAATGGGGCGGAAGGCTCGGGGCGATCCTGATCAAGAAGGGCTTTGTGACCGAAGACCAGGTGCTTGCGGTCGTCGAACAGCAACTGGGACTCCCCTCCGTCTCTCTGGGAGATGTGCAACGTCCGCCCGATGAGGTCATGAAACTGGTGCGGGTGGATGTTGCCAGGAAGTTCTGCATCTTTCCCCTTGGTTTTGAAGGCAGCAGGACGCTCAAGGTGGCGACCGCCGACCCGACTGACCTCAAGATGATCGATGACATCCAGTTCATGCTCGGCGTGAGGGTGAAACCTGTCCTCGCCCTGGAGTCGGAGATCAACAGGGCGATTGATATCCATTACGAGGGCAAGATATCCGTCGAGAGGGAGAGGATAGCGATGAGGGCGAGCCGTTCCCTGACCCCGCCGCCTGCCGATGTGACCGAAAAAACGGTGATCGAGAGACCGGTCGGGCTGGAGACAAAAGATCCTGATGCGAGGCCGAGGGCCGAGGTTTCCCAAAAGGCGGTGATCGAGTCCCTCATCGACCTCCTTGTCTCGAAGGGGGTCTTCACGAGGGAAGAGCTGCTCCAGCATATCAGGTCGCGGAAGTCATAGGCCTTCATGCTGGTTTGCCATTCATCTGCCTGTCTGCAAGAATACCGCGTATGATCAGGGACCTTGAAAAAAAAGTCCTTTCCGGAACTCCTCTGCAAAGGGATGAGGCGCTGTCCCTTGCGGCTGCCTCAGGCCAGGCGATCTTTGATCTCTTCTCTGCCGCCAACCGGATAAGGGACCGCTTCAGGGGAGGCCGCATCGACCTCTGCGCCATCGTCAACGCGAAGTCAGGGGCCTGTCCCGAGGACTGCGCCTACTGCGCCCAGTCCGCAAAGAGCTCCGCCCCGATAGATGCCTATTCCCTGATGGGGGAAGAGGATGTCCTGAAAAAGGCGGCAGAGGCGAAACAGGGCGGGGCGCGGCGTTTCTGCATCGTCACCAGCGGGAGGAAGGCCTCGGCGAGGGACCTGGTGAGGATCGCCGGCATGATCTCGCGGGTGAGATCGATGGGGTTGCTGCCCTGCTCAACCCTCGGCCTGCTTGATCGCGATGAACTGCTGCTTCTGAAGGACGCGGGACTGGAGCGTTACCATCACAACCTCGAAACGTCCGAGGCCTTCTTTCCAAGGATCTGCAGCACGCATTCCTATAAGGATAAGCTTGCAACCATAAAGGCGGTGCAGTCGCTGGGGCTTTCGCTTTGTTCCGGCGGGATCTTCGGACTCGGCGAGACATGGGAGGACCGCATCGATATGGCATCGGCCCTGCGGGATATCGGGCCTGATTCCGTGCCCATAAATTTCCTTACGCCCATCGCCGGCACGGGCCTGGGGACCCGCGGCCCTCTCGACCCGCTTGAGGCGCTCAAGATCGTGAGCATCTACCGGTTCATGCTCCCTGAGAAGGAGATTCGGATCTGCGGCGGGCGGATACAGACCCTCGGCGAGATGAATGCGTTTGTCTTTCTTGCCGGCGCCGACGGCCTGCTGACCGGGAATTATCTGACAACAACGGGCAGGAGGTTCGAGGATGACCTCAGCCTTATCAGCCGCTGCGGGCTGAGGACGTAGCGTGATCGTGGCCCATTTTATTCACGCCCGCCCTCTTTCCTCCGGAAACCGTTGCCGAAAGATATCGAAGTCGCGCGCCGCCGCCCCGCAGCCATGCTGTGGCGAGTGAACCGGAGCACTGGATGATGGGGAAGATGCTGAGCATACGCATGAGGGCTTCGCGGCAACGGGGGGCGGAAGAGGTGCATATCTCCGGGGCCGAAGGTATATACGAGGAAGGGGAGCTGGACCGGATCGCGGGGAAATATCTCCGGAGGGCGACGAGCCATCCCAAGGGGGAGCCTGACCGCATTGTCCTTACGGTCGAGAGGATAAGGGAAAGGCCGCGGCTCATCAGCTCCCTGCCGGTTGCAACACTCCGGTGCAGCTCCACGGAAGAGGCGGAGGGGCATATCAGGGCGCTCCTCCGGGAGCTGGGCATATCCGACAGGGCCGCTGTGAGCGCCTTCCGCGTCGTCCGTGCGCAGGCAGCGATGCGTGGCGCCTGTCTCATGGATGCTGCCACCGGAAAGAGGATGGAGCCTGACAGGAAGCGGGGGGTGCGCGCATCGAGGATTGGCACCGGCAGGGAGGCCGGCAGGCTCTTGTCCTCTCGTCTGTCCCATCGGGGGATCTGCACGGATACGGTCAGGGAGGCGATTATCCTTGCATCCAAGGTCGCCTTCTGGAAACCGGTAGAGGCTGAACTCTGCATATCAGACGATTCTGATTACACCACCGGATACGTAGCCTCCCGGAGGTTTGGGTATATCAGGATCCCGCACATTAAGGGAAAGGGGAGCCATGCGGGAGGCAGGGTCTTCTTCCTCGGCCCCGGGGCTGACATACAAAAGACGGTAGCCTATCTTGAGAACGCTCCGGTCGTCATCGGCCGCGTGTCCGGATGCAGGGGAGAATGTTCGCTCCATGAGATCATCGGCGATCATCATCGGTAATCCCGTTGCCCGCGGCTCATCGCTTCGCACGATGGAGCGGGCAGCGGAGCTCTTCCGTCAGAGGGGATACGATGCGGAGCTGATCCTGACGCGCCGGCGCGGAGACGCCGAGCGGCTTGCGGCTGAATACAGGCGGCTCGACCCGGGGCTTGTTGTTGCGGCCGGAGGGGACGGGACGATTAATGAGGTGATCAACGGTCTCGCCGGCTCGTGCGTCCCCCTGGGCGTCATCCCTTTGGGCACGACGAATGTCCTGGCAAAGGAACTATGCATCCCGGAGGATGTTGCCGCTGCGGTTGAAGCGGCAGCGACGAGGCAGCCGCGGCGGGTATCCCTCGGGAGGATCTCCTTCGGCGGCGGTGAGCGGTATTTCTGTCTCATGGCAGGGATCGGCTTTGACGGAGACGCCGTTCATGGCATGAATCCCTCCATCAAGAAGGTGTCAGGGGAGTTGGCGTATGTGCTCAGCGGCATCCGCAGTCTTGCCTCTTACGGTCAATCGGAGTTGAGGCTCCTGATCGACGGGAAGGCGTACCAGGGATACCAGGCGATCATCGGCAAGGCGAGCAAGTACGGCGGCCATTTCAGGGCGACCCCTGACGCGTCCCTGACGGATCCGCATCTGTATGCCTGCATCTTCAGGGGCAAGAGGCGCATTGACCTGCTGCGGTATGTCTTCGGCATTGTGCGCGGCACGCACCTGGGATACGATGATGTGGTGTACGTGAAGGCGGATGAGATCGAGGTGTCGGGCGAGGCGCATATCCAGGTCGACGGCGATTATCTCGGCACAACTCCGGCCAGGATCACGGTCTCACCTGATGCGCTGCGGCTGATCTGCTGATCTCCCTCTTTACAGAAGTTCCATCTCTTGGGTAGACTATCGGCGGATGCACAACCATGCGGGGATCAACGTATGGGGACTCCTCGGGGAGCACTCTCTTTTCGCTGCAGCTGAAGCAGCCGCCGGCGGTAGCCTGCCTTCCGGCAGGCAGGCCTGTCCGGATTCCGGAATCCCAGAGTCGGCCCCCGGCGCTATGCTCTCAGCTTGTCTCGTACAGCTGGTCAAGCGGGCTCTTCGGGGCGTTGCTCATATTCCTGAGCACATGGGTATAGACCATGGTCGTTTCTACGTGCTTATGGCCGAGCAGGTCCTGGACTTCAGGCGCCAAGGTCCGCTCCATGAGGTACGATTGGAACTCCGGAAGCACTCTTTCCCCGTCTTTGGACAATTTCCCCATAAAATACCTGCCCGGCTTTTGGTCCGTAATAACACAAAATACCGGTTACAGGAAGACTATGCTCCTTAATTTCATTGACTTTTTCCCTTTTCCAAGGATGACTGAATATGGTATGATGCTGTCCATGGAGGGGGAAAAACCTGCCGAGTATATTATATGTTAGGCTCTACTGGGATTCCTGTGGGTACATGTCCATCTTTCCACAGAAGAACAGTATAGCGATTCTATAATTCTCAAAGTTTCTGAAGCCTCGTGCTGCTGACTTCACCTGCTGAATCTTGCTGTTAA
>JAKAHR010000003.1 GCA_021825365.1 Nitrospirota bacterium | reverse complement strand
TTCCTGACGGCCGGTGAGTCATACCCCTTGCTGATATACAGCTTTGTTGACGAAATTATAAATAGAGGTTAGCGAGTCCGTCAGCGGGGAGGTGCTTCGATGAGGCCCAGATGTATTGCCGGAGGGGACAACCCCTCGCCCGTCAGGTTATTGATCATCACGGTGGGTGCGCTCTTCACGGCCGAGGGCATAATCATGTTTCTTTTTTTCCACCTGCCCCCGATGTCTCTCCTCCTCGAGTCGGTGCTGGATTCCTTACTGCTTGTGATTATCGCCCTTCCCATCCTCTATTTCCTGCTCTTCAGGCCGCTTGTCGGCCACATCGCCGACCGCAACCGGGCGGAAGGGGCGTTGCGGGAGAGCGAGTCCCATTTCCGGCTGCTCTATGAGCAGCTCCCGGTCCCGTACCAGTCACTGAACTCCGACGGACACATCATCGACGTCAACGAGGCGTGGCTCAGGGTGCTCGGATACTGCCGCGATGAAGTCATCGGTCGCTGGTTCGGCTCCTTTCTGTCGCCCGGCATGGCTGATCTCTTTCTCGAACGGTTCTCCTGCTTCAAGGCAGCGGGAGATGTCCATGGCGCTGAATTTGACATGGTCAGGAAGGACGGCACGATAGTCACCGTCACCTTTGAAGGCCGGATCGGCCATGATGAGCAGGGCGGCTTCAGGCAGACCCACTGCGTCTTTAGCGACATCACCGAGCGCAGGAGGGCGGAAAGGGCGCTGCGCGAGGAAATGAACAAGACAGAGGCGATTATCGCGGCGATGGGCAACGGCATCAGCATACAGGACGCCGGCTATCGGATCATGTACCAGAACCAGGTGCACCGGGATATCGTTGGAGAACATATCGGCGAATACTGCTACAAGGCATATGAAGACAGGGACAGCGTCTGCGACGGATGCCCGGTCACCCTGGCCTTCAGGGACGGAGGGGTCCATACGGTGGAGAGAAGCGCCTCGGTGGAAGGGAAGCAGGTCCCGGTCGAGATTACCGCTTCTCCCCTGAAGGATGCAGCAGGCCGCATTATCGCCGGTATCGAGATCGTCAGGGATGTCACCGAACGCAAGCGGGCCGAGGCGCATCTGCAGAAGGACGGGGAGCGCACCCGCTTCCTGCTGGACCTCTATATGCGCGCCCTGCATATGGATGATGATGAGCTCTACGGGTACGTGCTGGATGAGGCGGTCCGGCTGACGGACAGCTCCATCGGATTTCTCCATCGGGTCAGTGACGATCAGAAGGAAATTATGCTGATTGCATGGAACCGTGAGGCGCGAAGAAACTGCACGGCGGCTTTTGATAACCATTATCCGCTCGACAGGGCGGGCAATTGGGCGGATTGCGTACGGATCGGGCGGCCCGTCGTCTACAACGACTTCGCCCTGTCGCCCAACCGGAAAGGCCTCCCCGCAGGCCATACGCCGGTGGAGCGCTTCATGAGCATCCCGGCGCTCGAGGGTGACAAGGTCCGGATAATCTTCGGCGTCGGCAATAAGGCGGAAGACTACGACGCCCGCGACGTGGAGAATCTTCAGCTGGTTGCGAATGAACTCCAGAAGCTCCTCGTGCACCGCGGAGCGGAGGAGAAGCTGCGGGAGCGGGAGGAGGTCCTGAGCTCCATCTTCGCGCAGGCAGCCGACGGTATCGTGCTGATCGACACGGAGACCCTGCGCTTTGCGGAGTTCAACGTCGCGGCCCACCGGGGGCTGGGGTATACCCACGAGGAATTCGCCTCCATGAGGCTCCCGGACATCCAGGCGGCCGGGACGCCGGATGAACTGTCCGCCCGGGTGCGGCGGATGCTGGCAAGCCAGGCGGATCTGGATTTTGAGCATCAGCACCGGCATAAGTCCGGAGCAGTCCGGGACGTCTATGTCAGCAACCGGATAGTCCAGGTCCGGGGGCGTGACTATTTCCTCGGCATCTGGCGCGATATCACCGAGGAGAAGAAGGCGGACAGGGAAAAAAAGAGGCTGGAGGCCGAGTTGCTCCAGTCACAGAAGATGGAAGCGATAGGGCAGCTTGCGGGGGGAGTTGCCCATGATTTTAACAACCTTCTCACCGGCATCATCGGATACGCGACGATCAGCAATGAAAGGATGCATGCCGGCGATCCCTCCAGAAAATACCTGAAGCAGATACTCGACTTGTCGGAAAGGGCCGCCCAGCTGACCCACAGCCTGCTGGCCTTCAGCAGACGCCAGGTCATAGCCCCCAAGCCGGTCAATATCAACGATATCGCGGGGGGGATGCAGAAGTTGCTGGACCGGATTATCGGCGAGGAGATCGAATTTCGGGCTGACATCGCCGGCCATGACCTGATTGTAGAGGCAGACCAGGGCCAGATAGAGCAGGTCCTGGTGAACCTCGCGGTAAATGCCCGGGATGCCATGCCGCACGGCGGCAGGCTGACCATGACTACCGAGCTTTTCGAAATGGACGACCTGTTCATTCAGTCCCATCACTTCGGAGAGGTCGGGGCCTATGCCTGTGTTTCAGTCGCCGATACGGGCACCGGGATGGACGAACAGGTGAAGGAGCGTATTTTTGAACCATTCTTCACCACCAAGGCGGCGGGCAAGGGGACCGGACTGGGGCTGGCCATGGTCTACGGGACGATCAAACAGCATGACGGGTTCATCGATGTCTACAGCGAGCCCGGGCAGGGGACGGTCTTCAAGGTATTCCTGCCCCTGGTAGCAGCGGTGACTCAACCCGATGAGAAGGAGGCCCCGGCGCCCCTGCCCGTCGGAACGGAGACGGTCCTCCTGGTCGAGGACGATGACGCGGTCAGGGCGGTGGCCAGGAGTCTCCTGAAGGAGTTCGGATATGCGGTCCTCGAGGCGGGGAACGGGGATTCCGCTGTCAGACTCTTCGGGGAAAACAGGGACGCGATACGTCTTGTTATCTGCGATGTCATCATGCCCGGACAGAGCGGCAGGAAGGTGTATGATGCCCTGCGGGGGATCGATCCGCGGGTGAAGTTCCTTTTCATGAGCGGCTACACCGCGGACATGCTCTCGCAGCGGGGCATCATCAGGGAAGACATCAATTTCATATCAAAGCCCCTGAGACCCGAGGTCTTCGCCCGGAAGATACGCGAGGTCCTGGACAAGTAACGAGGCGCGGGACCCGTCCGATGCGGCGAGTATACGGCGGCGGAGCGCGTGTTGATCATAGCCCCGCCGTTATGATATCCTTCCTTTCTGAACAACCACTGCCGGTCTTCCGGCAAACAAGCAAGGATGGTGCTCTATGCCGTATCGAGCCTGGTTTCAATGCATCAACGAGCAGTGCAAGGCGACCTACCCGCTGAACTCGATCATCTACCGCTGCACGGCATGCGGTTCGCTGCTCGAGGTGCAGCATGACATGCAGACCCTCGGCCACCGCGGCGCAAAGGCGTGGATGAAGCTCTTCGAGGACCGCTACAAGTCGACCCAGTGGCCGTACGGGTCCGGCGTATGGGGAAAGAAGGAATGGATACTCCCGAAGATCGCCGACGACAATATCGTCTCTCTCTACGAGGGCGGCACCAACCTCTTCTGGGCGGAGCGCTTCGGCAGGATGATCGGGCTGGACAACCTCTGGCTGAAGCTCTGCGGAAACTCCCACAGCGGCTCCTTCAAGGACCTCGGCATGACGGTGCTCGTCTCGCAGGTGAAGCAGATGATCAGCGAGGGCGCGCCGATCCAGGCGGTCGCCTGCGCCTCCACCGGCGACACCTCGGCCGCCCTGGCGGTCTACTGCGCAGCCGCGGGCATCCAGTCGATCGTGCTGCTGCCGAAGGGCAAGATCTCGATCGCCCAGCTCGTCCAGCCGATCGCCAACGGGGCGCTCGTCCTCTCCCTTGATACGGACTTCGACGGCTGCATGCGCGTGGTGCAGGAGATCACCAGGGACGAGACGATCTATCTCGCCAATTCCATGAACTCCCTGCGCATCGAGGGGCAGAAGACCGTCGGCATCGAGATCTGCCAACAGTTTGACTGGGAGGTCCCCGACGTGATCATCATCCCCGGAGGAAACCTGGGGAACGTCTCGGCGCTCGGCAGCGGCTTCCTGATGATGCGCGACCTCGGGCTGATCACGAAACTGCCGCGCATCGTCGTGGCGCAGGCCGAGAGGGCGAACCCCCTTTACCGCTCCTATCTGAAGAACTTCGAGTCCTTCGAGCCGATGGAGGCGCAGAAGACCCTCGCCAGCGCGATCCAGATCGGCAATCCGGTCAGCGTGCAGAAGGCGATCCGGACGCTGCGGCAGTTCAGCGGCATCGTCATGGACGCGACCGAACAGGAGTTGGCCGACGCGGCCGCCCTCGGCGACACCACCGGCATGTTCAACTGCCCGCATACCGGCGTCGCCCTTGCGGCCCTGATCAAGCTGATCAACGCCGGCAAGATCGACCGTTCGGAGCACGTCGTCGTCATCTCGACCGCGCACGGACTGAAGTTCACCGACTTTAAGGTGCAGTATCACGAGGAGAAGCTCGATTTCCCCTGCCGTTACGCCAACAAGCCGATAGAACTGCCGCCGACCGTCGAGGCGGTCAGGGAGGCACTGAAGAATGCGCTTAAGAAAAGGAGAGAGCAGAATGCCTAAGAAACCCTCAGACCCGGGGAAATGGCACCCCTCTACCCTGGCGATCCACGGCCTGGGCAGACTGCCGAAGGCCTACCACGCTGTTTCGACGCCGATCGTCCAGACGTCCAACTACTATTTCGATACGGCCGGCGAGGTCGAGGACTTCATGCGCTCGAAGGGACAGGGCAAGGTCTCCCGCGAGCACGAATACGCCCGCTACGGGAACCCGACCCAGCAGGAGTGCGAACGGAAGCTGGCGGCGATAGAGGGGGCCGAGCGCGCGGTGCTCTACTCCTCCGGCATGGCGGCCGTCCTCCTGACGATCATGACCTTCATGAAGCCCGGGGCGCATATCGTCTTCACGAGTGACTGCTACCGCCAGACGCGGGATTTTGCCACGAACTTCCTCGGCAAGTTCGGCATCGGCTATTCCATCGTCGACCCCACGGCAAAGGCGATAGAAGAGGCGATCAAGCCGAACACGAATATCATCTTCACCGAGTCTCCCACGAACCCGTACCTGCGCATCCTCGATATCCCGGCCATCGTGAAGGTCGCCAAAAAGCGCGGGATCATGACGATCATCGACGCTACCCTCGCCACGCCGTACAACATCAGGCCGATCGCGCTCGGCGTCGACGTGGTCGTCCACTCGGCGACGAAGTATTTCGGGGGACACAACGACCTGATGGCAGGGGTCGCGCTCGGTTCTGCGGCGCTCATGACCGACCTGTACAAGATGCAGCGCATGATGGGCGCAACCCCGGGGCCGCTCACCTGCTTCCTGCTGGAGCGCGGGCTGAAGACCTTCGGCATGCGCATGGAGCACCACAACAGGGCCGGCCTGGCGGTGGCGCAGATGCTCGAGGCGCACCCGAAGGTCGAGAAGGTCTGGTACCCGGCACTTCCCTCGCATCCCGACCACCGGACCGGCATGGAGCAGATGAAGGGCTTCGGCAGCGTCATCAGCTTCCTCGTCAAGGGCGGCAATGCGGAGACACGGAAATGTATCGACTCCCTCGATCTCTTCCTCATCACGCCGAGCCTCGGCGGAAGCGAGAGCCTGGTGACGCAGATGTCGACCATGTCTTTCTTCGACTACCCCGAGGAATACCGTCAGTCGATCGGGATGGTCGACAACCTCGTCAGGCTCGCGCTCGGGCTCGAAGACGTGGACGACCTCATCGCCGACCTGAAGCAGGCGCTCGACCTGATCTGACGTTATGTGAATTCCGGCGTGCGAAGTCAATCGGGCGGGCTCCGGAAGCGGCGCTCAACGCCACATGCTTCCGGGCCTCAGGGGATATGCGCCCGATCGCCGCTCATGAAGCCGTCACGACCCGCATGATCAGCATGCGGTACGGCTCTTCCTTTGCCACGAGGTTTGCGGCGAGGCGTGCGATCTCTCCCCGGATGCATGCCCCCTCGCACGAGAGCACCGGGATCTTCCCTCCGGCCAGGTTGCTGTTTCCGACTGTTTCCCCGATGGGGCAGGTCTTGTCGGTCTTCGAGACCTCGATAGTGAAAGCATCATTTGTTATTTCCATGTATGCCACACTCCTTTCACCCCTGTAGGACGGACAGGCAGGCCAAAAGGATACATCGGCTGAGCGGGGATGATGCGGCAGCGCGGTATCGGCCGAAATTAAAGAAAAAGTCCAACAATATCGATAAGAAAGGCAGGAATATGGGCAAGGACAGTGATGCGCGCAGACCATGGATACCTCTGAAGTACACGATGCGATAGAGCGGATCGGGAGGCTTTCGACGATACCGGTCGTCCTCGGCCGGATCATGGACGCCACGAAAGACCCCTCTGCGTCCCCCCGTCAACTGTATGACATCATATCGCACGATCCTGCACTTGCCGAGAGGGTCATCAGCATGGCGAATTCCACCTTCTTCAGGCATGCGGGACGGGTCTGCGACATCGAACAGGCGATCCTGCTCCTGGGGTATGAGCATATCAGGAACATAGCCGTCAGCATGAGCGTGGTGATGATGTTTTCGAAGCGGAGCGACGTCAACACCAAGCAGTTCTGGGCCCACAGCTACGAGGTGGCCTTCATATCGGCGATGGTCGCCGAGTCGACGACTATCGTAAGCCCTGCGGAGGCGTTTCTCACCGGCCTGCTGCACGACATCGGAAGGCTCATCTTCTATCTCATGCACAGGGAGCAGTACCTGCGCCTGCTGGGAACGGACGACCTGCTTGAGCAGGAGAGCGCGATATTCGGCTGCGATCATGCCCTTGCCGGAAGCTGGCTCAGTCAAAAGTCCCACATGCCGCGCGAGCAGGTGCTGGCTATCCGATACCACCACGCGCCTTCGAAGGCAACGGAGTTCCGCGATCTCACCTCGGTCGTCTCCCTGTCAGAGGTCCTGTCCCGCAGGTTCAGCCCCAAGATCGAGGACGACGGCATCTGGACAGGGGAGCATGACGCGCTCCTCCTTGAGCTGTCCCTCGGCAACGACGACATTGCCGATATCGGGGAGAGGCTCGCCGGGGAGGAACAGGAATTGCATAAGTTTCTGGAGTTGGTCTGAGAGAGTCGTTGCGGCCGGGTGCATCGCCCCCGGTCCCCTCGGGCCGGGATTCGTGACAATACTCGTGCGGATAGAAGGGGTCTGACGATGCAAACCAATGAGATCATAGCAAAAGACTGCGAAATTCCGGCAGTTCCGATGGTAGCCTTCAAGATACTCCGCCTCGTCGAAGACCCCGCGACGGATGTCAGCTCCCTGCAGGATGCGATCATGGCGGACCAGTCTTTGGCTGCCCGGGTCCTGAAGATGGCCAACTCGGCCTACTATGGCCTGCGTCGGAATATTGACACTATCTCCGAGGCGATCATCATGATGGGGTTTGTTGCGATAAAGAACCTCGTCCTGGCGGTCTCCACCAAGGACGTGTACAAGAAGTTCGGCCTCCTGGAACAGAAACTCTGGGAGCACAGCATAGGCGTCTCCGTCGCGTCCGGTCTGATCGCACGGGAGATCAGGTTCATCCACGCCGAGGAGACGACGGTCGCGGGTCTGCTGCATGACATCGGCAAGGTGGTCATGAACAACAGCCAGCATGAGCGGTTTGTGCTCCTCACGGAGATGGTCTATAACGACCGGAGCACGTATTACGAAAAGGAAAAAGAGGTCTTCGGCTATGGCCATGCGGAGGTGGGCGGGGTCTTTGCCACGAAGTGGGGGTTCCCCGAGAACCTCTGCGATTCGATCAGGCGGCACCACTTTACCAGCTATGACGACCTGATGGACCTCGAGCCGGACAGCCGCACCCTCTGCAGCATCATCGCCCTGGCCGACGCCCTTTGCCTGAGGCTCGGGGTCGGGTACCGGGGACCCCGGGATGATATCGAGCTGAGGGACGGCGAGTGCAGAAAGATCCTCAACATCAGCGAACAGCGGTACGCCGAACTGATAGAGACCTTCAAGCAGGCGTACATAGAGGAGAAGCAGAGCTACCAGCTATAAAACGGGGATGGCAGGATCGCGGCAAACACCCAGGGATCGGAGTTGATGCCATGGCTATCGAGGCCTTGAAGCGGGTATCGGATATTCCGGCAGTGAAGAAGCAGAAAGAGGTGACGCCTCCTGAGGGGCAGAGGCAGCAGAAGAGGCAGAAGGAAAGACGGCGCCAGGAAAAAGGGAAGGTAGATATCAAGGTGTGACGCCATGTTCAAAAAGACGAACCGCAACAGTGACAGGACCGAAAAACAGGCCAGGGAGCTCCTCAGCCTTGAGGTCTCCGAGATCGAGGAGATCGGCGAAAAGCTCTACCAGAAGCTCGACAGGAGGATAGCCGACCTGAGGGACGCGGAGAAGAAGGTCGATGAAAAGATGCGCATCCTCGAAAACCTGCTCCTGCGGGCCGAGGCTGTCGTCAACCCCGGTGATTCGATCATGGAGATGCGCCGTCAGGAGATCAGCGCCCTTTCCGGAAGGGGTCTGAAAATTGACGAGATAGCCGGCATGTTCGACATCCCCCGGGGCGAGGTGGAGCTGATCCTCGGCCTCGGCCGCTGACCCGGGCAAAAGGTACCCTGCCGGGAATTTTTTTCCGCCATTTCATGCAGGGGCGATTCATGAGTCGCCCTCACAGGACGGCCCCCTGCAATAACCCAGCATGAATTCCCCCTGTAGATTGCCCCCTGCGGTATCCCTCATTTCGTGGCATCCGCCTTGCATTAATCAGTCGCATGTACAAAGGAATCTACATCGCCCTGTCGGGCGGCACGCTGAAACAGTCCCAGATGGATGTCATCTCCCATAACCTCGCCAACGCCCAGACCCTGGGGTACAAGAAGGACAAGATCGCATTCCAGGATTTCCTCCTGTCCCAGCTCAACGGCATCGAAGAGGGGCAGGAGAGCAGGATCATGTCCGACCTCTCGGCGATCCAGATCGATTTCACGGACGGCAATGTGGTGCGCACCGGAAACGCCCTCGACCTAGCCCTCGAAGGAAAGAGCTTCATAGCCCTCGAAGGAGGACAGTATACGAGGAGAGGCGATCTCCGGATCCAGGACGGATACCTCGTCAACAAGAACGGCGTGAAGGTTCTTGGCACGAACAATGTCCCCCTCAAGATACCCGCCGGAAAGGTCGAGATATTTCCCGGCGGAGAGGTGGCGGTCAACGGGGTGGTCGCGGGCACGATCAAGATCGTTGATTTCCCCGACCTGAACGTCCTGAAGAAGATGGGAGACGACCACTTCACCGCAACGGTGCAGGGCACGCCCTCGAAAGCGGGGGTGAAGCAGGGCTACCTCGAGACGTCCAATGTCGACATGATCAGGGAGATGATCAGCCTGATCAGCGCCCTGCGGGAATTCCAAACCTTTCAGAAGGCGATAAGCGCCTTCGATGATACAACCGCAAAGGTCACCAATGAAATGGGCAGGTTATAGGAGGCTCAAGATGATACGGTCACTCTTCACCGCAGCAACAGGCATGGAGGCCCAGAAGATCAGCATCGACGTTATCGCGAACAACCTCGCCAACGTCAACACCGTGGGTTTCAAAAAGAGCAGGGCGGATTTCCAGGACCTTCTCTACCAGACCCTGCGCAACCCCGGCAGCACCTCGGCGGAGGGATCGCAGATCCCCTCCGGCATCCAGATCGGTCTGGGCGTCAAGCCGGTCGCCGTGCAGAAACTCTTCGATCAGGGCGACTTTGTGCATACCGGCAACAGCCTGGACCTCGTCATCGAGGGGGACGGTTTTTTCCAGGTCCTCATGCCGGACGGCACGACCGCCTACACCCGGGCCGGCGCCTTCAAGCTCGACAGCGACGGCAGGATCGTGAACTCCGACGGATATCCGCTGGAGCCCGCCATAACGATCCCCAACAATACCCTCAACATCACGATCGGCTCCGACGGCAAGATCACGGTCCTGCAGGCGGGCAGCAGCACGCCGACCGAGGTGGGACAGATAGAGCTGGCCAAGTTCATCAACCCCGGCGGCCTCAAGGCGATCGGCAAGAACCTGTTCCTGCCCTCCGGTTCCTCGGGCGATCCGACTACCGGCAACCCCGGCATCGACGGGCTCGGCACGCTCAACCAGGGCTTCATCGAGCTGAGCAACGTCAACGTCGTCGAGGAGATGGTGAACATGATCGTCAGCCAGCGGGCCTATGAGATCACCTCCAAGGTCGTTCAGGCGAGCGACGAGATGCTCCAGACCGCCAACAACATGAAGCGATGAAGAAAGTCATGATCCATAGCGTCGTGGGCCTCTGCTGCGCGGCGATCATCCTCTGCTGCACTCCGCAGACGGCGGCTGCCGCCGATCTGGGCGATACGCTCAGGTCGTACATGAAGGAGCGGTATCCCTGGGCAGAGGTCGAGGTGCATGACCTCTCCGTAAAGCCCGAGACGCAGAAGGGCGTCCCTTCACGCATCCTTATCGAGCAGGGCCCCCCGGGCAGGACCGTCTTTTCCCTCGAATACGGCGACGGCAGCAGGGCGACGGCGACCGCCTCGGTAAAGGCCTTCGACTGGGTCGTCATGTCGCGGTCCGCGTTCAAGAAGGGATACCGCATGCAGAAGGAAGACATGTACGCCACCCTCATGGATGTCGGCCGCATCCCCCGGGATGCCGCCCGGAGCGCCGAGCGGCTGACAGGCAAGCAGTTGAGGAAGCCGGTGGCAGCGAACACGCCCCTGGTGGAGCAGGTGATCAGTGAGACCGCGCTGGTCAAGAGGGGGCAGAGGGTCGTCCTTGTCGCCGAGGCAGGGGGATTCACCATCTCGACCCTCGGGGAGCTGCGGGAGAATGCCTATGTCGGCAGCATGGTAAAGGTCCTCAACCCCGCCTCCCGCAGAACGGTCACCGGCATGCTCGTTGATGAGGGCCTGGTAAAGGTGGATTTTTGATGAACACCTCTGACAGGATGAGGACGGACGTGCGGAAAAAGATCCATACCCGGCGCGGCCCCGCTGAGCACGGCTATCCTGATGATCGCTTTGTCAGGAAGGCATTGGCAGGGAGATCAGCGGTATCCGTGATAAGGATCATTCCTGCCGCCCTGTATGGGCTTTTTATGCACGTCCGGCCTCTTCCATGTGTGCGACCAGGGTTTCTATGGCCGCGACCGTGGCTGGCGACGATGCTGACCGCGGTGCTGCTGGCTGCCTGCGCATCCACGCCCCCGCTGCCGCCCCATCCGCCCAAGCATGTCTATAAGGAGGAGAAGGCGCAGCGTTCGGTGAATTCGCTCTGGGTCGACACGGCCAGCCTCTATGAAGACCCGCGGGCGCGGCGGCTCAATGACCTCGTCACGATAAACGTCGTCGAGAATATCACGGGATCAGGCCAGGCGGACACGACCGCCACCAGGGACTCGACGGTCAGCACCAGCGTCGACAAATTCCTCGGTGCGTCCCCGGCCGTAAGCGGCGTCGAATTCTTCGGCAAGGGGAAGGTCTTCTCTCCCTCGTTCGAAGGCACGGCGAAGAACGACTATAAGGGCAGCGGCGCGACGACGAGACAGGGCAAACTCATCGGCACGATCACCGCCCGGATCGTGGAGGTGATGCCCAACGGCAATCTCGTCATCGAGTCGCGGAAGGAGATCACCATCAACAATGAAAAGCAGATACTGATACTCCGCGGCATGATCCGCAGCGACGACATAGCCAGCGACAACACGATATCGAGCGGCCAGGTCGCGGATGCGGAGGTCTTTTACGTGGGTGACGGCGTCGTCCAGGACAAGCAGAAGCCGGGATGGCTCGTCCGGTTCCTGGACAAGGTTTCGCCGTTATGAGAGTAACAACGGGCTGCAGTCAAAGGAGGAGAAGATGATCTACAATGATCCGATCAGCTCACAGAACTTCATGCAGGACGTCCTGAGTTTTTCGGGAAAGACGAAGGCCAACACGGTGGGCGAGAAACTGCCCGGAGGCCTCATCAAGGGCATGTGCTTTATCAACAACTTCCAGCAGGAACTCTCCGCCGCCATGACCGGACAGGCCGCAGCCGGCACGCAGGTCGCCCCTTCGGCTCCGGCCGTGTTGGGCAACCCGTTCCTGAACGTGGCGGGCCTGCGCCTGGATATCTACTTCCCGCCTGATCCGTAGGCACGGAGCGGCGTGTGGGTGATGAATCATGATCAGGACTGAAGCGACGGCAGCAGGGAGGACCGCGGTCCTCCTTGCCGCACTTCTCCTGCTCGTTGCGGCCCCTTCGGCGGACGTGTCGGCGGAGAGGATCAAGGACATCGCGAATTTCGAAGGCGTCCGGACCAACCAGGTCATCGGCTACGGCCTTGTTGTCGGGCTCGACGGCAGCGGCGACAAGGGCAATGCCACGATGAAGACGATCGCCAACATGCTCCAGAGGATGGGCATGACCGTAAACCCCAACGACATCAAGGCGAAGAACACGGCGGCGGTGATGGTCACCGCGACGCTGCCTCCCTTTCCGAAGCCCGGCGCCAGGACGGACGCCCTCGTCTCGACCCTGGGCGATGCAAAAACGATCCAGGGCGGCACCCTGCTTCTGACACCCCTGAAGGGACCGGACGGCAAGGTCTATGCCGTTGCCCAGGGGCCTGTCTCTATCGGCGGCTTTGCCGGGGGAGGCGGAGGCACGACGATCCAGAAGAACCATCCGACGGCGGGGAAGGTGCCCGAGGGCGTCATTATCGAGAGAAACGTCGACTTCAGCCTCGGCAGCAACGGCGAGATAAAGCTCTTTCTCCACAGGCCCGACTTTACTACCGCAACAGAGGTCGCCCGGAAGATAAACGAGGTGGTGCGGCCGGATACCGCCTCGACGATCGATCCATCCGCGCTCAGGCTGAAGGTGCCGCCTGATTATCGCGGCCGCATCGTGGAATTCATCACGCTGGTGGAAGGGGTAGAGGTGACCGTGGATGCGGTTGCAAAGGTCGTCATCAACGAGAGGACCGGCACGGTCGTGATCGGCGAGAGGGTGAGGATATCCCCTGTTGCGATCGCGCACGGCAACCTCACCATCGAGATCAAGACCGAGTTCCAGGTCTCCCAACCCCCTCCCTTTGCGGGCGACAGGGCCGAGACGGTTGTGGTGCCCCAGAAGGACGTGAAGGTGAAGGAAGAGAAGGCGGCCCTTGTCGAGGTGTCGGGTGTGACCCTCGGCGAGGTGGTCAAGGCGCTCAATGCCCTGGGCGTCACGCCCCGGGACCTCGTCTCGATACTCCAGGCGCTGAAGGCCTCAGGGGCCCTGCGGGCCGAACTGGAGATCATCTGATGTCAATCCCCTCGATAGGCGGTTTCCGGGGTGATATCGAGTCCCTCAGGGGCCGAAGCGACCCTGAGGCGGTCAAGGCGGTGGCGCGCGAGCTCGAGGCGATCTTCGCCTATGAGATGATCAAGGCGATGCGCCAGACGGCCGAGATGGACAAGGACGCCGGCTTCGGCAAAGAGACGTATATGAGCATGTTCGAGATGGAACTGGCCAGGCTCTTCGCCGAAAGGGGGCTGGGGATCAAGGAACAGCTCCTCCGGGGGCTTTCAGGCCGTTCCGGCCAGCCTGCAGGAGACCACGAGGCAAAGCCGCCGAAGCCTGACTCTCCCCAGGCGGCGGAAAACAGGCCCCCGCAGGTGGCCGGGGAAAATATCCTGCCTGCCGACGGGACGGTAAGCTCCCGTTTTGGAATGAGAAAACATCCTATTTACGGAGACAAAAGGTTCCATCACGGCGTCGACATAGCGGCCCCTGAAGGCACGGAGGTCAGGGCGGTCAGGCCGGGGAGGGTCGTCTTCAGCGGGGAGCAACACGGGTACGGCAATGTGGTCGTCATCGACCACGGCAGCGGGGTCGTGACGAAATACGCCCATAACCGGGTGAACCTCGTCAGGGACGGGGATGAGGTCTCCGCAGGCGATGTGATAGCAAAAATCGGCTCGACAGGCGCCTCGACCGGGCCCCATCTGCATTTTGAGGTGAAGGTGAACGGCAAGGACGTCGACCCGGCAAAGGTGGCGGCCCTGATCTGAGGCTAAAGAATTTCATGAACGTACCGATAAGAAAGGTGAAATAAGCCAGCAGGAGGCAATGATGAAGATTTACGGCAATAAACCGCCTGGCAAGGATGTTTACCTTTCGACGCAGAAGGCAGGGGGCGCTGAGGCCTCTCCTGAAAAAACGCAGGTCGAAAAGGCCGGCGTAACCGACCGGGTGGACCTCTCGGGCAAGGCGAAGGAGTTGGCTGACCTGAAGAACACGATCAACCAGTTCCCCGAGGTGAGGACCGAAAAGGTGCAGGCGATCGAAAAGCAGGTGAGCGAAGGCACGTATGCGGTTGATTCCCGGAAGGTCGCGGGCCGCATGATCGACGAGCTGGTGTGATGCGATGCCCGCCGAGGCGGCTGAGCATATCCTTGAGGAGGAGCTGAAGGGCTATAAGGAGCTGCTCGCCCTCCTCCAGAGGGAAAGGACCTGCCTGCTCGGCCTCGAGACGGAGGCCTTTTGCAGCCTGGCGAAGGAGAAGGACACCCTTGTCATGAAGCTGAGGCTTCTCGACGAGGAACGGCAGCGCATCGTGAAGCGGCAGTACGGCAACGACATGAACCTGCAGCGGATCGCCGCAGAGACCGGCAACAGGAGGCTCCTCGATATCCGGTCCACCTTCCTCTCCCTGGTCCAGAGCATAGACGAACTGAACAATCTGAACCGGCTCCTCATCGACCGGTCTCTTGACTATCTGAAGGGAACGACCCGGTTCCTGTCGACCTCCGGCATGGGATGTCCCGGCGACAAGGGCGTCCTCTATTCAGGGGAGGCATAGATGTCCGTCACCGGCCTCTTTGAAATCGGGAAATCGGCTCTCTTCGCGAGCCAGACCGCCCTCAGCACCATCAGCCATAATATCGCCAATGTGAACACCCCGGGGTACAGCAGGCAGGACGTGATCCTCCAGGTAGCCACCCCGGTGCCTGCGGCCGGAGGGTTGCTCGGCCGGGGCGTCACCGTCGCCGGTATCAAGAGGAACTACGACAGCTTTGTCCAGGCCCAACTCCTCGGCCAGACCGAGAACTACGGCAGGTCCGAGGCGCTCAGCCAGTTCCTCGGCCAGATCGAGCAGGTCTTCAACGATTCGATGGGCATCGGGCTTTCAGACCCGCTCATGCAATACTTCAACGCCTGGAACGAGGTGTCATCAACGCCCGATAGCCGGCCCCAGAGGCTCCTGCTTCTTCAGAAGGCGGGATTCCTCGCCAGTGTGGCGGGCCAGATGGAAAGTGATATCAACAGCACCATCAAGCAGATGGACGACGGCATCAGCACCGCGGTGAGCCGCATCAACAATATTGCGCAGGAGATCTCCGCTCTCAACGGCCAGATCGCCCAGGTCGAGGGCGGAGGCGGCTCGGACAAGGCCTACGACCTGCGGGACCGCAGGGACGTCCTCCTGTCCGAGCTCTCCGAGCTGGCCGAGAACTCCACGTACGAGGAGGACAACGGTTCGGTCACGGTCACCATCGGGATGCGGAACCTCGTCAACGGCGAACGGGTCAATACCCTCTCGGCGCAGCCGAACCAGGACAACAACTACGACCTGATGCTCGACGGCGTCAACATCACGGAGGCCGTAAGCGGGGGGAAGCTGGGCGGGATGATCGCGGCCCGGGAGGACACGAAGGCGACGGCGCTGACAGACCTGCGGAGGCTGATCGCCTCGCTGACCAAAGAGGTGAACCTCCTGCACACCACCGGCTTCGGACTCGACGGCTCAACAGGAAACAACTTCTTCAATCCCCTCCAGCTGGCGACGACGGACCGGTCCGCGGGGGCCGGCATTACGGCGTCCGTCTCGGACCTCAGCCAGCTCACGCTTGACGAGTACGACATCACCTTCGATGCGGCTGCCACCAACTATACCGTGACCGACCGCCAGACAGGCGCCGCGGTCGCGACGGGCGTCTATGCCACGGGCACTCCCATCACCTTCGAGGGCATTGAAGTGACGATCACCGGCACGATCGCGGCCGGAGACAGCTTCGCGGTCAGCCCCCTTACCGATGCGATCAAGAACTTCGGCGTTGCCGTGACCGACCCGGACAAGGTCGCCGCTTCAGCCACCGCTGCGGGGATCCCCGGAGACAATACGGTGGCGCTCCAGCTGGCCCAGATGGCCGCGGCGCCGGTTTCCAGCCTGGGAGGAGCGACCATCTCAGGCTATTACGCGGAGATAGTCGCCGAGGTCGGGGCGAAGAGCAAGACGGCAGCGGACACCCTCGCCTTCGACGAGAGCCTCCTGACGTCGATCGAGGGAAGGCGGGAATCCATTTCCGGCGTGTCCCTCGACGAGGAGGCGGCAAACATGCTGCGGTACCAGAGGTCCTATGAGGCGGCGGCGCGGCTGATTACCGTGACCGACGAACTGATGCAAACGATCCTGGACATGTGAGGAGACAATGAGAGTCACACAATTCATGACCTATGACCGCATCGTGCGGTCCATCCGGCAGGGCATGGAGGATTTTACGCGGCTCAACGAGCAGCTCTCGTCGGGCAAGCGCATCCTGAAGCCCTCGGACGATATCATCGCCTCTGCCCGGGCGATGGACTACCGGCTTACGATCGGGACGAACCAGCAGTACCAGCGGAACATTACGCTTACCCGTGCCACGTATGAGATCACCGACCGCGCCCTCACGTCGGCAGGCGATTCCCTCGCCAGCCTGAAACAGATCATGATGGGCTTTGCCGGCGGTTCGGCGACACCCGAACAGAGAGAAACCTATGCGGAACAGATGGACTTCATCAGCGGCACCCTGCGGAGCATCGCCAACACCCGCTCCGGCGACCGGTATATCTTCTCCGGGTATAAGACCGATGTCCCGGCCTATGACAGCACCGGCGCCTATCAGGGCGACGACGGCGTGATGAACGTGATGATCGGCCCCGGGGCCTCGGTGGCGATCAACGAGCCGGGCAGCGAGGTGTTCAGCGCTGCCCCCGCTGCGGCCAAGGTCGTCGAACTCGCCGGCGGGAGGTTCGCCCACTTCACTCCGGGCGCAGGGACGACGACGAATGTGGAGATACGCGATACGAACGATACCACGGTCATCGATACCTTCAGCTATGACAACTGCTTTGATATCGCCGCGCTCGTGAGCACGGAACTGACGGCAGGGTCGCCGAACTATCTTCGCATCGAGGCGCTCCAGACCGCCGTGGCCGACGCGGTGAGCCGTGTCAGGAACGTCCAGTCCGACTTCGGGGTGAGGGGCGCCATGCTGAACGACATGGATACCCGCCTGGGACACGCGACGGTCAGCGTACAAAACGCCCTCTCCCGCACCGAGGAGGCTGACCTTACCTCCGTCATCGCCGAGATCAACAAGACGGACACGGCCCTTCAGGCCCTCAGGGAGGCCTCGAAGATTATCATGTCCCAGTCGCTGATGGACTTCCTTTCATAACCCGCCCGCCGGGGGACGTTCATGCAGATACCGACGATCATAACGGCTGACAACATCTTCACGTTCCTGAGGCCGTCGGGGCGGAACATCTCGCTGTCCGTGGGAGATGTGGTCAGGGCGGAGGTGGTCAGCATCCTTGAGTCAGGGGCCCTCGCCCTCAGCATCACCCCCGGCAAGGGGCAGGGCGGGCTGGTTATCGCCAGGACGGAGGTGCCTCTCGACAAGGGAGACTCGGTCGTCCTCAAGGTGATCGGCGGGGAGAGGGAGATGCGGCTGCGGCTCATCGGCACGGCGGGTGAGGGAGCGGTCAACAGGCCGGAGAAGGCCCAGGGCGATGTGCACGAGGCGCTCCTGGGGATGCTCTCCGACCTCTCGCGGTTCCGGGCCTCCGGCAGTGATCTCAAGCACCTCTTCGCCTTTTTCAGGTCCCTCCCGGAGTCCCTGAAGAGTTTTCACCCTGATTTCAGCAGGATGGAAGAGCTCCTTCCGGAGATCGGCAGACTCAATGCCCAGTTCCTTCAGTCATCGACAGAGGGTTCGGGCGTCCTGTTTGAAACGAGACTCGGCAAGGCCGCGAGGGAGATCATGGAACAGGGCAAGAGCGGCCGGCTCGGCGCGCTCTTTGGGGAAGAGCCGGACATGAAGGGCATCGCCCTGCGGCTGAGGGATCTCCTCCAGGACGAGCGTTTTGCCGAGAGGCTGCTCTCCTCGGGAGTGAAGCCGCAGGACTTTGAAGAGGCGGTCGACAAGATCATGAAGAATATCGAATTTTTCCAGGTCTCCTCCCGTATCAACGACATGTTCTATACGTACCTCCCGGTCTCCTGGCAGCAACTGCGGGAAGGGGAACTCTCCTTCCGGAGGCGGAAGGAGGAGGAAGGCGAATCCTACACCTGCGACCTCAACCTCGACATGGAGGCCGCCGGCAAGGTCTCGGCCTCGGTCACCCTGTTCGGCCGCGCGTTGTACGTAACGATGTACGCGGAAAATCCCGCGACCACGGCGCTGCTTCTGGCTGAAAAGGCGGGCCTGCAGGAGCGGTTCAGCTCAGCCGGGCTCGATCTGCGCGCGCTCAATGTGGGTCATATGCGGGAGATCCGGATGGGGGATCTGCGCCCCCCCGGCCTCAACGTGAAGGCCTGACATGGATCCCCCGCGCAGGAAGGCGGCTGCACTGAAGTACCGGGACGGAGAGGATGCCGCGCCGCGGCTCGTCGCCCGGGGCAGCGGGGCCGTTGCAGAGAAGATCATCGAGATCGCCCGTGCAAACGGCATCTACATCAGGGAAGACAGGATGATGGTCGAAGCGCTCTCGATCCTCGACCTCTATGAGGAGATTCCGCCCGAGCTCTACCGGGCGGTCGCCGAGATCCTCGCCTTCCTCTACCAGCTTGAGGGCCGGTCGAAGGGCTGAGAAACCGGTCTGCCGAGTATCGCGTCGGCTGCCGGCAGCTCTAGCCGCCGCCGGACCGGGCGGCCTGCGCCATCGCCTCATCTTCGTACTCGATCAGCCTCTTGGCGATCTTCAGCGCCTGGTAATGGCGGCCTGCGAGGATCTGCTCATTGATCTGATTGATCAGCGTGATGGTGCTGGGAGCGGCCTGCACCACATCGTTGACAAGGCTCCAGTAGGTCTTATGGTATTCGGCGATGTTCGCCTCGTCGATGTACATGAGCTGGATGATGAAATAGATCCTCCGGCAGGGCGTCGTCGCCTTCTTCTCGCTGAGGATCTCGCGCTCCCTCAGGATAGGGACGTTGTTCTCGATTACCAGCTCGCACTTGCCGCTGGTATTTCTGATCACCGCCCCTCCTGCCACGAGCCGTTCATTCGCCTTCAGCGTGATCTTCAGCGCCATCGCGTTCTCCCGTCCGCCCTCCCCGGATCCAGGCTGCACCGGTGTATGACCATCGTATCCCCTTTCTTCAGGCCCCGGATTCCTGCTGCTACAGCAATTATACATAGGAAAAGCCTGTTAGGGAATTCCGGTGAAGAGAAATACGCCTGATCGACGGGTTCAGACGATGAGAGAGATCCCGCTGTATTGGTCAGCGGAGCTGTCCATCGCAAAGCCGTAGGCGTCCCGCCCCAGGAACCTGAAGACGAGATGGGAAGGGTCGAGCGTCGCGTCCCCTGATGCGTTCTGGGTCACCCGGAAGGTGACCGTCGCCGTCTGCTCGTCCTGGTCGTAGACGACCCGCAGGGGGATGCGGTCGATGAGAGCCTCGGTCTCCGCCACCGGCAGCCCCCAGTTATACAGCGACCCCACGTCCCTGCCGTCCGACCGGGTAATGTTCCAGTAGGCGGGGTTGGTGACCGTGGCAGCGTCCATCTCCTTGCTGAAGATGAAGTTCATCGTGAATTCGTGGGAGGCGCCCGGGGTCGACAGGCTCGGGTCGAGTTCGGTCAGGCCTGTCCCGGGTCCGGAGGACGAGGGGAAGCCGTCGGGGCTGTACGCGACGAGCATCCGGGGGTCGCGCCGCTGGTAGATGTAGGAACTGAGCTCCAGGGCGAGCGAGCCGTCTTCTTCCGCCAGCGCATCAACCTGGTCCTGCGCCTGTCCGAAGTCTTTCATATCTGCATAGGAAAAGCCGAGTTCCAGGCGGGCATAGGAGAAGCTCCCGTCGAGGCTCAGGGCAGCCTTCAGCTGGTCGGTCGCCTCCGTGAAGCGCCCCATTCTCCGGTATGTCTGGCCGAGGGCGAACATCACGTTTTCGTCCCGCGGCGACTGCGCTGCCACTGTCCTGAACGTCGCCTCCGCAGCAGCCAGTTCGCCTGACTGCATCTGCACCTGTCCCAGGGAGTACCGGTTCAGCGCGGACGCCGGGTCGATCCTTACCGCCTCGACATATTCCGCCCTCGCCTCGCTGTACCGGCCGAGGCTGAAGTAGACATTCCCCAGATTCAGGTGAAGGGAATCGTTGGTCGGGTCGAGGCGTATCGCGTCCTGATATGTCTTGACCGCCTCATCCGTCCGGTTGAGGCGCAGCAGGGACTGGACGAGAAAATCAGTCGTATTCCCGATGTCCGCGGAGTAGGGGGCCAGTCCGATGGAGCGCCTGAATTCAGTCGCCGCGCCCTCGTAATTGCCTTTTTGGTAGAGGTCTATGCCACGGGAAAGGGCGCTGCCCGCCAGGACATCTAACTGGGCCTGCTGCCGCGGGATCGCGGCGAACAGTGCATATATGTTGTTGTTTCCTATGGAATTCACGCCACTCTTCCCTCAGTGCATTCTACGCCTTCTCCTATTACTATCGACACCTTTCCGGTCTCCCTTTAGCAGCGACAGGCGCTCATTCCGGTCAATTTATTGACGTTGAGGCCCCCCGGCCAAGGGGGTCCGGTGCGTCTTCGGCTGACACCTGCATATAACAGCTTGAATTAAAAGGGTAAAAAGACCCGGTCAGCCGGCCGGGCGTGGGCATATCTCTTGCAAATCCGGGAGTGGCAAGGCATAAAATCAGGATCCTGAAGGGATGGCACAGAACGGCTTGAGGACAGGATGAAGTCGCGACCATTACGGGTAATGATCTTTCCGGGAGGGACTGAAAACGGGCTGGAGATCTGGAGATCTCTCCGGTTTTGCAAGGAGATCACACTCTTTTCCGCCTCGAGCGATGTTCCCAACCATGCGCCCTTTGTGTTTTCGAGACACTATGTCGTCCCGCCCGTCTCTGACGGGAAGTGGGTAGAGGCGGTCAATGAGCTGATCGGGCGGCTTCGGATCGACTATCTCTATCCGGCAAACAGCTTTATCATCGACGCGCTCATCGAGGACGGCCACCGGCTGGGGGCGCGGGCGGTCATGGCCGACCCGGGGGTCTGCAGCATCGCGCGATCGAAACGCAGGACCCATGAGCTGTTTTCGGGCCGACTGCCTGTCCCCCGTCTCTATGCCGCGGCCGAAGAGGTCGGGGCCTATCCGGTGTTCGTGAAGCCCGACAGCGGCTATGGCGGCCAGGGGGCGGGGATCGCATACGACCGGGCCCATCTCGATCTTCTGATACAAAGGGACCCGGGCCTGCTCATCTTCGAGCATCTGCCGGGCAGCGAGTTTACCGTCGACTGCTTCTCAGCCCGCGGCCGTCTGCTCTTTTGCAGGGGGAGAGAGCGGAAGCGTATACGCATGGGTACGTCGATGCGCGGGGTCCCGGCGTGCGAGGCACGCAACGCCGGGTTCCGCGAGGTCGCGGAGCGCATCCTGGAGCGTCTTCCCCTCGAGGGTGCCTGGTTCTTCCAGATGAAGGAGGATGGCCGGGGGCGGCTCAATCTCCTGGAGGTCGAGCCCCGCATCGCGGGGACGATGGCGCTCCACCGGGTGCGGGGGATCAACTTTCCCCTGCTGAGCATCTTCCTCCTGGAGGGGCACGACATATCCACGCTCGTCAACGACTGCGAGGTGGAGATCGACCGCGCCCTGGTCAACCGGTACCGCCACGCCCTGTCGTACAGCTCTGTCTATGTCGACTTCGACGATACGCTGGTTGTGCATGACCGGGTGAACACCCAGATGGCGCAGTTCCTCTTCCAGGAGATCAACCGGGGGACCCGGCTCGTGCTCCTCTCGAAATCCCTTCCCGGCGGGCAGGATGCGGCCCTGCGGCGCTGGAGGCTGCAGGGACTCTTCGATGAGGTTATCTGGCTCGACGAGGGACAGTCCAAGGCGGACTTCATCCGGCCGGAGGGGGCGATCTTCATTGACGACAGTTTTTCCCAGCGGCGGGAGGTGCATGAACGCCATCACATCCCGACCTTCGACCCCAGCATGCTCGAGATGCTGATAGACGAGAGGGTGTGACTCTCATGAGATGGAAGAAGAGAGGAAGGATATTCGAGCCCCCGGTGCGGCAGACGTGGTGGGCGTCGCACGCGATGGCCCCGTCGGCGGTCCTGCTCCCGAGCGGATTGGTCCGCGTCTTCATCGGATGCTGGGACGCCTCGGGCATCTCCCGCATCGGCTTCGTCGATGTGGAGCGGCAGGACCCCTCCCGTGTCGTCGCGGTCTCGTCTTCGCCTGTCCTCGACATCGGGCGGGACGGCGCCTTCGATGATAACGGCGTGTTCCCGGCGCACGCGACGGTGGACGGCGACAGGGTGCTCCTGTACTATACCGGCTTTCAGCTCGGCCACAAGATCCGCTATACGAACTTCGGAGGGCTCGCGGTCAGCACGGACGGGGGCGATACCTTCAGCCGGGTGAGCGAGGCGCCCATCCTCGACCGGGCGGACGAGGGTCTTTCCGTCAGGGCGGGCCAGTCGGTGCTTCATGAAGACGGCGTGTACCGCACCGTCTACTCGGCAGGCAGCGGATGGGTCGACGTGGGCGGCAAGCAGAGGCCGACCTACGACGTCTACTACCAGGACTCTCCGGACGGCATCACCTACGCCAGGAAGGGACGATGCCTCGTGGGCTGCGACCCTGAAGTCGAGCATGGTCTCGGCAGGCCCCAGATCATCAGGAACGGGGACCGGTACCTGGTCTTCTACACCAGGCGCATGACCAGCATGCGCTACCATCTGGGGTGCGCATGGTCACGGGACTGCAGGGACTGGACGCGCATCGACGACCAGGTCGGCATCGCGCATTCAGAATCAGGCTGGGACTCGGAGATGGTCTATTTCCCGAGCGTCCTCTCTTCCCCGGACAGGACATATCTCTTCTACAACGGAAACGACTTCGGCAGGACAGGGTTTGGTTTCGCGGAGTTGGAGGCATGGTGAGCGTGCAGCGGTATGACCCGGCCCGTCAGTCGGTGTGGGACGATTTCGTCGCCCGCGGACGGAGCGGCACATTCCTCTTCCTGCGGGGGTACATGGACTACCATGCAGACCGCTTCGAAGACCACTCCCTCTTCTTCCTCAACGGCGACACCCTCGTGGGGCTGATGCCCGGAAACAGGGAAGGTGCTGCGTATGTGTCGCACGGCGGGCTCACCTACGGAGGCATCGTCAGCGGCCCGCGGATGACCGCCTCCCTGATGCGCGAACTCTTCCGCGCCCTTGAGGCCTATCTCGCTGCCGCCGGCATGCGGACGCTCCTCTACAAGGCGGTCCCGCACCTGTACCGCACCGCGCCGTCGGAGGAGGACTTATACGCCCTCTTCCTCAGCGGGGCCCGGCTGGTGAAGCGTGAGGTCTCCTCAGCCATCTATCTCCCCGGGGCGCGCATAGGAGGCAACCGGGGCCGCGGTGCGCAGAAGGCCGAACGGGAGGGGGTCGTCTTCAGGGAGTCTGACGAGGTGGACGTCTTCCTCGGCATGGTCGACAGGAGGCTGCAGGAAAAATACGGGCGCCATGCGGTGCACTCCCCGGAGGAGATGAGACTGCTCATGGGCAGGTTCCCCGGCCGCATCAGGCTGTTCGGCGCCTATCTCGGGGACGAGATGGTCGCAGGCGCGATCGTGTACCAGTGCAGCACGACCGCCCACCTCCAGTACCTCTCGACCACCGCCCGGGGCAGGGAACTCCGGGCCGCTGATCTCATCGTCGCCCGGCTTGTCACCAGCGTGTTCCGCGACATGAGGTGGTTCGACTTCGGTATCTCGACGGAGCAGGGAGGACGCGTGCTCAACGAGTCCCTGATCAAACAAAAGGAAGAATTCGGCGCATCGGCGGTCTGCTACGACACCTATGAATTGGAGCCGGCTGCATGATGAAGAAGACCGAAGCGGAGCAGGGGAAGGGGTATCGGCCTGCGGCCGGATGGACCGCCGTGGCGGAGGGGGCGCGCATCATCGAATTCCCCCGGGTGCACGACGTGCGGGGCAACCTCTCCTTCATAGAGAACGCGAGGCATTTCCCCTTCGCGATCGCCCGGGTCTATTGGGTCTACGACGTGCCGGGCGGCGAGGTCCGCGGAGGACACGCCTACCGGAGCCTCCAGGAGGTCATGATCGCGCTGTCGGGCAGCCTCGACGTGGCGGTCGACAGCGGCGACGGGGCAGAGCAGGTCTTCCACCTGAACCGCTCCTACCGGGGGCTGTACGTGCCGCAGCTGCACTGGCGGCAGATGCGCCATTTCTCGACCAATGCCGTTGCCCTCGTCGTGGCGTCGCTCCCCTATGACGAGGACGATTATATCTACAACTACGACGATTTCATGAGGACTATCCATGCAAAAGACCACGACCGTGCATGACTGCGCCGTCATCCGGCTCCCCAATATCGAGAGCGACCGGAAGGGCAGTCTCACCTATGTCTACAACAACGCCCATGTGCCCTTTGCGGTCCGGAGGGTGTACTACCTCTACGACGTGCCCGCCGGGTCCCTGCGGGGAGGACACGCGCACAAGGACCTCCTGCAATTCATCGTCGCCGCCTCGGGCAGCTTCGACGTCATTGTCAGAGACGGGGAGGAGTCGAGGACGTTCAGCCTCAACCGGCCTTTCTACGGCCTCTTCATCCCCTGCCTGATCTGGCGGGAGCTGACGAACTTTTCCGGCGGGTCGATCAGCCTCGTGCTCGCCTCGCTTCCCTACGACGAACAGGACTACCTCCGTGACTTCGGGGAATTCACCCGGTACAAGGGCGGTCAGCCGCAATGACCGTCCCCTTCCTCGACCTGGCGCGCACCTACCGGTCATGCGGACGCGAGATCGACGCGACCGTGCGGCGGGTGCTCTCGAAGGGACGGTATATCCTCGGCGGGGAGCTTGCCTCCTTTGAAGCGGAGTTTGCGGCGTATTGCGGGTCGCGCCACTGCGTCGGCGTCAGCTCGGGGCTCGACGCACTCTCCCTCATCATGAGGGCCCTCGGTATCGGGGAGGGAGATGAGGTGATCGTGCCTGCACATACGTTCATCGCGACATGGCTTGCCGTCTCCCACGCCGGGGCACGGCCGGTCCCCGTTGACATCGACCCGGACACGTACACGATCGACCCCGGCCGGGTTGCGGAGAAGATCACGGGGAGGACCCGGGCGATCCTCGCGGTGCATCTCTACGGCATGCCCGCTGACATGGACCCCCTGGCGAAGATCGCCCGTGGGCGGGGCATCCTGCTTGTGGAGGACGCGGCCCAGGCCCATGGGGCGCGCTATAAAGGCAGACCAGCCGGCTCCCTGGGGTCTGCGGCCGGCTTCAGTTTCTACCCGACAAAGAACCTCGGCGCATTCGGTGACGCCGGCGCTGTCGTCACCCGGAGCGCGGGACATGCGGGCAGCATCAGGCTCCTGCGCAATTACGGCTCGCCGAGGAAATATGTGCACCTCGTGAAGGGGTTCAACGCGCGGCTTGATGAACTCCAGGCAGCGCTGCTGCGCGTCATGCTCCGCCGGCTCGACACGACCAACTCCAGGAGGAAGGCGATAGCCCGGCGATATCTCCGCGGCATCACCAACCCGGCGATAAAGCTCCCTGTTGTCCCTGCCTACGCCGAGCCGGCATGGCACCTCTTTGTTGTCCGGTGCCGCAGCCGGGACGCCCTGGTGCGCCACCTCACGCGGCGGGGCATAGAGACTCTCATCCATTATCCCGTCCCGCCCCACCGGCAGAGGGCGTACCGGGAATATTCTTCCCTGAGCTTTCCTGTTACGGATAGGATCTGCCGCGAGGCGGTCAGTCTGCCGCTGGACCCCTTCATGCCGGGCCCCAGCGTCGAAAAGGTCATAGACGCGGTGAATGCATTCCGCGGAAACAGAGGGAGGAGATCGTGATGGATTCCATACTGAAGGAGCGCGGCCTGTTCGTCGCCGAGGTGGAGGCGCTGATCAGCTCCTCACGGGACGATGAGGAGACGTGCCTGCTTTGCGAATACCTCGCCCGGTTCGCCTCGATGATCCATACCGGCCGCTACCGGAGCAGCGCGGCGGAGCAGGCCCTGTGCGGGGTTGCGCAGAGATACCACACCGGGACAGGGGAGTACCGGCCGGGGACGGTCCTGCATGTCATGACCGAGGCGCATCCTGCAGGCGGACACACCCGGGTGGTGGAGCGATGGATCTCCTTTGCCCCGGAAGGCCAGGTGCACGGCGTGGTGCTTACGGACCAGGCACAGCATACCGTTCCCAGGACCCTGATCGAGGAGACCTCCGGCCGGGGAGGGGACGTGATCGTCCTTCGACAGCTCGACCGTATCGCCCGGGCCCTCAGCCTGCGGTCGCTTGCCTCAGGCTTTGAGCATGTGGTCCTCCATACCCATATGTACGACATCCTGCCGATCCTCGCCTTCGGCACACCGGAGTTCACCCGGCCGGTGATGCTCTTCAATCATGCGGACTTCCTCTTCTGGCTGGGCGCCGACATCGCGGACCTCGTTTTGGATATCAGCACCCGGGGGCAGGAGATCACCAGGACGAAGAGGAAGATCGAAAACAGCCGGATACTCCCGGTGCCGATCCCCTGCCCGGAGGATACGCTGTCACGGGATGAGGCGAGGGCTCTCCTCGGCCTGCCGCGCGACAGCCGGATCATCCTTTCGATAGGATCTCCCTACAAGTACGCGCCTGACGGGTCCCTTTGCTTCAGCGATATGGCCTGCAGCCTCGTCGAGGGACGCGACGATTACCTCTTCCTCGTCGCCGGTCCTGACCAGGCGGTTCCGGAGTGGAAGGACGCGTACGTCAGGACGGCAGGCAAGGTGTCGGCTCTGGGGTGGCTATCCCGGGAACAGCTGGAGGCATATTACTGCGCCGCGGACCTGTACATCGAAAGCTTTCCCATCGGCGGAGGGACCGCGCTGCTTGAGGCCCTGGCCCACGGGCTTCCGTCATACACCGTCGAGGGCGGTCTGTCCCAGTTCGACATCTTCTTCGATTATAAGGTATCTCCCGATCGGCTTATCCCCGCTGCCCGCAGGGTCCTTGATGAAGGGGCCCCTGTCAGGACTGCCCCTGAAAAGGTGAAGAAGATGCACTGCAGGGAGGGCTGGAACGCCATCCTCCGCGACATCATCGGTGCGGCCCCCAGGAGGCACGCGGTCCAGGCAGTCAGGGATGCGGGATGCGGCGTCGATGAGGCGGACGAGCAACTGTGCCGCAGGGACATCAACTTCACCGGTTTTTCGCCCTGCCGCTGTCCCCTCCTCGGGCAGCTTTCCGGACCGTCGAGGAAGGCCATCCTCCAGGGACTCCTGGAGCATCGTATCGTTACCGCACAGGAGGATATCCTGACATGCCGTGAGTCCCTTGCATTTCCCCTGGACCCTGCAGAGGCCCGGCCTGCGGCCGGAGGGGAGCTGGAGACGCTGCGCGCCGGGCTGGAGCTGCGCCTGCAGGAACGCCCCGACGATGCCCTGGCACACAATGACCTGGGTGTCGTCTTTGCAAGACAGGGCGACCGGGAGCAGGCGTGCAGGCATGCGGAACGCGCGGTCGCGATCAGCCCCGTGAATGTCACCTTTCAGAAGAACCTTGCCGATCTCTATCTCGTGCTTATGGACAGGGCGTGGGATGCGCTGTCCATCTATAAGGAGATAGCCGAGCGCGACGAGGATGATATGGAGGCGGTCATGGGACTCGCCCAGGCAAACGCCCGGCTCGGGAGGTTCAATGAGGCGGTTGTCCACGCCCGCCGGCTGGTCCAGGCAGACCCCTCTGCAGCGGTGATGGTCAGGGACGCGGTCGCCCGGTTCGCCGAGATGGGAAAGAGAGGTGCCCCGGGTGCTGAACCCCCTGACCTCAGCGGGGCATCGTCTGCAGGGAAGGAAGAGATCGCCGCCTTGTGCAGGGAGGCTGCGGCCAGACACAAGGTGATCGCGGACGTGCACGACGACGACTACATCTTCCGGTTCATCATCAGCAACCGGAGTTTTCAGGACATCGGCAAGGCGGTTGATTATTACTTTGACAACGGGGCCGAATCCGCAGCCATGCTCATGGGGCTTCTTGCGGACCTGGGCATGTCGTCCCGGGAGATCAGGCTGCTGGAGTTCGACTCAGGCTACGGATGCGTCACCCGCCACCTCGCCGCATCCTTCCCCCAGGGGGGGCTCACCAGCTGCGATATCCACCCCCAGGCGATGGACTTCATAGGCAACAGGATCGGGGTGAGCACGCATCTTTCGGCGGCGGTCCCCGAGGACTTCTCCTGCAGCGACCTGTATGATGCGGTGTTTGCGCTTTCATTCTTCTCCCATATGCCGAAGTCGACCTGGCGCAGATGGATGCGGGCCCTTCTGGGTCCGCTCAGGCCGGGCGGCTTTCTCATCTTTGCCACACACGGGTCGGAGAGCGCGAAACACTTCGGCAACCCCCTGATCGGCGAAGACGGGTTCTGGTTCCGGCCGGAGAGCGAGCAAAAGGACCTCGGCACGGCTGAATACGGCCAGACCATCACCCTCCCCCATTTCGTCATGACAGCGGCATCGGGGCTGGATGCTGAACCGTTCCTGTTCAGGCGCGCGGTCTGGTGGGAGCATCAGGACCTGTATGTCATGAAGAAAACATAAACGCGGAGGACTCCATGCCGACACTGAAGGAAAACAGGGAACAGTGGACACGATACGATTGGTCCGAAGGGGGGGACGAGTGGTCTTCCGTGTGGGGTGGGACGGACTCCCTGTGGTATGCCACGCTCCTTCCCCGGCTCCACGGTCTGATCCCGGCGGGCCACATCCTGGAGATCGCACCGGGCTTCGGCAGGTGTACGCAGTATCTGGTCCCCCATTGCGAACGTCTGACCCTTCTGGACCTGACGGAACGCTGCATTGAGGCGTGCCGCGAACGATTCCGGGAACATCACCATGTCTCCTACCACATCAACGACGGCAGGTCGCTCGACGCGGTCGAAGACAACTCCGTGGATCTCGTGTTCAGCTGGGACTCTCTGGTCCATGTGGAGCAGGACGTAATGCGGGCCTATATCAGCCAGCTGGGCAGGAAGCTCCGGCCCGGGGGGGCGGGGTTCATCCACCACTCAAACATCGGAGCGTTCCGCGACAGGAAGACCGGCACGCTGACCGTACCGAACAGCCATTGGCGGGGCGCCACCATGTCCGCCCGTCTGTTCAGGGAATACTGCGAGGAAGCAGGCCTCAGCTGCCATGCCCAGGAGATCATCAACTGGGGCAACGAGGTCCTGAGCGACTGCATCTCGCTCTTTTCCCGTCCGGAACGTTCCGCTGTCTCCAGGACCGAAATATTCGAAAACCGGTTGTTCATGGACGAGGCGGCGCGGGCAAAACACACAGCAGGCCTGTACCGCATAACAAAGGGCGCTGAGGCATCGATGACCGGTGAGCCGCCCGGAAAGACGGCAGTACCTGCGGAGATCCTGTCGAAAATCGGTTTCGATCCGTCGGACGCCGCCAGCCGCCACCGCATGGGGCTGCTCCTGGCGTCGCAGGACCTGACAGAGCAGGCGGTCGGCCACTTTCAGGAGGCGGTGCGTCTTGACCCCCGCAACTTCGAATACCAGAGGCGCTTCGGCGACTTTCTGCTGAGTCGTCAGATCAGTCTGCAGGAGGCGCTGAAATGCTACATCTCGGCGCTCGCCGTCGACCCCTCGCACGTAGAGACGCTCATGATCGTCGGCAACATCTGCGTGGCGCTGAAGAAGTTTGTCAACGCCGCGGCGGTCTATCGCCGCGTGCTCGAACTCGAACCGGGCAACCCTGATGCCGCATGCAGCCTGGAGGCGGTGGAGGCGCGTCTCCGCGCCGACACCGCCGCAACAGGGGACGGAGGCTCCGAAGGGGCATGATACGGAAGAACCCCTCAGGCAAGGTCCTGTTCATTTCGCACGACGCCCACCGTCACGGGGCGGAGATCCTTTTTCTCCATTTCCTGAAGTGGTTTAGGGCGAACACCGACATACCCTTCCGGTTTCTGCTGAAGAACGGCGGCGAACTGGTGCCTGAATTCGAGGCGCTCGGCCCGGTGGATGTCTGGGGCATGAAGACCCCTGACTCCCTCGTCCACGAACTCCGCAGGGCGGACATCGGGTTGATCTATTCGAACACCTTCACCAACGGTCCGCTCCTCGAGGGCCTCTCCGGCCTCGGATGCCCTGTCCTCACCCATGTCCACGAGCTCCACTACTGGATAACCTACCGGCTGGGTCAGGACAACAACGAGAAGGTCGTCGCCCATACGGACCGGTACATCGCCTGCTCGCAGGCGGTCAGGGACAACCTCGTGGAGAGCTTCGGCATCCCCGAAGGCCGCATCGATGTCATCCACGGCTTCATCCCCACCAAGGCGTATGATGGAGGGTCTTTCCGGGCCGAGTATGCGAGGCTCAGGATCAGACGGGAACTCGGCATCCCTGACGACGCTTTTATCGTCGGATGCGTCGGGACGACGGATTGGCGGAAGGGGGGCGACCTGTTTGCGCCTCTGGCGAAGGCGCTCGGGAAGCGGCCCGGGATGGGGACGTACCACTGCCTGTGGGTCGGGACCGAGGCGAAGTGGCAGGAGCGGTACGGCGCTCTGATGCATGATGTGACGCGACTGGGGCTGCAGGACCGGATCAGTTTCGCCGGGGCGCACCCCAATACCCTCGATTATTTCTCCCTGTTCGATGTCTTCGTCCTGCTTTCGCGGGAAGACCCCTATCCGCTGGTGAACCTTGAGGCCGCCTCTCTCGGCAAGCCGATCGTCTGCTTCGACAAATCGGGCGGCTCGCCCGAATTTATCGAAGATGACTGCGGCTTCATCGTGCCCTATCTCGATATCGATGCGATGGCCGACAAGGTTGTTCAACTGGCCGCATCACCCGAACTGAGGATGAAGATGGGCGAGCGGGCGCAGGCAAAGGTGCGGGAGAGGCATGAACTCGAGTCGGCCGCCCCGAAGATCGTTTCGGTCATCAGGAAGGTGATGTCGCCGGCTGCTGCGGAGGCGATGCGATGACAACACACCGGCTGATCGCCTTCTACCTCCCCCAATATCATCCTATCCCGGAAAACGATGCATGGTGGGGAAAGGGTTTCACCGAGTGGAACAACGTGGTCAAAGGCCGGCCGCTTTTCGAAGGGCACTATCAGCCCCGCCTTCCCGCTGACCTCGGCTATTATGACCTGCGCCTGCCGGAGGTGAGGCGCGAGCAGGCGGAACTGGCCGCACGCCACGGGATATACGGCTTCTGCTATTACCATTACTGGTTCAACGGGAAGAGACTGCTGCATCGGCCGTTTGATGAGGTGCTCTCCTCGGGCAGCCCCGATTTCCCGTTTTGCCTTTGCTGGGCGAACGAAAACTGGACCAGGGCCTGGGACGGCCTTGAAAAAGATGTGCTCATCGCGCAGCGGTATACGCCTGAGGATGACCTTGAGCATATGCGCCGGCTGGCGGAGGCCTTCAGGGACCCCCGGTATATACGGGTCGACGGCAGACCCCTCTTCCTCGTGTACCGGGTGAATATCCTTCCCGACCCTCTGCAGACGGCTGCGATCTGGAGACAGGAGGCGCGGAGGCTGGGGATCGGGGATATCTACCTGGCCCTGGTCGAGAGCCGTGTGGGCGGCCTTGCCATGCCGACTCCGGGGAGCATCGGGTTCGACGCTGCCGTCGAATTTCAGCCTGACGGGCTCCATATGCCTCCCCCGATCAGGAAGCTGGATGCCTACGGCGGGATTTATGCATATGCGGATTTCGTACAGGCGATGCTCCGCAGGGAAAAACCGGATTACAAACGATATCCCTGTGTGAGCCCGGGGTGGGACAATACGCCGCGCCGAAGGCAGAACCAGACCGTGCTGCACAACTCTACCCCCGAACTCTACGGCCGATGGCTGCAGACCGTGGCGGCGGATTTCAGGCCCTTTTCGCCTGAGGAGAATTTCATCTTCATCAATGCCTGGAACGAATGGGGTGAGGGCGCCTACCTTGAGCCGGACGCGAAGTGGGGCCATTCCTATCTCGAAGCGACGCGCTCGGCGATCGAAAATGCCCCTGAGCCGCCTGCCATCCGGACGAGGAAAGAAGAATCCGTCCCCGTCCCTGCGCGGGCCGAAGAACCCGGTGCCCCTGAACTCAGCATATGCATACCCGCATACAACGGGGCGAAATATCTGGGGAAGGCGATCCAGAGCGTCCTGGGCCAGGGATATCGGGATTACGAACTGCTCATCGTCGACGATCAGTCTTCAGACAACACGGAAGAGATCGTCAGGTCCTTCACTGACCCGCGGATCGTATATTACCGGAACGATGCGCGGAGAGGCCTGGTCGGAAACTGGAACCACTGCCTTAGCCTCGCACGCGCGGCTTACGTCTGCGTCTTTCATCAGGATGACATGATGTATGCCGGGAACCTGGAGCGCAAGGTGAGGCTCCTTCGGGAAAACGACGCAATCGGTTTTGTCTATTCGGACGTCCGGGTCATCGGGCCGAAAGACGAGACCATCGGAGATCACTGGTTCACCGCGACCGGCCCCCGCGATTTCGTGAGCAGGGGGGCTGATTTCTTCCGGAGGCTGATCACCGGGGAAAACCTCGTCTGCTGCCCCGGAGTCGTCATGAGGCGCAGCTGTGTCGAGATGCTCTCCGGCTTCGATGCAAGACTCTCCTATGCCGTCGACTGGGAGATGTGGCTCAGGATATCCCTTCATTTCGATGTCGCCTATCTGGCCGACCGCCTGATCGGATACCGTGTCCACGAGGCGAACGAGACTCACCGGTTCAAGGGCGTCCGGGAGATAGAGGAGATCTTCCGGGCCAAGATGATAGCCCTCGATCAGGCAGGAGACATCATCGCCGAATCCGGGGCGCTGAGGGAGACGGTGGCGGATGATATCGAACAGCGCGTGAGGGCCTTCCTCGGGACCTCCCCGGCGCTCCGGAAGGCGGACATCGTTGCCGCCGTGTCGGTGGCTGCGGATGCCGAAGCATCGCGGCCGTCCGCAAAGGGCCTGGCCGGTCTGAAGGAGTGGTGTGCGGACATGGTGGGACGGGCGATTGACGCACGGGGTCCATCCGGCGGCGGTGAACTTAGACAGGGGGTAGCTTCTCTTCTCCGCGAGGCAGGTAGCAGCCTGCCGGGGAAGCCGAAGGAAGCCCTCGAAATCATGAAGCGTGCGGTGATGCTTTCCGCCAGTGCCGATGACCTGGGCCTGTATTTCGACACCCGGCTGCAGGTGTCCGAGATCATGATCGACAAAGGGCAGGCTGCGATCGGCCTCACCTATCTCAGATCCACGATCAATGAGGCCAAGAGCTACGGACTCCGGGAGGTCATTCAGCGCGCCGAGACGCTTGCGGACCGGGCGAGTGAAAAGGCCGGAGGCGCGTCTTCTCCCGGCAGGGCGGCTGAGGGGTTGGCGGCCGGGCCGGAAGATCAGGGGGGGGATGGATTTCTCACGGGCGTCCTGGAATCCGATGACCTCGTCAGTGCTGTCCGGGAACGCGAGAAATCGTTGACAGCCGGCGTGATCGAAGAGGTTGAGAGAGACCGCAGGGCAGCGGAGGCTATCGGCAGCGCCGCGCTCGCCGGACACCTGGAGACCTTCGGCAGTCTCCTGAAGGACCTTCTGCAGGCGCGCAAACGGGGTGAAGATTTGTCACGCATCTACCGTGAACTTGAGAAAAGCCTCGGGTCGCCCCGGCGGGACGGTGTGAGCGCAGACAAGAGCATCAAGGCGATCGCCTTCTATCTGCCCCAATACCATCAGATACCCGAAAATGACCGGTGGTGGGGCGAGGGATTTACGGAATGGACGAACGTGCGAAAGGCGAAGCCGCTCTTCCCGGGCCACTATCAGCCCCATGAACCCGCTGACCTGGGATACTACGACCTGCGGGACCCGGAGATAAGGGAGCAGCAGGCGGAGTTGGCGAGACGCCACGGGATCCACGGGTTCTGTTATTACCACTATTGGTTCATGGGGAGCCGCCTGCTGAACCTCCCGCTGGATGAGGTCCTCGCCTCGGGAAGGCCGGACTTTCCCTTCTGTCTCTGTTGGGCGGATGAACACTGGACCAGGGCCTGGGACGGCAGGCAGGGAGAGATCCTGATGGAGCAGCGGTTCAGCCCCGAGGACGACCGCGAGCATATCCGTTGGCTCCTCCGGGTCTTTCAGGACAAGAGGTACATCAGGATCAAGGGCAAACCTCTCATGCTGATCTACCTGTCCACCCGCATGCCCGACGCCTCGGCGACGGTCGCGCTATGGCGCAAAGAGGCCGCCCGGGCCGGGGAGGAGCTTTATCTGTGCAGGGTCGAGAGCGCACCGTATGAATGCTACGATCCCGGCCTGAAGGGATTCGATGCGGCGGTGGAGTTCCAGCCGGACTGGGGAAACCTCGGCAGGCCGAAGGCAAAGCTGCAGGGCGACCATCTCGTGTTTGATTATGAGGCAGTGGTCAAACAGATGCTCGCCAAGGGTATTCCTCCCTACAAGAGGTTTCCCGGGGTAACCCCGATGTGGGACAACTCACCCCGCAGGAGACAGGCCGCGGTGGTGCTTGACGGATCGACCCCCGGCCTCTACGAGGCGTGGCTTGCCGGCATCGCGCGGAGGATAGACGATTACCGCCTGGACGAGAACCTGCTATTCATCAATGCCTGGAACGAGTGGGGGGAGGGGAACCATCTCGAGCCGGACATGCGGCACGGCAAGGCCTATCTCGAGGCGACGAAGAGGGGACTCTCCGCCGGGAAGACGGCGGTGATCACTCAGGCGGCCGGAGGGGCGGCAGAAGATACGAAAAGACCGGCCCACGGACTTGTCTCGATCATCATGCTCACCTTCAATGAATTGCGATACACGAAGGAGTGCGTCGAGAGCATCCGGAGGCATACGAAGGAGCCGCATGAGATCATCTTTGTTGACAACGGATCGGCGGACGGCACCGTGAAGTGGCTCAGGAAACTCGTCAACAGGAATGGCCGCTACCGGCTCATCCAAAACAGCACGAACCTCGGCTTCGCCAGGGGCTGCAACCAGGGCATCGCCGCGGCCTCCGGGGAATATATCATGCTGCTGAATAATGATGTCGTCGTCACCCCGGAGTGGCTGGCGGGCATGAAGGAGTGTCTGGAGAGCGGACCTGACATCGGCATCGTCGGCCCGCTGACGAACAATATAAGCGGAATCCAGAGGCTCTGCCATGCGGACTATGAGCCGGCCGGCCTGGACGCCTTTGCGAAGGGATTCAGGGAGAGATACCGACACCGGCGCATATTGCATCCGAGGATCGTCGGCTTCTGCATGCTCTTCAGGAGAGAGCTGGTGGAGCGCATCGGCCTTCTCGACGAGGCCTTCGGAAGCGGAAATTTCGAAGATGATGATCTTTGTCTGCGCGCGGAACTGGCGGGCCTCAGGAACTGCATCGCCGGAGACGTCTTCATCCACCACTACGGAAGCCGGAGCTTTATCGGCAACAGGCTGGACCATCAAAGATTCATGACAGGCAACCGCAGGCTCTTCCATGACAAGTGGCAGAAGGCGGACCCTGCCGACCCCGTGGGCAGGAGACTCGCGGCGCTTTCCGCCGTCGCCGGGGCTGAGGCGCTCTATCACCGGGGAAGGCCAGGCGATGCGCACAAACTGCTGGTTGAAGCGATGGGGAGGATGCCGGAGGAGGTACGGCTTCGCCGGTGTCTCGCAAAGCTCCTTATCGACGCCCGGCAGTACCAGGATGCCCTTGATCTCCTGACCGGTACGGCAGGACGCGGAGCTGACGATGCCGACGATCTCCTGTTGCGCGGGCTCTGCTGCGAGGGCCTCGACCGTCTCGATGAAGCGGCAGCATGCGCAGAGGAAATCCTGCGGAGGGCGCCTTCCGATGCGGCCGCCCTTAACCTGGCCGGGCTCATCGCCTACAAGAAGGGTGAGCGGTCCTCCGCGGCCGATCTGTTCAGACGCTCGGGGGAGTCGGACCCCGGGTATGGCGAGCCCTGGACGAACCTCGGCCTGCTGGCCTGGGCGGAAGCAAGGCAGGAAGAGGCGCTTCAGCTCCTGGGGCGCGGGTTCAGCCTCGCCCCCCAGTCTGCGGACGTTGTCAATAATTACTACCAGGCCGTGACCGCTCGTGGGGCCTGGGAGCAGGCCCTTCCCCTCTTTGAGGATGCGGCCGCTCTCCATCCCCTGGACCAGAGGATCGCCCTCCTGCTCATCGACATCCTTATCAGGCAGGGCAAAGCGGCCGCGGCCATGCCCCTGATAGAGGATGCCCTGGCTGTTTTCGGGATCGACGAAGGGATGCTCGAAGGCGCCCTTGCCGTCCGCCGTTCCCTGGGTACGCGGGAGATCCCGGAGTCTCCTGAAACCCCCTCCCTCTCGCTCTGCATGATCGCAAGAAACGAAGAAAGGAATATCGCCCGGAGCCTGGGGAGCGTGAAATCGCTGGTGCAGGAGATGATCGTCGTGGACACCGGCTCAACGGACCGCACCAGGGAGATCGCCGAGGCCTTCGGGGCGAAGGTGTACGATTTCCCCTGGACAGAGGATTTCTCGGAGGCCCGCAACGTCTCCATAGAGAAGGCCAGGGGAGACTGGGTTCTCATCCTCGATGCGGACGAGACGATCTCCCCGCGCGACCATGCGGCGCTCCGCTCGTTGATCCGCTTGGCCGGTGCGGCGCCTGCCGGCTTTGCCGTTACCACGAGGAGTTATACGCTGTCGCAGAATGTGGTCGGATGGACCCCTAACCGCGGCGACTACCCTACGGAAGAGGAGGGCAGCGGATGGTTCCCCGGGACAAAGGTGAGGATATTCAGGAGGGACGACCGCATCAGGTTCAGAAACCCGGTCCACGAAGCGGTAGAGCCTTCCCTTGAGGCTGCCGGCATACCCGTACGGTCGTGCCCTGTCCCCATCCACCATTACGGGAAACTGGACGAGTCGAGGACAGCGCTCAAAGGGGAGACCTATTACCGGCTCGGCCTGCGCAAGCTGGAGGAAACAGGAGACACGGTCGACGCGCTACGGGAGCTTGCGGTGCAGGCACGGGAGTTGGGGAAGTTCGACGAGGCCCTGGCATTATGGCAGCGCCTCCTCCTGCTCAGCCCTGATTGTGCCGTGGCCCTTCTCAACATCGGCTCGATCCTCCTTGATACAGGACAGTATCAGGAGGCGCTCGGCCCTGCACGGCGTGCGGCGGAGGTGGCGCCCGGGATGAAAGAGGCGCTGCTGAACTGCGCCCTGGCGGAGCTGTATGCGGGGGAGGCGGAAAGATCCGTCACCCTTCTTGAAGAACTGGCGGCCAGGGAACCGGAGTATGAGACGGCCAGGGTGAGCCTCTGTCTGGCCCGCTGCGCACTGAAGGGTTCGGCAGCGGGCTGCATGATCGGACGGCAGCCGATGGGCCCGGGGTTTGAGGGAGCGGCGGCTGATGTGGCCCGCCGCCTGGTAGCAGCGGGGAGATTCGAGTGCGCGGCGCGTATGGTGCAGGCGGTCCTCGAGTCGGGAGCGGTCAACGACGAGCTGAAGGAGATACGGGATGAATGTGAAGAACGCAGGGCAGCAGGCGCAGCATAGACTGCAGAAGGCGGTGCGGCTCCACCAGGCCGGCCGGATCGATGATGCGGAGGCACTGTATCGGGACATCCTGTCCTCGGATGCCGATAATGCGGATGCCCTGCACCTGCTCGGCACCATCGAGCACGGCAGGGGGAAGTATCAGGAGGCGGAGCTTCTTATCCGCCGCGCCATTCAACAGGACGCCAGGGTCTCTTTTTTCCACCTGAATCTCGGCAATGCCCTGAAGGAGCTGGGGAGAGCGGTCGAGGCGATGGAATGTTATCGCATCGCCCTGCGCCTCGACCCCCGGAGCGCTGAGGCTCATTACAACCTCGCAAACGGGCTCTTTGCCGCAGATGACACGGAAGGGGCGATTTCACACTTTGAATCAGCCCTTCGGCTGAAACCGGCCCTGGCGGAGGGGCATTATAATCTCGGCTGCGCGTTGAAGAAGGCGGGCAAGCCGGAAGCCGCGCTGCAGAGTTTTCAGCGGGCGCTGAAACTGAGACCTGGGTATCCGGATGCCCATTTCAATATCGGCGTCCTGCTGCAGGACATGAAAGACCCTGAGCAGGCAATGGCACACTATGCGCTGGCGCTGAAGGGCAGGCCTGATTATCTCGAGGCGCACTATAACCTCGGGACCGTGCTGAACGAGCTTGAGCGGTGCGAGGAGGCGGAAGGCTTCCTGAGACAGGCCGTCGCCCTCGGCCCCGAATTTGCCCCTGCATGGAACAATCTCGGGGTTGCCCTCAGGAAGCAGGGCCGTCTCGGCGAAGCGCTGGAGTGTGTGCAGCGCGCACTCGCCCTGGACCCTTCCTATAGCGATGCGTACAACAACCGTGGCCTCATCCTTTCGGAGGACGGACGCCCCGAGGAGTCGCTGGCGAGTTTTGAGCAGGCGATAGCGATCAGGCCGGATGTGGCCGACTATCACTGGAACATCGCGCTCCCTCTCCTCAACTGCGGCTACTCGCGCGAGGGCTGGCTGAAATACGAATGGCGGGCCTTCAGAAAGGGGACAACCCTGAGGGCCTTCCCGTTCCCCCGCTGGGACGGATCCGACCTGCAGGGCAGGACGCTGCTGATATATGCGGAACAGGGGGTCGGCGATGAGATCATGTTCGCATCCCTCCTGCCGGATGCCCTGCGGCTGTCGGGCAGATGCATCGGAGAGTGCGACCCCCGTCTTGTGCCGCTTTTTTCGCGCTCCTTTCCCGGAATGACGTTCTGCCCCATCATCAAGGGGCAGATCCCTCCGGAAATTCTCCCCATCGACATGGCGATCCCCCTGGGGAGCCTGCCTCTTCATTTCCGGCAGGACCTTCAGAGTTTTCCCCAGCAACGGTCCTACCTGAAGGCGGATGCGGAGAAGGTTGAGAAATGGCGGGTCCGCTTCGGGGATATGGGGGGAGGACTCAGGGTGGGCATATCATGGAAGGGCGGGAAGGAGGCCAGCGTTCGCCGGCTGCGCTCCACGACGCTCGAACAGTGGGCGCCCCTCTTTGGCGTGCAGGGGGTCCGGTTCGTCAGCCTGCAGTATGGGGATTGCGCATCCGAACTCTCGGCGGCGATGGAACGCCTGGGGGTGACCATCCACTCCTGGCCGGATGCCGACCCGCTGAAGGACCTCGACGGGCTTGCGGCCGAGATCGCGGCCCTTGACCTCGTTATCTCGGTCGACAACTCGACCGTCCACATGGCGGGCGCCCTGGGGGTGCCGACATGGGTGCTTCTGCCCCGGGGGTGTGACTGGCGATGGATGAAGGATGTGGAGGATACGCCCTGGTACGCCTCCGTGAGGCTCCTCCGGCAGGGAGAGAACGGGGAGTGGTCCGCTACCTTCGGTAGGGTCGCTCAGGAACTCGCCGCCGCGGCAGCGGGGGAGGCCGGACTCCCCGGCAAGGCGGCGACATCGTACAGGGACATTGTCCCCACGCACGGGGAAAGGGCTGCTCAGCAGCCGGTCGAGGCGGCCGGAGACCCTGCTGCCGCTGAAAGGGAAAAATACCTGACCGCGTGGGACCTGGGCGACCGGGCCTATGCCCTCTGTTCTCCCGGGCTGGAACTGTCGAAGAGCATCAGGTTCCTCGAATTCTTCAGGGAGCACGGGGTTTCGACAGTGCTCGACGCAGGGATCGGGTCAGGAAAACTCTGCAAGAAGATGACGGCGATGGGGTTCGCCTGCCACGGCGTGGATATCGCCGACAACTGCCTCGACGCGGACCTTATGCCTCTGAAGGATTCTCTCCTGACCGTGGGGTCCCTGTGGGACAGGGGCCTGTTCGAAGAAGACGCCTTCGATGCGGTCGTCTGTACGGATGTCCTCGAACACATCCCGACGGACCGGATCGACGCGGTCCTGGCAAACCTGCGCTTCTGGACGAGGAGGTATGTCTTTCTTCAGGTCGCCCTCTATCACGACGTCTTCGGTTCCAGGATGGGCCGGCCCCTTCACCTGACGGTAAGGCCGAAGCCCTGGTGGGATGAGCGCGTCTCATCCTTTACGGTGCTGCAGGCCCTTGAGGTGAAGGACGCAGCGGGCGCGTCAATCTATGCGGTGTATCTTCTTGAGAAACCCGGCTGATGCCGCGTCGGCTATTCGGAGGGTGAGCCCCGCAACCCGGCCGCGATGTTGAGGTTTATATTGATGATGGCGGTGAGTTTTTCAGGGGATGGATACGCCATGATTTCGAGTATCCGCTTGTCGATGAAGAGGCTGAGATTGAGTACGTCCTCCCGGAGATTCTTCGGAAGAGGATGATCGGGTTTTGCCAGTTCGCTCTGGAAGATGCTCCAGAGGAGCTGGTTGAACTTCAGCGCCTCGTCGAGTTTCTCCCGGCTGTCGGGATCGTCCCAGTTGTCCTGGCACTGTTTCAGCTTGTTTGCCGCCTTGGTGAGGACCGCTGCCTCGATCTCCCGGTCGGACATGGTCGTCTTCTGGACGGTGCGATATGCCTCGAGCTGGTTTGCGTACATGCCTGATTGCCTCCTTATAGGGTGCATAATTTCTTCCCCGGGTGCACCAGGGGCGGGAGCCCCTGCGCGGTGACGTTCGTGGCGTCGCCTTCCCGGGCTACACGAGTCCTGACAGGAGCTGATGGTCCTGGGTGAAGCCCTGTCCCTGTTCCTCCGGTATCGCCTGGGTGATCTCCCGGGACCGGACCTCTGCCGAACTGTCCGACATGCCCCCCAGCTGACCGGATGAATCTACCGAGGCGTCAATCATCTCGATAGCAGCCTTCCGGAGTTCCCTGCGTCTGGTTTCCAGGGCCTTCTGGGCATCATCCAGACTGGTCATCGCCGCCGCGATCTCCTTATTGGAGGCGGTCTCCGGCAGTGAAGGGATCTCGATCCCGGACACCCCGGCGTGTATCTGCCGCCCCATTGCCTTTGCCGCCCCGGCCGCGGCCTGAGCCGCATCCGGATGGTTATCCGGCGCTGACAGCTGAATGATCTCCCTCCTGAATGCCGCGATAGTCTTCAGGGCCTGGACCCGCTCCTCGCTTCCGGGAGGAAAGGGCGGATAATCCTTGACGATCGTCGAGAGCCGTTTCTTGATCGCTGTAATATAGTCTCGTATCGCCACCATCGTCTCGTCGGCAACCCGGACCGCCTTGGCGAGACCGTTGAGGTCCTTGTTGACAACATGCGCTCCGATGGATGCCCGATCTCCTGAGGGCGCGCGTGTCCCGTTGGATTCCGTCCCCCCCGGGGCGGGCGTCCTCGTCCTGCGGACCCCGGTATTCCCCGGGGTAGTTGCAGGGACCTGAAGGCCGCCTATACTATGTATTGACATGGCACACCTCACGACCTTTTCCGGGGGGAGGGTACTCCCTCCCCCCGGAGGCTGCTAAGTCTAGAACAACCTCAGGACAGACTGTGCTGCCTGTGCAGACAGGCTCAGTGCCGTGGTGCCCAGAGACTGGCGGGTCTGCAGCATCAGCATGTTTGCCCCTTCCTCGTTCATATCGGCGAGGGTGAGCTTGTCAGAGCCTTCCATCAGGACGTTCATCATGGACTGGGTGAAGTCCTGCCTGGTCTGGATGACGCTGAGGTTGGCCGACAGGGATGCCGCGTCGGTACGCAGCGTGCTGAGAGCGGCCCCGATGTTGCTGATGGCCGAGTCAATCCCGCCTGTCGAGGAAAAGTTGGCGGTGGCGATACCGAGGGTTGCCGCATCTTCCTTCACGCCGGTGATGGTAAGTGTCGATCCCTCGAACTTTACCGCGAGGCTGTCGCCGTTGATGAGGTTGACGCCCTGGTATCCCGAATCAGCCACCAGGTGGTCCAGCTCGCCCATGAGGTCGTTGAACTGGGTCGCCAGGGTGGCGGTGTCGGCGGAGGTGTAAGCCGACTGTGCGAGACCTTTGGCTGCGGAAAGAATATTCGTCGCGCCCTTGATGCCCGCATCTGCGGCCTTGATGGTTTCGATCGCCTGGCCCATGCCGTCTTTGAGAGCCGAAAGGTCGGATGCCCTGTCTGAAAGGGCCTTTGCTGCAAAGAACGCCGTGGGGTTGTCGAGTGCGGTATTGACCTTCTTGCCTGTGGAGAGGCGTTCCTGGGTCCTGTTCAGCAGGTCGGTAGTCGCCTGCAGGCTCATGAGGTTGCTCCGCATTCCGGTTGTTAGGGATATGTCACTGATAGCCATGGTAAATCTCCTTTTCTAGGACATTGCTGCCGGCATTTCTTGCCGGCGTGTTGTTAATACTGCGATTACTCCCTGTTCCATTCCGTACGTCGTGGTCAATCCCCCTGCCGAGCCTCCTTTCTGACCACCGGGTTCTGCCTTCTGTTTCTCGTATCGGAACATCCTGCCAAAACTTTAGCCCCGCCGGGGCGGCCTTAAAATAATAAGGAAGCAGGCCGCCCGGTCGGCGGATGTTAAAGTTTTGACGGCAAGCTTCCGATAGAGATGTGGGTGCGCAGGCAGACCCGCGGGCAGCAGGAGGTGTGGCCATGACAGTGTTGCCGTTTCAACTCGACGAAGTGGGAAAGCTCTACAGCAGGGTGTCCAAGATAAAGCCCTCCACGCTTCTCGAAAGAGAGCAGAATGAGCCGCAGGACGTTGTCACGATCTCTGCGGAGGCGAAGAAAAAGCAGATACTCGACCAGACAAAGAGCGAGGTTCTGGAAAGGATACGGGACGCAAAACAGAGTGGATAAACAGGATTTTAAGATACTCGTCGCCGACGATGACGAGATAGCCAGGGACGTGATCTGCTCCCTCCTGACACGGGAGGGATATGCGGTCGTTTCGGCCCGCGACGGCCTCGACGCCATACGGGCCCTCCGGATCGAGGAGGTGCAGTTGGTGATCACCGACCTCCGCATGCCCGGCGCGGACGGCATCGAGGTGCTCCGGTACGCGGTAAGGGCAAACCCGGACTGTGCGGTGGTTATCCTGACCGCTTACGGCACCCTCGATACGACCCTCGAGGCGATCAAGGAGGGGGCCTACTATTACCTGACGAAGCCTTTCAAGGGGCAGGAGATAACCCTCGTTGCGGAGAGGGCCTTCCAGCGGGCGCTTCTCATCAGCGACAAGAGAGAGTTGGCGCAGTGCCTCCGGGACACCTACCGGGACATGGAAATGCTCAAGAGCATCGCCGACGGTCATCGGCCGGATGTTACGACCGGATGGCTCGAGCGCCTCGAAAAACTCAAGATGATGAACGTGCTGACGCCGCAAGAGACAGATATCCTCAAGGAAAGGCTGATCCGTGGAAATGGAAAAGGGGAGAGTACTCATCGTTGACGACGATCCGATCGTCCGGGACGTCCTGAGCAACATCCTGGGGAGCGTGGGCGGCTACGGGACGGATGTGGCCGTGGACGGCCTGGAGGGCGTCGAGAAGGTCAGGACCCATGAGTACGACATGGTATTTACCGACCTCACCATGCCGCGGCTCAACGGCATGGACCTGTTGCGCGAGACAAAGCGCATCAATCCCTCGCTCTCGGTCGTCGTCATCACGAGTTTCTCGACCATCGAGAGCGCGATCAACGCGATGAAGGAGGGGGCCCGGGACTTCATCACCAAGCCTTTCAATATCAATACGGTCATATCGGTTGCGGACAAGATTGTGGGCGAGAAGAGGCTCCTGGGCCGGCTTTCGTCCCCCTTGGATTCCCAGGCGACGATCGGCAGGCTCAATACCGAGCTCTTCAGCAATCTCCACGAGATCGGCATGTTCCATACCATAACGACCGAACTCGACGGCATGTACAGCAACAAGGAGATCTACGAGAAGATCGTCGAGATGACAGCGCGTCTGCTCGTCGTCAAGGAGGCGTCCTTCGGCATCGTCGAAAACGGATCCCTCAAGATCGAGTGCGGACTCGGCGTCCTGCAGCGGCATATCCCGATAGACGGCTCGCTCTTCGAAAGGGTCCTGCAGAGCGGGAATTACTACATCGCCTTACCCGGGGAGGTGAACCCCCACACCGGCGTCCCGCTCGCCTCCCCGTTTTTTTCCATCCCCTTTATTATGAACGATGACGCCTTCGCGGTCCTCAGCCTGTCGAACAAGGCGGACGGCACCGCCTTTACCGAATCCGAGATATCCCTGGCCCTCGCCTTTGCGAAGAAGGCGGCGCTGCGGATCGAAAATAACGCCCTGTATGAGGTCTTCTACAACAACCTCGTCAATACCCTGAAGGCGCTCGTCACGAGCATCGAGGCGCGCGACGTCTATACCCGCCACCACTCGGAGCGGGTCGTCTCCTACTCCCTCCAGATCGCCGATGTGATGGGGGTGCCCGCCGAGGAGAAGGACGTCATACGGTTCGGCGGATACCTCCACGATATCGGGAAGATCGGGGTGCGCGATACCGTGCTCCTGAAGCCCGGACGGCTTACCGACGAAGAGATGGCGGAGATACGGCAGCACCCCGTCATCGGCGACAACATCATCAAGCCGATCAAGTTTTTCCCCAAGGAGAGGGAGCTCATCAGGCATCACCATGAGAAGGTGGACGGCTCCGGCTATCCCGACGGGCTGGAAGGCGAACAGACCCCGCTCATCGTGCGGATCATACAGGTTGCCGACACGTACGACGCCATGACCTCGTCGCGTCCCTATCGCAGGGCGCTGAGTCATGAGGTCGCGGTCGCCGAGCTGATACGCTGTATGAACACCCAGTTCGACGCCGAGGCGGTCAGGGCTTTTCTCCAGACCTCCGCGGGAAGGGGGGGCGCCAATGGAGATTAAGGCCGGAGATATCGCCCAGGTCCGGCTCGCCGCCGATGCGGTGCGCAACAGCGCGGCCGTCGTGTCCGTCGAGGGCACGGATATCGTCCTGGCCGCAACACCCGGCATCGGCCCGGTGCGCGAGGGGCAGATCGTGATCGTGAGCGGCACGGGCGGCGATAATTACTGCAAGGTCGTCGACGGGAACGACGGACGCCTCAGGCTGCGCCGGATGTGGTCAGAACGGCGTGAGTATTTCCGCGTTGACGACGTCTTCCCGGTCGACATGGCGAAGGTCGACAATGAACCCGGGTTCCTGAAGGCGAAGGTATTCCACAGCTATGACCCGGGGTCCTGCGAGTCCGGGGACACGCCGGACCCCGGGTCAGTCAGCCCGCTCCTCTGGAAGATGCTCTGCGATATCAACGCCAAGATGGGACTCATCCTGAAGAAACTGCATATGGATGAGGAGGGGTTTGGGAAGGGAGGGGACCGGGCCGTCAATATCAGCGCCACGGGCATCAGGTTCACCTCGAGGGAGGACGTACGGGAAGGCGAAACCGTCGAACTGAAACTGCTCCTTCCGACTTCTCCTCCGACAGGCATTATCACCTACGGCCGCGTCGTGCGCGTCTCGGACGCGGGAGAGGGTGAAAAAGAGGTCGCCGTGCATTTTGCCGAGATGGGCGAAGAGGTGCGCGACGAGATCATCCACTACGCCCTCAGCCGGCAGCGACAGATCATGGGGAAGAAGAAACAGCGTGAAAGCGGCGGCTGATGAACATGAACCGTGCGAGCGTCATAGGGATCATCCTCGGCATAGCCGCGGTCGCGGGAGGGAGCTACCTTGAGAGCGGCAGGCTCAGCTCCATCCTGCAGCCGACGGCCGCGCTGATCGTCTTCGGCGGCACGCTCGGCGCGACCCTCCTGAGCTTTCCCCTGTCCGACGTGCTGAAGGCGGGCCACGCCCTCCGGCAGGTATTCCTCGATGACAGGGCCGATCCGCGCGGGCTTATCGATGACCTGGTACGGTATGCGGGCATTGCGCGGCGAAGCGGTCTCATCGCCCTCGACGGGGAGATCCGGAAGATCGAAGACCCGTTTTTCAGAAAATCGATGACACTCGCCCTCGATCACATGAACCCGAAGATGCTTCGGGAGACGATGGAGCAGGACAATATCACCAGCGAGATGGAGCGGCGCAGGCTCGCGCGGGTATATGAAACGGCGGGCGGGTTTGCTCCGACGATCGGCATTATCGGCGCGGTCCTCGGCCTGATCCATGTGATGGAGAACCTCGCGGAGCCGGCACGACTCGGCTCGGGCATCGCCGTGGCCTTCGTGGCGACCATCTACGGGGTCGGGTCGGCAAACCTCATCCTTCTGCCGATCGCCAAGAAGCTGATCAACCGGATGAACCAGGACCTCGCCGTCCGGGAGATGATCGTCGAGGGAGTGATCGGCATACAGGCGGGCATGAACCCCCACTACCTGAGGGAGCGGCTCGGCGTATTCCTCGAGGAAAGGGAAGAGCCCCGCACGGTGGCTGCGGAGGCGAGGGCACACCGGAAGAAGGAGCGGGTGGCGGGGACGACGTACCTGTAACGGTGCGGCCCCGGCCCGATGGTGCATGACGCGTGAGAAAGAGGCGGAGGACAGAAGAGGACGAACAGACTGACCGGTGGGTGATCTCCTATGCGGACTTCGTCACCCTCCTGTTCGCCTTCTTCACGACCATGTACGCCATCAGCCAGGTCGACAGCGGCAAGCTCGCCCTTTTCGCCGGGTCGATGCGGAGCGCGTTCAGGTCGGTGGAGGGCGCCGCCTCACGCCAGATCATCGAAGGGGTCAGGCCCGTACCGCGCGACCTTGTGGACATCGGGAGCGAGCTCACGCGGGCATTGAGAGATTTTCCGGCAGAGGACGTTTCCGTTACAACGGATGACCGGGGCGTCGTCGTATCCCTGGGCGACAGGATCGTCTTTGAGCCGGGACAGTCGGCCATCAGGGAATCGGCCTTTCCGGCAATGGACGCCGTCGCCGCCGTCATCCGGGGCATCCCCAACAAGGTGGTGATCGAAGGGCACACGGACAATGTCCCGATAAGCGGTCCCCGGTCCCGGTACGGCAGCAACTGGGAGTTGTCGACAGCGAGGGCCGTCAGTGTGCTGGAATATTTCCTGTCACGGCACCGGATCCCGCCTTCGCGTCTGTCGGCCTCCGGGTATGCGGAATTCCGCCCTGTCGCATCGAATACGTCGCCTGAGGGCAGGGCCCGGAACAGGCGGGTGAGCGTCGTGATCCAGACGTCCCCGCTCCTGTAGGCGAAAACAGCAGGCAGCATCTCCTGAGGAGGGAAAGTCATGAACGGCAAACAAAGCGGCCAGCTGGAAGAAAGCCGGGAAAACCAGCGCGAAAAAGAGATCGCGGTCGAGAAGATCCTGACGAGCCAGATGCAGTGGCAGGAGACGATCGACGCGATCTCGGACTATATATTCGTCATCGACCGGGACCGGAAGGTGCGGAGGATGAACGCATCCTTTTCCCGCCGGTTCAACACCCACCCGCGGGAGCTGGTGGGACAGAGGATCAACGAACTCTTCAGCCTGGAAGTGCCGCACGAGAAATGCGCCCTGGACCGCGCCATCGCCACGAGGGCCCCGGTGCTGGACGAGATCGTCCTGGGAGACGAGACCTACATGATCAGCGTCTTCCCTTCCAGCTTCGGCGACGAGGAGGTCTACGTCTGCATCATGAAGGACGTGACCGAGATGAAACGGCTCAGGGACAAGATATACCACTCCTACAAGCTCGTTTCCATCGGGCAGCTCGTCTCGGGCGTGGCTCATGAGATCAACAATCCCCTCACCGGCATCCTGGGTTTTGCGGAGCTGATCGCGATGAAGACAGGCGACGAGACGGTCAGGACGGAGGCGGTGAAGATCAGGACCGCTGCGGAAAGGTGCAGGAAGATCGTCGAGAGCCTTCTGTGCTTCTCGCGGCAGCAGAAGCCCTGCCGGAGCCTCGAGTACGTCAACGACATCATCGAAAAGGCGCTGGAGCTCAGGGCTTACTGGCTGCGGGTGCACAATATCGAGGTGGTACGCAGGTACGGCGAGATCCCTATGGCCTTTCTCGACATACAGCAGATCCAGCAGGCGATCGTCAACATCCTCGTCAATGCCGAACAGGCGATGGCGGACCGGCCTGTCCAGGGGCGGCTCGTCATCGAGACGGCGTATGACGCAGAGACCCGGAGGATCACCGTCCGGATAACGGACAACGGGCCGGGCATACCCCGGGATTTCATCGACCGCATATTCGACCCTTTCTTCACCACCAAGCCGGTCGACCAGGGCACGGGTCTCGGCCTCTCGATCACCTATGGCATCATTACCGAGCACGGCGGGACGATCAGGGCCGAGAACGAGGAAGGCGGAGGCGCGAGCTTCATCATGGTCATCCCCGCGAACCAGAAGCTGCCGGAACCCTGATGCAGCCGGGGGAGCGGGCGTGCTGAAGGCCCCCCCTGGCGGGGATACTGATTCAGAAACAAACGCGGATACCGCCGGTTAAGTTTTTCCCTCATCGGAACGATAAGGTACTAGGGACATGTACGCGATCATAGGCATAGCGGTTGTACTGGGGTCGGTCGTCGGAGGATACCTGATGGAACACGGTAACCTCAGCGTCCTGCTGCAGCCCGCGGAACTGGTCATCATCTTCGGCGCAGCGACCGGCGCCTTCCTGATATCGTCTCCCGCCAAGGTGGTGAGTCTCGTCGCGAAGAACATCATGACCATCTTCACCGGCAAGGCGGTGAGCAGGGACGAGTACCTGGAGCTCCTGTCCCTCCTGAACCTCATCTTCTCGAAGATACGGAAGGAGGGGCTGATCTCGATCGAATCCGACATCGAAAATCCCCGGCAGAGCCCCCTGTTCAGCCGCTACAAGAGCGTCATCTCCGACAGCCACGCGCTGGACTTCATCTGCGACAACCTCAAGGTGATGATCACCACGAATATGCCCCCCCACGAGCTGGACGACCTCATGGAGATCGATATCGAGACGAACCATTACGAGGAACTCACTCCCTCCATCAGCATCACCAAGGTAGCCGATGCCCTGCCGGGCCTCGGCATCGTAGCGGCGGTCCTCGGCGTCGTCCTGACCATGGGCAAGATAGATCAGCCCCCCGCCGTGCTCGGCCACAGCATCGGCGCCGCGCTGGTAGGCACCTTTCTCGGGGTCCTCATGTGTTATGGTTTCGTTGGCCCCATGGCGACGAACCTGGAGCACAAGGCGAAGGAAAAGGAGATCTATGCCCGGGTGATCAAGACCGCGCTCGTCGCCTTTGTCGGCGGCTCCGCCCCCCAGATGGCGGTCGAGTCGGGACGAAGGGCGATCCCCGGACAGGTGCGGCCCGGCTTCTCCGAACTGGAAACGGCACTGCGCAAGAAATAGGCCGTCATGAACCCCAAGTCGAAGATCATCATCAAGAAGGTCAGGAAGACGGGCCACGGCGGGGCACACGGCGGCAGCTGGAAGGTCGCCTACGCTGATTTCGTCACGGCGATGATGGCCTTCTTCCTCCTCATGTGGCTGATCACCATGGTGTCTCCGGAAAAGCGGGCCCGGGTCGCCTCCTACTTCAAACAGTTCAGCCTCTTCGAGAAATCCGGCTCTTCCTTCCTGATGGAACAGCAGGTCGGGGTCACCGGAGAGGGGGGAGGCAAGGAATTCGGCAAGACGGAGCGTGACTACGGCAAAGGCGCGGTTGACGTCCTGTCTCCCGAGGCGCTCAAAGAAAAGCTGAAGAAGGAGATAGAAAAGAAGCTCGCGGACGTCAAGGAGCAGGTCATGGTGGATGTCTTTGAAGAGGGGGTGCGGATACAGATCGTCGATACCGAGGGCAGGCCGATGTTCCCCCTGGGAGGGACGGCCCTCACCACAAACGCCAAGAAGATACTGGCAGTTCTCTCCGGGACCATCAATGCCCTTGAAAACAAGATCACCATTGAAGGACATACCGACGCACTGAGTTACGCATCCGACCGGTATACCAACTGGGAGCTGTCGACCGAACGGGCCTCCGCAGCGCGGCAGGAGCTCCAGCAAAACGGCCTCGACCCGGACCGCCTCGTGCGGGTGTCGGGCTATGCGGCGACGCAGCCCCTGATCCGGGAGGACGCCCACGACCCCCGGAACAGACGGATCAGCATTATTCTCCATTATCCGGCGGATCCGGTTCAACGGGAAAAGGTGCAGCAGATGCAGCAGGTCCCCGTGGCGCTGCAGCCGGCGCGGTGATGCGGACCTATCCGAGCAGGCGGGCGATTTTCCTGAGAACGTTTCTGAAGGCTGGATACTTTCTGAAATGGGTCGGCCGTAGGATGCCGATCCCCGTGAGGTAACCGAACGGGCAGGTGAGGTGAAAGTTGTATCCCTTGCCGGACACCCTGATCGCCCTGCCGATGACCGAAGCAAAGGGGACTGCCTCATCGTCTTCGAAACAGGCATCCCCCCGGGTGACGACTTTGCCCTCTTTCTTCCGCACGATCCGATGAAGCACCGGACGGCCGTCGGGGTTTCCAACGAGGACGATATCCCCGATCCTCAACCGGGAGACCGGCCCCAGGATGACGGTGTCGCCGTCAGCGATGAGGGGTGACATGCTCGCTCCGCAAGCGACAAAGGGGATTGTACCGCCTCTGCTGATGACCTCGGACGCAAGATGGAGGAAGTCCTTCCCGGCTACGGTATCCATTATCCATTCTAAATACTACCTGCCTGAATCATCAATATCCCCCCATGCATTATTCCGGGATCTTTGCTAGAATAAGGCAGGATAAAGGGGGTCCCCTGAACGATGATCATGCACAGGGCATGCAGATAAAGAGCATGCAGATACCTCTTGACGGAGTACCTTCAAGAAGCGAGAATGTCGTCTTCAGAAAGATCGAGAACGAATACATCCTCGTCCCGCTCCTCTCCACGTCTGCTGATGTCGAGGCCATCTATAATCTGAACGAAATCGGGGCGATCATATGGGAACACATAGACGGGAAGAAATCCCTGAGGGAAATAATCGGGGAACTTGCCGAAGAGTACGAAGTGGAACCGGAGGAGGCGGAACGTGATGTGCTGGATTTTGTTCGGGACCTCACCGGATCGCAGCTGATCAGGATGTCATGAAGACCGAATCCTACGCGGATTTCAGTCTGAGGATGCACGACGCCTCAGTCGGCGGACGCATTCCGGTGAACGCCGCCATCGAACTGACCTACCGGTGCAACAATAACTGTGTTCATTGTTACTGCAGCCTGCCGATGGGCGATGAAGCAGCGAGTCAGAAGGAGCTTGCCACTGCCGAAATCACGGAACTCGTCGACGAACTGGCGTCGATGGGCACTCTTTGGCTCCTGATCACGGGGGGAGAGCCTTTGCTTCGAGGCGATTTCGGGGAGATATACCTCCATGCAAAAAAGAGGGGACTCCTCGTATCTTTTTTTACGAACGGCACGCTGGTAGATGACGACATGGTCGGTTTGCTTGCGAAATATCCCCCTTTTGTTGCGGAGGTCACCCTCTACGGGGCCACCGAAGAGACATATGAAAAAGTGACGAGGGTGAAGGGTTCGTACCGGCGGTGCATCGAAGGCATCGGGAGCCTCAGGAGGGCCGGGATACCGCTGAGGCTCAAGACCATGGCCCTGACGATTAACCAGCATGAGGTAGAGGCGATGGACCGGAGGGCAGCGGAATGGGGCTGCGAGTTCAGGTTCGACCCTGTCATCCAGAAGAGGATTGACGGCAGGGTGCATTCAACCCCTGAACGGTACCGTATCTCGCCCGAGGATGCCGTGCGGCTGGACCGCACCTTTCCCAAACGCATGCAAGAGTATGAAAGATTCTGCGCAAAGTTCGTCGGTCCGCCGGCAGTGAGCGAAAGACTCTACCGGTGCGGGACTGGCGTAAGTTCTCTGCATATAAATCCCTACGGCATGATATCGGGATGCTCGATGATGGTGCGGGAAGCATTTTCGGTGAGGCAAAAGGGTTTGAGGTGGATCTGGGAAGAAGGCATCCGGTCCGTCATCAGCGGAAAGAAGACCTTCTCTCTTCCGTGTGACACCTGCAGACTGGTGAACCTCTGCGGTCAGTGCCCGGCGTGGAGTGTGCTCGAAAACAGCTCATATGACAGAGAATCCGGTTATTTGTGCGGTATCGCCAAAACGAGGGAAAGAAGCCATGCATTCTTGAGACAGGAGGCGGGATGAAGAAGAAAGCCTGGAGTAAGCCGGCATGCGTGAAGGTGAAGCTTGTGCCCGAGGAAGCGGTCCTGTGGGGCTGCAAGGTGCTCGTGGGGGCCGTGGCAAAGGACGGTTGGGCGGGTACCTGCATTACCGGCTCCAATTGTCCCTCGCTTGCCAGCTGATCTTCACGTGGATGCGGCGGGTTTCATTACTTGCCTCTAACGTGCGTGATTTGTTCGAAATCCTATTCCATAGCTGAAATCAGGATCTTGCTGCAGTGGCCTGAGGACAGGATGGGCATCATTGTCGACCCTGCCTTCAAGGCGTTTGCGATTCCTTCCGTGCCGGATGGTCAACAGGATATCCTGTTCCATATCGTTGAACAGCAGGCATTCGATCTCAGCGCCTGTGTTTCCCTGTTCAGTTCACTTCCAGAGGGATTATGGCGGGCATGGTCATGCAGGGGAGATTCGTACATGTTTTCGCTGCATGACATCGCTGCCGACAATAAGCCGTACCGCATCGCGATCGGAGACCGACGGCTGCTGGATATTACGACCTTCAGTACGCAACGCGATCGAAGGATGATCAGTCCGCTGGAATACCCGCTTGATGAGCTTATCATTTCCGGCCATTGCAACCTCAACAGGATCGGCATCCTTCTTCATTCCGCCCTTGTGTCGTTGCAGGGCAGGGGTCTGCTCTTTTCGGGTACGTCTGGCTCCGGCAAGTCGACACTCTCGGAGCTGTGGCTGCATGCTGCCGGAGCCGAAGTCTTTACCGACGATCGGGTGATCGTCAGGGAGAAGGAGGAGGCCCTCTGGGCGTACGGTACGCCGTGGCACGGGACCGCGGGGGTCCACCAGAACAAGGGAGCCCCGATTGCAGCAATCTTCTTCATCCGGCATGGCTCCGGTAACGAGGTAAAGCAATTGTCGGTGATGGAGTCGGCCAACCGGCTCATGGTCAGGTGTTTCCCCACCTTCTGGCATAAGGAGGGCATACAGTTCGCCCTGGATTTCTGTGCGCGCATCGCCTCTTCCGTTGCATGCTACGAGTTCGGGTTTGTACCCGACGCCTCGGCCGTGGAATTTATCCGGAAACGGTTCTGCTGAAGGGCCGGCCCCGTAACGGCTGACGCTGCAAAAAACACTTGCGCCTTCTTGTAATAGCGGGCGATAGACACTATAATGAGTAAAAGGCGCCTGACCTCATCATTTCGTGGACGCAAAGAGGATTTATGACACCAGATGAGAAGAAAAAGAAGAAACCCCGGTACGAATCTCCTGTAGTCCTTCGCTTTGACATTCCCGAGGGGGTTGGAGCGCAGTGCTCTCCGGGAAGCGGTCCAGGGGGCCAGGGCGGGGGACAATGCAGCATGGGGATTTCCGCCAATGGAGAGTGTGGTCTGGGCAGTGCTGCAAATAAGTGCCACAGCGGCACGGGTGGGCGCGATTGATGACCCGCATCGAATACCCCGTTGCCAATCCCCTCGTTGTGCTCCGGGAGGAGTTTGACGATTGGGCTGTTCTTTTTAATCCTGATACAGCGGAGGCGGTGGGCATTAATCCTGTGGGGGTGACGGTCTGGAAGCGCATGAACGGCACGAAAAGCATTGACACGATAGCGGAGGAGATCCGCGACGACTTCGAGGGTGTCCCAGAGACGGCTCTCGGAGAGATTGCCGCCTTCGTGGACATTCTGGCTGAACGCGGTTTTGTGGGCTATGGAGTGAAGGACAGCACCTGATGTCTCCGCACCTTGTCGTTGGGGCAGGCCGGATGCCCGCTGCCGTGATGCGCACCCCCCGCACACTTGATATCGAGATCACCGCCCGCTGCAACCTGCGCTGCCGCTATTGCTACTTCTTCCATAACCCTGCAGTGGATTACCGGGACCTGCCTGCTGACGACTGGCTCAGCTTCTTCGACGAACTGGGGTCCCTGGGAGTGATGAACGTCACCCTTGCAGGCGGAGAGCCGTTTATGCGCGGTGATCTGGTCCTCCTGCTCGAAGGTATTGTCCGCAACCGGATGCGCTTCTCCATCCTCTCAAACGGAACTCTTGTCGACAACGATATCGCCGCCTTCATCGGGCGGACCGGCCGGTGCGACTCTGTCCAGGTCTCGGTGGACGGTTCGTGTTCCCGCGTGCACGATTCCTGCCGCGGGGAGGGCTCCTTTGAGGGGGCGATTCGCGGCATCCGCGCCCTGCAGCGGCATAAGGTGCCGGTGGGGGTCCGGACGACGGTCCATCGGCATAATGTCCTCGACCTGGAACATGCGGCGCATCTGCTCCTTGAGGAACTCGGCCTTGCGGGCTTCGGTACCAATGCGGCTGCATACTTCGGGACGTGCCGGCTTAATGCTGACGACATCATTCTCGACATACAGGGGCGTCAGGCGGCGATGGCCTCATTGCTGCGGCTGAGCGAGAGGTATCCGGGGCGCATCACTGCCGCTGCCGGGCCGCTGGCCGAGGCGCGGATGTGGCGCCGCATGGAGGAGGCCCGGGTCAGCGGGGCGCCGGCCCTTCCCCGGGGCGGGTATCTGACCGCCTGCGGCTGTACGGAGAGCAAACTGGCGGTACGCGCCGATGGCGCCATCGTTCCGTGCAGTATGCTTGCCCACGAGGCGGTGGGCCTGATCAACCGGGACTCCCTGGCGGATGTCTGGCAGCATAGCCCGGCCCTGAACCTGCTGCGTCGCCGCACGACGATACCGCTGTCCGACTTTGCGTTCTGCGAAGGCTGCGCGTATATCCCCTATTGCACCGGCAACTGTCCGGGAGTCGCGTATAATCTGACCGGCACGGCAGATCATCCCAGCCCGGATGCCTGTTTGCGGCGGTTTCTTGAGGCAGGAGGCAGGATCGCATGACCCTGCCGGGTGGAGCGAACACTGCGGACCATGGGCCCGGAACGATGACCCCGCTAAACCAGCTGTATTTCTATCTGACCGAAGGGTGCAACCTGGCATGCCGCCACTGCTGGCTGGCGCCGAGGCTCGACACACGCGGCGACCGTTACCCCACGTTGTCGGCTGAACTGTTCGAAACCGCTATCCTCGAGGCCAGGCCACTGGGACTGAGCGGTGTCAAACTCACCGGCGGTGAGCCGTTGCTTCATCCCCATATCGTCCGCCTCTTGGCGATCGTTCAGCGGGAATCGCTTGCCGTGACGATAGAGACCAACGGCCTGCTCTGTACGCCGGCGATGGCCGCCGAGATCGCACGATGCCCCCGGCCCTTCGTCTCCGTGAGCATAGACGGCGTTGATGCGGCGACCCACGAAGGCATACGGGGGGTGCGGGGCTCTTTCGACGCCGCCTGCCGGGCGGTGCGGAATCTTGTTGCCGCCGGTATTCCTCCCCAGATCATCTTCAGCATAATGCGCTGCAACGCCGGCCAGGTGGATGATCTTGTGCGCATGGCCGAGGCACTCGGCGCTGCCTCGATCAAGTTCAATATCGTGCAGCCGACAGCCCGCGGCGAAATACTGCATAACGCCTCGGAAACCCTGAGCGTCCCCGAACTGATCAGGCTGGGAAACCGGGTAGAGCGGGAAGTGGCGCGCAGGACACGCCTGCCGCTCCTTTTCGATTATCCGCATGCCTTCCAGGCTCTCAGCCGCATCGCGGTTGGCGATGGATGCGGCGTCTGCGGCATCCTCGGCATCATGGGCGTCATCGCTGATGGACAGTATGCACTCTGCGGTATCGGTAAACAGGTGCCGGCTCTGGTGTTCGGCGAGGTGGGAAAAGACCGGCTGGAAGAGGTGTGGCGGGAGAATGCAATGGTAAAAGAGTTGCGTGCAGGCCTGCCCGGACGCCTGGACGGGATCTGTGGCCGCTGCCTGATGAAGCGGCTTTGTCTTGGCTCGTGTGTTGCCCAGAACTATTACAGCTCCGGCAGCCTGTGGTCTCCGTTTTGGTTCTGCGCCCAGGCGGAGGAAGCCGGACTCTTCCCCCCGTCACGCGCGGCGATGAGTACGGCATGGCAGGGGTAAGAAGACCGCCGTTTTTCGCCGTATACCGCGGGAGCAGTATGAGTCCCGTGTTGCGGGAGCCCGCTGTCCTGGAGGTTGCGCCGTACGCTGAAAGGCCCGTGCGGGCGGGCGATGTCATCTTCTTCGTGCCTCCGACCGCTGACCAACCTGTCGTACACCGGGTTGTGCGGGTGACCCTGTCCGGCATAACGACACGGGGTGACAATAGCACCCGCGAGGATCCCTATCAGTTACGACCGGAGGATATCCTCGGCCGGGTGGTTGCGGTCCTGTGCGGCAGGGACCGCCGGGCGGTCGCCGGAGGTCTCAAAGGCCGGGGGACAAGCCTCTGGCTTCTTTGGAGCCGCATCACCCGGGAGAGAGCCGCCAGCCTCCTGCGTCCCGTATACCATGCCCTGTCACGATGGGGCGGGGCAGCTCAACTCGTGCCGAGGCGGTTGCGGGCGCGTGTGGTCGTCTTCCGCTCGCAGGGGGAGGACCGCTTTCAGCTTCAGATGGGACGACGGGTGATCGGCCGGTATGATAATCAGAAAGAGTGCTGGCGCATCCGGCGGCCTTTCCGTCTGTTTGTGGATGTGCGGCGGCTCTGTATCCGGCGCGGCGGGGACCGCGGCCCGGGCGGATGAGCCGGCTGCCGTCGCGGGGGATAAAGTACTTCCTCGTCCTGGCAAACGGACGGCGGTGGGTCATCACGGCGGGAGATGAAAAGGCAGCTCCCCTTGTATCCCGGCTGGGTGCAGCGATGAGGATGGATGTGGCCGGGGACGCAGTAGAACCCGGTGATCACGAGAGGGAGAGCCGCCTCATCGTCCGGGTCGATGAGCATCACCCTGACGCATCGCCGACTGCGTGCCATGCCCTGCTCCACCATGATGCAGACGGCAGCATTGTCTGCCATCTGCAGCCATACGATGCGGATGATGGGCTGTTCGTCCATCTGTCGGAGCTGGCCGCGGTGATGGCCCGTGGTGCGCAGGCGGACGGAGGGATCCTCCTGCACGGCGCCCTGGCTGAAAGAGAGGGCAGCGGGGTGATCCTGGCGGCGTCGGGCGGCACGGGAAAGTCGACCGCGAGCAACCGTTTTCCCCCTCCGTGGAACCCGCTGTGCGATGACACGACCCTGGTGGTGCGGGACCCGCAGGGCGACTACAGGGCGCATCCCTGGCCGACATGGAGCAGTTTCCTGCCGGATGGCCCGGGCGGCTGCTGGGACGTGCGGAAGGCGGTGCCTCTCAGGGGCATCTTCTTTCTGAAGCAGTCGCAGGAGGACCGCGTGGAGAGGATTGGAAAAGGCCAGGCAGCCACCCTGCTTGCGGAGGCCGCGGCGCAGGCATCGCAGCTTATGGTTCGTATCCTCGGGAAAGAGGATAGCCGCGTCCTGCACAGGGAAAGATTCGACAACATCACTGCTCTGGTCCGGTGCGTACCCTCATACATTCTGCAGATCAGTCTGACGGGCCGATTCTGGCTGGAGATGGACAAGGCGCTGTGCCTTCAGGGGAAGATTCAGTAGATTTCAGGCCGGGGGCGGCAACTCCCTGATATGCCCTCCCTCCAGCACGAATATCCTGTCCGCTATGCGCGTGAGGGCCGGGCGGTGCGTGATGACGAAGGTAGTCCTCCCCTTGGCCAGAGCGGAGACTGAGGCGGCGACCCGTGCCTCGGTCTCCGCATCGAGTGCGGAGGTCGGCTCGTCGAGGATCAGTATCGCAGGTTCCCGGAGAAATGCCCTGGCGATGGAAACCCGCTGCCTCTGACCCGCTGACAGCTGCAGACCCCGCTCCCCCACGACGGTCCGGTAGCCGCGTTCAAAACCCATGATGTCTTCGTGGATATTGGCCAGACGGGCTGCCTCTTCAACTTCAGCGTCGGACGCACCAGGCCTGCTGTATCGGATATTGTCCGCTATGGTGTCATTGAAGAGGAAGATATCCTGCGAGACGACCCCGATCCCGTCGCGAAGCCAGCGGGCGGAGACATGACGTATGTCCCTGCCGTCGATGAGGACCACGCCGGACAGCGGCTCGTAGAACTTGAGCAGGAGGTTGACGATGGTTGTCTTGCCGGCTCCGCTGAGCCCCTCTATGACCGCAATCTGGCCCGGAAGGACGGAGAAGGTGATATCGCTGAGCACGGGTTCGCCGTCGTCGTATGAAAAGGAGACATGGTCAAAAGAGACGGCTCCTGTCATCGGCGGGACTTCCCCGGACGCTGGTGAAAGATCCGCCGTCTCCGGTGTCAGGGAGAAGAGTTCCATGATTCTCCCCAGAGACGCCAATGCGGGCTGCAGGGCCATGTAAAAGGCGACGACACTATTAACGGACCCTGCAAAGTAGACCGCATAGGAGGTGAGCGCCACATAGTCCCCCACGGTCATCCTGCCGGCCAGTATCTCATGCGATCCGAACCACATGACCGTCAGGGTGTAGCCGAACTGGAAGCCGCTCACGGAAAACCCGCTCAGCAAGGAGAGGACGAAGGCCCGCAGTCTCATGGCCAGCGCGGAGCCGAGCCGCTCGGAGAAACGGTCAACCTGCCTCTCCTCTGCGGTGTGGGCCTTGACGGTTTCGACGCCGGAGAGTACTTCCTGGACCTCCCGCGATACCTCGGCGCCACGCTCCCTCTCGGCCGTGCTGACCTTCAGGAGCCTCCGGCCCAGGGACCGGGTGATCAGGAAAGCCGCGGGCAGCAGGACAAGGGAGACCAGGGCAAGAGCGCGATTGATGGCGAAGACGAAAAGGAGACCGAACACCAGGAAGAGCGCCCTCCAGAGCGCATGCGCCACGCCTTCTGAAAAGATATACTGCACGACCTGCACATCGTCGCGCACACGCGACATGAGATAGCCTGTCTGCTGCCTGCGGAAGAAAGAGAGGGGGAACCTCAGCACATGGTCGAAGAGGGCTGTTTCGACGGTCCGCGCAACATCCTGCTGGAATCTGAAGAGCACATATTTCTGGAGCATGGCTGCGGCCGCGGTCGCGACGCCGAGGAGCATCACCGCAAGGACGATGAGGTCAGCAGACCCCAGCACACGGGTTGCCGCGGGCACGGCTGCGGCCAGGCCCCATGCCCGGAGAAGACGGTCTACCTGCGACAGCCCGCTCTTCAGGACCGCGTAATCGATCAGGGCCTTGCCCCCGAGGGGGATCAGAGCCCCGGCCCCTGATGCCACCATGGTGAGGCAAATGCCCAGGGCTGCCCACGTCCACCGTGCCTTGCCGAACCGCAGGAAGAAGATGATGTCCCGCAGACCGACGGGACGGGGCGCCGTTTCCGCGGCGGATTTGTCGTCTGTATCCCGGCTCAATGCATGCATGGGAACCTAGTCCTTCAGGTGCGCTTCCACGAACTGGGCGAGCACCTCGTGTATCTTGGCGGGGGGCGATATGCCGAAGTAGTGGTCCAGGATCACGTGGGTCAGTTCATGGGCGAGGACGCCGAGTTCTATGTCGTCCACCGACAGGAAGACGGTCTTGTCCCGCGGCGCATAGAAGGCGATGAAATCGACACTGATACGGTAGCGGTCTTTATAGGTCTTTCTGACTTCTGCCGCGGTCGGCAGGAGCACGATCCTGAAGCGCATCTCGCGGGGGAACATGTCCAGGAGAGATTCGATGCGCTCGACGAGGACGTCGACCTTGGTCCTCACCTCGTCTTCGACCGTGATAGCCTGCCTCCCGCGCATCAGGTACGACAGGCTGCCGAGGGTGACCTCCTTGTTGAAGCGGCGGACCAGTTCATCCCGTTCATATACCACCGTGGCGTAACGGGTCTTCAGTTCAGAGCCCAGCGCTCCCGGAGAGGTCAGCACAATGAGCAGACCTGCCAGGGTGAAGACGCTGGAAAGGGATAAACGCATGCCTAGCGGTCATTCTGTAATTTGTAACCGCCCAGCAGATGCCGGATCTTGTGGGTAAGCGTGATCGCCTTGTCCACGTCTTCTCCCGCCTTCTCGCCCAACGAGTCCCGCACGTGTTTCATCTGATGACTGAGCGCATCGGCGAGTTCCTGCATCTCCCGCAACCGGCCCGACATCGTCTTGTTGAACCGGTTGAGAGAATCGGCAAGCTCCTTCGCCTCGTCCCGTTTCCGCAGGGTGATGACGAAATTGAAGTCCCCGCCGATCATCCGCTCGACCGAGCGCTCAAAACGAAAGAGCGGTCCCGCGAACCGGTGGGTGAGGATCATCGAGGCGAGCACCACGAGGAGTCCCCCGGAGAGGATGAAGATCCAGTGGGCCCGAAGCATCTCGCGGAGGAGGACGACCGGGGTCTTCCCCAGTTCCAGATTATGATTCTTGTAGACGATGGTGAGGGTGTCGGCAGAAAGGACGCTGAATATTATCGTAAAAAAAAAACTTCCCGCAACAACGAAGAGGAAGAAGCTGAATATATACCTGCCCTGCAGTTCCTTCTTGACGAAATAATTTCTCCTTCTCCAGGTCCTTTCCATGCCACCCCCTATTGTCTTTCGTTGATCAGGATCTTGATGAACGCCTTCTTGCGAAGATCGGATACCCAGTCGTTGATGATCTTTTCCTTCTTCTCCTCCCTGAGCGTCTGCCTCAGCCTCTCCCGGTCGACCGCCGGCGGGGCACAGGCCGCCGCGTCCGCGGCCTTGTCCATCCGCACCACGAGGTAGCGATCTCCCACCATGAGCGGCTTTGATTTCTGCCCGGGTTCCAGACCGGCGACGGCAGACTGGATGTCCTGTGAAAGGTCCCGGAAACACGCGGCGGTCGTTTCCCCCTTCTGTGTAACGCCCTTCTCCGCGCCCTCCTGGTCGGCAAAGCTGAAGACGGTCAGATGCATCTTCTTCCTCATCAGGCCGACGCACTGGGAAAGTTCTTCGTCACTCACGCTGATATCGAGGGATGCGAACTTCCTGTCCATGAGGAGCTTGATCAGGGACTGCTCATAAAAGTTCTGGATCGATTTCCGGAAAGGCTCTTCCCTGTCTATCCCTTCTTTCTGGGAGGCCTGGATGAGGAGCTCCCTCGTGATAAGGGAATTGATGAAATCACGCTTGCCTTCCCCGCGGGCCTGCCGGGCTTCGAAGAGGCGGGCGAATTCCTCCGTGGTTATCACCTTCTCATTGATGATGAGGGCCGCCTTCTGCTCCGGCACGGCGGGAACCGAGAGCTGATAGGCAATGATCGCGGAGAGAAGAAGCAGGATGGCGACGATATAGTAGAGGTATCTCATGCAGTCTTATGTCCGCAGTTCCTCGGCATGTAGGAAAAGTATAGCAGAGGTCAGGCCAAAAGTCATGACAGGGCCGCAACGCGCGGAACTGTCCGTCACGACCTTGCGGCCCGGGGTTCATATGAACCGCTGGTTTGTCTAAAACCCTTTAATTTCGTTGACAAATTCATATCGGCGTGATACGCTAAAACAGAACTTGCAAGGAGGCGCCATGGGAAAGGCAGTTCTGAAGGTTTCTTCCGCTGTTGCAGTCCTTTTTTTCATTCTCCTCAGCGCAGGCACCGTCTTCCCGCAGGACATCCGGACTTTGCTCGGCGAACAGGTCGCCCTCAGCAAAGACATCTGTCCCGCGGTGAAACATGCGATCAGGGAGCGGCGCAATACCCGCGAGGTCGTCAGTACCGCGATACAGATGGGCCACAGCGCGTGCTACGTGGTCAAGTGCTGCATCGAGGGCGGGGGCAGTCTGGAGCAGATTATCTTCGGCGCAGTAGCTGCCGGCGCCACGCCTGACGTTGTTTCCCGGTGCTGTGTTGAAGCGGGTGCCCGTCCCCAGGACGTCGCCGAGGTGATGCAGAGGGAAGAACTCCTCGGTCTCGGCTATACGCCCGCCGAGGGGGCAGGTCCCGTTGTTATCGGTTTCCCCGGCGGAAACCGCAGCGGTGGCATCGTTCTCAGTCCGTCAGCCTTTTGATGCCGGATTTCCCTTCTGCCTCGCGAACCGCGGCAGTCATAGCCTCCCTTTTTTTTTGCGGCCTGACGCCCCGTATCTCCTCTTCCGCTGATTTTCTTGCGGTACGCGCCGGATTATTCCAGTACCAGGAGCGTGCCGCGAAGGCCGTCGAGGAGTTGAAGAAGAACGGCATCGATTGCGAGATACGGAAGGAGGAGGACCGATACGCGGTGCGGTGCGGTCGGTTTGCCGGCCATGCGGAGGCCCGTACGCTGCAGGGGCGGCTCGCTGTCTCCGGATATGACGAGGCGGTGATAGTCCCGGCTGACGGCGCAACAGGGGAGACGGAGGCGCAACCCGCGCGGGCGGCTCCCGAACCGCCTCCGCCGGGCACGCGGCCCGCGGAGGCCCGGACGATATCGGGCGACATCTTCGAGAAGAAGAAGAGGAACTTCCACCTGTACCTCGGCCTGGAGGGCGACTACTCGGACAATATCTTTAACACGCGGGACGACCGCAAGGCGGACTTCTCCACCGTCCTGTCTCCCGGCATATCCTTCAACATCCCCGGGGTGAAGGAGAACTGGCGGCTTACCGCGATCGAGACGGCGAACGTCACGCCGGGGGGGACCGCCCTGACCCGCTTCCCCACCCGGTATCCCAACAGGCTCGTCGCGTCCGTGTCGTACCATGCGGAGATCGAGCGGTTTATGAAGTACACCTCGGAAAATACCACGAGCCATATCGCCGAGGGCTTTCTCCAGTACAACTTTCGGGGCGGGTTGTCGGTGGACCTGCAGGACCAGTTCATGCGTTCGCACAACCAGCGCGGGACCGGCATCTTCTTTACCCTGGACCGCTTCAATTCGAACTTCTTCTCCACCTTCGTCAGCTACGAGGTGAGCGACCGGATGCTCCTCCGGGCTGATTTCTCGAACTTCAGCGTGCACTATCTGGCGTCACAAAACGATTTCCGGGACCGGACCGACAACGGGGCATCCGCCTTTGTTTTTTATAAGGTGGGGTCGAAGACGGCCCTCTTCGTCCAGTACGAGTTTCTCGATATCCGGTATGACGAGAATGTCCTCTCCGGCAGCCGCGAGCATCATGTATTTGCCGGCCTGCGGTGGGACGTGACCGCCAGGACAAAGGGCTCGGTGAAGGCGGGGTACGGCGCAAAGGACTTCTCCGCCTCCGGGCAGAGCAATACGAAAGATTTCCTTGCCGAGGCGCAGGTGGACTATTTCTTTACGCCCAAGACGTCCGTTTCGCTGGTCGCCTCCCGCAAGACGAATGAATCCGACGTCTCCGCCGCGAATTTTATCGTCTCGGACAGCGCCCGGGCCACCTACACCCAGCGGTTTACGAAAAAGGTGAACGGCTCGGTCCGCCTCTCCTGGCAGAGGGACCGGTATGAAGGGGACGTGACGATCGGCGCGGAGACGAAGCAGCTCGTCGAAAAATATGTCGAGGCAGCCGTTGCCCTTCAGTATGAGTTCAAGGAGTGGCTGAAGTTCGACCTCGGTTTCTCGAGGGCCCGGAGGACCGCCAGCTTTTCGGAACTCGAGTATACGACCAATACCGTCTACCTCAAAGCCGCAAGCTTCTTCTGATGCGGAGAGGCGTACCGGGGTCGCCCGCCGGCATCGGGCGCAGCGCGTCTGCGGGTCAATTCTGATATACTGGAAGAAGATGCTCAGGAACCTGTTTATAGCGGCGGCATGGCTCATGCTGCTGGGTAGTTTTGCTCCTGCCCTGTCCCAGGACTACGTCATCGGGGAGGGAGACCTGCTGAGGATAACGGTGTACGACCACCCTGACCTCAGCACGGTCGCGCGGATCAGCGGCGACGGTGCCATCCTCTTCCCCCTCATCGGTTCCGTAAAGGTGGCAGGCCTGACCCTGTCCCAGGCGGCGAAGAAGGTCGCCGCCGAACTGGCCGAGGGGTATATCATCTCCCCGCAGGTGACGATTTTCATCGAGGAGTACCGGAGCCAGAAGGTGATGGTCATGGGACAGGTGAACAGGCCGGGGCTTTACGAGCTGAAGGGCTTTACCACCTTTATCGAGGTCCTCTCGAAGGCGGGGGACCTGACCAAGGACGCGGGTGACAAGGCGATCATCAAGAGACGGGGAGAGGGACCGGAACGTCCGGAGAAGGTGATCACCATCAACCTCAGGCGTCTCGTCGAGATGGGCGACACCTCCCAGGACGTGCCGGTCTTCGACGGCGACAGCATCTACATCAGCAAGGCGGGCGTCTATTTCGTCAGCGGCGAGGTGAAGAAGCCGGATTCCTACAAATATGAGGAGGGGCTGACCGTGCTCAAGGCGGTCACGACCGCCGGCGGTTTCAGCGACAAGGCATCCACCGGAAGGGTGAAGATCATCAGGAAGGTGAAGGGCAAGGAGGAGATCCTCGAAAGGGTGAGCCTCGACGAAGCCGTCTTCCCGGATGATATTATCGTGGTGCCGGAGAGTTTCTTTTGAGAGGACAGGGGAGGCGATAGCATGCAGGACGCGGGCGGCGAAGAACAGGTCATACACCTCAGGGACTACCTGAAGGTAATCTACAAACGGAGGCAGACCGCCTTTACGATCTTCATCGTGGTCTTTGTCGTCGTCCTGATCGGCACTCTCTCGACAACTCCCATCTACCGTGCCTCAACGAAGCTGATCATCGAGAAGAGCGAGGCGCGGAACCTCATGATGAACTACATGTACATGCCGTACGACCCTGAATTCTACGAGACCCAGAACCAGCTCATCAAGAGTACGTCGGTCGCCCGCAAGGTGGTGGACATGCTGGCCCTCGACAAGAGCGATTACTTCGCCCGGAACGCCAGGCCGCAGGGCTCCCTCACCGGCATCGTCATGGGGTGGCTGCGGAATGCCTGGTCCGTTGTCTTCAGGACGAAGGGCGTCAGCGAGCTGGGAAGCAAGGCCGACGCGGAGGCGCGTGCGGACATGATCGCCAAGACGATCAGCGCGGGTATCGAGGTCAGGCCGGTGAAGAACAGCCGGATCGTCGAGATCGGGTATCTGTCGCCGAGTCCTGAGCTGGCGAAGGCGGTTGCGGACAATGTCGCCCGCGCCTATATCGAGGAGGTGCTGGAGCTCAACATGAGCTCGACCCGCCACACCCTCGAATGGATGAACAAGAAGGCGGAGGAAGAGCTGGAAAAGATGGAGAAGGCGGAGAAGGCCCTGCAGACCTATGTCAAATCCCAGAACCTCGTGACCGTCGAGAACAAGCTCGCCATCGTACCCCAGCAGATGTCGGAGCTCAATACGCAGCTGATCAAGGCCGAGGCGAAGCGCAAGGAGATCGAGACCGTCTACGCCAAGGTGAAGGGCCTGACCAACCTCAGCGACGCGGAGAACATCTCGGTCGTCGCCTCGGACCCGACGCTCCTCACCCTGAAACAGGGGATCCTCAAGGCTGAACAGAACATCATGGAATATTCGCAGAAATACGGGAAGAAGCACCCCATCATGATCAGGGCCGTGGAGGACCTCAATGGGCTGAAGGCCCGGAAGGACCAGGAGATCAGGCGTATCATCGAATCCATCAAGAACGACTACGAGATGGCCAGGTCCAACGAGACGACCTTCCGGAGGCAGCTGGGCGAGTCCAAGGCGGATGCGCTCAACCTCAACGAAAAGTACATGGAGTACCAGATGCTGAACAGGGAGGCGGAGACCAACCGGCAGCTCTACGACGCCCTCATCAAGAAGATCAAGGAGCAGAACATCACCGAGCAGGTCCAGACCGTCAATCTTCTCATCATCGAGAAGGCCGAGACCCCGCGATCGCCGATCAAGCCCCGGAAGGCTGCGAACGCGATCATGGGGCTGATCATCGGCCTGCTCGGCGGCGTCGGCATGGCGTTTTTCGTAGAGTACCTGGACCAGACGGTCAAGTCTCCCGAGGATGCGGAGGCGCGGCTCGGCATCCCGGTCCTCGGCATGATACCGCTGCAGGCGGCGGGCGGTCCTCCGGTGGAGCAGCTGACCCTCGGCCAGCAGACCTCGGCCTTTGCGGAGAACTTCAAGGCGGTGAGGACGGCTCTTCTCCTCTCGACGGCCGATCGCCCGCCGAAACAGATCCTCGTCACCTCGACCGGGCCTTCCGAGGGCAAGACCGTGACAGCGGTCAACCTCGCGATTACCATCGCGCAGTCTGAATACTCGGTGCTGCTCATCGACGCGGACCTCCGGAAGCCCCGCATTCACGGCATATTCGGTCTCGGCAACGCCCGGGGGCTGAGCACCTATCTGGCCGGCGCTTCGGACATGGACATCGTGCATCAGGGGCCTCTGCCGCGACTGAGCATTATTACCGCCGGTCCCATCCCTCCCAATCCGTCGGAGCTCCTCGGATCCAACCGCATGCAGGAGATGATCGCGAGCCTCAGCAGCCGGTTCGATATCATTATCTGCGATTCTCCGCCGATCCTCTCGGTGACGGACAGCCTGATCCTCGACAGCATGCTCGACTCGACGATCATGGTGGCCCGGGCGGGGAAGACGACGTATGACGCGGCCCTGAAGGGTATCAAGGCGCTGCTGAACCTGAAGTCGCACATCGTCGGCCTTGTGATCAACGCCTTTGATGTAAAGAAGAACGAATACTCCTATTACCGCTATCACAATTACTACTACGCCGAGGAAGAGCACGAAGCCCCGAAAAAATAGGGGCCTCACTCCTTGCGGGGAGCATGCCGATGCATCCTAGGAGCTACCGGGTCTTTGTCTTTCTCCTCCTCTTCGCACCCCTCGCCTTCGGGACCGTAGAACCCTGGTCCCTGGCTGTCATGGAGTGCCTCGCGTTCGCCGCTTTCTGTGCGCTTACGGTCAGGGGCGAAGACGCAGGGGGGCTGCAGTTCCATGACGTCCCCGGCCTTATTCCGCTGGCCTGCATGGGTCTGTGGTTCCTCGTCCAGCTGGCTCCTCTCCCTTCCGGGCTGGTGAGGATCATATCACCGGAGACCTACCGGGTGTATGCGGAGACGACAGGCCTGTTCGGACCCGTGGACTGGGTATCCCTTTCCCTGGCGAAGAAGGAGACCCTTGCGGAGTTCTTCCGGTTCTCGGCGTCGGCAGTCTTTTATATCCTGACGGTCCAGTTCCTTGCCAGGGGCGACCGTCTCAGGGGGACGGTGATGACGGTCATGGTTTTTGCAGCCTGCCTGGCCGCGGTGAGCATCCTCCAGTACCTCCTCTATAACCAGCGGATCTTCTGGTTCAGGGAGCTGACGCGCGGTGGCGCCCCCTTCGGTCCCTTTGTGAACAGGAACCACTATGCCGGTTTCATGGAGATGGTCTTTCCCGTGGTGCTGGCCGTGTTCCTCGCGTCCCGGCCTGTACACGTGCGGGGGACTCTCCGGGAAAGGGTGGTGGAACTCTTCAGCCAGGGCCGTACGAACATCCATATCCTTTCCGGGCTCGCCTGCATCGTCATCGCCACCTCCGTATTCCTGAGTCTCTCGCGCGGGGGGATCATCAGCCTCTGCATCTCGCTCATCCTCTTCGGGATCATGCTCCTCAGACCGGGTGCGAATGCGAGACGGGGGATTATCCTGGCCGGTGTATGTCTCCTCATCATCCTCTCCGTAGGCTGGTTCGGGTGGCAGCCTATCCTCGACCGCTTCGACAGGATACGCGATCCCCGGGGCAATATCGCCGATGCGCGGAAGGTGATCTGGGCGGACAGCGTACGGATGCTGGGGGATTTTCCCCTGACCGGCTCGGGCTTCGGCAGTTATATCGCCGTCTACCCGCGCTACCGCACACTCGAAGGGACCGAGATCGTGGAGCATGCCCACAATGATTACCTCGAGCTCCTGGCAGAGGGGGGAGGGATCGCCTGCCTGCTGATGGCGTGGTTCCTCTGGTCCGTGGTGGCGGGGTCGTACCGGGCGTTCCGCAGAAGGCGGGACAAAAACGCGGTCTATCTCTTCATCGGCAGCGTCTCGGGGATCGCCGCGATCCTCATCCACAGCATGACTGACTTTAATCTCCACATCGGTTCCAACGGCCTTTATTTCTTCTTCCTGGCGGGACTTGCGGTCTCGGCGTCCCATACGCGGTTTATCGAGGGCGCAAACCCGACGCTCCTCAAGGCCCTGCCCGCCACCTCGCGGAGATTCGCCCTGCCGGCCGCCTCCATGCTGTTCGTCGCGGCGCTTGTGTTTCATGCAGGCTCTCTCCTGGCCGGATACTATTTTTCAACGATCAGGGACGTGCGTCTGCAACGGCTGCAGGGAGAAGGGGAATTCCGGATGGTCGGCGCAATCGCCCGCAGGGCCGCCCTGTTCAGTCCGCTCGATGCCCGGTACCGCTATGCCGCGGGAGATACGTCTTTGGCGATGAACGATGCTGCCTCAGCGCTGGCCGCCTATCAGCAGGCGGTCCGCCTCAGTCCTCTCAGGGGCGAATACCTCCAGAGGCTGGGGATGGTCTACGCGGGCAGGAAGGACTCGGCGCGGGCCGGGTTGCTGATGCGCGCGGGGATCGCCGCTGAGCCGAAGAACCCCGCCCTCCAAGCGCACTACGGCCTCTGGCTCTTCGACCGGGGAGAACGGGAAAAGGGGCTTGCCGCCCTCTCCGCGGCCATCGCCCTGGAGCAGCCCAGGACGAGAGAGTACATCGCCGCCCTGGTGGTCCGTGGACTGAAGGACGAGGAGATACGGGAGGCCCTGCCGCAGCGCGTCGAACCCCATCTCATCTTTGCGGACTATCTCCGGATGACAGGCAGGGAGGAGCAGGCGAGGCGGGAATTCCTGGACTCCTTCCGGTTCCTCGAACAGGAGAAGACAGTCTCTCCCGGTTACTTTCATACAGCCTACAATTATCTGATGGGCAAAGGCTGGTACGACGACGCGATCTCGGTGATGCAGAGGGCGGTTGGTGCCCTGCCGGAAGACATCGGGCTCCGGCTGGCCGCCGCTGCTGCCTATGAGAAGGCGGGCATGGTCCGGCGGGCAGCGGAAGAGTACCGCCGGGTACTCATGATCGATCCGAAAAACGAGGCAGCCCGGAGGAAACTCGCGGAGATTGGGTAGGAGGCCGCTCGCCGGGGCGCGCCGCTAGGGCCTGAAGAACCACCTCTTCCAGTCCCAGAAGTGGATGAGCTTCTGCGTGAAGGCGACATCGTCTACTCTGTCCGCAAGGTCCTGAAGCTCAGCCCGGTTCTTTTCGATCTCCCTGAACTGTTCCTTTTCGAGGCCGCCGTCCAGGATAAAGTGCCTGATCTTATCGAGTTCGCCCCTGTCGAGCCAGATGCCGTGCCTGCCGCATTCATCGATGAGCACCCCTGATATGCGTCCGAAGTTCTTCCGCACCATCAGCTTGCCGCACCGCGCGCAGGGGAGGTATTCGCCCGCGTCGGGAAGCGGGGGACGGCTGTATTCCTTCTTCAGTTGTTCCTTCCTGTAGACGGTCGACTCGGCCGTCATGACGTCAAACTCGCCGGGGTCGAGCCAGAGACCGTTGCATTGGGGGCAGGAATCCAGCTCGATGTCATCGTCCCTCCTGAGTTCCAGGCCGACCCCGCACCGGGGGCAGACGGGTGCACCGAGTCTGTTTTCATCTTCGAGCCTCCCCCCGCAGAAAGGGCAGAGGGCGCTCCTGGGGTTCGCGAGCTTGCCGCACTGGGGGCAGGGGATGAGCTCCATTATCTCATGATCTCCTCACAGCAGCCGCTTGATCCGCGAGAAGGCCTCTTCGATGATATGCGGCTCGGGAAGGAACGTGGACCTGAAGTATACGCCGTCCTCCTGCCTGCCGAAGCCGGAGCCCGGGACGAAGACAACGCCTTCCTTGAGTGCTGCGCGCACGAACTGCACGTCCTTCTTCCATTTCGATGATTCTATCTTCATGAACGCGTAGAACGCGCCCTTGGGCACCGGAAACGAGAGCGGCAGTCTGCCCGCCATCTTCACGAAGGTGTCCCTCCGCTCGATCAGCTTCTTCCTCATGTCGGCTACGTACTTCGGGAATGTCGGGTCAACCAACGCAGCGGCAGCGGCCTTCTGGTACTCCCAGTTCACGGAGAGCCGCTGGTTGCAGAGCAGGAAGAAGGCATTCTTCACCTCTGACCACTTGTCGCCGTGGAAGGTCACCCACCCCAGCCGCGCGCCGGTATAACTGAAGTCCTTCGAGAGAGAACTGCCGTAGATGAACGGGATGGTGTCGCGGGCTATCTTCCTGAAGTCCACCGGCTTGCCTTCCAGGATAAGCTGGTCATAGGAGCCGTCGTAGAATATGGGGACATCGTATTCCGCGCACAGCTCCACGACGTCTTTCAGGTTTTTTTCCGAATAGACCGAGCCGAGGGGATTGTTCGGATTGATGATCACCAGCGCCTTTGAGCCCTCGATCTTCTTTGCCAGGTTCGCCACATCTATCTGGCCGTCCGCATCGTGGCGGTAGAAGACGCTTTCGCCCTCGAACTGCTTCGCCTTGCTCAGGTACAGCGGATACACCGGGTTCGGAAGGAGCACCTTCTCCCCGAATCCGATGAACGAATGGAAGAAGAAGTCTATCCCCTCGGTGAGGCCGGCGACCGCGAACACGTCCTCCGGCCTGCACTTCTCGATCTTTGCAACGGTCTTCCTGAACTCCTCGTCTCCCTCGGAAGGGGCATACCCCTTCCAGTTTTCATCGAGCGCGGACTTCACCCGGTCGGCGATCGCCCTGAACGGCTCGAAGCCGTACTGGGGAGGGTCTCCGATGTTCAGGTAGATCATCTTCTTGCCCTTCGCCTCCTCGCGCTTCGCCTCCATCACGATATCGCGGATAGGGTAGCTTACGACGTTCATTCTCTCCGTGGGCCGGTAAGGCAGTTGCCGCTTCAAATGTAGCATGTCATCATCCTGTACGCTGTAATGGGTGCACGCTCTCCTGCAGGGGAAAACAGCCCCGATCCTGCGGTCAGCGTGGTGATTGTTCTCATGAAAGAGGATAACACTTCGAAAAGGCATTTAACAAGAAGACGGCGCCTGTTTCAGCGTGAAGGCGCAGGTCCCTGCGAGTCAGAATGCTTATTCCGGTGATAAGGGTCATCTGCTCCGGCCAAGCCGGCCACCTGTTCACGCGTGGGGTTCTTATGATGAGTCCAGGAAAGCATCAAGTAATCATTGACAAGGAATCGCGTTCTATGTTTGAATCTTTTTGGGTATCGCAACGCCTTGCTTGAGAATAAAGGGGATCAGTATGAGAATTTCTCTGCGGGTATTCGTTTTCTTATTCCTTTCATTCGCATCGGCCTCACCTGTTTCTTCTGCAACATGGACCGGTGCGGGCTCCGACAACCTCGCATCAACACCGGAGAACTGGACAGGAAGCGTTCTGCCTTCCTCTGGTGACGCTATCCTTCTTAATGCTACTTCATCAAGAGACTGCACATGGAATTTGAATGACGCATATGTTGCCTTTGCCATAGGCGTAGGATATGCCGGGACGGTAACAATAGATTCAGCTTCAACTCTTAGCCTTTCAGGTACTTACGTTCCGCCTGATGCGCCCTCCGGCCTTAATGCAACTGCACTATCTTCAAGCAGAATAGATTTGTCATGGAGCGACAATTCCAGCGGCGAGCAGGGCTTCAAGATTGAGAGAAAGACCGGGGCGGAGGGAACTTATACACAGATAGGGACGGCAGGTGCGGAGACAACAGCATATTCCGACACCGATGCCGCCCTGCTGCCGGGAACTACCTATTACTACCGTGTCAAGGCTTATGACCTTTTCGCGGATTCCGCCTGCAGTAATGAAGCCAACGCCACGACATTGGCTCTTGCGCCATCCGCAACGACGAACCCGGTAAGCAATAACCTCGGTACTTCCGCCACATTAAACGCTACGGTCAACCCCGGCGGGGCAGAGACTTTTGTTCATTTTGAATGGGGATTAACAACGTCTTATGGAAATACTACGCCCACTCAAGTAATCCCTGCAGGAACCGATGACGTTGCTGTTTCGGCCGGTATTACGGGGATCACGGCAAACACGCTCTACCATTACAGGATTGTGGCTACAAATTCTATAGCGACGGCTAATGGTTCCGATGTACCCTTCACAACGCCGATAATTGCCCCTTCTGCAACGACGAACGCCGTTAGCAATAATACGGCGGGCAATTCCGCAACATTAAACGCGACAGTCAATCCAAACGGGGCAGCAACCTCGGTATATTTCCAGTGGGGGACTGATACATCCTATGGAAATGACACAACTACGCAGAATATTCCTGCTGGAGTCAATAATGTAGCGGTTACAGCAAATATCGCAGGGCTGACGCTCAATACTACCTATCACTACAGAGTGGTTGCCACGAATTCTGCGGGAACCACTTATGGAGGTGATGTTCCCTTTACAACTCCTTCTAATGCTCCTCCGTTTGCGATGACGACTTCGGCGACAAACAAGAACGGCAACTCAGCCACATTGAATGGGACCGTAAATCCAAACGGGTTAGAAACATCCGTATATTTTGAGTGGGGATTGACAACGTCCTATGGAAATACAACCGCGGCTCAGTTGTTGTCTGCGGGGGGTGATGATGTTTCTGTAGCTGCAGATATTTCAGGACTTTCTATCAACATGACGTACCATTTCAGGGTCGTGGCCACTAATACAGATGGGACAAGTTATGGTCCTGATTTGACGTTTCTGACACCGCCTATTACGATAACGATTACTTCCCCTACAGATGGAAGCACCATCTATAGACCAGATATCATGGTTAAAGGAAGCCTTGAAACTCCGGGCAACGAAACAGGGGTGACGGTGAATGCAAGAGTTGCTATGAATTACAACAACCAATTTGTGGCAAATCATGTGCCGCTTGCGAATGGGTCTAATGCGATATCGGTAACTGCGACAGATACCGCAGGTAATACAGCTACTACGGCGATTGCAATAACAGCAGATACTTCGTATCCATATGTGACTTTGACTGCAAATCCGGAATCTGGCGTTGCGCCGCTTACCGTAAACTTTTCGGCTTCAACAGCAATTTCTAATGGTGTGGCAAGTTATAGCATTGATTTTGATGGCAATGCGACAATTGACTATACAGGCTCATCGCTTGAAAACATAAGTAGTCTCTATTCAACTCCAGGTATTTACTATGCGACACTGACCGTTGTGGACTCAGGCAACGACTCCTATATGGATACTATTGCGATAATGGTTGCGAATGCATATGACTTGGATGCAATGCTCAGGAATATTTGGAATTTAATGAAAGGAAGATTGGCAGCTCAGGACCCATTAGGGGCGGCTGGTTATTACAGCTTCGCTTCAAAAGACAAATATCTTAGCACCTTTTCGATACTCGGGAGTCACTTGCCCGAGATATCTGCCAATATGCAGGATATAAGCTTAAACTATATCGGCAGTGACGTCGGCGAATACCGCATAATCAGAAATGAAACCGTAGACGGGCAGCAAACCGACGCAATGTATTTCATCTATTTCGTAAAGGATGACGATGGACTATGGAAGATACAGGGATTCTAATAAGCCAATTGCAGGAGTTACTCTAAGATGGTTCTTCTCAAAAATCAACCGTTATGGAAAAAGTTTGGGACTTTTGCAGTGCTGTTGTACTTGCTCCTCACAGTGGTACTCCTGCTGGGGAGCCTTGCGGGACTGATAGTGGGGAGAGATAACGCTTTTTTCGGATGGGGAATGCTTTGTCTCATGGTTCCGGTGGCGTGGATTCTGAAACATATAGGCATCAATCTCATCATATCTACATCCTACTTCTTGATAACACTTATCAACGTGGTCGTCCTCTTTGGTGTCGGCAGTTTGATAGGATATGTTATGGCAAAGGGTAAGAATAGAGCATAATATTGGGGGGTCTCATTATGCGACTAAGAACATTAATGATTCACATGACAGTGTTCGTGTCCTTCTGTTGCATTAGTGGTGTAGCTGTCGCTTATGACACGGAGGTTCACTCGCTAATATCGGAATTTGCCTTCAATAATTCTGTCCTAGGAACGGGGTATCTTGCCAAGCTAGGCATTACTAAGATTGATAAACTGACTAATATGACGGCGCTTCGACTTATTCAGGAAGGCAGTATCAAAGAAGACCGGGACGTGACTTTCAGATGGCTAAACCATTTTTTTGACCCCACTACAGGCTATGGGCTAAATATAGGAGGTCTTCAGTACGGCGAACCATCTCTGACATGGGGCAAGAGCTACGTTAATAACGCTTGGACATGGGAGAATATGCGGTACTATTTCGCTCTCGCCATGACCAATACGACAGCGTCTGCGAGAAAGCTGGCATTGGGCCATGTTTTCAGAGGGCTGGGACAAATAATTCACTTAATCCAAGATAAGGCCGTTCCAGCGCACACAAGGAACGATGCACACCTCCCCTATTTGAATTCACAGCATGATATGTATGAAAGATATACACGAGATGCTGCAGACCCTCTGAATACACAAATCCCCCGTCTCAATTTTACTGGTTATGCGCCCGTCGAGCTATCCGTTTTCAATAATCTGGATACATTCTGGATTAACGGCGGCAAAGGGCTAGCTGAGTATACGAACATGAACTTCCTGAGCCGTGACACCAATATAGATGACGCCAGGTATGCTCTGCCTGCGCCGATAGGCGACTGGACCACAACGGAAACTGTTGGGGCAAATCAATATTCCGTAAGATACCTTCAGGGCTATGCCACGGATAATTACCGGTCGGCTGAGTCCAAGCCCATAGCTCGTCTGTCAGCCTATTCATACATGGACTTCGAGATGCAGAAATACGGCTATTCACAAAGAGTCTATTCTCTTAATAACAGGATTCACAAGGAATATGCGGATTTGCTTGTCCCAAGGGCCGTTGGATACTCTGCGGGTTTCTTAAACTACTTCTTTCGTGGCACTATAGATTTATCTGTTCCAACCAATGGTCTTTATTCCATGATAGATGCAACTCAGCCGGGATTTAATCCAGCCACAGCGGCATTTACAGCAATAAAACTCAAGGCCACAAATACTACAACGACCGGCGAGAATATGACAAATGGAACCATACAGTTGGTGGTGAAATACAAGGTGGCCCATACTGATCCGTTTCAGCCCGGTCCCGTTGAAACGGATGCTGCTTTTTCCTATATCGTAGTGCCGGAGAAGAACAACGTAAGCGCCCTTTATGGCGCCAGCCCTACTGAGCTGAATTTTGACTTAAGTCAGAACCCGATACCCCTGTGGGCAACAGACGTATATCTGCAGGTAGTTTTTAAAGGCACACTTGGCAACGAAGAAAATGCCGTGGCTGTCGGCTTTAAGGACGTCAGCGAACCGACGCCCATGGATATCTTCAGCAACACCGACCAGATATGCGTTAACGGAAACTGGTATGTGGCAGGGAGCCCGGAGGCGATAGCTCAAGTAGATGCAAACCATAACGGGACGGCGGATTATCCTGGCGAAGGGGACGTATACGGGCATAACCCGCAGGATATATACATTCTGTTTTCGCCTTACTCCGAGACGACTTACAGAATAGCATCACCCACATATTACGATATCAAATTATCTGATCTGGCACCTGCCAATCACAAACGCGTGATGTATCTACTTAGCGATTATCAATTTGACGATACGAGTCACGTTCATTGGGTGAAAAGAGACGCCCCTGACAATTGGCCGATTTCCGATATGAAATACCTGCACATCAACTATGCGATAAAGAGGCAGGTGGACTATTCGGAGGACAGCGGACTTTGCGGCGGCAATCCTCCCTGCTATCTTGATTATTACCCCGGCGAAAGTATTTCCTTCCCCGAATGGCAAACAAGAGATTTTTATACCTTCAGAGGCGCACGGATGTGGTGGGGCAGCCCCCAAATCTACACAAATATTCCCTCTCCATCAAATTCACAATGTTCATATGATTTGCTGTAACAGGCACTGCGCCCACGCGCAGCCTGAATAGGCGAGGTGCACCACATTTTTCAGCGCCATCGACGCCGGGAAATTGCAGAGGAGGATCAGCCTTCAATCGCCTTGAGGATCCCCTGCAGAAGGGCCGTCGGCGTCGGGGGGCAGCCCGGGACAAAGACATCGACCGGAATCACCTTCTGCACGCCGCCGAGCGACGCGTAACTCTCGCCGAAGACGCCGCCGTTGCAGCCGCAGTCACCCACCGCCACCACCAGCTTCGGCGGCGGGGTCGCCACATACGTGCGGCGGAGGGCTATCTCCATGTTGTGGGTCACCGGCCCGGTGACCAGGAGCATGTCGGCGAAGCGGGGCGAGGCGGTAAAGTGGATACCGAACCTCTCGCAATTATAGATGGGGTTGTTAATCGCGTGGATCTCCAGTTCGCAGCCGTTGCAGGAGCCGGCATCCACCTGGCGTATCGTCAGGCTCCCCCGGAATCGCCTGCGGATCACCTCCTCGAGCCGCGACCCTGTCGCCCTGATCTCCGCATCAACCTCGTGCGGCAGTTCCTCGGTCACGATGCCGGTGCGGAATATCTGTCTTAATATGCGTATCATAGATCGTGCCCCGAATAGGACTGGTTAAAGCTCTTGTTGCAGAGCGGGAAGTCCGGCACGATGTTGCCGTGGATCGACTGTTCGAGCCCCAGCCAGTTGACGCTGGAGGGGTCCCTCACCATGCACCGGTTTATCTGTCCCTGCGGTCCCGACTGGAGCCAGTAGATGATTTCGCCCCGCCATCCCTCCACCGCCGCAAAACCCGCCTTGTCCGGCGCGGCCGCGGGGACGGGAACGGATATCGGGCCTGCAGGCATATTTTCGAGTATCCAGCGGATGATGCGGATCGATTCCCGCACCTCCCGGACCCTCACCCATGTCCGGGCATGCACATCGCCGGTGATCATGACCGGCACATCGAGTTCGAGGCGGTCGTACTGGTCGTAGGGAGGGAAGGGGTTGAATATCCGGCAGTCGAGGTTCATGCCGCTCGCCCGCGCCACGATCCCCACGGCGCATATCTCCCGGGCCGTCTTCGGCTTGAGGACCCCGGTCGTCCGCACCCGGTCTTCGATGGAGGGGTTTTCCTCATAGATGACGACCAGCTTTTCGAAGTCCCGCGAAAGGCGGTCGAGTTCGGCCAGTATCTCATCTCTTCCCCGCGGATCGATATCGACCGCCACCCCGCCCGGCACGACCCTGTCCATGATGAACCGGTGTCCGAAGAGCCGGTGGTTGGTGCGGAGGAGGGACTCCTTCAGCCGCATCATCTGGTAGAGCATGAAGGCGAAGGCGGCGTCATTGCAGATCGCGCCGATGTCGCCCAGGTGGTTTGCGATACGTTCCCTCTCGAGGAAGAGCGCCCTCAGCCAGTGCGCCCTTTCAGGCGGATTACACCGCGTCAGCGATTCGAGCGCCATGCAGTATCCCAGGCTGTGGGCAACGGTGGTGTCTCCGGAGACGCGGCCGGCGAGCCGGAAGCCCTGTTCCCACGGGAGGGATTCAAACCGCTTCTCGATCCCCTTGTGCACATAGCCGAGCCTCTCCTCCAGGTTCAGCACGTCTTCTCCGACCGCCTGGAAGCGGAAATGGCCCGGCTCGATGATCCCTGCATGGACCGGCCCGACGGGTATCTCGTAGACGCCTTCCCCGTCAGACTTGATCCAGCGGTATTCGCCCTCGACCCGCGCCAGACGCTGCGAGGGGTCAAACGACTTGCGGAGCGGCCAGGCGTCTTCCGGCCAGTCCTCGAACTTTATCCACGGCCTGGTGTCCGGATGGTTCACCGGCGTCAGACCCATGAGGCTCTGTATCTGCCGCTCGAAGCGGAAGGCAGGCACATATTTCTTCGTAAGGCTGGGGAACGTGGGGTCATCGGCAGGCGCCTCTGTCTTTACGATGAGGTATTCGGAACCCCAGCGGTAGCAGGCGAAGATGCCGTATCCTCTTCCGAAGGGGGTCTCGTCCGTGGCCCACTCCGCGGCCAGCAGCGCGTACGCCTTCTTCATCGACCGGGCGGCCTCGACGAACTTGTCCCTCGGGACGGTGCAGAAGAGGACCCTGACCGGCTCCTGATAGCCGTCGACGAACCGCGCGTCCGCTCCCAGCAGGGATGTTATGGCGTCTTTCAGCATGCTCATTTCAGCAGATCCACGGCGGTATGAAACCACTGGTTCAGGAATTCAGGCATATACAGACCGATCAGGAGGACGAGCACCATGTGCAGCAGGACCGGCAGGTGTGCGACGGTCATCGGCTTCTGGTTTTCCGGGATCTCGCCCGAGACCATCGGCTGCACCCTCCGGAAGAGAGCCGCAAAGGCGACGACGAGGCCGAGCAGGAGAAAGGGCGTCAGCAGGGGGGCGTCCTTGATCGTCGCGGTCAGGATCAGGAACTCGCTCGTGAATACGCCGAAGGGCGGCATGCCGGCGATCGCCATCACCCCGAGCATCAGGCCCCAGCCGACGAGGGGGTTGCCCCTGATCAGTCCCTTTATCTTCTCCATGTCCTGCGTCCGGTGCATCTGCGAGGCATGACCGACGGTAAAGAATATGGCGGATTTGGCGAGGCTGTGGACGAGCATGTGCAGCAGGCCGCCGAAGGTGGCGATCGGCCCGCCGAGGCCGAAGGCGAAGGTGGCGATGCCCATATGTTCGATCGAGGAGTACGAAAACATCCGCTTGATGTCCTTCTGCCTCAGAAGCGAAAAGGCGGCGACGATGATCGACAGGAGCCCGAAGCCCATCATGATGTCGCCGGCATGGTGGGTCTTCGTAGCGCCGTCAACGAGCACCTTGCATCTCACCAGCGCGTAGAGCGCCACGTTGAGCAGGAGGCCGGAGAGCACCGCCGATATGGGCGTCGGGCCCTCGCTGTGCGCGTCCGGCAGCCAGTTGTGCAGGGGCACGAGGCCGACCTTCGTGCCGTATCCGACCATCAGGAAGACGAAGGCAAGGGAGAGGACCGTCGGTTCGAGCCGGTCGCTCACCAGGCTGAGGTTTGTCCAGAGGAGCGCCTCACCTCCCTCTCCCAGGACCTTTTCCGCGGCAAAATAGAGGAGCACCGTGCCGAAGAGCGCCTGGGCGATACCGACGCCGCAGAGGATGAAATACTTCCACGCGGCCTCGATCGCCGTAGGGGTGCGGTAGAGTGAGACGAGGAGCACCGTCGACAGGGTCGCCAGCTCCATCGCGATCCACAGAACGCCGACGTTGTTCGTCAGGAGGCAGAGGAGCATCGCGAAGATGAAGACCTGGAACATCGCATGGTAGAAGCGCATCCGGATCGAGCCGACGCGGCCGTGTTCCCTCTCCCTGCGCATGTACCGCCTGCTGAAGACCGCGGTTGTCATCGACACGAAGGAGGTGAGGACCGCGAGGTAGACATTGAAGGCGTCGACAAAGAAGAACTTGTTGCCCGCGAGGGTGGGGCCGTAGAGGTAGACCTCGAAGGCGAGCCCCAGGCCGGCGGCAAAGGTTCCGGCAGAGCCGGCGATGTTGATCTCGGGGGCATACCGCCGGTCGCCCACGAAGGCGAGGATGATCGCCGCAAACAGCGGGACGCAGAGCAGGGTGAGGAGCATCATTCAGTCACTCTCCTTGAGCCGCGCCATCTTCTCGACGTCCAGGCTGTCGAAGGTGGTGTGGATATGGAAGAAGAAGATGCCGAAGATGAAGGCGGCTATCAGGATGTCGAGGGCGACGCCGAGCTCGACGACGAGCGGCATGCCGTAGGTGGCGCTCGTCGCGGCGAAAAAGAGGCCGTTTTCCATGGCGAGAAAGCCGATGATCTGGGTGACGGCGTGCCGCCGGGTGATCATCATCAAAAGCCCGATCATGACCGTGGCGAGGGCGACGGCGAGGGTGGAGCGCGTCACCAGGGTCGACAGCTCGCGCACCGGCGCGGTCAGGTGGTAGGAGAAGATGACGAGGGCGATGCCGATGAGCATCGTCAGCGGCACGTTGACGACCGTATCCACCTCTTTCTGGATCCTCAGCCGGTAGATCAGGACATGCAGGATATAGGGAAGCAGCACGACCTTGAGCGAGAGCGTCAGGAGCGAGGAGATGTAGAGGTGGTGCTTGCCTGCCACGAAACCGACGATCGCGGTGCTGACCGAAAGGAAAAGCCCCTGCCAGGCGAACAGGTGGATGAGGCCGTACATCCTCCGCTGGACGAGCATGCCGAAGGCGGTCAGGAGCACGAGGGCCGCCAGGAAACTGTTGATGTTCGCCGCTATCGTCAGGTTCATATCACTCCAGAATAAAATACGACAGCATCCCGAGCGTCGCCAGCAGAAAGGCGGATCCGAGGAATTCGGTTAATCTGAAAAGCCTCATCTTCGCAAGGCCGGTTTCTATCAGCACGAGGCAGACCCCCGCGACCCCGAGCTTCACGGCCATAAAAAGGAAGGCCGCAAAAACGGGGAGGAGGTCATCGCTCTGCGAGATGCCCCACGGCGCAAAGGCCGCGATCCCGAGGGCGGAGAAGAGGAAGAGCTTCATCATCGAGGCCCACTCGATCAGCGCAAGATGGCGTCCGGAATACTCGAGGATCATCGCCTCGTGGATCATCGTCAGCTCCAGGTGGGTCGCCGGGTTGTCGACCGGTATCCTGCCTGTCTCCGCAAGGGCGATCAGGATAAAGGCGAGGAGCGCAAAGGCCACGGACGGCCTCAGCACCGGCTGCCCGCTCAGGACCGCCTGCGCCATCTGGGAGAGCGAGGTGGACCTGCTGGCGAGCGACATGGTGAAGATCGCCATGAGCATCGCCGGTTCAGCCAGGGACGCGATCGTCATCTCGCGGCTTGAGCCCATGCCGCCGAAGGCGGTGCCGATGTCCATGCCCGCCAGCGCGGTAAAGAAACGCGCGATCGCGAAGAGCGCGACGAGTACGATGATGTCGGCGGTGGCTGCAAGGGGAAGGTCCGTCGACAGGATCGGTATGATGCCGCCGGCGAGGACCGCGGTGCCGAAGACGAGATAGGGCGTAAAGCGGAATATCCAGGATGCGTTTTCCGCAAGCACGACGTCTTTGGAGAAGAGCTTCGAGAGGTCGCGGTAGGGCTGGAATATGCCGGCCGAGCTCCTGCCCTGGGACCAGCACTTCAGCACCCTCACCCATCCGACAAAGGCAGGGGCAACCGACAGGAGGATCAGGACCTGCACCATCTCTATGAGGAGGGGATAGATATTCATCTGACGAACACCAGGAGGATGATGATCGTGATAAAGGAATAGATCAGGTATGCCTGTATGCGGCCCTGCTGGAGCCTCCCGACCTTGCGGGATATCCAGAAGCTCGCCTCGATGACCGGCCGGTAGAGCCAGCCCCAGAAGCGGTCCCTGACCCGGAGGTAGTAATGGATCCTCCGGGGGAATGCCGGGTGGGGCGTCTGCGGACTCAGCCGCACCTGCTCCCGCACGTGAAAGAGGAAACCGAATATCCGGCGTATCGGCATCGAAAAAGAGGTCGCATTGTACTGCATCCTCTGGTTGATCTTCTGGAACCCGCAGTCCCAGATCGGCACCCGGTGGATCGCGCCCGGCCTGACGTGCAGCAGAAGGTATGCGGCGACGACGACCGAGAGGATGCCGAAAAAGACGATCGGCCCGGAATACGAGGCCCTCTCATAGGCGACCGGCGTCAGCCACATCCATCCGAGGGTCCCGGCGGACGTGCCGAGCCCCGTGCCGACCAGCTGTTCGGACACCGTATCCATCCACCCGATGACGAGGGTCGGAAAGATGCCGAGCAGGAGGCAGGTGAGGGCGGCCATGCCCATGCCGAGGCGCATCATCCAGCCGGCCTCCCGCACGTGCGGCGTGTGGTGGCCGCGCCAGTGGCCGAGGAAGGTGACGCCGAAGGCCTTTACGAAACAGGCGGCAGCCAGCGCGCCGGTAAGGGCGAGCAGCGCGGCGCCCATCGGGATGAGAAGCTTCAGCAGCGGGCTGGGCAGCGAGGGGGAAAGAAGGAATGCCTGAAACGTCAGCCACTCCGAGACGAAACCGTTAAAGGGCGGCAGGGCCGAGATCGAGATGCAGCCGACAAGGAAAAGGACGGCTGTCCAGGGCATCAGGTGGATGAGTCCGCCCATCTCCTCCATGTTCCTTTCGTGCGTCGCGTGGAGCACGGCTCCGGCGCCCATGAAGAGAAGCCCCTTGAACATCGCGTGGTTGAGGGTATGGTAGATGCCCGCGGTGAGGGCGAGGGCCGCAAGGAGGGGCAGCTTGAATGCGGTGAAGATCATCGCAAGGCCGATCCCGATGAGGATGATGCCGATGTTCTCGACCGAATGGTAGGCGAGGAGCCGCTTGAGGTCGTGCTGCATCAGCGCATAGAGCACGCCCATCACCGCCGACACGAGTCCGAGGATCAGCACGATCGCCCCCCACCACCAGGGGAAGAACCTGATGAGGTCGAAGGTGATGCGGATGATGCCGTAGATCGCGGTCTTGAGCATCACGCCGGACATCAGGGCCGAGATGTTCGACGGCGCGACGGGATGCGCCTCGGGCAGCCAGACATGCAGGGGTACCACGCCGGCCTTTGCGGCGAACCCGAAGAAGGAGAGCAGGAAGGCGGCGGTCGCCCATTCCACCGGGAAGCGGGCGCTGCGCATCGCGTCGAAGGTGTAGCCGCTGAAACTCCCGAAGCCGGTCGCCAGGCCGGCCAGCACGCCGAAGGACAGCAGGATCGCGATCGCGCCCACGTGGGCGACAACCATATAAAGGAAGGCGGCACGCCGGTTCTCGACCTGCTCATCCTCGAAGACGACGAGGAAATAGGAGGCGGCCGCCATCACTTCCCAGGAGATCAGGAAGATCAGGGCGTCGTCGGAGAGCACGACCATGAACATCCCCGCCAGGAAAAGGCAGTAGAAGATGACGAGGCTGGTAACGGACCTCTTGCCCAGGAAGCCTTTCACGTAGCCGATCGAATAGACCGAGACGAAGAAGGCCAGAAGGCCGATTACGGTGAGAAAGAATCCCGAGAGCGGGTCGAGTCGCAGGTGAAAGGGGAGGTCCGGAAGCCCGATGAGCATCACGACCTGCTCGGTGAGACCCTGGCCGACGGCCCAGCCCCCTGCGACGGCCGTCAGGAGAGAGGCCGCAGACGCGAGCGAAAAACAGACCGGCAGCAGCAGCCGCTGATTCCGATGAAAGATCCCGGCCAAAACAACGATGAACAGAAGCCCCAGAACGCCGGCGGAGGCCGTCTCGATCGGAGTCGGCATCATCTATTATATGCGGGGAAGGTCAAGGCCGCCTTCCGGCAGGTAATCTCGGCGGGAACGTCTTCAGGAGGGGTATGTCCGAGCGCGACAGACCGGTCAAAGTCTTTCAAACTGGGGTTCATGATTCTATGTTTGCCTAACTTTATCGCAAAATTTACCGCAGGCAGTATCATAAAACGGCCGGAGAAACATTGTCAAGGAAGAGAATCGGCTCCCTGATGTACCGCCGCCGGCCCGGCGCGGGGCCGCCGTTTATTTTTGAGCATTGACTCCGGCGTCCCAAATCCTTTAAACTTAAGTCCCGTGTTTGACAGGGCTGTGCCGCGGGCGCAGCCTGGTGAACAGGACTTTATTCATAATGAGAGGTAGGAAGCATGTCTGAAGAACAGATCGTGAACAGCGCTGCACCGGCCGAAGGCGGCAGTGCAGTGGAATTGGAAGAGGACTTCGCCTCGCTGCTTGAAAAGAGCGTCGCGTCCGAAAGGCTCCAACCGGGCCAGAAAACAAAGGCACAGGTGGTGAGCATATCGGGCGACCTTGTCTATATCGACCTTGGTGGGAAGAGCGAGGGTGTGATCGATCTGGCGGAGTTTCTGGACGAAAACGGCGCACCCTGCGTAAGCGTGGGCGATGAGATAGAGGCGTATTTTGTGAACGTGCAGGACGGCATCCGGAAATTGACGACCCTCGTCAACGGCTATTCGGCCGTCACGCTTAATGCGATCCGCGACGCCTTCGATGCCGGCATCGCCGTCAACGGCGAGGTGCGGCGGGAGGTCAAGGGAGGATTCGAGGTCTCGATCGGCGGGGTCCGCTGCTTCTGCCCCTTCTCCCAGATCGACCTGAAGGGCGGCCGTGAGGGAGGCATCTATCTGGGCCGCACCTTCCCGTTCAGGGTCATTGAATTCGAAAATAACGGCAGGAACGTCATCGTCTCCCGGCGTGTCATCCTCGATGAGGAACGCAAGGAGCGCATCGTCCAGCTGAAGGAGTCTCTCTCCGTCGGCATGGACGTGGAGGGCACGATTAGGTCGGTGCAGAACTTCGGGGCCTTCGTGGACCTCGGCGGCATCGAGGGGCTCATCCCCGCAAGCGAGCTCTCCTGGGACCGCTCCGCGCGTCCGCAGGACCTCCTCACCGAAGGACAGAAGGTGAACGTGCGCATCATCTCCCTTGACTGGGACAGGAACCGTCTCGCCCTGAGCCTGAAGGCGTCGCAGCCGGACCCCTGGAAAGGGGTTGCGGACCGCTTCAAGGCCGACAGCAGGGTGACCGGCACCATCGTGCGGCTTGTGCCCTTCGGGGCCTTTGTGCGGCTGGAGCCCGGCGTCGAGGGACTCATCCATATATCGAATCTGGGCGCAGGCAGGCGTATCAACCATCCCAAAGAGGTGGTGGAGGCCGGCCAGCAGATCGAGCTGTATGTCCTCGATGTCGACCCGGTGAAGAAGAAAATTTCCCTTTCCGTCCAGCCGAAGCCGAAGCCCCAGGCGATTGTCCTGCCCGCGGTGGGAGAGGTCTTCGACGGGACGGTCGAGAAGGTGATGCCCTACGGCATCTTCGTGAAGATCCCCGGGGGACTTACCGGCCTGGTGCCGAATGCCGAGATGGGGACCCCGGTCGGCACGGACCACAAGAAGCAGTTCGGCCAGGGCACGGAGATGAAGGTCGCTGTCATCGATGTGGACAAGGCGACCGCAAAGGTGCGCCTCAGCCGCAAGGCGGTGATGGACAAGGTTGTTGAGGAAGAAGTGATCCAGTACCGCGAATCGGTGAAGGCGACGGCCGAATCTTCGTCCTCCTCCTCGTCGAGTCTCGGCAGCCTCGGGGACATCCTGAGGGCCAAGATGGAAGAGAAGAGCAAGAGCCTGTAAGTTTTTATAGATACGTACTTATGAGGCCCGTCCGCTTCCGCGGACGGGCCTTTTTTATTGGTCTTCCGGGGTGTTGCAGACTGCATTTTCCGGCTGACAATTGTGTTGACCATTCGTGGGCGATCTCTATACAATTACGCTGTAGTTGTTCATGATACGGGGCAGTATTTTGAGAGCAAAATCCAGGAGGCGATTGCTATAAACCCGGATAAATGGCAGAATAAAGATAAGGACGAAGACCATGACGAAGAAAGAGGCAAGAAGAGCTCAACTAAGTCTGGACGAGTGGCGAAAAAGCCACGGGGATATAAACGCCCTGAGGAAGGCATACCGGGAGAAGATCCTCGGCTGGGTGGTAAAGTCCATGGAGTTCGAGAAGGAGCCGGTGAGTATGACCCGACTGAAGGAACTCCTGGAAACGGAGAAGACAGCACACGCCCGGTAGATTCAACCCGTTATTTCGAGACGGCTCAGGGCAGGAAGACCTATTCAGAGGTCGCTGAAGTCATCGCCGTGTCCGTAGCAAAGGTAATAGAAGCAGTTATCGAGCAACCGCCTGCAAACATAAGCATATCTCCGGAGTGGATCTGCAAACTGCATCACGATATTGCCGGCACGTTATTCCCCGAATGGGCGGGACATTTCAGGGCTGTCAACGTGAAGGTCGGAACGCATGAGCCGCCTCCGTTTTATGAGATGCCAGTTCATATGCGCCTGTATTGTGAAGATTTGGCCGCAAGACTGTCGTCCGTTCCAGGAGAAAAGGATATTGAACAATCGGCGCAAATACTCGCCTTTGCCGATTGGCGGTTTCAATGGATTCACCCTTTCAGGGATTTCAACGGGCGGGTCGGCAGGATCATCCTGAGCGCAGTCCTTTACATTTTGAGACTTCCCCCCGCTGAAACGGCCGCTTTGGACCGAGAAGAAAAGGAAAGATATCTGAAGGCCTTGCGCGCTGCCGACACGGGGGATATGCCGGCGCTCGTGAAGATTTGGGGCGAAAGGCTCATGAATGCACTGATCTAAGCCGAGAAAGATCGTTTTCTAAAAGCCTTTACTGCCTCGTAAAGTTCCATTCATTAGTCCCGCTGCTGCCTCCTTCTCCCAAGGTGGTCTTTCCGGACATGGTAGAGCCATCTGCGGACAGAAAATGTACCGGGCTGGAGGGGGCATCAGGATAAAACCAGGGGACCGCCCAGTATTTTGGTGAGGTGTTTGACTGGCCGCCGCAGGTCACTGTCTGTGTGCCCCATGCGGCATAAGTCCCCAGCCCGTTATAACTGTTATACTGCTCCGGAACAATATCCGTAAAGATCTTGAATCCGCCGTCCGCCGGGCCCAGAGTGAAGGTGACAGGACCTCCGGCAAAGGTGCACTCCCCATAGGTGCCTGAAAGGGAGCAGGTGAGTGTGCCTTTCTCGACCTCGTATTCCAGATAGCCGAGGGTCTGGGCCTTTTGTCTGAAAGTAACCTGTGCCGTGCAGGTGTCCCATGCGGAGCCGGCCACGCCAACCGGGCCCAAATACGCCACCGTCGTTGTCGTGGTCCCCACCCAGGCGGTGCAGCCGTCGGTCAGCGCTTCCAGACGAATCTTGCCTGTAAGGGAAGTGGTGATGTCGCTGTTTGATACTGCCAGTATTACATCAGTCACGTTTTCGGTGGCGAGACAGAATGCGCGTTCGTCACGATCGCTCCAATCTTCAGTGAACTGCCTGTAACGCGGACTTCCGGGAACGCCCAAGGTGATAATGGCCTGTATGCCCGCACCCTTCCTTCCCCTGAGCCCGGCGAGATCGAACCGCAATTTCTTGATATCCGTATCCTGCGAAGTCCCGGGCAGGCGCCAATATTGGATCGAGACTTTCTCCAGCGAGATGTCCATGGTATAAGGGCTCTTGGAAGAAGACAGACCCATTCCTGCAGTGATGTCTTTCGTGTTTTGTGACAGCAGGTATTCCGGAATGGGGGCCCCGTGATCACTATATTTCTGCACAGGTGGTTTGTTCCAGTTCCAGAGCGCGAATTCCCTGAAAGCGGTCGGAAAATCGAGCAATTGTGCCATGGACTGGAGCGGCGTCATGTTCAGGCTGTTTTTCCATATATTTCCCACAATCTCCGGCGTACCTCCCGGCCTGTGGCTCAGATAGAAAGGCCAGATGTAGGCGGCATACTGCCTTTGGGAGCCCTTTTCCCAGTAATCGAGAGGGCCATTAGGGGTGTCATTGTAGGCCCATTTCCCCTGCTTCAGCAAGGACTGTTCAAAGTCAGTCGCGGGATAGACGAGGTCCTCGGCCCACGTGGCGCTTGCCTCCATCCACCAGAAGTAGTCGGGTACATTCTTTGACATGGGGACAAGCGCATATTGGAACGCATGAAAGAGTTCGTGAGCAGCTGTGACCTTCATGTTTTCAGATGGAAGTAACGGGTTGATCATGATGACCGTCGATATCGCGCAACCGTCGGTCCCCAACCACTCGGGGATGGTTATGCCTGCGGCGCTAAGCGCCTTATCCCAGTCATTATTGTTCCGCACGCTGGTTTGTGTGATGAGGTAGATATCAAGTTTGCCGTCGCCGCCATTGTCCATATCCTTCGGATATTTGGCGTCCGAACAGGGCTGATCGCCGAGCATGGCGACCCGTTCCTTCCACCACATGTCACTTCCGTCGATCTCTGCAGCAAGATCTTTGGCAGCCTTCTCGAATTCAGGCATGAAGGAGTAACCCACGTACCACACGCGCACGGGGGTCTTTGTGCAATCAACGTATTTCCATGGAAAGTCGCTATATTCCCCGGCGAGCTTTTGTCTCAGAGATGCGGTGGCCTTTGCATGTTTCTGCCACACGCTCAGCGGGTTTGTAGGACGGAGGAAGAATGGTCTGAACTTGGCCTGCAGGTCAGCGGGCATGACGTCCAGCCGCTGCCTGATCTCGCCCAAAATGGTAGTGCTGTTAATATAGAGACCTGAGTCGTCGCCTCTGTACTCAGGGGGAAGCTCCGTCGGGTCATGCAGTGCGTACAGCAGATAGAGCAGGGCGGTGTCATGGGTGATCTTCCCCGCAGCCTCTGCCGCATTTATCACATCCATACTGCTGGGCCCTCCGGGAGGAGGCGTTGGCGAGCCGCCAGCCGGGGGTGTCCCGCCGTCCGTGGCGGTTGAAGACCCTCCGTCGCTGCAGCCGCCCAGTGCGGACAATCCACCCAGAACGATACAGAAGGCAAAGATAAACAGCAGGTATCCGTGCTGAAGAAGTCGCGCCATGTTCCCTCCCGATGAGTCTCGTTACCGTCGCGTTACTCAAGACTGCCGCCCCGCAGGTGATGACACTGCGACATACACCATCTCTGAGGGGTGGAAACAATCGTTTAATTCCCCGAGTGCCGAAGCGCCGGCACGGAGGCCTGTATTATTTCGGTTCGTCCTTATCCTGGGGAAAACGAATATAGGAAGAAAAGAGATCGGATGGAACAGAAAAGAGAAATTCTCTCCCTATTGCCGTTGCACAAGAATAGAAATTGTGACTGGTTTTGTCAATATAAAGTTGGATGTACCAGGCGGTCTGGACATTTCTGCTTGACCGTTCCGGCCTATTATACGGGGTTAACCTTCGTGCCCCGCTCGATCATCTTCCTCTTGACCTCCCTGATCCTGTCCCGCAGCGCGGCCGCGCGCTCGAACTCCAGTTTCTTCGCCGCCTCGCGCATCTCCTCTTCGAGCCGCTTCAGCGTCGCGTCATCCGGCGCATACTCCGCCTCTTCCTCTGCCGCAGCAGGCACGGTCCAGTAGTCGGATTCATAGATCGAGCCGACGATGTCCTTGATGTTGCTCTGTATCGTCGTGGGGGTGATGCCCATCTTCGTGTTGTAGTCCTCCTGGATGCGGCGTCTCCGGTTCGTCTCGTCGATCGCCCTCTTCAGCGATCCGGTGATCACGTCCGCGTAGAAGATCACCTCGCCGTTGACGTTCCGGGCCGCCCTGCCGGTCGTCTGTATCAGCGATCTCTCGGACCGCAGGAAGCCTTCCTTGTCCGCATCGAGTATGGCCACGAGCGAGACCTCGGGTATGTCGAGGCCCTCCCGGAGGAGGTTGACGCCGACGAGCACATCGAATGCGCCGAGCCGCAGGTCCCTGATGATCTCGATCCTCTCGAGGGTGTCGATGTCTGAATGGAGATAGCGAGCCCGTATCCCCAGCTCCGTATAATAGTCGGTCAGGTCCTCCGCCATCTTCTTGGTGAGGGTCGTCACGAGGACCCGTTCGGTCCGCTCCGCGCGCTTCCTGATCTCGCCGAGGAGATCGTCCACCTGGCCCGCCACCGGCCGGACCGTCGGCTTTGGATCGATCAGGCCGGTCGGCCGGATGATCTGGTCGATAACCCTTCCGCCGGACTTCTCGATCTCGTACTGCGAGGGGGTCGCCGACACGTAGATCGCCTGGTGCACCCTCTGCTCGAACTCGACGAACGTGAGGGGCCTGTTGTCCAGGGCGGAGGGCAGCCTGAAGCCGTATTCGATGAGGGTCTGTTTCCGGGAGCGGTCGCCCTCGTACATGCCCCTGATCTGGGGCACGGTTGCATGGGACTCGTCGATGACGATGAGGAAGTCATCGGGGAAATAGTTGATGAGGGTGTACGGCGGCTCGCCCGGAAGGCGGCCGCTGAGATGGCGGGAGTAATTCTCGATGCCATGGCAATAGTTGAACTCCTTCAGCATCTCCATATCGAACCGCGTCCGCTCTTCGAGCCTCCTCGCCTCGACTATCTTGCCCTGCCGGAGAAGCTTCTCAACGCAGACCTTCATCTCCTCCTCGATCGACTTCAGCGCGGTCTCAAGCCTGTCCCGCGGCGTCAGCCAGTGGCTGTTGGGGAAGAGGGCGATCTTGTCGAGCTTCTTGATCTTCGCCCCGGTGAGCGGGTCGTTCTCGCTCAGTCTGTCTATCGTGTCCCCGAAAAACTCGATCCGCACGACACGGTCCTGCGAAAAGGAGGGGTAGACCTCCACGATGTCGCCCCTCACCCTGAAATTGCCCCGCTTGAACTCCGTGTCAGTCCGTATGTACTGGATCTCGACGAGCCGTTCGAGAATCTCGTCCCTCTCCGCCTTCATCCCCTCCTCCAGCAGCAGGTGCAGTGCCTCGTAGTCTTCCGGCGAGCCGATGCCGTAGATGCACGAGACCGAGGCGACGATGATCACGTCCCTCCGTTCGAGCACCGCCCGGGTCGCGGAGTGGCGCAGACGGTCGATCTCATCATTGATCATCGCGTCCTTCTCGATGTAGGTGTCCGTTGTCGGCAGGTACGCCTCAGGCTGGTAATAATCATAGTAGCTGACGAAGAACTCGACCGCGTTTTCCGGAAAGAGCTCCCTGAACTCCCCGTAGAGCTGCGCCGCCAGCGTCTTGTTATGGGCGATGACGAGGGTCGGCCGGTCCGTCTTCTCGATCACGTTGGCGATGGTGAAGGTCTTGCCCGAGCCGGTGACCCCGAGGAGCACCTGGTGGCGCTTTCCCTTCAGCAGGCCTTCGGAGAGTTTCCTGATCGCCTCAGGCTGGTCGCCCTTGGGCTCAAAGGGAGAGGTGAGTTTAAAGAGTGACATATCCCTGGCCTAACGAGTGATACGATCTACAGAGAGAACCGGCATTCGCGTCTGCAGATATCCTTCGACAGTTCCACGGCTCATTCCGCTGCATCCCCGGAACTCGCCCTGGCGGGCTCATACACCCGAGGCTGCTGCCGCTTCATTTCTGCTGGAACCGTTACCGAAGGACATCCAATTTCGCTCATGGCGATTCTCTCCTCCTGCTTGTATATTTCCGGAATACAAAAAGGATTGGGCCTTTTTTCAGTGACTGCTATTCAGCACCGACAGGAGCCTTTGCGTGTCGGAGAGGTCGTCGAAGACGACATCAGCGCCGGCCTTGACGAGATCCTCACGCGAATAGGGGCCGGTTGCAACCGCGACAGCGCGGGCGCCATATGGCTTTGAGCACTCCACATCGCGGGGCGTGTCACCGATGACGACGCAGTCTTTGAATGCAACGTTGAAGGCATGGTCCCTGCGAAGCTTTTCGACCGCGACCGGCAGCAGGACGTTCCTGTCCTCGGCGTCGCTGCCATAGGCGCCGACGCGGAAATAGCGGCTGATGCCATAGTGATCGAGCTTGATGCCCGCCCCTTTCTCGATGTTCCCGGTGAGGAGCCCGAGCACATAATCTTTCCGGCTTGCGAGGACTGCGAGCGCCTCCCTGATGCCGGGCTTGAGGTGGCCCTTCGCGTTATCGATGTGCAGGCTGAGGTGCCTCAGGTACGCGTCGAAAAACCCCGGAACAACGCCATTTGAGTCGTCGAGCCCGTGGCGCTTCAGCCCCTCCCGCAGGATCTGGGGATCGGTCTTGCCGGCCAGGGAGATGTCATGGAAGGCGTCCCGGATCGAGAACAGCTCTTCAAAGGCGAGGCTGAGGGCGCGCGTGCCGGCGCCGCCCGAGTCCATAAGCGTCCCGTCGATATCGAAGAGGATCAGTTTCATACTTTTTACGATAACCATTGGGCTGCGGGCAAGTCAATCTGACGTTTGCACCAATGTGGCAGCGGGCAGGCGGATGTGCAGAGACGTGTTGTTGCACCTTCCCCGCGGCTGTTACAATAGCTGCAGAGGAAATGAGCTGATCCATGCCGGACATCAATTGCCACCTACAGTCGGGAGACGGCCTTGCCGGCGCCGCGCACGGGGAGATGCGGCCATGAGGCAGTGGTATGCCGTTTATACGAAGCCCAATGCAGAGGAGTCGACGGTCAGGCTCCTCAATAACGCGGGTATCGAGACGCTGTTCCCGAAGATCCTCCGGAATAAGTTCCGGCGATCGAAGTACGAAGAGGTGATCGAACAGCTCTTTCCCTGCTATATCTTCGCCTTCCTCGACTGCGGCGAAGACTGCAGGATGGTGAAGTATACGCGGGGGGTGAAATATATCGTCGGCAGGGAATATCCGCTGCCCGTTCACGACGAGATCATCGCGGCGATCCGCGAGCGGCTCGACGGCGACATCGTCCGGGTGGCGGCGAGGCAGTTCAGGCCGGGCGAGGCGGTCCTCGTGGAGGAAGGACCTTTCAAGGATTTCTACGGAGTCTTCGAGCGGGACATCCCCGGCAGGGAACGGGTCCTGATCCTTCTCGATGCCCTTCACAGCAGGGTGGAGATAGAGCAGCGTTCCGTGCGCAAGGCCTGATTATTCTCTTGCGCCTTCGGGAGACTTTCTTTTATACTTAAACATTAGTTCAGTGCATGAACGCATGGCTCAACATCTTCTTGCCCGGCGGTCCTCTTGACAGGATTCGGCGGTAGCCTGCCCGAAATCGGCTCATGGATGAATCCCATTTCAAGACGCTCCGCGAATTAGCCAGGGACGGCGCCATCTCCCAGCGGGAGCTTTCCCGGCGCATGGGGCTGAGCCTCGGCAAGATGAACTATATCGTCAACGCACTCCTTGAAAAGGGGTACATCAAGGCGATGCGCTTCAAGAACGCCAACAACAAGATCGCCTACCGGTATATCCTCACGCCGCAGGGGGTGCGGACGAAGATGACGCAGACGTACGCCTTCCTCCGGCGCAAGACAGAGGAATATGAGAGGCTGAAACAGGAAATCGACGCCCTGCGGATGGAACAGGGCAAAGGGCAGTGAGCGGGGAGCCGGGAGACATGCCCTGCCGCACGCACAGGGAGATGCAGGATAAGGAGATGAAAAAGTGAAAAAGGTACTCGTCACCGGCGCTGCCGGGTTCATCGGATTTCACCTCTGCAGGAGGCTCCTTGACGAAGGGCACGAGGTGGTCGGCCTCGACAGCCTCAACGACTATTACGACGTCAACCTGAAGCTTGCGCGGATAAAGGAACTCGCCTTCAGCCGCAACTTCAGGCCGATGCGGATCGACCTTGCGGACCGGGAGGCGATGGAACGCCTCTTCGCCGAGGAGCGCTTCGGCGCCGTCGTGAACCTCGCGGCGCAGGCGGGCGTCCGGTACTCCCTCACCAACCCGCACGCCTACATCGACAGCAACATACAGGGCTTCCTCAATGTCCTCGAGGGCTGCAGGCATACGAAGGTGGGACACCTGGTCTTCGCCTCGTCGAGTTCGGTCTACGGGGCGAATACGAAGATGCCTTTTTCAGTCCATCATAACGTCGACCACCCCGTCTCCCTGTATGCGGCGACGAAGAAGGCGGGCGAACTCATGGCCCACACGTATGCGAGCCTCTACGGCATCCCCTGTACGGGCCTGCGGTTCTTCACGGTCTACGGGCCGTGGGGAAGGCCGGACATGGCATATTTCCTCTTCACCCGGGCCATCCTCGACGGACGTCCGATCGACGTCTTCAACAACGGCAGGATGCAGCGGGACTTCACCTACATCGACGATATCATCGAAGGCGTGGTGCGCGTGATGGACCGCATCCCCGCGCCTGATGCCGGATGGTCCGGGGAGAGCCCGGATACCGCCACCAGTTACGCCCCGTACCGCCTCTACAACATAGGCAATAACAATCCGGTCGAACTCCTGCGTTTTATCGGGGTCCTCGAGGACTGCCTCGGGAAAAAGGCGGAGAAGAACCTCCTGCCGATGCAGCCGGGAGACGTGCCTGCCACGTATGCGGACGTCGACGACCTGACGAAGGACGTGGGGTTCAGGCCTTCCACGCCGCTCGAAGAGGGGCTCCGGAAGTTTGTCGACTGGTACCGGGGATACTATAAGCAATGAGCATAGAGCGTCCTAGCTACTCTGTTTTCAACCGCAGCGGCCTGGCTGCATTGTCTGACCTCGAAAGCGGCGCCTGGCGGGAGGATTTCGCCTTCCTCGAAAAGGCCCAGGTGGATTTCCTGTCAAAGGAGGCATCGTTTCGGAGCGCCGGGTATAAGTGGCCGGCTGATGCGCTCCATGCCTGGAGCCGCGTCTGGGAGTATCCGTATGTATATCACCATCTGAAGGAATGGCGCGGACTCCTTCCCGACGGGGCGACTCCCCGGGTGCTCGACATGGGAAGCGGGGTGACCTTCTTCCCCTTTGTCGTCGCCCGCCTCGGCTGCCACGTCACCTGCGCTGATATCGATCCCGTATGCATGGAGGACCTCGGCAGGGCGATCGGCCATGTGCCGCAGTCTCCGGGTTCGGTTGATGTACTGCTGACAGACGGCAGGAACCTGCCTTTTGACCGCAGCAGCCTCGATGCGATCTACTGCATCAGCGTGCTGGAACATGTCCCCGACTTCGAGCATGCTGTTGCCGGGATGGCGCGGGTGCTCAGGCCTGGCGGCATGCTCCTGCTGACGGTGGACGTTGACCTGAAAGACCCGGAGGACATAGACCGCCACAAGAGGCTGCAGGCGGCCCTCGACGATCACTTCGCCTATGCGGCACCTGACCGGAGCGTGCATCCCTCCGACCTGCTGACCATGAACAACGGCCCGTATCCGGCAAAGCACAGGGAAGGCGGCCGGCTCGCCGCCTATGCGGTGAAACACCACGTGCTGAAGGCCCTGACAGGCGAGAAGAAACAGCTTGGCCTCGAACACCTGGAGCTGGCGGTGCAGGGGTTTTGTCTGAGGAAAAGATGAAGACAGGGAAAGGCCTTCGTTGTTAGCAAGGATAAAAGAGTTACAGAAGAGTCATCTTCCCGAAGGATCTGTCAGGGCACGATTCGCCCTGGGGACCTTCTGGTCTGTTGCAGGCGCGGTCATATCCCGCGGCCTTGCCCTGCTGGCCTCTATTGTTGTCGCACGGTTTCTGGGGAAGACCGGGTTTGGCGAGCTGGGAATTATCCAGAGCACTGTCGGGATGTTTGGGCTGTTTGCCGGTCTCGGGCTGGGCGTGACAGCCACAAAATATGTTGCGGAATTCAGGCAGAAGGACCCTGAAAAGACGGGTCGTATCATCGGTCTTTCCGTTCTTGTTGCCCTCGGGACGGGCGGGCTGATCTCCCTTGCACTCATTATGTTTGCTCCATGGCTTGCGACGCATACGCTGGCGGCTCCTCATCTTGCACCTTTATTGCAGATTGGGGCTGGTCTTCTATTCTTCTCTGCAATCAACGGCGTCCAGACAGGGGCATTGTCCGGTTTCGAGGCCTTCAGGGCGGTAGCCAATATCAATCTGGCCTCAGGCCTGTTGTCTTTTCCGCTTATGGTCGGCGGCGTGTACGTCGCGGGCTTGCAGGGCGCGGTGTGGGGTCTGGTTATCTCCATGGCGGTCAATTGCGTATTAAATCACGTTGCCCTGAACAATCGTCTTGGCAGTGAAAATATACCGATCGATTATGTCCACGGCAAGAAAGAGTGGCCGGTCTTGTGGCGGTTCAGTGTCCCCGCCTTCCTGAGCGGGATGATGGTCGGACCGGTCAACTGGGTCTGCGGAGCGCTGCTTGTCAATCAACCGAATGGGTACGCGGAAATGGGGGTATTCAATGCTGCTAATCAATGGCGCAATGCGATACTGTTTCTGCCGGGCAGTATGAGCGCCATTGTCTTGCCCATGCTCTCAAGCCTCTATAGCAATAATGACAGCAGGAGCTACAAGAAGGTCCTCTGGTATAACTGGGCTCTTAATACAGGCATTGCTGCCGTGGTAGCCCTCATCATCTCGCTCGCGGCGGCGATCATCATGTCAAGTTACGGACAGGAGTTTTCGTCCGGGAGGGGTGTGCTTGTGTTGTTGGCGGTCTCGGCGGTCTTGTCTGCAAGCGTGTCGGTTATCGGGCAGGCCATTGCGAGCAGAGACAGGATGTGGTGGGCTTTTATCTTAAATTTCATTTGGGGGATTGTCCTAATATTTTCTTGCTGGATGCTCATTGACAGGGGAGCGATGGGGCTTGCCTTTGCCAACGTGATAGCCTACGGCGTTCATCTGATAGGGGTGGTCTCTTTCGCATATTTCATACTTTTCAGTAAGAGAATCTCATGGTACACAAATGACCTGGAATCCTGATGAACTCGAAAAAGTCCCCTGCGATTCTTGCGGTGGGCGAGAAGCGAGACAGAGCTTCGTCCGGGCTGACGGCATGCTCGTGGTCGAATGTGCAGTGTGCGGTCTGGCATACCTCAGTCCGCGACCCTTAGCGGATTTTATCTCCCGGTTTTACGAGGCAGATTACTTTACCGGGGTTCGCGCGGATGAGGGCGTCGGCGGCCTGAGATGCAATGTTTCCGCCGGACCCACTGAAGTGTCGGAAGAGGCTAAGTCCATCCCGCGTGTGGTTGAGATAATAAATGAAAAGTTCGGGGGCTTCCAGAAGAAGAGCATACTCGAAATAGGATGCGCCACAGGCGATCTTCTTGCGCTACTCAAGAGCCAGGGGGCAAGCGTCAAGGGGCTTGAGATTTCTGAGTTTGCGGCTGATGTGGCGAGACAGCGGGGTTTGGACGTATCGACGGGCAGAATTGAAGAATATGTTAAGTCAACTTCTCAAAGATTTGATATCGTCATAGGAATGGAAGTCATCGAACACGTGACAAGCCCCCTACGCTTTCTCGATCATGTATCTGAGTTGCTGCGGGAGGGCGGTTTGCTCGTGCTCAGTACCCCGAATTATTTGTGCACCAAACGCTATCGAGAAGAGTGGTTTGGTTTTCAAACAAGTTTTGAGCATCTGTACTATTTTTCCCTCCCGGTCTTATCTCGTCTTGCACGAGATGCTGGCCTTTCAGTTGCATATTCAGAATCATCAAGGTTCTTGGGAGATTGTCGGAATAATTCATCAAACCGGTTGGCCAGACGGTATCAGAGGCTGAAGAAGCTCCTTGAGATAGTTAACGAAATCGGACTTCTGGGGACTATGGGCGAAATTGGCAACATGCGCAGAGGGTTTCTTGCTTCGGCAATAGGCCATCAGCTTGTCGTTGTTTTTCAATGGGGAGGTCAGGCCCGGAGGCATATTTCCTAAGCTGCATATGCCGATAAAGCGATGATCTCAAGAAACAGCTAAGAATGCCCATGCGATGAAATAACAAAAATGACTTCGGCAATGCCCAGCATCCTCATGTTTGCGCCCATGTGCATCCCCCCTAGCGGTGCAGAGCAGATTGTAGCGGCGAAATTTGTTACTGCAGCTTCACGACTGGGTTGGGGAATTGATGTCATCACTTGGACAAATTCGGCCCTCTATTATCCGGAGAAACTTGAAGAAAGATGGTATGAAGTCAATGGTGAAGTTTTTTCAATTTGCGATGAGAACCGGAGAAGGGTTAAGAATATTCCCAAATTGGTCTTCGCAGCCATAAACACTGGTCACTTGACGTCGGGCTTGATTTGGGCGGATCGGGCGATAAAGCTTGCAAAAAAGCTTATCGGCAGAAAACATTATGATATCATCATATCTCGCTCGCACCCTTACTGGGGTCATCTACCAGCGCTGACAGTTGCCCGTTTGGCGAGGCTACCGTGGCTTGCAGTCTGGAATGATCCCGTTCCTAAGGCAAAGGAGCCACCCCCATACGGCAGAGGCACTGCTGCGACAATCCCCTTTTTGTTGAAAAGATACATGAATGCTGTCTGTCGAAACGCAGATATCAATATATTCCCAACTGAGCGGCTATTGGATTATATGTGCTCATATCTTCCAGGGGGAACAGCTTCAAAAAGTGCGGTGATACCCCACGTCAGCTTGAGATGGCAAATGCCATCGGTTCCTCACGATGAGAAATTCGTTGTATTGCATTCGGGTAGCCTCGATGAAGAAAGGAACCTGGAAAATTTCCTCATAGGGACAAATAAGGCCAGGCGCAATAACGAGGGGATGCCTCTAGAGTTGCATTGGGTTGGAAAGATTGACGATAAGGTCAAAGAGCAGATATTGTCCCACGGACTTGACGGCTGTTCCACATATAGAGGGAGTATGTCCTATCCTGATGCAATGAAATATCAGGGCAAGGCAGCTATCCTTGTTGTGATAGAAGTGCCATGCGAAATAGGTATCTATCTCCCATCGAAATTTGTAGACTATGTTCAGACTGGCCGGCCTATTCTGGCAGTTTCCCCCAAGGTGGGAACCCTTAACGATATCTTGTCGCGCTGCGGAGGAGGCATCGCTGCGGATGTCAATTCGCCTGATTCCATCGCTGCGGCGCTGGAAACTCTCTACGCTCAGTGGAAGTCCGGAACCCTTGAGGAATCTTATGGATCAGGCCGCCTCTATCCCCTATTTAGCGAGGAATATGTGATGGGGGAATACATGAAGATCTTTGAGCGCTTGATGAAAAAGAGAGCGGATCAAGGGCATTAACAATCTTCTGGTTCATAACTCTTGGTGAATCATGGCGCAGCATAATCGGCAGGTGAACATACTGGGTTCCCAGGTCAGTCTTCTCGGTCTTGCCGAGATAATGCTCCTGATTGAGCGTTGGATCTCCTTCCCTGAATACAATGCGGCATGCAGACAGTTGGTAGTCACCGGTTTTCACGGCATATGGGAGTCGCATAAAAAGCCGGATTTCAAGGCGATTCTCAACTCGGCAGACTTGTGGGTGCCTGACGGCATCGCTCCCGTGTGGATAGCTCGGATCAGGGGGATGCGCAACGTTTCAAGAACACCTGGCGCCGAGATCATGCAGGCGTTTTTCGAGTTGGCCGATAAGAAAGGCTATAGTAGTTTCTTTTACGGCGATACGGACGAGACACTGGCTGCCCTGAAGGAAAACCTTGAAAAGAAATACCCGGGGCACAAGGTTGCCGGGACTTACTCTCCGCCTTTCAGACCGCTTACTCCGGAGGAGGACGAAGCGGTCGTCAAGATGATCAATGATGCCAAGCCGGATGTCTTGTGGGTCGGACTTGGGTTGCCCAAGCAGGACCGGTGGATCTATGAACATAAAGACAGACTTCGCATTCCTGTTGCTGCCGGAGTAGGGGCTGCCTTCCTGTTTCTCAGCGGCAGGGTGAAACGGGTCCCCGAATGGGTAGGCAGAAGCGGCTTGGAGTGGCTGTGGCGTTTTCTCCAGGAACCGAAGAAGCTGTGGAGACGGGATCTTATCGACGGGCCGCGGTTTGTGTGGCACGTCCTGTTGGAGTTGAGTGGTATTAAGAAATATGACTAGACGGATGCAAATCAACAGGTCCTGCAATCAATACCTGATTTGAGGTGAAAATCGACCGGGCGGATATTTGGGGTTCTTATTAGTGCCGTTCGAATCAATAATGGCTGTTGAATATCAAAATGGATTGGTGTCTGTAATTGTACCTACTTATAATCGGGGACCTGTTTTGCTAAAGGCTTTGGAGTCTATATACGCACAGGATTATCGACCGATCGAAGTTATCGTAGTTGATGACGGTTCTACGGACAATACAGGGGAAACAGTTCAGAAATGGGCTGATAGCCGATCCCTGCAGCTGACATTTATTGTTAAGTATCTTTTCCAGACTAATAAGGGTGCGGCAGCAGCGAGGAATATCGGTTTGCCTGAATCCAGAGGGGAGTTTATCCAATTTTTGGATTCAGATGATCTTCTTGCCGGTGGAAAGCTCGCTGCGCAAGTGCGAGCATTACGGGCGCATCCGGAGTATCAAGGTGCATATTGTTCTTGGCGGTCATTATTTGACGCGAGCATCATAGAATATGGCCCTCTCCGACAGAAAGAAGCCGAACAATCGGAAGATTCGATGCTGAGGGGCTATTTGGCTGGCAGTTGGTTTGTGCCTTTACACGCGTACCTGTTCGTGAGAAGGGCGGTTTTGGATGTTGGCCCTTGGTCCTTTGATCTCGTCGTAGAAGATGACACGGATTATCTCATTCGTATGCTGCTCAACGGCTGTAAATTCCTTTATGTTCCGGAAGGCCTTGTCTTTTATCGTCGTCATTTTGGAACTCACGTGAGTTCCTTGCGACGAGAAGGATTATTGCTGAAGCAGATGCAGGCTACCACAAGAGTTCGAGAAAATGCCTTTGCAATATTAGAGGATCGGGGGCTCGCAGCGATGTACGGTAATGAATTCAGAGCCTGGTTTGAAAGGACGCTTACGTGTGCGAGCGAATTTGGCGAGAAGTTGAGCACGCAAGCTGTCAATCCTGCCTTTCAAAAGATGCTGAGCGGTGTCGATATCGATCATAAGAAGATAATCGTTGGAAGATTGATACGAGCTGTAGCTGGATTGTATCTTGTACGCCTCTTTCGATATAAGATAGGAGATTGCGCTATCATGTGGCTTTCAGCCTACTGCAAGAAGTTGAAAGAAGGCATGATCTGCTTTGCGCACAATCTGATCGGAAAGGTCAGATAGATCGGGTAGTGGGTCACAAAGTCTGACGAGGTCAATGCTGCTCGGCTCTTATAACTGAAGACATTATGTGTAAGATTGCCTTTATTATTGCAACAAAGGATCGTCAGGTCGATCTCTGGAAACTTCTACGAAACCTGTCCGGACAATCCGTGCGGCCCGACCAGGTGATAATAGTAGATGCAAGCACAGCAGCTGACGATAGCCTGGTTGATGACTTTGCTTCTCTCAACATCAGATATATATATCATTCTCAGCCGTCCGCTTCCGCCCAGAGAAACAAGGGCATCGGGGTGGTCGATGCCGAAATTGATTTGATAGGTTTCCTGGATGACGATGTTATTTTGGAGCCGGGAGCTATGGCAGCGATGATTCGTTTCTGGGAAAGCGCTCCGGCAGATATGGGTGGATGCGGGTTTAACTTGAAGAATTTTGAGCCGACAGGCATGGCACAACTGAAACATTCATCTGTGGCCCGGCGCCTTGGTCTCTATAGTCCTGACAAGGGGATCGTGATGCCATCGGGATGGCAGACGATGATAGGAGAAGTGTTCGAGACAACTTTCGTTCAGTGGATTCCGAGCACTGCCGCTGTGTGGCGAAGATCGATTCTTGACCACTTCAAATTTGAAGAACATTTTGACGGGTACAGTTACCTCGAAGACCTCGACTTCAGTTATAGCGTAAGCAGGCAATACAGACTGGCTGTCGTGGCAGGAGCGGGGTTCTATCATTATCATTCGCCTGCGGGCAGAATAGGGCGCTACATGTTCGGCAAGATAGAAGTAAGAAACAGGCTCTTCTTTGTCAGGAAACATCGGCTCTCGGTAGCTCGCTGCTATTTAGGTCTTCTGATAAGGTCTCTCATGACGGTAGGTCGTGGCATGGCATATGCCGACCGGACTGAATTCAAGCGTGCTGCGGGGAATTGGGTAGCGTTGCTGCAATCCATTACCAGCAAGGTAAAGCTGCGCCTCAATGATCGGAAAATGAACAGGAGACTCAAAGTGCTTGTTGTCGCCTATGCCTGCAGTCCTTACCTGGGTTCGGAGTCAGGTGTGGGGTGGGGTTGGGTAAATGCAATTGCGAAATATCATGACGCATATATAATTACTGCAGAGTTCCATCGAGAAGATATAGAAAAATACTTTGTTGAAATGCCGGCACATCCTAAGAATCTTCACTTTTTTTATGTACCTCCGAAGCCGTGGCATTATAGTCCGTCAAAAGGCTGGCTTCTTGTAGAACGGTCATTCTTGAAACCGTTGGTAAATTTGTCTTACAGACTTTGGCAACGAGATGCCTACAAAATGGCTGTGAGATTGCACATGAATGAATCCTTTGATCTTATGCATCTCGTTACATTGGTTGGCTTTCGTTTCCCTGGTCTTTTCTGGAAGATAAAAGCTCCGTTTGTGTGGGGCCCCATCGGTGGGCTGGAGAACACACCGTGGAAGTTTCTTCCCGGGATGGGCGTGAGCGGGTGTATGTACTATGCAGGACGGAATATTATAAATACTCTTCACAAGCTGTTTCTGTCAGCTCCCAAGAAAGCCTTCCGGAAAGCGCGAGGTGGGATTATCGCGGCAACCGAAGGCATTCGAAAGGAGATAAGATGTTGGTACGGGGAGGAAAGTCAGGTAATTTGCGAGATCGGGCCTCCATCAACGCTTGCCATTGATCATTCCATTCGTACTGCTGGTGAGCCGTTGAAACTTTCCTGGAGCGGTCAGCACTTGCCCGGCAAAGCCCTCCCACTTCTTCTGGGAGCTCTCGCGAGATTGCCAAAGGATATGAGATGGCATTTGGATATTCTGGGTGATGGCCCCTGCCGGAAGAAGTGGCAGCGTCTGGCACTGAAGCTGGGCATTAATACCAAATGCACGTGGCACGGATTAATACCACGATCCGAGGCGATAGACATTGTCCACCAGTCACACATTTTTGTTATCACCAGTCTCAAGGACCTGACCTCGACCGTGTTGCTGGAAGCGCTTTCGCAGGGTGTTCCTGTAGTCTGTCCTGATCACTGTGGATTCGGTGATATCGTAGATCGTAGTTGCGGGATTAAGGTACCAGTGACAGAAACGAGGCAGTTAGAAAATGATATTGCAATTGCCATAACATCTCTGGCAGAAAATGAGGGTCATCGGCGACATCTTGCCGCAAGTGCGCTACAACAGACAGGGAAGTTTGCTTGGGACAATAAAGCCGATGAGATAAGTTCTCTGTATAAAAGGGTATTGAGTAAGACAACTCGTCTGTGACATGATCTTTCTAGCTATACATGTACTCGAGTCATCTCTAGCTCTAGGACGACCATGAAAATATTGAATCTTGGCTGTGGCACTAAGGTCAGCGCCATCCCGGACGTTATAAATATTGATTGGTCCATCTATTTGAGAATAAGGAGCAATCGCTTGTTACGAGCAGTTGCACCAGTGTTCGTAAGAGGGCAACGGCTGGCCCAATTGAATTCTATCCCTGATAACATCATGGTTTATGATCTTTCGAAAGGGATTCCTTTTGAGGCCAATTCCGTTGATGTGGTATATCATTCTCATTTGCTAGAGCATTTGGATCGTAAAGCGGCGAAGCAATTTCTACTGGAAGTTAAGCGGGTACTGAAGGAGGGAGGTGTCCAGCGAATAGTTGTGCCTGACTTCGAAAAACTTTGCAGGACATATATTGCTCATATTGCACTTTGTGAACAAAATCCGGAGGAAGTCGGGAATCACGATAACATACTCGGTACAATCATTGAACAATCTGTTCGAAAAGAGTCGTACGGGACAAGCCAGCAAAAATGCTTAAGAAAATTTGTTGAAAATGTGGTTTTCGGGGATGCGCGAAAAAGAGGAGAAACTCATCAGTGGATGTATGATAGAGTCAGTCTCTGCGCATTGTTGACGAGTTTGGGATATCGTAATTGTTTAATCCGTCAATTCAATTCTAGCGCTATATCTGATTGGAGCAGGTATGGGTTAGAAGTCGATGAATTCGGCAGGGAATATAAAAAAGGCTCCCTATATGTTGAGGCGCTAAAATAACAGTTAGCTATGCTGACCATCAAAGCGTAAGGGGAATGAGAATAAACAATCAGAGAAAGAACCGACTTCTTGCTAGTCCTGTTAAGCACTATCCTCTGCCAAGGCGTTTGGTGGATCGTCAAGATTACATTTTGTCTCATTGTGTAAACAAAAGAGTACTGCATGTCGGCTTTGCAGATTTCAGCTCAACCGGAGATCTGGAGGTTGCAGTCAATAGTAGTGGGTGGCTACACAGAAAAATACAGACGGTAGCGGGGGAGCTCATAGGACTCGACAGTGCAAGTGCGGCAGTTGAGCAGCTAAAAGCCGAATTTGGCGTAAAAGGCATATATGTTGGCGATGCGGAACGCTTGGATCTGCTCGATAAAGGATTATTTGATGTAATCGTCGCCGGAGAGATTATAGAACATCTTCCTTGCCCTGGCAGTTTTCTTGCTTCGGCAAGGCGTGTCTTGGAAGAGAACGGCTCCCTTATCATAACTGGGCCAAACGCTTTTTGTCTTCGTAAGCTATTGCAGGTCGCACGCGGGCGAGAGTCTGTGCATGAGGACCACGTAGCGTATTATTCGCACAGTACACTTTACAGACTGGCTCAGTTGTTCGAATACCAGATAGAAGAGCAATGTTCGTACAGATTACCCAATAGTCGTCCACTGTTTCCGTATATTGTTGAGCGCTTTGCCTGTCTTATTTCGCCTAACTTAGGCGAAGGAATAATAGCCAGACTTATTAAAAAATAGCGTTTGCGTGAATGAAAATCTGTATTGTTCATAATTCCTACGGAAAGTTAAGCGGGGAAGAGATAGTTGTCAATAATATTCAACGGCTTCTTCAGGAGCGCGGACATGACGTCATCCCTTTTTTTCGAAGCAGTGATGAAATCGAGCAAATGCACTTTGGGCGAGTTAAAGCTTTCTTCAGCGGAGTTTATAGTTTCTCCTCAAGAAAGACTTTTCGAGGATTGTTAAACGAGCGTAAGCCTGACATAGTGCATATCCACAATCTGTTTCCATTGATTTCGCCATCAATTTTAGGTGAATGTCGGAAGGCCGCGATTCCTGTTGTGATGACGGTACACAATTATCGCCTGATTTGTCCAAACGGATTATTTATGACTAAGGGAGACATTTGCGAAGCCTGTTCCGGCGGGAAAGAGTATTGGTGCATATTAAGAAACTGTGAAAAAAGCTTTAGCAAAAGTCTTGGTTATGCATTGAGAAATTATACTGCCAGAACCCTACAACTATTTCTTAAGAACGTTAACCTATTTGCTACTTTAACCAAATTTCAACGACAGAAACTTATCGAAGCATCTTACCCGCCCGAGCGAATTCAGATTATTCCGAATGCGGTTAGCACGTCTGGAGAGTTTGGGACAAATGATGAGGTTGGCGCCTATGTTGGTTATATCGGCAGGGTTAGCCCCGAAAAGGGGATATCGGTCTTGCTGGAAGCGGCAAGAAGATGCCCTGAGATCCCGTTTAAGGTGGCGGGGGCCTGCGACAGGATGAATGAACTGCGGTCTTTGGCACCCTCGAATCTCGAATTTGTTGGTCATCTAGATCCGGACGTGGTAGGTGCCTTCTATGCGAAAAGCCGTATCATAGTTTTGCCCAGTATTTGGTACGAAGGCTTTCCCATGGTGATTGCGGAGGCCATGTCTTATGGAAAGGCAGTTATTGTCTCCCGAATTGGTGGTTTTCCGGAGATCGTTGACGATGGTATGACCGGCCTGATGTTTGAGCCTGGTGACTCGACATGCCTGGCAGAAAAGATCAGATATCTGTGGGGCAATCCTGATATATGCCGAAGAATGGGTAAGGCTGGTAAGGAAAAAGCAAGTCACGAATACTCGGCATCAAAATATTATGACAGACTACTGATGGCATATAGGAAGGCTGCTCTCTTGAGAAATAGAGAGAAGGCCAGGTGAAAAAAGGTTGACTAGAGTAATTCGTCACGTGCTACCCCTCAGGTCAGTCGGAAGGAAGTCATGATTGGGGCCCCTCTTATCCGCAGTCGTCAAAAATCCAAGGGATTGCTAATACAATATCATTCTTTGCCGGCGATTCTGTGGCTCATGCTCTGGTTCAGCATCAACACCGGTCCCTGGGTACTGGAGCAGGAACCGGATACCTTTGTCGGATGGCTGCATTATGTCCGTGCGCTCTTTCCCTTTGCAGTCATTGCTGCTGCTGTCTTTTTTCTGGGCATGCAGAGGGAAAAGACACCGATGCCCCTGTCCGTCAAGCTGTGGTTCTTTTATGGCGTGGTGGGACTTGTTGCATGTCTCCTCTCCCCTGAGCCGCTTCAGGCCGCCTATTGGGCTGTCACGTATCTGGCCGTCCTGGCTGCCCTGAAGACGTACATCAACGGAAAGGATGCCCTCGAACAGGCGATCTATCTCAACTACCTAAGCTGGTTTGTCACGACTGTCTTTCTCCTCGTCCTTGTCTTCTTCGCGCGGGATGCGCTCTTTGTCAGAACAGATGCTGGTCTTACCGGTTACGGCATTGAAGGGAGGATGGAGACGATCGGCGGGATGGCGATGTCGCGCTCCTCGGGCATGTCGCGGTTCGCCGCGGTGCCGGGTATCATCTCCTTTGTGCTCCTGTGGCAGAGCAGGGGATGGAAGCGTCTCGTATGGACCGCAACGTTTATCTCATCGGCGAGCCTCATCTACCTGATGCAGTCACGCGGTGCCCTGTTCGGATTTTTCTTTGCACTCTCTTTCTTGATGTATTTTCTCGGGCCGCGTTCGAGACGTATCGGTCTCGCCCTCATGATTCTCTTCGGACTATTGATCGTGGTGCACTATATTCCAAGCGAGACGATCCAGGACATCACCAGTTTTATCACTCGAGGTCAGGACCCGGAAGAGTTAAGAACCCTTACAGGCAGGACGCGGGCATGGGAGAAGGGACTCGCGGTCTTTTGGGAGTCGCCCCTGATCGGCTGGGGTTTTCAGGCGGACCGTCTTCTCACAGGAGAGCATGTCCACAATACCTATCTCTATGCGATGCTGACAGGAGGCATATTCGGGGCAGCGGCCTTTGTCGCAGGCATGGGCATGACATGGCTCCTCTTTCTGAAGATCTTTCGGAGCGGTCTTGTCGACGACCTCGGCCAGAAGACCCACTTCATACTTGCAGGAGGCATCCTCGCCTTCTTTACGGTGCGGAGCATCACGGAGGTCTGCGGTTCCCTGTTCGCGGTAGACTATATGGTCATGGTGCCGGTCATCACGTATATCAGCCTTCTTGCACGGCGCCTGGGACTCGACAGTACAAAGAAGAGGAAGAGGATAAAGATAAAGTGGTAGAAGTCTATCGCTCGAACTATGAGAGGAGAATGTGATGGTCAGTCAGAAGAGGGCGTTGGTCTGTGGTGCGGGAGGATTCATCGGTTCTCATATGGTCAAGAAGCTGAAGGCGCAGGGCTTCTGGGTGCGCGGCGTTGACCTGAAGGCTCCGGAGTTCGGGGAGACGAAGGCGGACGATTTCGTCATGAGCGACCTGCGGGACCCGGTGGTGTGCGCGAAGGTAACGGACCAGCCCTTCGACGAGGTATATCAGTTTGCCGCTGATATGGGCGGCGCTGGCTTTGTCTTTACCGGCGAGAATGACGCGGCGATCATGCACAACTCCGCGATGATCAATCTCAATATCCTCGAAGCGGGGAGGCATGCCAGGATACGCAGGATCTTTTATTCTTCATCAGCCTGCATCTACCCCGAGTACAACCAGATGGACCCCGATAACCCCAACTGCTCCGAGGACTCGGCATACCCTGCCGCGCCGGACAGCGATTACGGATGGGAGAAACTCTTCAGCGAGCGGCTCTACATGGCGTATGCGAGGAATTACGGCATGGATGTCCACATCGCGCGGTATCACAATATCTTCGGCGAAGAAGGCACATGGACCGGCGGGAGAGAGAAATCACCGGCAGCCCTCAGCCGGAAGGTCGCCGAGACTCCCGACGGAGGCGAGATCGAAATCTGGGGCGACGGGAAGCAGACACGGTCATTCCTGTACATAAGTGAATGCCTCGAGGCGACGCAGAGACTGATACGGTCGGATGTGATGGGTCCCCTGAATATCGGATCTGAAGAGATGGTGACGATCAACCGCCTTGCCGAGATGATCATGGAGATCGCCGGCAAGAAGGTGGGCATCAGGCATATCCCCGGCCCCCTCGGCGTCAGGGGGAGGAGATCCGACAACCGCCTGATCCGGGAGAAACTGGGATGGGCTCCCTCGCAGCCCCTGCGGGAGGGATTGAAGGTGACCTATGCCTGGATTGCGGAGCAGGTGAAGGCCGCGGGCGGGGCCGGCCGCTGATTATTCTCCGGGCCTGTTTCTGATATGCACATCGCCGGTCACATGGGCTTTACCCTCGGGCTCTCCCGTGTCCTGGGTGCGGGGAAGGCCTTATCCCCCTGGAAGAGGTTTGCCGCAATCGCCTCCCTTGCGCTTCTCCCCGATGTCTTCGACCGGGCGATCCACCTGCTGGTCCCTTCCTATCCCCTCCACGGGATCTTCCACTCGCTCCCCCTGTACGTCCTTCTGGTTAGTGCCCTTTCCGTGGTGCGCAAAGAGTTGATGGTATATCCGGTCCTCGTTGCCTTCAGCGTCTTGCTGGACCTCCTTAACGTGAACCCGGAGTCACTCTTGTATCCTTTCTACTCGGAGGCCTCAACAGCACATCTGCCGGTCGTGCGGACCCGGATAGAGGGTTTCATGAGCTCGTTGCCGGGCATCATCGGCTACCGATTCTCCAGCGGCCACTATCTCCTCTTCGAGATTGTGGGTTTCCTGCTTATTCTGTCTGCCCTCAGGAATGTCGTCAGGGAGCGGGAGGAGGAAGGCCGGCGTACTCCCGGAGGCAAAGGGGGGCGCGCAAGGGATATCTTCCTCAGCGTCGTTTCTCCGGCCGGCCTGACCCGCTGTCCTGAACTTGCTGCCGGCGATGTGTCTTTACTCACGGATATGGCTTTGCGCAACAATCTTGCCGCGCTCCTCTACACCCGCCTGGCCCGTTGCCTCAGAGAAGACACCGCAGGCGTTGTCCCGTCCCTCGGGGATCTGAAACAGCGATATGCCGGAGGCGTCTTCCGTTCCGTCAAACAGGAGGCGACGGAGAAGAGGGTGCTGGCCGTCCTGCAAAAAAGAGGGATCGAATCCCTGGTAATCAGGGGCAATGCGATAGCGAGGGACCTCTATGGCGATCCGAACTGCCGGACGTCGGCGGACGTCGATATCCTGGTGCGGCAGCGTGACGTCCTTTCAGCGGATTCTATCCTGAGGGAAGCCGGGTATGAGCCGTGCGAGAGGATGCCGGTAACGTATTGCCTGTACCGGCTGCACCACGCGGAGTATCGTGACCCTCAGACACATACCCACATCGAAGTGCACTGGCTCTTCGGCGTGCCGGGCTTCTTCAGGCTGACCTCTGACGACATCTGGGCCTCGGTTGCCCCCGCGGATTCAGGCGGGCCGAGGCTGTCTCCTGAAATGCAGCTGGTGATGCTCCTCATCCACCACCACTCTCATTCTTTCAGGGAGCTGAAGATACTTGTCGATATCTACTGGACACTGCATGCGCATGACGCCTCTGTCGACTGGCAGGCATGTGCTGGCATGCTCGCCGGCAGGGGGCTCGGCCGGACGGCCCTGATCACGTTGAGGCAACTGGAGGGCCTCTGGCCTGATGCTTCCGGACAGACAGAGTCCGTCAGGCTGCTGAAGCAACACCTGGAGGCTGGGGGAGGGAAGGCGCCCCGGTTTCTTTGCACCTACTTTTGGATCGAGCCGGAGCGCAGGGCCCCTCACCGGATCTACCGGGATAAACTCGTCGCCCGTCTTGTGCTGGATGGGTGGTCCGTGATCGCCTGTTCCTACGTACGGTCCCTGCTGCCGCCGCGCGAGGCGATCAGGGGTCTCTATGCGGTCCGGAGGGGCTGGACCCTGCCCCTGTACTACCTGAAGTTTGCGGCGTGGCGGGTGAAGGCCTGGATCGGCAGCGGGTAGGGCAGAAGATGCACGGCTTTATCAGAAAGGACATGCCTGGCTATGCTGAAACCGGAATGGTCGTGACGGTGCTGAACAGATGACCGTAAGCCTTGTCTACTATTTCATCTCGTACTTCACGGCAGCGTTTATCCTTGCGCTCTGCATTACGCCTCTGCTCCGCCCGCTTGCCTTTTCCGTGGGCGCGGTCGACACCGGCACCGGCCGAAGGGCGCATTCAGGGATCATCCCGAGGCTCGGAGGCATCGCCATCTTCCTCGCCTTCGCCCTACCCATGGCCTTTTCCCTGACCCGCGGCGCATGGGACGACCTCCACGTGAAGATGCTGGGAATCCTCGTCGCATCCGCCGTCGTCCTGGTGATCGGCATCTGCGACGACCTGAAGGGCGCGACTGTCCGCAATAAACTCATCGCAGAAGTCCTGGCAGCAGGCATCATCTATGCGTGGGGCATCCGCATCACCGACGTATCGAGCCCCTTCGGCGGACATATACCCCTTGGTCTGTTCAGCCTGCCGGTGACCATCCTCTGGATCATCGTGATCACCAACGCGGTGAACCTCATCGACGGCCTCGACGGCCTTGCGGCAGGCACGGGCATCCTCGTCGCCGCCACCTTCACCCTGCTTCCGGGCACGGACTTTCACCTCCAGCTCATCTATATAATCCTCGCCGGCAGCCTGGCCGGTTTTCTCATCTACAATTTCCCGCCTGCGTCCATCTTCATGGGCGATGCGGGGAGCCTCTTCCTCGGCTTCTTCCTCGCCTCGACCTCGATCCTGTCCGCCCGGAAGGCGACGGCCCTCGCTACCCTCATGATCCCGATCGTTGCCTTCATGTTCCCGCTCATGGACATGTTCTATGCGGTGATCAGGAGGTATTACCGGGGCGTCCCGCTCGGAGAGGCGGACAGGGAGCATATCCATCACAAGCTCCTGGCAATGGGGCTCTCGAAGAAGAAGGTGCTCCTCCTCATCTCCCTCGTGAATGTCGCGGTGATGGTCCTGGTGCTTCTGCTCGTCAGGCAGCAGCTCAACGTCGAGTTCATCGGACTGATACTCGTCGTCGTGGTCGCGGTGATCGGCCTGCGCCTCTTCGGGTATGTGGAATTTGTCCCCTTTGTGAAAGAGCGGGTGAGGAGTTTCGAGATAAGCCGGAGGAGCAAGTATTTCAATTACGTCATCAAGCGTTTCAGGCGCGACGCCGGATCGGCACAGACCCCCGAGGAACTCAGGCGGAGACTGGATGAGCTGATGAGAGAATACAAATTCACCCGGGTCCTGATATTCCTCCACTCATACAGCGAGAAGGAGCCCTTCTATGACTACAACCCCGTGGAAAAGCCGGCCACCGGGAAGCCGCTCATGCTCACCTTTGCCGTGGTCAGGGAAGATGCACACCTGGGGCTTGCCCACCTGACCCGGGAGATGGATGACGATTATCTCCTCTGCGCTGCAGAGATGGTGCGCGCCATCTCGGCCGAGGTAGCGCGGTTTGCGTGATGACCGTCAGGCCGGTCCAGGCCCTTCTCTGGACGAAAGAGGCCGCAAAACTGATATAATTGCTTGCGACCGGGTATCGGTCGGTTGACGGAGGAGACACCATGTATGCAGTGATACTTGCCGGCGGCAGCGGCACGAGATTTTGGCCCTTAAGCAGGGAGGCGACCCCCAAGCAGCTGCTGCGGGTATTCGGGGAAAAGACGATGATCCAGCAGACGGTCTCGCGGCTGCGGGACACCCTCCCTGCGGGCAACATCTATATCATCACCGGCAGGAAGTATGTCCCTGATATACGGAGCCAGGTCGAGGCGGTGGCAGGCGCGGGGCTGAAGATCGTGACCGAGCCTGAGGCGAGGAACACTGCTCCGGCCATCGGTCTTGCGGCCCTCTATATCAGGAGGCGGTCGGCCGACGCCGTGATGGCGGTCATGCCGTCAGACCATGTGATCACGAAGGACGACGCATTCCGGAAGGTCCTGAAGAAGGCGGCGGAGATAGCCCGGAAGGGTTATCTCACGACCATCGGCGTGCTGCCGGACAGGCCTGAGACGGGCTACGGGTATATCCAGAAGGGCGCATCCCTGACAAAGACTGACGGCATCGAGGGCTTCAAGGTGCAGCGGTTCGTCGAGAAGCCGGATGCCGCCACCGCCCGCAAATACCTGAAGTCAGGAGACTATCTCTGGAACAGCGGCATCTTTGTCTGGAGGGCGAAGGACATCCTGGCGGAGATCAGGAGGCAGATGCCGGAACTGCACAAGGGCCTCGCCAGCATTGAAAAGGCTATCGGCACGAAAAAGGAAGAAGAGGTGACCCGGGAGGTATTCAGCGGCATCAGGCCGGTCTCGATCGACTACGGGGTGATGGAAAAGGCGGCCAGGGTTGCGGTGGTTTCGGCTGACATCGGATGGTGCGATATGGGCAGTTGGATAGCTCTCGCCGAGGTCTCTCCAAAGGACGCGGTCGGCAACGTGATCACCGGCAATGTCATCGACATCGGTTCAAAGGACTCGATCATCTATGCGGGCAGCAGGCTCATCGCCACGATCGGTCTGAAGGGCACGGTTGTGGTCGACACCCCCGACGCGACGCTCATCTGCGGCAAGGAGCACACACAGGACGTCCGCAAGGTGGTGGTCGAGCTGAAGAAGAAGGGGGCCGAGGAGCTGCTCGAACACGTCACCGTTGTCCGGCCGTGGGGCTCCTACACCGTCCTTGAGGTCGGCAACCGGTACAAGATCAAGCGGATCGTGGTGAACCCCGGCGCAAAGCTGAGCCATCAGCTCCACCACCACCGCTCCGAGCATTGGGTCGTGGTATCCGGCACCGCCCGGGTGACGGTCGGCGACAAGACCTACAACGTCCATCCGAATGAATCCACCTATGTGCCCCTGTCGACAGGCCACCGTCTCGAAAACCCGGGCAAGGTCCCCCTCCATCTCATCGAGGTCCAGAACGGCGACTACACCGCAGAGGACGACATCATCCGTCTTGAGGACGACTACGGCAGGTAGGGCCGGGTGAACAAGGAGATATTCAGGCAGTACGACATACGAGGAGTCTGGGGAAAAGACCTCACGGAAGAGGTCTCCGGGCTTATCGGCAGGGCCTTCGGCACCCTCATCACGGAGACCCTGAAGAAGGAGCGGATCGAGGTCTCGGTCGGAAGGGACGTACGGCTCAGTTCACCCGCCATCAGCCACAGCCTGATCAGGGGCATCATATCGACCGGCGTGAATGTGGTTGATATCGGCGCCTGTCCTACTCCCGTGCAGTATTTCTCGATCCACCATATGGGCCTGGACGGCGGCGTCATGGTGACCGGGAGCCACAACCCGCCCGAGTATAACGGCTTCAAGATGAGCGTGGGGACCGGGACGATCCACAGCGAGGGCATCCAGAGGATCAGGGAGATCATCGGCGCGGGATCATTCAGACAGGGCAGCGGCGCATCCCGGGAATATCCCGTTATCAGGGACTACATCGCCCATCTCCTGTCCTCCTTTTCGAGCCTGTCGGGGATAACGGTCGTCCTCGATGCGGGAAACGGCACCGCAGGCCTCTGCGCCCCGGAGATAGCGGAGGGGCTGGGGGCGAGGGTTATTCGCCTCTACTGCGAGCCTGACGGCAGGTTCCCCAACCACCATCCTGACCCGGTCCTTCCGGAGAACATCGAAAAACTGATCCAGACCGTCAGGGAGACCGGAGCCGACCTCGGCATCGCCTATGACGGAGACGCCGACAGGATCGGGGTCGTCGACGCAGACGGCGAGATAGTCTGGGGCGATCGCCTGATGATCATCTTCAGCAGGGAGATACTCAGGGAATCGCCCGGAGCATCGATAATCGGGGAGGTGAAGTGCTCCCAGCTCCTCTATGATGATATAAGAAGGCGCGGCGGCGTCCCGGTCATGTGGAAGACAGGCCACTCCCTGATCAAGTCGAAGATGAAGGAGACCGGCGCCCTCATCGCAGGGGAGATGAGCGGCCACATCTTTTTCGCTGACCGGTATTTCGGATATGACGACGCGATATACGCCACTCTCAGGCTGCTCGAGATACTCAAGAAAAGAGGGGGGCCTTTCCGCGTCAGTGAAATGCTGGGCGATCTTCCGCAGGTCTTCTCGACTCCGGAGATACGCTTCGACTGCAGCGACACCCTGAAGTTCCGCGTGGTCGAGAGGATCAGGGATGCCTTTACGGGATATGAGGTGAACACGACCGACGGCGCGAGGATACGGTTCAGCGAAGGATGGGCGCTGGTGAGGGCCTCGAACACCCAGCCCGCCCTGGTGCTGCGGTTCGAGGCGGGGGATGAAGAAGCGCTGGCGCGCATCAAGTTTTCCGTGGAAGAGAAGCTCGGCGGGATTATGAAGGAATTGGCAAAATAGGCAGGGGCAGGCGCCGGGCGCAAGGCTGAGGGCACAAAGGTAACAGTACAATGCCCCAGGCCAAATGCCCTTTGCCTGACGCCATTCAATCTATGGAGGTTTCATGAAGATACTCGTGACGGGTGGGGCGGGCTACATCGGCAGCCACATGGTCAAGGCGCTCGGCGAAAAGGGGTATGACGTTGTCGTCTTCGACAACCTCAGCACCGGAAACGCGGAGGCGGTCCTGCACGGCAGGCTGGTCGTCGGGGACCTCTCCGACACCGCCGCCGTTGACCGGGTGATGCGGGAAGAAAGGTTCGATGCCGTCATCCACTTCGCGGCCCACATCGCGGTGGAAGAGTCTGTCGCAGAGCCGCTCAAGTATTACCGGAATAACCTCGCCAATGCGATAAACCTCATTGCGGCATGCCTGAAAAACGGGATCAGCCGGTTCATCTTCTCATCAACGGCGGCTGTCTACGGCATCCCGGATAAGATACCCGTGAGAGAAGACGACCTCCTGCAGCCGATCAACCCGTATGGCGCCTCGAAGATGATGGTGGAGCGGGTCCTCCGGGACGTGAGCAGTTCGTCCGCCTTCCGCCACGTCAGCCTCCGCTATTTTAACGTTGCAGGGGCCGATCCCCTCTGCCGGATCGGCCAGCGCTATCCCAGGCCGACCCATCTCATCACCCTCGCCCTGAGGACCGCACTCGGACTGAGGGACCACCTCGATATCTACGGGACAGACTATGACACCGCTGACGGGACCTGCATCAGGGACTACATCCATGTGGACGACCTCATCCTTGCCCATATCCTCTCCCTGGAGCATCTCCTGAACGAGGGGACGAGCAGGCTCTACAACTGCGGCTACGGCCACGGCTATTCGGTGCGGCAGGTGGTGGATGTCGTCAGGAAGGTGACCGGCGCTGATTTCATGGCCCGCGAGACAGACAGGAGGCCGGGCGACCCCCCTGCGCTCGTCGCTGATTCCTCGCGGATAAAGAAGGAACTCGGCTGGGACCCCCGCCACGATGATCTTGAGTACATCATCAGAACAGCCTGGGAATGGGAAAAACGGCTGCAGGCCAAGGGCTGAGGGCCGACCAGGACCATCGCCTGAGGTTCCACGGTATGCCTGAGGCCCGCTGCCTGTCGCCTTTTCCGGCCGTTATAACTTCAGCAGCACTATGCCGGATGCGGGATCGAGAACCCGCTCCGCGGTGACACCCTCGATCTCGGTGATCACCGCCTCGAGCACCAGAAATGTTTCCGACTTCTCCCTGAGACACCCCATCTTTACCATGTCCTTCTTGCCGAAGGCGCCGTGGAAATGCACCTTTGGCTCATCCCCCTGCCAGAAGATCGTGCCGAAACCGACCACCTCGTGGACTTCGCCCAGCTGCCTCCAGACCGGCACAGGGGGAAATTCGTCCTTCTCCGGGCCGACGACGATGCTCCCTTCCCTCATGCCGCCCACAAGATAGAATGCCGCTGCCCTGATCTCCTCTTTCCTTGCGAGGGCGACCAGGTTTGCGAGAACATCGTCCCTGTCCTCAAACCTCACCACCACAACCCTGCCCTGCCTGCCGACCTGATATTTCATGTCTCCTCCTCAATAAACAATGAACGTTCATCACTACAATGTGTTGCGGACAGAGGGGCGATGTAAGCCCCGGCCCGGCTTTATTGTAACGCAGATATGCCGGCAGACAAAAGTCAGCATGGCGGGACGCTGTGGCATGAGCCGATCAGATGAAGTGCCGGGGCAAGCTACATAACGATATAGTTTTGTAGTAGTTGCGATTTAGTGCAACCAGCATTGACAAACCTACAATATAGAATATAAAATAGCGCAATTTTCAAATAGCCAGAATTCCAGGTCATCATGATGGAGGGCGTTATGACTAATTCTTTGTCGTTTATCAAGGCAGCTGTCCCGAAGCACCCTGTATCGTGCATCTTACTTTTTCTCATCTCATCTCTCATCGTCTTCGCCCCGGCTTTGCCGTCGTCTGCCGATTCGTCAACGGGCAACGGCACGACTGATGATGTCCAGAAGGCGAAGATCTCGGCGCAGGCTGCCGCCAAGAGGCCGATGAGACATATCATGAGAGACGCATGCGCTTCCGGCCTGAGCATGAAGGCGATTGTCGAGACACTGGTAAAGGCTGGTGTCAAGCCGGAGGCGATCGTGTACGCCGCTGCAACAGAAGGCTGCTCCATGGCGGACACGATCAAGGCATGCCTCAAGTCGGGCGGAGAACTTGTGCCGGTCGTATCAGCGGCACGGTCAGGCGGATGTGAGCGCGAGACGATAATCGGCGCTGCAAAAGAATCAGGATTTTCGGATGAAGCGGTCGCAAACGCCTATGCCTCTTCCGGCGCCGGAGCTCCGAGCGAGCCTGTCTACGGCTATTCGGCCCCTGCGCCTGCTGCCGCTCCTGCAATGTATAATCCCGCTGCTCCCGTCGTCATAGGAGGCGGAGGCGGAGGAGGGGGCAGCAAACCCGCCAGCCCCTACAAACCAAAGTCCGGGAAATGAGACAGCCGATGACTGATCGTTTACAGAGGAATGAAAGATATGGCAGAGGTCTGGCCGTCAATGCAGGGATAGCGCTGTTTGTTCTTGCTGCTGCGGCTATTTTTGCGGGATCTGCGATCGCCGCGGATGAGACGAAGCAGCAGCTGAGGGTGCAGATGCCGCTGGTGACGCCTCCCCCTGAACCGGAAAGGCCCCTGGGTGTCAGGAAAGAGCCTGGACCGCTGCGGCTCGGCCCGGTAGAACTCCATCCGTACCTGACCGTAAAAGAGACATACAGCGACAACGTTTTTTTTACGTCTGACGACAAGAAAAGCGACTTTATCACCTCTCTCACCCCGGGTATCGTGCTGCAGGTCCCGTTCAGAATGCATACGCTTTCATTCAATGCCAATACGACATTCACCAGATACTCGAAGTATTCGTCCGAAAACACGACCGACTATGCACTCGGCGGTCTCGGCAATTTTCTCCTGGGCAGCCTCGTAACCCTGAATATCTCCGATGCCTATGCAAAGGGGCATGAGCCGAGGAGTTCCTCTTCGTCCGGCATCATCGAGAAGTTCCGGACAAATGCCGCCGCCGTATCACTGACGTACCTTCTGGCCAATGTTTCGAAGGTGCAGCTCGATTACACGCGCACCACCTGGAACTACCAGACGAGCGAATTCCGGTCGAGGCATGAAGACCTGCTATCAGCATACCTCTACTACCGGATGCTGCCGAAGACCTCCGCCTTTGTGGAGTATGACTTCAAGCAGGTGCGTTTCAACGACAAGACCAATGGGCTTGACAACAAGGTTTTCACCGGGCTTCTGGGTCTCACCTGGGAGGTTACCGAGAGGTCAAAGGGCACGGTCAAGGCAGGGTATTTGCAGAAGGATTTTGACGATCCCTCCCGCGGGAGCCTCAAGACGTGGACAGCAGCAGCTGATGTCAGCCATGATTTTTCGGACTTCACCTCCATCAAGCTGCTCGCCAAAAGGGACGTGAACGAGTCCAGCCTCCTGGGGACGCGGTATTTCATCACCACCGGCCTGTACGGCGAGCTGACGCGCAAGTTTCTCGACAGGCTGGCGGGCGTGGTAAGGGCTTCGTACGGCGAGGACAAGTATTCCGATATCATCCCCGGAGACACGGAAATGAGGAAGGACAAGACAGTGGCGGTCGGCGCGGGGATGAGATATTATCTCCAGCGGTGGCTCGAGTTTGTGCTCGACTATAATTACCGGAAACGGGATTCGAACATCGACATTTATAAATATACGGAGAACGCCTTCAGCCTGACCATGAACGCCTCTTTCTGAGGGGGCGGAGGGTGTAGTTGTTGTGCAATAAAATAGACGTATTCGGGGTGGTTACGGGATCATGCAGTCTGTTGGTGATGCTTTTTGTGGGCGGTCTGGAAGACCCTCGCCTGAAAAAATAGTCCTGCTCCTGCTTTTGCTCCTTGCAGTTCCCTTCCGGGAGGCGCTCGCGGCGGACCAGCCCTCCGGAAGGCTGACCATCGCGAAGGGTACGGTGACATGCAAGAGACCGGGTGCGGGTGATGCCCGGGTCATCCGGGCAGGCGATGCCGTCTTTGTCGGAGACCTCCTCGGTACCGGGAATGACTCCTGGGCGCAGGTCGTTCTTTCGGATGAGTCTGTCATCACTCTGTCCCCGCGGTCGGCGGCAAGGGTTAATCAATATGCATTTGACGCAGGAACAAACAGAAGGGCGGCTGTTGTCAACGTGGTGCAGGGGAGGGTGCGGGTCATCGTCTCCAGGGAGCGCAACAGGGAGTCCGGGTTCAGGATCCTGACAGGCCAGGCGGTTGCAGCGTTCGATCTTGCTGATGTGGTCGCCATCGCCGGCACTGACGGGACATCCCTGGCTGTTCTTGACGGAAGGGTGAGCGTGAAGAACAGGTCGTATCTGACGGTGGGCGAGGTCATAGTGGCGGACAATCAGATGACCGTGGTGAAAGAGAAGGCCTCTCCTTCCGTCCCTTCGATTATTACCGAGCAGCAGAGGAGGATGTATACCAAAGATGTCTATTAATATGCTGGAAAGCGAGACCGCGTGCCGATATCCCCGCAGAGGATGGGAAGCTGCCTCAGGGATCCCTGTTGTGCTCTGCTCTTTGCTGGTGCTGCTATTTGTGTTGGTCTTGCCCCTGGTCCCCTGCCCGGCAGCGGCACAGGAGTATGTGATCGGGGAGGGAGACCTCCTCAAGATTACCGTCTATGACAATCCCGACCTCACCACCGAATCGCGCGTCGGCGGGGACGGCAAGATCACCTTCCCCCTCGTAGGCGAGGTGGAGGTGAACGGACTGACGACCCCCGAGGCCCAGAAGAAGATCGGCGTCATGCTCCAGAACGGGTTCATCAGGAAGCCGCAGGTGGCGGTCTTCATCACGGAATACAAGTCAAAGAAGGTGACGACGCTCGGCGAGTTCATCAAGCCGGGCCTCGTCGAACTCCGCGGGAATGCGACCCTCATGGAGGTGATATCCAATGCAGGCGGGATCACGCCGAACGCCTCTGACACGCTCTTCATCCAGAGGAAGATCCTGAAACAGGGCGCAGAGCGGAAAGAGGACGTCACGATCACCGTCGAGCTGGACAAGCTCCTCGAAAAGGGGAATATGGCGGCGAATGTGATGGTCATGGACGGTGACAGCATCTACGTGCCGAGGGCGGCCTTTGTCTATGTCTCCGGCGAGGTGAAGATACCCGGGGCGTACAAGATCACCCGGGGCCTCACGGTGCTACGGTCCATTACCCTTGCAGGAGGTTTTACCCAAAGGGCCTGGAAGGGCAGGACCAAGATCATCCGCAAGGCCGAAGGCGGCGAGACGACCATCGACGTGAAGATGGACGACTTCGTGCTTCCGGATGATGTGATCATGGTCCCGGAGAGTTTCTTTTAAGAAGAAATGGAAGTGTCAAGTGTAATGAGTTAGGTGTTGGGGCACTTGAAACATACCACCTGAAACCTAGAACTTGAAACACGGAGGTTGTCGCTGATATGAAGTCTCCTAATGAAGAGATACATTTGCTGGACTACTGGAGGGTCCTGTCAAAGAGGCGCCAGGTCGCTGCCACTTTCTTTGCCGTCGTCGTCGGCATCGTGGCTGTCTACTCCTTTGCGGCAACCCCGTATTATGAGGGCGCTGCGCAGGTGCTGATCGACCTCGAGAAGAACCAGACCCTCAACTTCGCGGAGGCCGGGGCAGCGGTCATCCAGATGAAGGACGCTGCGGAGTATTTCAACACGCAGAAGGAGATCGTCCACAGCAGGGCCTTCGGCGACAGGGTCGTCCGGAAACTCCTGCTGACGAAGAACCCCTACTTCATGGAGCTGAAGGACAAGAAAACCAACAGCCTGCTCAAGACCGCCGTAAAGACGGTCAAGTCGATCTTCCCGGAGAAGGCAAAGCCCGCTAGCCCCTTCCCTGACTTCAAGTTCAAGGACGAGCTTGACCCTGACCTCACCGACATTGTCCTCGAAAACGTAGACCTGCAGCCGGGCAAGCAGACCAACCTGATGAAGATCACCTACCAGGCCGACAATGCCACCGCAGCGGCTGTCATGGCCAACGGCGTTGCCGAGGCGTTTATCGAGCACAATCTCAACATACGGGTAAAGCCCTACCGTGACGCCGCGGAGTGGCTCTCCGCCCGCCTGACCGAGTCGAAGTCCAAGGTGGAAGACACCGAGAAGATGCTCCAGCAGTACCGCGAGGGCAAGGGGGTCGTCTCCTTTGAGACGAAGGAGTCCGTCCTGAACCAGAAGCTCCAGGAACTGATGACCCAACTGGTGCAGACCGAGGGAAAGAGGGCGGAATCCGAGATCAAGTACAACCAGATCAGGTCGGTCATCGACAGGCCGGACCTCCTGGCGACGGTGCCTGACATCATGAACAACCTCGTGATCCAGAACCTCAGGACAGAGGAGCTGAATCTCAAGAAGCAGCTCTCCGAGCTCTCCGAGAAGTTCGGATCCCGCCATCCCCAGATCATCAAGGCGAACTCCCAGCTCGATATGGTGCAGAAGAACGTCATCAGCGAGGCGCGCAAGATGCTGAATGCCGCAAAGGCCGACTACGAGGTGGCAAGGAGCCGCGAGACGTCCCTGAGGCGGGCGATCGACCAGCAGAAACAGGAGGTGCTCGACCTCACCCGCAAGGCGATTGACTTCAACGTCATCGCAGGGGAGGCGGGCAGCAACAAGCAGTTCTACGAGCTGCTCCTCAAGAAGCTCCAGGAGGCGTCCCTCTCAAGCGGCATGTCTGTCTCGAACGCCCAGATCGTCGACTACGCGGTCATCCCCGAGGATCCGGTCAAGCCGAAGAGGGCCCTGAACCTGGTCCTGGCGATGATGGTCGGACTCTTCGGCGGTGTCTTTGCCGCCTTTTTTACCGAGTATATGGACGATACCATCAGGAGCGCCGAGGACGTGAACAACAGCCTCGCCCTGCCGTTTCTCGATATGGTCCCCCTCACGGACGAGAAGAAGGGGCCGATCTTCCTCGTCTCTGATCCCCGGTCAGCGACAGCAGAGGCGTACCGCACCATACGCACCGGCCTGATGCTCTCGCCTTCCGAAAGGCCCCTGAAGGTGATCCTCGTCACCAGCGCAACGCCTAACGAGGGCAAGACGACGACAGCGGCGAACATCGCGGTCGCGATGGCCCAGATGGGCGAAAAGGTGCTGATCGTCGATGCTGACATGAGGCGGCACAACCTCCATGAGATCTTCGGGCTTTCCAATGCAACGGGCATCAGCGACGTGATCGTCGACCCGGGCAAGCTCCCCGCAGCCATCAAGCCGGTCGAGGGCCAGCCCAATCTCGATGTGGTTACCGGGGGCACGCTCGCGCCGAACCCCTCTGAGCTCCTCGGGTCAATAGGCATGACCGAGTTCATCGCCCGGGTCGCCGGCAGGTATGACCGCGTCATCCTCGACTCCCCGCCGCTCCTCGCCTTCTCCGACGCGCTGGTGCTGGCGAAGATGGCCGACGGTGTGATTATGGTGATATGGGGAGGAAAGACCGGCAGGAACGTGATTCAGCAGTCTGTCCAGGCCTTGAAAGGCATCAGCGTAAAGGTGCTCGGCGTCGTACTGAACAAGATCGACACCTCGAAAAAGAACTATTACTATTATCCCTATTATTCCTACTACAATGCGGACAAGAAGGGGACACAGAAGAAGCACGCAAAACGGAAGGCGTGAAACGTGAGACGTCTACTGTCGTACGGCTCACGATCGTGCTTTTTGCGTCTTACGTCTTGCGACTCACGATAAGGAATGATCGACCTCCACTGTCACATCCTCCCGGGTATGGACGACGGGCCGGCTACCACCGAGGAGGCCCTGGCGATGTGCCGCGCAGCAGCAGCAGACGGAATCAGGACGATAGTCGCCACTCCCCATTTCAAGCCGGGTACGCATCAGTGGACAGGCGATGATCTTTCCAGGGCGGTCGAACTCCTCAACAGCGAGCTCCGAAGCCGGGGGATACCTGTCGGAATACTCCCTGCCGCAGAGGTTGCGGTATTCCCTGAACTGTTGTCAGTCCTTGCCCGGGAGAGGTTCCTCACCATAAACAACAGCATCTATTTCCTCCTGGAGTTCAGGCCGTATGCGGTGCCTGCGGCATGGGAGGCGTTCCTGCAGTCATTCCTCGACGCGGGCATGGTCCCGATCATCGCCCATCCGGAGAGGAACGCCTGGTTCATGTCCCATCCCGGTGCACTCATGTCCGCGGTGCGCAGGGGTGTCATGGTTCAGATCACCGCAGCAGGCATTACCGGCGGCCTGGGGCCCGAAGTGCGGGCCTTCAGCGTCCGTCTCCTCAGCCACGACATGGTCCACATCATCGCCTCTGATGCGCACAGCCCTGACCTGAGGCCTCCCCTTCTCGCGGATGCGGTCAGTCTTGCAGCCGACCTCATCGGAACGGAAAAGGCGCATGCCATGGTCACGACCACCCCCGCTGCCGTGATCGCAGGCAGGAGAATCCATCTCCCGGAATCGAAGGGATATGCCCCCACGGACGGCCCAAACAGGGGATGGCTTGAAAGGCTTGTACGACGCAAGACGTGCAAAAGAAACTCATAGCCTAAAACCAACAAAGGGATGAATCAGGAAATGACCAGAAAGAGGCCTAAAAGGTGAGGGAGGAAACTCCGTACACCTCCCGTCTCGTGTATAACGATTCACGTCTGACGCCTCCCGCCTCCCGTCTCACCGTTATTCTTGACTCTATTATTGAAAAGGGGATCATGCTTCTCCTCATCTTCACCCCCCTTGCATTCGGCACGGTCCAGCAGTGGTCCATCTCCCTCATGGAGATCATCGCCTTCGGTATCCTGTGTCTGCGCCTGGCAAGGGCCTCTTTAGACCCTTACCCCGCGGGGGAGAGGGGTATCCCCCGGGATATGACTATCGCATCGTCCCTTTTTCTGGTGTTCGCCGCCCTCATCCTCCTGCAGCTGGCTCCGCTGCCGGAGGGCCTTCTTGCCCTCCTCTCCCCTTCCGCTCTCAAGACTTACGGGGAGTTGGGGATCGATGCTGCCGCAGGCCTGCATCCGGTGAGCCTGAATCCGTATGAAACGGCCCAGGAACTGCTCAAGTTCCTCGCCTATGCCTCTGTATTTTATGTCATCATCAGCCACTACCGGACAAAGGAGCAGATCCAGTCATTGGCAAGGACGATACTCTACGTGGGCGGGTTCGTAGCGATCTTTGCGGTGTTCCAAAAGCTGACATGGAACGGCAGACTGTACTGGATCTATCCCGTTGAATCCTATATCCGGTCGGATGCGTTCCACATCTGGGGGCCCTATATTAATCACAATCACTTCGCGGGATACCTGGAGATGGCGATACCGCTCGGCCTCGGCATGCTCGCCTATGCGGCTCCCGGCGCAGCCTCCCTGCCGGGGGTTCCCTTTGCCAGGAGGCTCGCCCGCTTCTTTGCGAGCAGCAACCTGGTGCCTTTCACCCTCGTCTTTCTGCTCGTCCTGGCTATGTCCGCCACCCTGCTGGCGTCGCTCTCCCGCGGCGGTATCGCTGCCTTCGGGCTGTCAGGCCTCTATTTCCTCTGGATCACGCATAAGAGAAGGTCCCTGAAGATGAGGTCCGGTCTCATCGCTGCCTCGGCCTTTGCCCTGGCGCTTCTGCTCCTGTTTGCGGCCTGGGAGAGGATAACGGAGCGTTTCGAAGACATCAGGCAGGAGCAGGATGTGATACGACTGAAGATATGGCAGGAGTCCCTGCCGATGATCAGCGATTTCCCGCTCCTGGGAAGCGGCCTCGGCTCGTACGAACAGACGTACATGCGCTACCAGAAGACCAGGCCTGCTATCCTGTTCGACCACGCACATAACGATTACCTCGAACTCCTGACAGATACCGGGGTCCCCGGCCTGCTGCTCGGCTGCGGAGCTGCTGCGCTTTTTTTCTCAGCCCTCTACAGGGCATGGAGGAGGAAGCACGGCATGTTCGGAAAGTGCCTCGGCGCAGGGGGCCTGGCCTCCATCGTTGCCATCGCCGTGCACAGCGTGACTGACTTTAACCTGCATATCCCCGCAAATGCCCTGCTCCTTGCCGTGGTCTGCGGAATCGCGTATGCGGCCGTGTTCAACGTGTCAGAGAGGAACGGCCCACCGGAACCGGAAGAAGGCCCCTTTTTTCCCCCCCTTGCCAAGGGGGGAATTGCAGGAGGGTCTCCCGTCTTGCGTCTTGCCCTCTTTTCATTATTTTTATGTCTTTCATATTTCCCTGTCAGGGACCTTGTTGCCGATCACTACTACGGAAGGGTCGCCGCCATGCTTGACGACGAGATGACCGAGGGCCTTGACCTGAAGCCCCTGTCCGCCGATTCCGCGCCTGAGTACCGGGCAGCGCTTGATTCCCTCGAAATGGCCCGCAGGCTGGCTCCCGCCAATCCCCAGTATGCAAAAGCCCTGTCCGAGCTCCATGCCCGCATGGGGCGATGGGCAGAGACGATGGAGGCGCTCAGGGCAGGGGTTCCGCAGTCCGTTGTGAAGAAGGAAGAGGCCTTTAACAGGGCGATAGAGGGGCTCGAACAGGCTGTCAGGCTGCAGCCGACCAACCCTGACTTTCATCTCGCGCTCGGCCAGCTCTACGACACCGTCCGCGGCGACGTCCGGCGCGCGGAAGGGGAATTCAGGAGGGCGGTGCAGGCATATCCCGCCAGTACTCCCCTCAGGCATGCGCTTGCTGCCCACTACCTTAACACAGGCCGCAGCGGCGACGCCCTTGAGCAGGCCCGGATGCTGGCAGGCCTGGATGACAGCTATATCCTTCCGGATTCCCCCCGGAAGACACAGATAATCGAACGAAGGGAAGACGGCTACCGCGCGATGCTCTTCAACAGCTACCTCTTCAGGGCGATCGAGATCGCCTGGCGCGCCTCTCGCGATGCGGGCGTGGTGAAGGGCATCGCCCCGGACAACCGTGAGGCTCAGGAAGTGGTGAAGCTCTTCATGGAGCATAGGGGGATTGAATAAGGGATGACGTGAGACGCAGGCCTCCCGTTTCACGTCTTTATTTTACCTCCTGCCTCCTCCTGCCTTACGCCTTACGGCTTCATGACTATTTTTCATGACGATTTTTCTTGCCTTTCCCCCTTGATTTTTCTATAATATTTCACTTTTTGCTAAAGAGATATATTGGGGTATTTGGAGGGAGCAGGTTGTCATTTGCAGAAGTGGGATCACAAGCAGCTATCAGGCTAACCGGCCATCAAGCTAACCAGCGAAAGAAGATAACAAGCGGGCAGGCTATCCAGCTATTCAGTTATCCAGCTTGCAGGCTTGTCGGCTTGCCAGCTGGTCTGGAGCTTCAGTGAATAACAACGTAACCTGGCACAAGGCCAAGATCAGCAAGAAAGACCGGTGGATGAAGAACAGCCATCGTTCTGCGCTGATCTGGATAACCGGACTTTCCGCCTCGGGCAAATCCACCATAGCCACGGAACTGGAGCGCAGGCTTCACCAGGACGACATTAATACCTTCATCCTCGATGGCGATAATGTCCGCCACGGCCTGAGCAAGGACCTGGGTTTCAGCCACGAGGACCGGCGGGAGAACCTCCGGCGCGTCGGCGAGGTGGCGAAGCTCCTGGTTGAGGCGGGCGTCCTCACCATCGCCGCCTTCATTTCGCCGTATGAGGCCGAGCGCAAAAGTGTGCGGTCTCTCTTCGAATCCGGGGAGTTCATAGAAGTCTACCTCGACTGCGACCTGTCGGTCTGCGAGGCCAGGGATCCCAAAGGCTTGTACAAGAAGGCGCGGAGGGGAGAGATCCCCTTCTTCACCGGCGTCTCCGATCCTTACGAAGTGCCCGCGTCCCCGGAGATTACGCTTCACACCGGACGGATGAGCGTCGAGGAATGCGTGGCGGTCATGGTGGACTACCTGAAGGAGAATAATTATCTGGGCGGTGTGCAGAACGCGCAGGCGCTGCGGCGGGGTGCCTAGAGTGCCTCAACATTTATCGGTCCGTGCTCTTTTGAGTAAGGTTATAGTGGGACTCTCGCTCCCCCAATGGCTGGTTTGTATCAGCATCGACTTGAAGATAGGACGGATTGCTTGCCGACGATACTGAAAACGGGGCCCTACCGGTTTTTTTTCTACGCCGGCGACAAGGATGAGCCAGCTCACGTCCATTGTGAGCGCGACGATAAGACAGCCAAATTCTGGCTAGAGCCGCTCAGAATGCATAGCAGTGGGGGATTTAACAGGGCTGAAATAGGTAGAATATTGAAAATCATTGAAGAACATCAGGGCAGTTTCCAGGAGGCGTGGAATGACTATTTCGGAAGTTGAGCTATCGGTTCCGGCGGCACAACGGGTCACTGTTACTAAAGACACGCTCACTGTTGATCTCAGCGACGGCAGGACCATTGCCGTGCCGCTGGCATGGTTCCCGAGGCTGATGCAGGCCACGCAGCAGGAGAGGAAGCATTGGCGACTTATTGGCAGAGGGCAGGGTATCCATTGGGAAGACCTGGATGAGGATATCAGCGTGGAAGGGTTGCTGGCGGGCAGACCGTCCGGAGAAAGCCAGGAATCTTTTAAGAAGTGGCTTCGTCAGAGGACCTTGCGGCGCGGGGCCTGATCGCAGGGGAAATGAGGACGTGCGCAGTGAATAAAGTGGGGAGGACAGGCGACGGCGCGGCAGTTGCTTCGGGTCCCACGTCTTGCGCTGCACGCTTCACGCCTCTTGCGGCACTTGCCATTTCCGCTTCCCTCAAGGCCGGCGCTGCGATCCTCGATGTCTACCGGTCCGACTTCGCGGTGGAGCATAAGGATGATAAGTCTCCCCTCACCCTGGCGGATCGGCGGTCGCATGAGGTAATCGCCTCCGCACTGAAGGAGACGGGCCTGCCGATCCTGAGCGAAGAGGGCAGGGACATTCCCTATGAAGAGCGGAGACACTGGGAATATTTCTGGCTGGTGGATCCTCTGGATGGAACTAAGGAGTTCATCAAGCGCAATGGCGAATTCACGGTGAATATCGCCCTGATCCATAAGACGAGGCCTGTAATGGGCGTGGTCTATGTGCCGGTGAAGGACGTTCTCTATTTCGGAGGCGAAGGGCTGGGCGCGTACAAGCAGACAAATGCCCGTAAGACGTCAGACGTAAGACGTGAGCCGTTTACTGAGCCGGTCGGACTGAACGCTGTCATTCCGGCTTGTCCGGAATCCTTCTGTGATACCCTTCTGAAGTCTTCACGGAAACTCCCGCTTCTGAAAGAGTCCGATCGCCCCTACACCGTCATCGCCAGCCGGTCGCACATGTCGAAGGAGACAGAGGAGTATCTCGATAAGCTGAGGGCCGAACACGGCGAGGTCGAGATCATCTCTGCCGGCAGTTCGCTAAAGTTTTGCCTTGTGGCTGAAGGGCTTGCTGACGAATACCCCCGCTTCGGGCCGACCATGGAGTGGGACACGGCTGCCGGGCAGGCGGTGGTGGAGGGGGCCGGGGGTGACGTTGTCGCAGTGCCGCATCAGTACCATCTTGCATACAACAAGCCGGATCTGCACAACCCCTGGTTTATGGTGCGTTTGGAAGCAGCGCGATGAAGAGTCTCATCCTGAAGCTGAACTCTGGACTTACCGGGGATAGCCACTTCAAGGTTCTACTGAAGGGAAGTTCGGTGACGCTGATTCTTAAGATAGTGGGAGCGCTGTCGAGTTATGTGTTCACCCTCCTTGTAACCAGGAATTTCGGTGCCTCGGCGATGGGGACCTTCGCGCTGTCGCTTACAGTAATTACCATCTTCTCCGTTGTAGGCAGGCTCGGGCTCGACACTGCCCTGCTGAAACTGATCTCGGAGCATTCCTCTCAAGGCAGATGGGATACGGTGAGAAGCATCCACTCAAAGGCCCTCAGGATGTCTCTGCCCTTATCCTTCCTGTTGTCGGTGCTGCTGTTCTTCTGTTCTCCGCCCATAGCGACGTACGTGTTTCATAAGGAGGGCCTTGTTCCCTTCCTGCGACTTGCGTCTTTCGGCATTATACCAACCGTGTTGATATTTCTTAATTCGGAAAGTCTCAGGGGGCTCAAGGAGATAAGGGATTATGCCTTTCTTCAGTTAACCGGTGTCTTTCTCTTCGGGGCCCTGCTTCTGGGCACTGCGCTTACGATTTGGGAGGACAATCGCCTGCCCCTGATCGCCTATCTTGCGGCGTCCGTGATCGTGGCAACGATCGGCAGCATTATGTTTGTGAAGAAGGCTGATGTTCAGGCCTCCTCAGCTTCACCTCACATGGGTTACCGTGAGCTTTTCGATATCTCCATGCCGATGCTCTTGTCCAGCTCGATGTTTCTGGTCATGGGCTGGGCTGACACCATCATGCTCGGCATATTCAGGAGCGAGCGTGAGGTTGGTATTTTTAGTGTCGCGCTGAAGATTTCTACTGTTACGAGCCTGACCCTCATGGCGATAAATTCTATTGCCGCCCCGAAGTTTGCGGAGCTCTATAGCAAGGGGGATATGGATGGACTGCAAGGCATTGTGAGGCAGTCCACAAGAATGATCTTTTGGACGTCAGTTCCGGTGCTACTTTGCATCCTTCTATTTCCAAAGATTATATTGGGTATTTTTGGGGAGGAATTCGAGGCGGGTGTATACGCGCTGCTTTTGCTGGCGGCGGGCCAGTTTGTTAATGCGATATCAGGGTCAGTGGGGTATCTTCTCCAAATGACCGGTAACCAGAAACTGTTCCGTAATATCATTCTTATTGCTGTGGTTATCAATATTGCGCTTAATGCTCTGCTGATCCAAAGATATGGAATTAATGGAGCTGCAGTGTCAAGCATGATAAGTATGATATTTTGGAATCTCGCTGCAGTATTTAGTATAAAAAAATTATTAGGTTTGCGTACATATTATTTCCCTTATATCGATCGTTTCTGTAGTTTAAATAGGAGCAGGTAGTAATCAATGGATAAAGAGAGTCTTCGCATCATATACATAACAGGCGAGGGGCGTAGCGGAAGCACGTTGCTGGATCGCATCCTCGGACAGGCCGATGGATTTGTTTCTTGCGGAGAAATGTGGCTGCTATGGGAACGGGGATATGAAGAAAACCAATTATGTGGTTGTGGCCATCCGTTCAGAGAGTGTTTCTTCTGGTCCAAAGTTATTGCGCGGACTGTCTCTCAATTAGAATATCCGGAGCTCGGTCATGCACTTGAAGTGCAAAAGAGCATAATGAGACTGCGTTATATTCCGTGGCTTTTAAGTCCTCGCCTGCAACCGCAATGGTACAGAGAAAAGTTGTCTGCATTTGCGAAAACCATCAAGATATTGTATTCGGCTGTGCTTGCAGAGGCTGGGGCTGATGTCATAATTGATTCATCAAAGATGCCACTTTACGGGTTGCTGCTTGCTGCCACCGGAGTGTTCGATGTTAATGCTGTCCACTTAGTTAGAAATAGTAATGCAGTAACTTATTCATGGCAGAGAAAGCGGGTTCGTAGCGAGATAATCGAGAGGGTTGAATATATGCCGACCATGTCTGCACTATCTAGCGCTGTACAGTGGATGAAAGAAAATATCCTTTCCGAAGTACTGACTCGTTATGCTAAGAAGGGTGTTGTGGTACGGTACGAAGATCTCATGAGCCACCCAAGTGCGACGGTCCATGCTCTCCTCTATGAGTTTGGTCTTCATGACCGTGCGGTGCATGGGCTTGCAGGGGCTACTGTAATGTTGGGTTCAAATCATATTCCTTCGGGTAATCCTATGCGGTTTAAGAGTGGAGAAATATGCTTGCGGGAGGACGATGAATGGCGGCATAAAATGTCCCGCCCTAAACGTGCATTAGTAACAGGATTAACCTTGCCTTTGCTGTTGAGATATGGCTACAGATGTAACCTGTCATAAAATGAGCTGGAAGGGTATTTGATCCCCAGAGCTGGCAGGTATTCTGCGTTGATAGTGGATTCGTTTTCAAGGGAAGGTGCGTGAGAACGTGATGTTAGTCATACGGCTATTACCTTTAAGCGGTGGTTGTTCTATTTATGGGTGGTATTATTAAAATTTTATATGTGTTACGGGAGGAATTTCCTACCTTTCGACCGGATATTAAGGCTCTATTCGGCCATTACCTCCCTCGACATGGCATTATGACGTCAGTTATTGCAAAGGGGAGTTACGGAGATGCCACAACGTGGAGCGGTGGTAATGTCTATCTCGTAAAACAACATGTAGCTTCTGTTGTTGGCAGATTCACATCGGCAGTACGTGTGCTGGCCTTGATTGCACGCCATGCTAGTGCTCATGATGCGATTCAAGTACGAGATCAGGCCTTTATTGGACTAGTCTCACTAATTATTGCGAGGGCAAGCAATAAAAGTTTTTTCTACTGGATGTCTTATCCATATGCTGAGGATGATATAGATAAATATCATTACTTAAAAAGCACGCATGGAGTTCTGTGGCGTTGTTTCTATTTGATTCGTGGTTATTTGCAGCAGCATCTATTATATAACGTTGTCATTCCGCAATCTGACTATGTCTTTGCGCAAAGTGACAACATGAAAGAATGGTTGTTGCGAAAGCTAAGTGCTGATGAAAAGAAGATTGCGGTTATGCCTATGGGTGTTGATACAGAGGAAGTAGCTGATATACTCGGGAGCTCCAAAGCAATTGTAAAAAGTTGCAAGACACTGGAAATTGGCTATCTTGGGGTCATAAATCGCTTGCGTATGAAGGAGTTCTTTTTCGACGCAATAGGTATTGTTCTGGCACGTCATCCGGAGGCAAGTATAATATTTGTGGGCGGGGGTCTCCTTGAGGGTGACAGTGACTGGCTAGCCACTGAAATGAATAACCGGCATTTAGCAGGAAGATTCAAAATCACAGAGTGGCTATCTACTGCCGAGGCGCTGAGCAGAATTTCTGAAGTTAGAGTTGCAATAAGCATTTTGCCACGAAATTCTATCCTCGACATGTCGTCACCGACAAAAGTTTTAGAATATGCAGCGATAGGTGTACCGTGTGTTGCCACAGATGTTCCGGATCAGAAGTTGGTTTTAGCCACGCTGGAGAACGGCATATGTGTAGAACAGGATGCCGATAAGATCGCTAATGCAATTGACCTTCTATTTAGGGACGAAACGCTCTGCTATCGACTGTCAGCTAATGGACGAGAGCGAGTCGCTGACTTTCGAGGATACCACATTATTGCCCGTGACCTGGCTGCAAAATATCGAGAAATACTAGGCTGAGACTTATGGGCTTGGCGGCACAATGATCATATAGAATATGGAAGCTGCAAATCAGAATACCCGTAAAAGATATTCCAAAGAAGAACTATCTATACTTTTCAGCGGTGGTTTTGTTTTGCTATTTATTCTGCATTTTCTTTCAGGTGTCATTACTAATACATTCAAATTGTCCCTTGGCGCTTTTAGTTTAACAGGTCTAGTCAACTTGGCTACCATTTTATTATTTATGCTAGTGATTTGTCATCCGGTATTTCTCAAGCGAGTGGTTTCCAAAAGGCATGACTATCTTCTCTTTATTGCGGTCTTTGTATCTTCGGCTCTGCCATCACTGGTAGCTAATGCAAATCTCAGATCTCATGTTGCGTTTGCTACCACAGTTGGCTCACTTGTAGCTGTCTTTTATTTGGCGCAGCTTTATTGGTCGAGTCGTCATGATCTTGACCGAACATTGTCTAGAGCGCTGTCTACTTATTTTGGTTTTATTGCCGTAAGCGGTCTAATCCATGCTTACTATGTTGATTTCTCCGTGACGATGGCTGCGAAACTAAATCATGAATTTGCGTTTATATTGTTTGAGTTCCCGCATAGCGCAGCGATCGTAAGCGCGGCGCTGTTGCCGCTGTATTATAAATTTATTCTTGATGGGCGGCTAAGGCGGGCTAATTTTATATTGGTTTATGCTGGCTTACCAGTAGCCTTGATCTATTCGGGTACAAGGATTGGGGTAGTGGTTTATTGCGTCAGCTTGGTGTTGACTATCATTGTCAGTCATTTTCGAAGCTGGTCAGGGTTAGTTGGGGGTATTTTGGCGTTGCTAATCATGGGCCTGGTAGTTGTAAAAAGTCCTGTTAGTGAGCAATTCGACAAGATTCTTTCTGTGCGCATGAGCACTTATCTGCATGATAATTCAGGTTATAGTATTAACTCTCTGCATACAAGGACCAAGGTGTGGCGATACATGGTCAATAAAGTTAGTGCTGCCGATCAGTTATATACTGGCTTGGGGTGGCGGGCTTGGGATCTTTCTTACCTGCCAAATACACGATTTGCATCATCTCAAAGTGATTATATTACTGTCTTCTTTGACACGGGGTTGTTGGGTCTTGTAGGTTTTTTGCTATATCGTGGTTTTGTAATGGCCGCTCTTATTAGGGACTCCAGCAAAGGGAGTGTCGAACCGTTATATCTGCTATGCGGAGTAATTGGCTCGCTGTATATAGGAGGGTTGACGGAGAATGTCGACGGTTATAGCTCAACATCATGGCTACTTCCTGTCATGTTAGGGTTAGGTCATTGCTATTTGGATCGAGCTCGAGATCAAAGTGGTGGTGATACTGTGCCCGCTAAGAATGGATGTGCAAGCAGATCATGGAATGCCAAATGAATCGTCGCAATTTCATAAGAGGCATGACTGGCCTATACTTTGGCGGTGAGCTGCTTCGGCCGGTTGATAAGTTACATGAAAAGCCAAAGTCGGGCGTTCACGTCGCTGCCCAAAGTATATCAGCACAGGGTCCCAACGCGGCGCCATCTAATCGCGGAAAGTTAGTTAATAATGACAACCCTGTCCTAGCTGTTCGTACTATGCGGGATCTTCGTAATTCTGTCGGTGAATCTAATTACCAAATAGTAATACTGAGTTGTTTCCGATTGCCTGCTGACGGCGGGGCTGGGCTTTTCTTTTGGGATCCGGGGAAAATGATTCCTGACAACGGTGGCACCGTTATTCAGCCGCTAGATGTCAAGAAAGGACGTTGGGTCAGGATTTATGATGGAGCGTTGCGCGCCGAGTGGTTCGGCGCCTCTCCGTCGGTAGCGGCTGAAGAAAATGCTCAGGCACTAAATCGAGCAATAGCCGCCTGCGCAGCTGGCGATAGTGTTATTCTGCCACAAGGAAGTTTGGAGATTGCCGATACAATTATCGGCAAGCCCGGCATTACCCTTCAGGGTCATTATAATAATCATCAGCAACTTGCGACGGCAAGACATGACCTTGTTTATAGCGGCCCGAGTGGCAGAGATTTTATCAGTCTGTCTAATGAAACCGATGCAGTAGGGATGACTTTTGTAGGGCTCAATGTAAATGGAAGAAGTTGTTCGCGAGTTTTCAATATGAAGACAGTTCGCGGTCGGTGGATCGACTGCGTGATAAAGGGTGGAGATGTGGGCATATATCTCGATTCAGGAAAAAATAGCGCCTGGAATGGCGAACACAGAATTGCGGGATGCGCTATTGAAGGACAGAGACAATATGGCATACAGGTGCAGGGTCGAACTGCATACGATAGTTTTATCGAGTCCAATGTTATTTATAATTACGGGCACTGCGGAATATATTTTGGCTCTTCATCCCAAGCACCTGGATGGCTGATTGCCAGTAATCACATCTATTCTGGCCCGAATAAGCTAACGTCTTCGGGTAAGCCCAAAAGGACGGTTGAGATTCATGCCAACGCTACAAATTTTACTCTCAACGCTAACTATCTGGAGGGTGGCACTTATTTTAAATGGACGACTGGAGCTGGCATTCCTTTTTTGATAACTAGTAATAGACTTACATTGCCTGACGTTGCAAACCAAATTGGTATTGAGGTGGAGGTCGCTGGATTGAGGACCTGTCGGGTAGTTATTTCGCAAAACATACTTGTAATGAATCCAGGAGCAAGAAATAGGGGTGTAGGGATAAGGATTACAAAAGGCATTGGGGCAGCCGTTCGGGGGAAAATAGCGCTTAACGATTTTGGCGATGGTAATATGAAGAAGTATGATTTTGAGCCAAACCCAAATCTTCAAGTGAGCGAATAATAGTGCTTATAGCTTCTGGTACTTTGGTTGTTGCGTTACGGCAATGGGTGATATATGCGAATTTTGTCGATTAATAAGTTTTGCTGGCGAAAAGGCGGAAGCGAGGTGGTGTTCTTCGAGGAGAAAGAACTCCTAGAAAGATACAATCATAACGTGATCCTTTTTTCGATGAAGCACCGGAATAATTTGCCTTCACCATATAGAAGCTATTTTGTCGAAACTGTTGATTATGCGAAGGGAGGACTGGGCAACAAGCTTTCTGCTGCTGGAAAGGTCATCTATTCCTTTGAGGCAAAAAGGAAAATGGAGAGGCTGTTGCGAGAGGCTAACCCAGCAATTGCGCATTTCCACATTTTTCAGCACCAGATTTCTCCTTCCGTCTTTGGTCCTTTAAGAAGAAAAGGTATACCTATCATTTTAACCCTCCACGACCTGAAACCAATCTGTCCCAATTACAAGATGCTGACGCATGATGGCATCTGTGAGCGTTGCAAGGGGAAAAAGTTCTATAAATGTATGATACACAGGTGTTCGAAGGGCTCATCGCTTCATAGCCTGGTCAATACAGTCGAGATGTATTTTCACTATGCCATGGGATATTATCAGGGTGTTGATAAATACATCGCAGTCAGCCGCTTTTACCGTGACAAGATGATAGAGTTCGGCTTCCCGCCGACTCAGGTGGTTCATATTCCCAACTTCATCGATGCATCACAATTTACAGTGTCTGAGACCGACAAGGGATATGGCATCTATTTCGGAAGGTTGTCCGAGGAGAAGGGGGTAATGACGCTCCTCGGGGCACTCAGTAGAGTTCCCCATCTCCCATTCTTCATCGTCGGCAGCGGCCCCATGGAAGCCGGCATGAAACAAATGGCCGCCGAACTGGATCTGCGGAACATCGCGTTTGCCGGATTCAAGACCGGCGATGAACTTAAGAAGTTGATCGCGGAAGCGAGTTTTACCGTTATTCCCTCCGAGTGGTACGAGAACTGTCCCATGTCTGTGCTGGAATCTTTTGCGATGGGTAAGCCGGTTATCGGTTCCCGCATCGGCGGAGTCCCTGAGTTGATCAATGAAGGAGTGGATGGGTTGACGTTCGAGCCTGGGAACGCCGAGGACCTGTGTGCGAAGATGATGGAATTATGGAATGCCCCGGAGAAGAGAAAATCCATGGGCAAGGCTGGGAGGGTTAAGGTGGAGCGAGACTACAATCCTGAAGTGCATTACGAGCAGCTCTTGGCTGTCTATGAAGCTGTATTAAGTAGGCAGCAGTACAACAAGGTGGCATATTCAAAGAAGGCCAGAGTCTAGTTATACACCGGAGATATTATGTCTTATATGAGAGATGTGAAACATAGATTAATGTGGTCATCGAGGAAGAAAAAGTTGGATTACTTCTTCAACGATATCTGCGGCGGGCGATGGCCAACTATTTTGGATGTCGGTGTGGCTGATAATGAGCATTCTCCTTTCGACAACTTCTTAGAAAAGAACTGTCCGTGCCCAGAAAATATCACTGCTCTATCAATTTATCCTCTTGAGCACTTCAAGATGAGATATCCGGCTATAAAGCCTGTCGTCTATAGTGGTGGCAAAATGCCCTTTGAAGACAAAGCATTTGAGGTAATTCACTGTAATGCTGTGATTGAGCATGTGGGTGGATTTGAAAAGCAAGTTGACTTTATTAGGGAGATAGGCAGGGTGGGCAGGAAATTCTTTATTACGACACCGTCGCGGTATTTTCCATTTGAAACACATACAAATTTGCCATTCATGCATTATTTACCCAAAAGGCAGTTTGATAATATGTTGAAGATGATCGGCAAAGAATGGGCAGCCGGAGATTATATGCATTTACTCACAGGCGGCGACTTGATCAGGATACTCCGGGCTGCGCAGGTCGGAGATAGCCAGATTTTTACTAAACGTTTCTTGGGGCTGCCATTGCATTACTATGTAGTGGGCGGGAAGTAGGTATTGCAACTCTAGTCTGTATCCAAAGGAACCCATAATTCATGGAAGCATGCATAATCGTCACATACCGCTGTAACGCACGGTGCCACATGTGCAATACGTGGCAATATCCGTCGAAGCCGCAGGAGGAGATCACTCCTGCCATTGTCGAGAAGATGCCGACCGGTCTCAAGTTCATCAATATCACCGGCGGTGAGCCGTTCTTGAGAACTGATCTTGATGAGATCGTACGGGTTGCCCTCACCAAGGCCGAGCGGCTCGTGATCTCTTCCAACGGCTACTTCACCGACCGGATGGTTTCCCTTGCGCAAAAATTCCCGAATATCGGCGTGCGGATCTCCATTGAGGGCCTGCCGGCCGCGAACGACGCCCTGCGCGGATTGAAGGACGGCTTCGATCACGGCATCAGGAGTCTATTGGCACTAAAGGCCCTGGGCGTGAAAGACATCGGCTTTGGTATAACGGCCTCGGACCGTAATGCGAAGGACATGATCGAGCTGTACCGCTTGGCCGAAAGTATGGGCCTCGAATTCGCCACGGCATCGACCCACAACTCGTACTATTTCCACAAGCACGACAATAAGTTCAACGACCCGGAGATGATCGCACGGGAGTTTGCAAAGATATCTTGCGAGCTGCTGAAGACTAGAAGGGTCAAGAACTGGTTCCGCGCCTATTTCAATCACGGCATGGCCAACTACGTCCGCGGCGGAAAGCGGCTGCTGCCCTGCGAGGTGGGCACCGATATGTTCTTCGTCGATCCCTTCGGCAAGGTCATGCCCTGCAACGGTACGGATACCGAAATGCATATGGGCGATCTGACGAAGCAGACTTTCGACGAGATCTGGAAAAGCAGAGAAGCCGACAAGGTGCGTGCAGCCGTGAAGGACTGCCAGAAGGCCTGCTGGATGATCGGCAGCGTTGCCCCGGCGATGAAGAAGGATCTGCTCACGCCGGTCAAGTGGATTGTCCGGCAGAAACTCGGCCTCGGCAAGTCCGGTGGCTGAGAAGCAACTGAAGGTCGCGGTCCTCGGCACACGCGGGTTCCCGCATGTCCAGGGCGGGGTCGAGAAACACTGCGAGGAACTCTATCCCCGCCTCGTCGATCTTGGCTGCGACGTCACGGTCTTCACACGCACACCCTACATCCCCGAGGGACAGAGGCAGGCGGCATGGAAGGGGGTGAAGTTCGTCCACCTCTGGTGTCCGAGGAAGAAATCGCTCGAAGCGATCCTGCATACCTTTTACGGCATTCTGAAGGCCCGGATATTATCTCCTGACGTCCTTCACATCCACTCCATCGGCCCTTCGCTGCTGGCTCCCATGGCAAGGATCATGGGAATGAAGGTAATGATGACCCACCACGGCCCGGATTATCAGCGTGAGAAGTGGGGTGCCGCAGCCAGGCTTGCCCTACGGTTGGGCGAAAGGATGGGCGTTCTCTACAGTAACAGGGTTATAGCCATATCAAAAGGAATTCAACAGCACGCGGCGAAGCTCTTCGGGAAGACCGCCTCATATATTCCAAACGGCGTAACCGTCCCGCAGACAACTGAGCCAGGCGCAATCGTGAAGCAGTGGGTACTGGAACCCGGCCGGTACGCCTTTACCGCCTGTAGATTCGTACCAGAGAAAGGCCTGCACGATCTGATCAAGTCATACGGCAGCATTGAGAATCCACAGTTCAAGCTGGTGATCGCGGGTGACGCGGATCATGAGACAGACTACAGTCGAAACCTGAAAAAAGCGGCTGCTGAAACCAAGGGTGTAGTGCTGACCGGCTTCATATCCGGCCAGCCCCTTGCGGAGCTTTTTTCCAACGCAGCCTTCTTCGTCCTGCCTTCATACTACGAGGGTCTGCCCATAGCACTCCTGGAGGCCCTGAGCTACGGCCTGCCGGTGGCGGTCAGCGACATCCCCCAGCACAGGGAAATCCCCCTGGCAGACAAGAGGTACTTCCCCGTTGGTGATGCCGCCGGCATGGCAGAAGTGATGCGGGCAGTCTTTTCCACCGGGATATCTGCTGATGAAAAGGAATCATATGACAAGCTGCTGCGCGAAACCTACAACTGGGACAGGATCGCCGAGCAGACGATTAGGGTTTATGAAGAAGTGGTGAGGCAATAGTCGGGAGACAGGGGACAAGTCGGGGGTCGGTGAGTCGAAAGTCGGAAAGACAAGTCGGGAGTCGGAAGGCTGGGAGGGGATCATGAAGATACAGAGGTTTGAAGAGATTATCGCATGGCAGAAGGCCAGGACTCTGGTTGCAGAAGTTTACAGAATGACCAATGCTTCAGCTTCATTCAGGAGGGACGTCGGACTTCGAGAACAGATTCGCCGGGCTGCCGTCTCGGCCATGTCCAACATCGCGGAAGGCTTTGGCCGCTACACTGACAAGGAGATGACGAATTTTCTTAACATCGCAGGCGGCTCCATCGCGGAGGTCCAGAGTCAGCTTTACGTGGCGCTTGATCTAAAGTATATTGAAGCGGCATCGTTTGAGTCACTATATTCTCTGGCTGATGAGACAGGCCGGCTCCTGACAGGATTTATGAATTATCTCAGGCGATCAAAGTCTGGAAACGAAAGAACGGTTGGTAGTCGAGTGACTAGTCGATAGTCACGGCGTCGAAAAGACAAGTCGGGAGTCGGAAGGCCAGGGTGATTATATTGATAGTGCCTCTGAGACTGTTGACTTCTTAAGACTCTCGACCGAATGACTTTCTGCGGCTAGCCGGTCACGCTGCGATGATCTCGATGCTCGATACCTGGGGCTTCGGCGTCTTCATGGTAACAACAAATACGGGCAGCCCCTTCCGCTTGTTCTCCTGAAGCACCTTGTAGTTCTCGTCATATAGCTCTTTATCGTCTTCGGGGAGGATCACCAGCACCGCCCCCTTGGGAATCCTGTCGAGGACATCGGGGTTTTCGAAGGCGTACCTCATCCACTCAGCGTGCAGGTCCAGGTTCTTCTTCGTGACTTCTTCTCTGGTCATTTCTCCAGCTCCCTTGCAATATCTTCTTTATAATGCCTCCAATTCAGCTTTAAATCAAGTGTGGCGTGGGTGAAGGCCAGATTGTACGTATCAAAGAAGAGCGGCTGTTTAACCACCTCGCCATTTGCCCTTATTACATCCCTGTGCGCAAAACCGTGGGCGGTATCGTAGCGGACCACCGGCCGCCATTCTCCGGAGAACTCAGCCTCATACTGAACGACAAACTGCAGGACCTCGTTCCTATCCTTTTGTGCCGTTACCCGCAGCCGGTCGGTTCTTTCGGCTGTCAAATAAAAGAGATATTCAATTTCCTGCATATTGGCCTTGTGTTCTAAGCAGCTGACCTACCTCTAATGTTTCAGCCCCCTCGCCGCATCCAGGACGAAGGAGCGAAACGGCCCTGCAAGCTCAGGGTTCCTGAGAGCGAAGTCCACCGTGGCCTTGAGGTATCCAAGTTTGTCCCCCGCGTCGTACCGCTTGCCCTTAAACAGATAGCCGTACACCGGCCGTTTCTTCAGCAGCCCTCCGATGGCGTCGGTCAGCTGGATCTCTCCCCCTTTGCCCGGCTTCGCCTTCGCGAGGATGTCGAAGATGTCGGGAGTGAGGATATACCGCCCGATAATCGCCATATTCGAGGGCGCCCTCTCAGGCGCAGGTTTCTCCACCACGCCGTTAAGCCTGTAGACGCCCTTGCCCACCGGCGTGCCGTCTATGACGCCGTAGCGGTGGACCGCCTGCCTGGGTACCCGTTCCAGCGCAAGAATTGGCGCCTTCAGCTTTTTGTAGAGCGACACCATGTCCTTCAGGAGCGTATCGTCCGTGTCGATGATGTCGTCGCTCAGGATAACCGCGAAGGGCTCATTGTTTACACAGGGCCGGGCGCAGGAAATGGCATGGCCGAGTCCCAGGGCGTAGCCCTGACGTATGTAGGCTATGTTGACCCGGCACAACCGGTTGATCTCCTCGAGCAGCGTGTGCTTGCCGCTCTTCCTGAGCTTGTGCTCCAGTTCGAAGGCATAATCGAAATGATCCTCGATGTTCCGCTTGTGCTTCCCGGTGACGATGACGATCTCCCTGAGGCCGCAGGAGACCGCCTCCTCGACCCCGTACTGGATCATCGGCTTGTCCACAATGGGGAGCATTTCTTTGGGTGATGCCTTGGTTGCCGGAAGAAATCTCGTCCCCAATCCCGCCGCCGGAAATACGGCCTTCCTGATGATATCTGGCATATCTACCCCCCAATGAAAAATCGCTCGATTATATCATTTTTTCATTGACAAAGAAAGGCCCTTTTTTTAATATACCGCATGCCTGATTCGAAGGATTCGGGCAAGAATATTTTCGAAGGGATCGGTCGGGGATTTTGCTGGAAAAGGCGGATCGGGATTCAGGCAGTTGCCGTCAGGCAAAGACTTTCTCCATAGTGTCTTTTCCCTGCGTTGAAAGGTCGGGCATCCTACGCGCCGGGTTCGTGCGGCGAGTTCCCTCCGGAAGGCCGTTCGATGCTTAAGCAGCATGCGCGCATCGTCTCCCGGATGCTCTTCCTGCTGGACCTGGCGGTAGCGGTCCTCTCGTTTGAGGTCGCCTACTGGCTGCGGGTCACCTATCCTATCCTGACAGAAAAAAGGGTGCTTGCTCCTATCGGCCAATACTACTGGCTCCTGCCCGTCTTTATCCTGTCATTCAGCTTTTTTCTGTTCCGGTTCGGGGCCTACCGCTCTCACCGGACCACCTCCTTCATCGCGGAGATGAGCGATATCTGGAAGGCGGTGCTCTGCGGAGGCCTTGCGATCGGCGCAGTCGCCTTTGCGTCCAAATCCACCTATATCAGCAGGTCCTTCATCGTCACCTTTATCGCGGTTGCCCTGGTGTCGCTCACCGCAGTTCGTCTCCTTGTGCGGTCATTCTCCTGGGGCGTGAGGAAGCGGGGCTTCAACTTTCGAAACGTGATCATCGTCGGCACGGATGAGGCTGCCCTTCAGGTAGCCGACAGCCTCCTGAAGTACCGTCAATGGGGCTTCCGGTTGATCGGTTTCGTGACAGAGTGTCCGAAGGTGCAGCGGGTGCTTGTAGGGAGTCATCCGGTGCTCGGCTGCATCGATGATATGGAGGAGATAGTCAAGAGGCATGTCGTCGATGAGGTCGTCTTCTCCCTGATGGGAAAGAGGATGAGGCAGTATGAGGAGACATTCCTGATGCTTGAGGACCTGGGGATCAACACGCGGATCGTTGCGAACTTCTTCCCGCACCTCATTGCGCGGGTCAGGCTCGACGAGCTGGACAACATCCCGCTCCTCACGTTTACGACAGGGCCGTCGAACATATTTGCGCTGAAAGTCAAACGCCTCTTCGACATCGCGGCATCTCTTGTTCTGCTCCTCGGGGCATTGCCCTTTATGGCCGCCGCCGCCGCTGCCGTCAGGATGACGTCTCCCGGTCCCGTATTCTTTAAGCAGAAACGTGCGGGGCTCAACGGCAGGATATTTACGCTCCTGAAATTCCGGTCCATGTATGAGGACGCTGAGGAGCGCAAAGACGAACTGGCTGCGCTGAACGAGATGAAAGGGCCTGTCTTCAAGATCAGGGACGATCCGCGGATAACGCCGGTGGGCCGTTTCATCCGCAAGACGAGTATCGACGAGCTGCCCCAGCTCTGGAATGTCCTGAGGGGTGATATGAGCATTGTCGGCCCCCGGCCGCCCATCCCCCACGAGGTCCAGCAGTACCAGCGGTGGCAGCGGCGCAGGCTGAGCATGAGGCCGGGCATTACCTGTCTGTGGCAGGTCAACGGACGCAACACCGTCACGAGGTTCGACGAATGGGCGAAGATGGACCTGGAGTATATCGACACCTGGTCGCTGGAGCTGGACATGAAGATCTTCCTCAAGACCATCCCCGCGGTACTCTTCCGCAAGGGCGCGGCGTAGAAGGCGTCCCGGTGATAAGCATTACCGGGCCTCGTCAATCCGGCAGGACCGCGCTTGCCAGGGCCGTCTTGACCGACAAGCCGTATGCCTCGCCGGAAGGTCGGGATGTCAGCATAAGCAGCGAAGGATACTTTTTTCTTTACATTCTCCTGACCCTTTTCTACAATATAGCCGCATAGGGCGGGGATCGCTGAGTGGGATCGGAGAACTGCTCGGGGATCATCGAGGGATTATCGTAAACCGGACCGTTGCCGCAGTCTGTTCTGCGGCCGGACCATCGGGTGAGCCGGGAGGGGAAATGATAATACGCAGCAGCAGCACTTTTTTCGGGGGGAAGACAACAGTCATCCGTACCTCTTCTTTTACGTGTACGGTCAGCACAAAGCGGGACGGGCTGTTCAGTCCTCTTGCTACGCTTATCGTAAAGGGGGACGAAGGCGCTGCCGGGGACGATGCCCACGTATGCGGCAGGATATCCTATTTCCCTGAAATGGGAAAAGACGACATCCTGGATCTGCATTCGACGATCGCGCAGGCGATGGATGAAGACGGCGAAAAGGGTTTTCCGCTCGGGGTTGCGCTGCAGGGCGTGATCGAGTTCCTCACGGACGAGGGTCTTGCCTCCGAGACGATCAATGCAGTCCCCTGGGACGGGGTCTGACCTCCCGCAACAGGGCCGGTTGCAGGGTCCGCATCACTTCAGCCCGGTGCCGTGCATCCTTCCACCGTGAGACTCGGTCAGGATAATCCTGGCAATAATGAAAAGAGGGTTATACAATATCCCGTATGCCCCGCGTGAAATACTGGTCCCCTGCCGTCCTCTGGATGGTCATGATCTTCCTGATGTCGACTGACTCCTTTTCCGCGCCGAACACCTCATCGGTCATCGAACCGCTCATCAGGCTGCTGTTTCCGGCCGCATCCGCCGGCACGGTGCAGATGGTCCATGGGGCGCTCAGGAAGGCCGGGCATGTTATCGAATATTTTGTCCTCGGCCTGCTCTACTTCCGCGCATTCCGCGGCGGGTCCCCGGTGCGCTGGCAGGGCAGGTGGGCCGCCCTTTCCGTCCTCGCTGTCCTCGCCTATGCCGCTACGGATGAGTTTCACCAGTCCTTCGCCCCCTCCCGCACCGCCTCTGTCATCGACGTTGCGATCGATGCTGCGGGGGGCCTCTTCTCCCAGGCCCTGCTCTTTCTGAGGCATCGCTGCGGCCGGTCCGCTTGACCTCGCGGCCGATATGACAAAGAATAGTAGAAGGCAGGACTGAAACTGACAGCAACAAAGGTTATTGCCAATGGAGGAGTATGATCGCGCGATATGGTACGATGCGGCTGCTGCTGGTATCATGGTGTGTTTTCCTCGCGGCATCGGGTTGCTCCGGAAAGGCGACCGACTATTATCAGGGTTATGCTGAAGGCGAATTCGTGCTCGCGGCTGCCCCTGCCGCCGGCCGTCTTGAAAAGAGGTGGGTGCAGCGGGGCCAGGAGGTGAAGGCCGGAGACCCGCTCTTCACCCTCGAGCAGGAGAACGAGAAGGCGAACCGCCGCGAGGCTGAGGCCCGCCTGCGCACCGCGGAGGCGGGCCTGGCGAATCTCATGGTCGGCCGCAGGCCTTCGGAGGTAGACGCGGCGAAGGCTGAGTTGTCACAGGCTGAGGAGGCGCTGAAACTTTCGGCCTTGCAGCATCAGCGTATGGAGCGGCTTTTTGCCTCAGGCTATGTGGCCCGCGCAGATCTCGACGAGGCGCGGACGAACCATGCCCGGGACCGGGAGCGCGTTGCCGCGGCACAGGCGCAGCTTCAGACGGCCAGGCAGGCGATCGGCCGCGACAGGGAGATCGCAGCCGCCCGTGCCGAGGCGGAGGCTGCCCGCGCCTCGCTGGAGCAGAGCGACTGGCGTCTGCAGCAGCGGGCCGTCAGGGCGACGGAAAAGGCGCTGGTGCAGGACACCCTCTATTCTGAAGGCGAGTGGGTACAGGCAGGAGGTCCGGTAGTCAGCCTGCTGCCGCCTGCCAATGTAAAGCTCCGCTTCTTCGTCCCCGAGGCGGTCGTGGGGTCCGTAAAGACCGGGCAGCCGGTGGAAGTCCGGTGCGATGGATGCGGAGATCCCATCCCCGCGAAGGTGAGCTTCGTCTCGCCGCAGGCAGAGTATACGCCCCCGGTCATCTACAGCAGGGACCAGCGCACGAGGCTCGTCTTCCTGATCGAGGCGCGGCCGGCGCCTGCTGATGCGATGCGGCTGCATCCGGGCCAGCCGGTGGATGTCAGGTTGAAGTGAGCTGCCGTGGACGCTGATCTCGCCATCGACGTCACCGGGCTGAACAAGCATTTCGGCGACAAGCACGCGGTGAGGGACCTTTCGCTGCAGGTGCGGCGGGGGGAGATATTCGGGTTCCTTGGCCCTAACGGCAGCGGCAAGACCACCTCCATCCGCATCCTCTGCGGCCTCCTGAGGCCCGATTCTGGCAGGGGCACCTGTCTGGGTTACGACATCCTGAACGAGGCCGCCTCGATCAAGCGGGAGGTCGGCTACATGACGCAGCGGTTCTCGCTGTGGGAGGACCTGACCATCCGCGAGAACCTCGAGTTCATCGCGCGCATGTACGGCATGGAGGACCACCGGCAGGCGGTTGCATCGGCACTCGATAATCTCGGCCTCACCGGACGACAGGACCAGCTGGCAGGCACGCTTTCGGGCGGGTGGAAACAGCGCCTCTCCCTCGCCGCCTGTATGCTGCACCGTCCGCGGCTCCTGCTCCTGGATGAGCCGACTGCCGGTGTTGACCCCAAGGCCCGGCGCGACTTCTGGGAGGAGATCAACGAACTCGCCGCAGGCGGGATCACGGTGCTCGTCTCGACCCATTATATGGACGAGGCGGAGAGGTGCCACCGGCTCGCCTATCTCGCTTACGGCCGACTACTCGCCTCCGGCACCAGCCGGGAAGTGGTTGACGCCCAGTCCCTGACCGGGTTCGAGGTCTCCGGGCCGGACCTGATCTTGTATGCCCGATCACTCCGCGGCCTGGAGGGAGTCGACCAGGTGACCGCCTTTGGAGAGACGCTTCATGTCATCGGCAGGGATGCCCGCGCACTGCAGGCGACAGCGGAGCGCATGGCTGGAGGGGGCGTTCACCGATGGACGCGGATCCGCCCCGGCCTCGAGGACGTCTTCATCGGGCTGATGGAGTCTGCTGAGGACAACTACCGGTGAAGGGGGTATGCAACGGATGAGGCTGTCCTGGTCCCGGTGGTACGGCATCATCGTGAAGGAGTTCATCCAGCTGAAGCGCGACCGGCTCACCTTCGGCATGATCGTCGGCATCCCGATCCTCCAGCTGATCCTCTTCGGGTATGCCATCAACACCGATCCGAAGCATCTTCCCACCGCCGTCCTCCTGGGCGACAGCAGCCTGTACGGACGCACCGTGCTGCAGGGGCTGAAGAACAGCGAGTATTTCAGAATCGACCGCGTGGCAGCTTCCGCTGCCGATGTGGAGGAACTGATCGCCCACGGCGAGGTGCAGTTCGCGGTGACGATACCGGAGGACTTCGGCAGGAAGCTGGCCAGGGGCGACCGTCCCACCCTGCTGATCGAGGCGGACGCAACCGACCCCAGCGCAACCGGCAACGCCATCGCCGCCCTGTCCGGTGTCCTGCGCACCTCTCTCAGCCGTGACCTGCAGGGCACGCTCGGGAGGCTCATACCCCCGGCCGACCCTGTTGATGTGCGTATCCACCGGCGGTATAATCCCGAGGCGGTGACCGCCAACAACATCGTGCCCGGACTTCTCGGCACGATCCTCACGATGACCATGATCCTGATGACCGGCCTCGCCATGACGCGCGAGCGGGAGCGCGGCACCTTCGAGAACCTGCTGGCGACCCCGGCCCTGCCGGTTGAGGTGATGACCGGGAAGATCGTGCCCTATATCATGATCGGACTGATCCAGGTGACGCTGCTGCTGGCTGCGGCGCTGCTGATATTCGGGGTGCCGATGCTGGGCAGCGCAGCTCTCCTGTATCTGTCGGTCTTTATCTTCATCGCAGCGAACCTTACGCTGGGGATAACTTTTTCCTCCATCGCCCGCAACCAGCTGCAGGCGATGCAGATGACCTTCTTCTTCTTCCTGCCGTCGATCCTTCTTTCAGGGTTCATGTTCCCCTTCCGCGGCATGCCGGAGTGGGCGCAGTGGGTCGGCACGGTCCTGCCGCTGACGCACTTTCTGCGGCTGGTGAGGGGCATCATGCTCAAGGGAAACACCTTTCCCGCACTCTGGCCTGACATCTGGCCGATCGTCCTGTTCACTTTTGCGGTGATCGGGATAGGCCTTGCGGTCTACCGCAGAACCCTCGACTGATTCCGGCGTTGTGCCGAAGCAGGTATCGCGGCATCTGCCTGACCCGAGGCTATCTCCCCGGGCCGGTTAGGGGAATAAGCGGCCGGTGCTATACTCTACGTAAGAAAGCGAAAAAGAGCGGACAGGACAATGAAGAACCGTGAAGAGGCGACATCAGGAGGAAAAAAATGCGGATAAAGAAGTTCTTTCCCCTCCTGCAGTGGTGGCCAACGGTCAGCCGGCGCAGCATGCGGGCCGACATCATCGCAGGAATAACCGGGGCTGTTATCGTTCTTCCGCAGGGAGTCGCTTTTGCGATCATCGCCGGACTGCCCCCTGAATACGGTCTCTATTCGGCGATCGTTCCGGCCATTATCGCTGCCCTGTTCGGGTCATCCCATCACCTCATCTCCGGGCCGACGACCGCGATATCGATCGTGATCTTTACCGCCCTCAGCCCCCTGGCGCCTCCTTCAAGCATCGAGTATATCCAGATGGCATTGACCCTTACCTTTCTCGCCGGGTTTTTCCAGCTCGCCTTGGGTGTCGCCCGTCTCGGCACGCTCGTGAATTTCGTGTCCCACTCTGTGGTGGTGGGGTTCACCGCCGGCGCTTCGATACTCATCGCAACAAGCCAGCTGAGCAATATCCTGGGCATCACGGCGCCCGGGAAACACTCGTTTATCCATGTGTGGGCGGACATACTGTCGAACCTTTCCCATACCAACCTGTATGCCCTTTTCATAGGTCTCTGCACGGTGGCGATCGCATTATTGTTCAGGCGCCTGAAGCCCCGGTGGCCGGGAATGCTCATCGCAATGATTGCAGGCAGCGTTATCGCCGTCCTCCTGAAGGGTACCGAACACGGCATCAGGCTTGTCGGCTCTCTTCCCGCCCATCTTCCGCCCTTGTCGCATCCCTACATAACGACCGCTTCACTGCGCGAGCTTGCGCCTCCTGCATTGGCTGTGGCGATGCTGGGGCTGGCCGAGGCGGTCTCCATTGCCCGGTCGATAGCAACAAAGACCGAGCAGCGCATTGACAGCAACCAGGAATTCATCGGTCAGGGACTCTCCAATATCATCGGGAGTTTCTTTTCGAGCTACGCCTCATCCGGATCATTCACCCGCACAGGAGTGAACCATGAAGCCGGGGCCAGGACACCCCTGGCCGCTGCCTTTGCCGCCATAACTCTGGCAGGCATCGTACTGCTCATCGCCCCCCTTACCGCCTATCTCCCCATAGCATCGATGGCCGGCATCCTGTTTCTGGTCGCCTATAATCTTGTCGACGCGCACCATATCTCCTCCATTGTGAGGACAAGCAGGCCGGAGGCCGGGATACTCATGGCGACCTTCCTGTCCACCCTGTTTGTCGAGCTTGAATTCGCCATCTATGTGGGCGTGCTCCTTTCACTGCTGCTGTACCTTAACCGGACATCCCATCCGACCTTTGTGACCCTCGCCCCTGACCCTGACAGCAGGAGGAGGAGCTTTATCAACGTGCAGAAGAAGCCTTTGCCCGAATGTCCACAGCTGAAGGTAATCAGGATTGACGGCTCCATATTTTTTGGCGCCGTCAATCATGTGGCAGAACAGATGGACTATATAATAAAAAATTACCCGGAGCAGGCCCATATACTGGTTGAGGGAAGCGGGATCAACTTCATCGATGTCGCGGGGTGCCAGACACTGAGCCAGGAGGCCCATCGTCTGCGTGTCAACGGCAGGCAATTATACCTCTGCAAGCTTAAGGGAGAGGTAATAGAGGTCATGAAACGGGGGGGCTGCAACAAGAGCATCGGAGAAGAAAATGTCTTCCAGTCAAAGATGGCGGCGATAAAGAGTATCGTGCCGAGACTGGACCCTGAACGGTGCCGGCGCTGCAAGGTGCGGATATTCCATGAATGTGAGCAGATGCCGGGAGCATGAACCGCGGCGGATGCACGGCTTGATCAACGGCGGATTTCCGCTCTTGTTTTGGAATACCCGTGATGGAGGAGCAAAGGGGAGTAAACAGAAGGCCGGAAGAAAACCGCATGCTTCCGTTGTTCTTCCGGCCTTTATATGGTGGGCGATACTGGGATTGAACCAGTGACCCCTCCCGTGTGAAGGGTATCAAGGGCTTTTCTGTCTGTTTACATCCGTTTCCGTTTCTTCCCTCAAACTCAATCCCGGAGAGGCTTTCGGGCCTCTTTCGGGCCTCCTCATTCCCCTCCATAGTAACAGCCGGGAAAGCCTTCTACAAAAATTTAGAGCACAGCAAGTGCACAGTCCCGGTCCCTCCCGTTTTCGGGAGAGGGCCGGAAGGAGGTATCACTCATGAGTGAATGCAGATGCAGACCCGGTCATGTATGCGTCGGCGGCGACGCCTGTATCGACTTAAAGCAGCCGGACGTTGCCCGGGCAATCCTGGACGGTGAGGACATTATCAGGGTCCGTCAAAAGGCTATCAGGCTCGACGCGGTCTTGACGAAGCTGGGGAAGGAGCCTGTATTTCTGAGAACGCTGCAGAAGTCTCTTTGTCCGGGCAAGGTATCGAAGGCCGCAGCCACCGCCCGGCAGATAGAAAAGGCGGTCCTTGATCCGATTATCAAGGAGATGGAAGGACCGGGCCTGTTATCCAGGCTGTCAGAGGAAAGGCGGACCTTGGGCCTGTGCTGACAGTGCAGTATTCAGAGGTCCTCGCCCGAATCGCGGAGAAGGCCCGACGGCTCGATGAATTCATGTTGACGGCTGGCACTTCGAAGGCAGCAGAGAAGGCCGCCGGGGCCATGCTGAATGAGACAGAGGGCCTGGAGAAGGCGCTCAGGGCCGCCCTGGACGTGGAGGACGGCCTTGATTATCTACTATCACATGTAACCAGAAAGGAAAATATATCATGAAGACCTATCATTTTACGATGGATGATGCAGACCGCATCAATAAGGCTTTAGGTATTGCACGGGCCGTTCTTGACCTGTTAGGGAGCGTGGGAGACCCTTCGGCTATCAAAGGCGAAACCCTGGGGTGGAGTTGCAATGTCGCCATAGAACATATTGACGCAGCAAAGGCGGCCTTCAATGGGGAGGATAAGGGGGTCACATCATGAAGTCCTATCATTGCCAGAACTGCGAGACTGAATTTCAGGCGGCTCAAGCATCCGCCTGTTTGAAATGTGGAAGCGTGGGCATAGAGGAGGTATCGCCTCCGACTGAGATCGTGGCGCCTGCGGCCTCTGGTGAAGCCACGGGGAGCAATCAGCCCCTTCCCGCTGTCCGGGAGGTGCTTTCGCGGCTGTGCCGGGCAACGTACGACACTACGTTTGAAGGTGCAGGGTGGGACCAACTCCTTGAAGAGGCATTGGAAGAACTCCGGCCCTTCCTGAAGGCGGCGTGATAACAAGGGAAGTCCCGGGGGAGTAGCATCCCCTGGGACCTTTGAGAAAGGAGAAAAGAATAACGTGGACGCAAAATATTTGACCATACGCGAAGACCTGGACCTGCTGAGTTCCGATTTCACGGCGGACGTGGCCGACATGACCGCCTTTCTCTCCGGACAGGATACCGTGACGATCGAGCACGGGTACGGAGGCAAGCACGTTACCGTGGCGTTCCTCATTGACGAATGGATGATCACCCGCAGTCAGAATGAAATGGTGGTGTCCTTACGTGGGCGGGACAACATGAAGCTCGCCCTGGAGACCTATTTCAGCAAGACGTATTTCTATGTCCCCTCCAACACCCCGCAGGTGATATCAAACATCGAGCGGTCCTTTATCAACCAGGAGGATGAGAAGGCAAAGCTGACCGCAGCCATGTATACCCCCATGGGGAGGCGCATCCCTTTTGCCATGGCAACCGCCCTGGCCTCGGAGGTTGCGGCGGAGGCGTGCCTGAAGGCCGGCCTGAAGTGCGTATGGCAGGCGCCGGACTACCCGGTGGTCAATGCCGAGGACAAGACGGTATGCTTTCAGGGGTCTGTTGCCGAGGTGCTGAAGAAACTCATCGAACCCATGCAGATAAGCGAGATCGGGAAGGTGGATCTCTTCGTCCGGGGGGACACCGTTTATGTGAAGAAGCGCGTCTATCCCTATCTGATCAACCACAGCATGTCCATAGATGATGCGATGATCAAGGACTTCACCCTGAAGCGCATCAACTACAATCTGCCCAAGAGCGCCGACACGGTGAATGATCAGGTGCCGATAAAGAATGTCTACATGCGGAGTACGGTACCGGCGGAGGAAGACGCGGCGGAACCCCCTTCGGCCTCGGATGAGGACTCGACAACCCCGCCTCCGCCCTCCGATGACGCCGAAGGCATGACATGGGGCGATCCGCCGACGGTGAAGGAAGATGTTATCGAGACGAAGGATTCACACGGCAATGTCCTGACCCGTGTGATTGAGAAGAAATACACTATCAACAGCATAGTCATTAAAGAAGAGAAAAACATCTGGAAGTACATCCCCGGGTACGCCGGAGCCTTCAACGACCTCCTGCAGCTCATGGAGGATGAGACGACCCTCTACGAGTACGTGGGCGGGACCCCCTCACCCTATCAGAAGTTGCTGAAGAAGACGGTCGCGCACAATATCCGCAAAGTGGACGGGAATAACTCTATCTATCTCGCGGTGGAGATCGTCGCAACCACTTCCTTCAGTTATGGAGGAGCAGAGTATCTGGTCAACCTCGATGTTTCCCCGGCTGATAAAGACGCCCTCGTGATGGAAGATACCATTCTCATCAGCAAGGAACGGAACCCCGACGGCATGTACAGGATTGACACACAAGAGAAGATAAACGGCGTGGAGAATCCGAATTACGGTAAGCCTCTGGTATTCCGGCAGCAGGAGACCATTATCCACGAGAGATTGACGCAAGACCTGATCCGTACCTGTAAGACCCTCTATATGGATGACAAGTTTGTGACGAGGTTTGAACAGACGAGCGCGGGGCAGCTCCCGGGTCCCCGGAGGGTGGGGCCGGTGAAGGTCGCGGCGGAGGATTACGAGAAGGTGGCGACGGACGTGGCCGACGAGGAACCCGAAGACCAAAAGGAAAAGGACCTGGAGATCGAATCCACCGCCCTGCCGCTGACCCTACTCCGACCGCTCGCCCGGGAGCGCAAGGTGGAGGCCGAGAAGCTGGCGGCGAAGAAGAAGTATGAACTCACCATGACCTGCCTGCCCCTGCCGTGGATAAAGAAGGGTGACGGCCTGCAGCTTACCGGGAGCCTCACCGATGGCCGGGGGAACTCCCTTGATATGTCACAGTTTGTCTTTCTGATCACCTCGTCGCGGTATCAGCGCGGGGAGAAGTCCTACATCCAGGAGATAACGGGGGTGGCATACCTGTGAACCGGAGGGAGGCCCTGGGGCAGCCTGGGGCCTTCTTTTCTATTGACCGGTGGCGGCCTGCGGAGTAGTCTAATGGGTATCAACCACCATGGAGGGGACCATGAAACCACTTCTCATTTTACTGTGTTTATTGACGATGAGCGCATCGGCTTTGGCAGCCGAGAAGATCGCATTTAAAACAAGAGATGGAATCTGGTATCACTGGGATGACTTCTATGAACAGGACGGCAATTACTGCACCTATAATACCGGGGAAATCTGCATGCCAAAGAGTGAAGTTATTGAAGTGTTGCAGGGTGAATTTATAAACGTGGATTGCGATATTGGTTGAGATATTCGGGTGTTGACGGAAAAATAATATTTGAATCTACTGGAAAGACCAAATTCAAAGAAGCAGAGGAAATACTTATTCAGCGTAGAAGAGCCGTTCAAGAAGGAAACCAGCCTGATGCTGTAAAGATAGCAAAAAATGCCACGTTCAAGGAGTTAATTGAAAGTTATATACCGTGGATGAACGGCAGACACCGTTCATCAGAATCAAAGACTTATGTTATCAATAAGATGTTCATGTCATTTTTCAGCTGCATTCCCCAGTTCCTTTTTCAGGGTCATTCCCCAGGTGTAGCACCCTGTTCTGATTTTTTAGCACATCGGGTTAAGCAGAATCAACCCTATGCCTTTCTTCTTTTCTGGG
>JAKAHR010000029.1 GCA_021825365.1 Nitrospirota bacterium | reverse complement strand
GATACTGGGCAGGATGGGGCTTCATCTGGGCATGAAGATCGACCTTGACAACCTCAGCAAAGAGGGAGCCTTATCAAGCGGAGGTATGAAACAAAATGCGTCATAAAGTTGATGGAAGATTATTCGGCCGGCCGGCCAACCAGCGGAAGGCGCTTCTGCGGGGCATTGTGACGGCCCTCTTCGATAACCAGCGGATAGAGACGACGGTTGCCAAGGCCAAGGAGGCGAAGCGTATTGCCGAGCGTCTCATTACCTTTGGCATCAAGGGTGATCTTCATTCCAAGAGGCAGGTGCTTTCGTATGTGACCTGCAGGCCGACGGCTTCGAAGCTTTTTAACGATATCGCCCCGCGTTTTCAGGGCAGAAACGGCGGCTACCTGCGGATCGTTCAGACCAGAAACCGGCTTAAGGATTCGGCGCCCATGGCGATCCTGGAGTTCGTTGACTATGAAAACGTGAAGCAGGCCAAGGGCAAGGCCGCAAAGCCGGAGAAGACTGAGAAGACAGAAAAGGCCGAGAAGAAGGCGTAGGCATGGGAGATTTTTTCATCGGGCTTGCAGTGATCGTCTTCTGGGTCATTCTCCAGACAGTGGTGTTGCCGAGGCTCGGCATCTCCACCTGAGCGAGGCCTACGGTCCCGGGTAAGACCGACAAGAAGTGCGGATAGGATAGACCTTCCAGACAGATACCAACAGGGCTCGCAAGAGCCTTTTTTTTGCTCCCGATATCTTCCGGGGCGCTCCTGACCTCAGGCGCTGCCGACAATCATCTCTATCTCATGGGCGAGCACGTGCAGGTCGAAGGGCTTGCTCAGAAACAGATTGGCTCCCGCGATCATGAAGGGTTGTTGAACGGAGTTCCAGGCGCTCGTGGCGATAATCGGGATATTCGGCCTGCTCGCCCTGACCTCCCTGATGAAATCAACGCCATGCATTTCGGGCATCAGGAAATCGACGATTACCAGGTGATACGACAAGCCTTGTCCCAGCAGTCTCAGCGCGTCCGGGGCACTGCCTGCACATACCGGCTCATATCCCCTGATCTCGCACAGCCTCAGCAGGATGTCCCGCACTGCCGGGTCATCGTCAACGATGAGAATCCTGATGTCCTCAATCATCATGAAAATATCCCCTAATTCCAGACGCTTATGATTATGCAGGAAGCCGTCTCGGTTGTCAATGACCGGTATTGCCGATACCGCCAAATCCCTTGTCAGCATTTCCGGCCATAGGGTATACTAAAGAGCTTAAAAAAACGCTTATCCTTTCTCGAAATATAAAGCATGCGCATTGACAAGATCGAACTCATAGGCTTTAAGTCCTTTGCCGATAAGACCACCTTTGTCCTCCATCCGGGCATAACCTGCATCGTGGGTCCCAATGGCTGCGGGAAGAGCAATATCGTCGACGCCTTCCGCTGGGTCCTGGGTGAGCAGTCCGCCAAGAGCCTCAGGGGCGAGAAGATGGAAGAGGTGATCTTTAACGGCTCGACCCAGAAGAAGCCGAAGGGCATGGCAGAGGTCACCATGATCGCAACCGGGCTGAACGGAGGCGGCAGCGGCAATGGCCAGGGGCAGGACCAGGTCACCATATCCCGCAGGCTCTACCGCTCGGGAGAATCCGAGTACATGATCAACCGCACGCCGTGCAGGCTCAAGGACATCAAGGACATCTTCCTCGATACCGGCCTCGACTTCAGGAGCTACTCGATACTCGAACAGGGCAGGATAGCGGACATCCTCAACTCCAAGCCCCTGGAGCGCCGCTTCATTATCGAAGAGGTCGCCGGGGTGATGAAGTACAAGATTCGCAAGGCAGAGGCGCTGTCGAAGCTCGAGTCTTCCCGCACGAATCTCGTGCGCATCAACGACATCATCCTCGAGGTGAAGAAGCAGATCAATATCCTCGACCGCCTCGCGAAGAAGGCCGAGCGCTACCAGAAGCTCTCGCAGGAGATGCATGCGATCGAGCTGAAGCTGGCGCGGCGTGAATACCAGCAGATCAATGATTCCCTCGGCAGCATCCTCGAAGAATACGGCAGTCTCAAGGAGAAGGAGGCGGTGGTCACCGCCGAGGTCTCCGATATCGAGAACAGGACCGAGTCCAGGAGGATCGCTCTTCTTGAGAGGGAAAAGGCCCTTGAACTCATCCAGGACAATTTCCAGTCCCTGGAGCGCGAGATCTCTGAAATCGAGCGGGGAATCGCGGTCGGGAGAAACGACATCGACAACCTCGGTGAATACCGCTCAAAACTCCAGGTGCAGTCGGTCGAGATGGATACGCGCAGCAGCGAACTTGCCGGCCGGTGCGAAGAACTCAGGCTCAACGGCGAGAGGCTTTCTGCGGAGATAGAGTCACATGCGGCCATCCTCAGGGAGAAGACCGAGCAGTTCCGGTCCGTTGAAGAGGAACTGGCGGAAAAAGAAGAGCGGGTCGAGGATCAGAGGCGGGAGATATTCCGGATCACCGAAGGCATCAGCGGCCACCGGAACGACCTGGGCAGGCAGCAGACGGCATTCGAGGCGCTGGAGCGGCGTGAGGCCGCGGCGATCCGCGAGTCGGATGAGGCCCGCAAGGCACTCGCGGGAATCGAGACTTCCATCAGCAGCGTTGAATCGGGTATCCACGACAGCAACAACGAGGCCCTGCTTCTCAAGGAAAAAAAGGAAGTGATCCTGCGGGAACTCGCCGGGTCGAAGGAGAAGCTCGACAGCCTCATGAAATCCCTTTCCGATACCCGTGAAGATCTTGCGTCCACCTCCTCCCGGCTAGACTCCCTCAGGGAGATCGTTCTCGACAGCCCCTCGGCTGACGTGATCACGGCCGGGGCCGGCGTGAAACTTCTCGCCTCGCTCTCTGATGTGGTCGAGGTTGAGGCCGCATACGAAAAGGCGGTGGAGGCGGCGCTGTCCGAAAAGGCTGACTCCTTTATCCTCGGATCCCTCGATGACCTGCAAAAAGCCGTATCGTCACTCAAGGCCGCTGGCGCGGCGCGTACGTCATTTATTACGGTCGCCCCTCCGGCATCCCGCACCCAGCAGCAGGTGCCGGGAGGCGTCATCGGCAGGGCGCTGGACTTTGTCCGGGTGAAGGAAGGTTTTGCCCAGGTGGCAGAGAACCTCCTGGGCGGTATCCTCGTGGTGCGGGACATTCATGCGGCCTTTTCCCTTGCAGCCCCTGATGCGGCCTATACCTACGTAACCCCCGACGGCGACGTCATAGAACCCTCGGGAGCGGTGGTCACCGGCGAGGGCAGGGGCATTTTCAAGCGCAAGCGGGAGATCCGGGAGCTGGAGGAATCTCTCGAAGGCAAGCGCAGCCAGATAGAGCGGCTTAATGGCGAGATCCAGACGATCCATGCGAGCATCGCCGCAAGGGAGACAGGCGTGCGGGATGTCGAAACCTCCCTGCACGGCATCGAAAAGGAGATATCCCTTTCGAAGCTCACGGTAGACAATTATGTCGAAGACAAGGAGAGGATCAACAGAAAACTCTCCTATCTCACCCTCGAACTCGAAGAGATTGTGAGGGAGAAGGCGACCCTTGGCAGCCTCATCAAGGGCATCGAGGAGAATGTCCAGGCAGCCGAGGCGAAGAAAGCGTTTGCCGAGGCCGAGGCCCAGGTGTTGCAGGAAGGGATAAGCCTCAAGAAGTCCGAGATCGAGTCGTACCGTGCGGAAGTAACCGACCTGCGGCTTGTCACCGCGTCCAATCGTGAGAGGATGGAAGCGATCAGGAATGAGATCGATTCCTCGGTCAAGGCGCTTGACGAACTGGGACAGAAGAAGACCGAGCTTGTCGCTGAAACCGAATCCGTCCTGCAGCGCATAACCCAGCGGGAGAACGAGATCCTTGAGCAGGAGGGGAGACTGCGGAAGCTGGTCGCAGAGGCGGACACGCTCCGGCAGGACATCTCACGGCGCAAGGAGGAGATTGACCGGGAGAATGCGGATCTGATGACGGTCGAGCATGAACTGAAGTCGCTCCGCCATCAGGCGGGAGGCCTGTCATCGCGGATAGCGGAGCTTGATGTGGCGAAGGCCGAGCACCGCATGAGACTCGACAACCTGGCTGACCACATACAGACGAACTACGGCAGCGCCATAGAAGAGGTGGAACTCCGGGAAATCGAGCCCGCAGAAGAGGAGCGGCTGACCGAGCTGCGCACCAAGATCCAGGAGATGGGCCCGGTGAACCTCGGCACCCTCGAGGAGTATGAGGAACTGCGCAGCCGGTACGAGTTCATGACCAAACAGCAGGAAGACCTGACCCGGTCCATAGCCGAGCTCGAAGAGGCGATCACGAAGATCAACAGCACCACCAGGAAGAAGCTCCGGGACGCCTTTGAGGCGCTCAACGCCAAATTCGGCGAGGTCTTCCGGAGTCTCTTCGGCGGCGGCAAGGCGGAGCTTGTCCTGACCGACGAACAGAATATCCTGGAATCCGGCATCGACATCGTTGTGCAGCCGCCGGGCAAGAAGCTCCAGAACATCAACCTCCTGTCGGGCGGCGAGAAGGCCCTGACCGCCCTGTCGGTGCAGTTCGCGAGTTTCCTGATAAAGCCCACGCCCCTCTGCATCCTCGACGAGGCGGACGCCCCCCTGGATGAGTCCAACACGGAACGGTATGCCCGGATGCTCCATGAGCTGTCCAGCGAGACCCAGTTTATCGTTGTGACGCACAACAGGACTACCATGAGTGTAGCCCAGCACCTGTACGGCATCACGATGGAGGAGGCCGGGGTGTCGAAGGTCATCTCGATGCAGCTGGAAGAGATGCCGACGTAACAGCACGACCATCCCCCATCGGGAAGATCAGGATGAAAGGACTTTCAGAACTCCTTCCGGGCAGGGTGTCCACGCAGCCCGAAGACCTCACCTGCTACGGCTTCGATGCATCAGGCCGCGAGGCAGCCCCCTCTGCGGTTGTCTGGCCGCACGACGCCAAAGACGTTTCGACGATCATGTCCTATGCCTTTGCCCACGATACCCATGTCGTGCCCCGCGGCGCCGGTACCGGCATGACCGGCGGAAGTGTCCCCCTGCGAGGCGCGATCATCCTGAGTCTTGAGAAGATGAACCGCATTCTTGAGATCGACAGGGAGAATGGTACGGTCCTCGTAGAGCCCGGGGTGATCAATGGGAAACTCCAGAGGGAACTGGAACGGCAGGGCCTCTTCTATCCCCCGGATCCTGCCAGCATGAACTTCTGCACCATCGGCGGAAATGTCGCGGAGAACGCGGGCGGCCCGCGGGCGGTAAAGTACGGCGTCACGAAAGATTATGTCCTGGGGCTTGAGGCGGTCCTCCCCGACGGCAGGCTCATCACCACCGGAGTCAAGACGGCAAAGGGCGTTGTCGGATACGATCTGACAAGACTTCTCGTGGGTTCCGAGGGGACGCTGGCGGTTGTCACCAGGATACGACTCAGGGTCCTTCCCCTGCCTGAAGAGGTAATTACCCTCCTTGCCATCTTCGGAGACACGGCGGAATCCGGGGCAGCGGTGAAGGCGATTCTCGGCCGGGGCATCGTGCCGCGGACACTCGAATTCATGGACGGCGGAGCCATCCGCGCCGTGGAGCAATACCGGCCCGTCGGATTTCCGCGGGATGCGGGGGCGATGCTCCTCATCGAGCTCGACGGGCATCCCGCCGCCATTACGAAAGATGCCGAACGGATCTCGGAGATATGCAGGGGGCTGAAGGGCGAAGTGACCATGGCGGAGGATGAGGCTGCACGCGGCAGGATATGGGAGGCCCGGCGGGCCATCTCACCCGCCCTGTATCACCTCATGCCGACCAAGATCAATGAAGATATTGTCGTGCCGCGCAGCAGGATCCCCGACATGCTCGGCTTCCTCAGGGGATTGTCCGAAGAAACAGGCGTCATGATCATAAACTTCGGCCACGCGGGCGACGGCAACATCCACGTGAACCTCATGGTGGACAGGAACAACAAGACGGAATATGAGAAGGCCTCTGATCTTGTTGCCCGCATATTCAGAAAGACGATTGAATGGGGAGGCACCATCTCGGGAGAGCACGGCGTCGGCCTCACGAAAGCCGATTACATCGGCATGGAGATCCCCGCGGCCGAGATGGAGCTCATGAAGCGTATCAAGGCGGTCTTCGACCCGAAGAACATCCTTAACCCGGGGAAGATATTCCCGGCTGCAGATAAGCGAGCCTGACCTTCCGCCTCTCGCAGAAGTTCCTCCATTTGCCCTCAGCCTGCTACAATAGACGCACACACTGACAGGATCAGGGGAGGAAAATGATGCGTATCGATGCACGGGGGCAGGGATGCCCCAAACCGGTGATGATGGCGGAAGAGGCTCTTGCGAAGATGCAGGAGGGGAGCGTGGAGGTACTCGTGGACGACGAGACCTCGGCCGAGAACATTGCCCGCTTCGCTTCGAAAAGCGGATTCTTTCACGAGCTGGGGAGAGAGGGGCGGGACTGGCGGGTCAGGATCGTCAAAGGGTACTCATGCGTGGCATCGGCGCCGGCGCCTTCTGAAGCGACTGAAAAACATCTGATGCTGATCATCGGCAGCGATGCCTTTGGCAAGGAGGAGGAGCTGGGGAAGATGCTGGTCAAGGGGTTTTTCGAGACCATGAAGGTGACGAAGGAGATACCTCATACCATGTTCTTCCTCAACGCCGGGGTGAAGCTCACCACCACGAACGAAGAGGTTGCGACGGTTTTGAAAGACCTTGCGGGTATGGGCGTGGAGATATACTCCTGCGGCACCTGCCTGAAGTACTACGGTCTCGAAGACAGCCTGAAGGTGGGTCACCGGGGCAGCACGAACCATGTTGTGGAGGGGCTGAAAGACTTTGCAAGGGTAGTCTGGATCTGACCCGTCCCCGGGAGGGCCATGGCGCGTTCCCTTTTGGCGATGCCTTGAAGGGAGTTTCTTGTGCGACACCATTGCCGCCTGGGGCGGCGGCCAAAGACCAGGGAGGGATTGCACGTCCCTATGGCCGGTGCACTGAGGAGTTCACCGACGAGTCAATAGGTCTGCAGGAGCGCAACTGCTGAGGGTTTACGGAAGTAACTCAGCCGGATTACGATTGCCTTAACCAGCGCGGTCAACCAGCAATTCAAAAATCAAACAGCGGTTATTCCGCGTCTGGTTGAAGGCGGTGTTATCTGCCCGAAGTTTGTTGGTAGTCTAAAGCCAGTCTTGAGGAAACATCTTTGAGTTTTTTGTCGAGTGTCCATATTTGGACTTTCGATAAAACAGCCGAAGCGATCAAATGCATATCAACGTACCCCAGCCCTTTTCCCATTAGTTTATAGTTCTCGATAAATTGCATTACCTCCCCGTGGTCGGCATGGTTTACCAGAGGTAGCGCCCGCAACAGAGATAGGATTTCAGTTCTGTTTGAAAGATTACCGCATGCGAGTTCACCAGCGATGAATAGATGACAAGCAACATCACCTTCATTCAATAGGTTTGAAAGTCCAATCTTGCCGGTTCGGAAATGTTCGACCCATACCGAAGTGTCAACAAGAACCATCTTACGCGCCTGCCGACCTTCTGCGGCGTATCACGTCTAATTTTTTTTCAGTCCCTCCGAGATTTGCAAGTCTCTTGCTACTTTCCATTGAGATAAGGGCTTCAAGCCCCAGCCTGACGAGTGATGTTTTTTCTTTAATTCCAGTCAGCTTTGATGCTCTGTCAAGTAATTTGTCTTCTATGTTGAGTGTGGTTTTCATAAATTCTCCTATCAATATAATCTATATGTATTAGTATGTCTTATTGATATGTATTTATCAAGAGATATATTACAGATACGCGACGGATGACCTGCCGGGGCACCGACCTTTGTCAAAACCAAACCGGCAATATTCCCGGTCGCCGTCGAACAATTTGATACTCATTAAGGCCCCCCCTGAATCATACCCGAAACAGGTATGATTCAGGGACCCAAAGCCATTCCCAAAGGAGGCCTTGATGAGATTTTACACCAATCAGCACAAATTTTATTGCGGTATCGATCTACACGCCAGAACGATGTACCTCTGCATCATGGATCGCTATGCAAAAGTTGAATAGTCTTCCTGTCGAATGCTGGTTGTAACTCAGCTTGCCGCTGACTTACGCCACGACCGCCAGGTGCAGGAAGCAGCTGCCATCGGGCCTGCTTCAGGCGACGCATGCCGGCTTTCGCCTTGAACTTCTTAGTTGTCTTTCGCCAGGTTGACTGACGATCAAACAGGTATTGAGAGCTGAAACTTTCGCGAATTTCTAACACAAGCCACATCTTGTCTCCATCCAGGGGCGCACAAAATCGCTGTTTACTCTCTCCCCCTGGAAGTCTTATAATGCCTCAAAATCACACTAACCATCTTCAGCGAAGGAGGAACGAGATGAGAGAGAGGTTTTTTTTTACACTCACGGGAGTTGCGGCATGCATCTGCACGCTGCTCTTAATCACCCAGGCATTTGCAGCCAACGTCATCATCAGCGGGGACTATACCGATGTGGGAACAATAGTGGTGGTTAGCCCCAAGCCAAACGACTCACCTACTGCTAACGGGGCGGCACTTCTCAATACGCTTAACAATATACCCTCGGATCTGTTTCAACCATACCTGATCAAACTGGGGCCTGGGACGTACAACCTGGGTTCAAACAGCCTCGTGATGAAGCAGTTTGTCTCGATCGAGGGCTCGGGAGAAGAGGCTACGGCGATCACAGCAGCCGTAAGCTCCCCTGCCGCAACTGAATCGGCAACGGTGAAAGGGGCCAACAACTCGGGGCTTCGGTTCCTCACGGTGGTAAACACAGGCACGGGTTCATACACGGTGGCGATAGTGAATTCATCAGCATCGCCTTCGATGCTACATGTCACCGCCGCCGCATCAGGGGGGACAACTTCCAACTTTGGCGTCTTCAACTACCTCTCCTCGCCCACGATGACGAACGTCACCGCTAGCGGTGGAGGGGGAACGAACAGCAGCATTGGCGTCTACAACTCCTCCTCCTCGCCTACGATGACGAACGTCACCGCTAGCGGTGGAGGGGGAACGAACAGCAGCATTGGCGTCTACAACTCCTCCTCCTCGCCTATGATGACGAACGTCACCGCTTCCGGCTCGGGGGGAACGAACAACTATGGCGTTTCAAATGACGCCTCCTCGCCTACGATGACGAACGTCACGGTTGACGGATCGGGAGGGACCGCCAGCTATGGCGTCTATAATTCCGGATCCGGCTTGGTGAAAATCAACCATTCGCGGATCAGGGGAGCTATCACTATCTCTAACGGTTCAGGGGTAAATACTCGGGTGGGCAACACGCAACTTGACGGAGGGGCGGCAACAAATTCAGGGACCATTGCCTGCGTAGGACTGTATGACCAGAATTACGCAAAGATAACGGCAATTGGCGCTACGGCCTGTCAGTAGTCGGCGATATCTCCCTGCCAGTCGGCTGCTGCACCACGGATCATTCCGGGACCTTTATTGCCAGGCGTCGAACCGGCAGGTCGATGACCACTTCGGTATAGTGGCCCTCATCGCTCTGCAGGGAGAGGACGCCCCCGTGGTCCTCGATGATCGCCCGACTTATGCTTAACCCCAGACCAGTGCCCTGACCCTGCGGCTTTGTCGTAAAGAATGGTGTCGTCAACCTGGCCATGTCTGCCGGTGAGATCCCCGCACCGGTATCGCGAAAGACGATCCTCGCGTACTCCACCCCATTGAGGACAACAGCCTGGGCTCGGATCTCGAGCCGCTTGCCTTCATCAGCACGATGGAATTTCTGGTTCAGCGCATAACGGGCATTGCTGATAAGGTTCAGGAAGACCTGCTGCAGCTGCTGGGGGCTTGCGGTTATCTCCGGGACTTCGTCCATGCCCTCGATGACTAGCTGAATGCCATCCTTGTGGAGCTGGGCGCTGCTCAGGGGCAGTATCTCGGCCAGTGCGTCTCCCAGACGGACGGAGGTCTTCTCGAATTTTCTTTCACGGCCGAAGGCGAGGAGGCTGGATACGATGCCGGCGATCCGGTCGCCCTCCCTGATGATCCGTTCGGCAATCTCCTTCCTGACCGGGTCGTCCCCGCTTCTGTCCGTCAGTATCTGCGCGAAATTGATGATGCCGTTTATGGGGTTGTTGATCTCATGGGCGACGCCGGCGGCCAACTCCCCGATCGAGGCCAGTTGCGTTGCCTTCATCGCCTCGGCCGTCCGCTTTGCCACAAGCTCCTCCAGATATTCATGGTGCTGCCTCAATTCGCCCTCTATCCTGTTGCGGACCGAGGCGGATTGGTGCAGGGATTCTGCCATCGCGTTGAGGGCAGTGGACAGCGCGGATAACTCGTTGTCGCCCACGGGCGTGAGCCTGCTGGCCAGATCTCCCGCAGCGATCTTTTCCGCAAAGGCCTTGCTCTCGATCACTGACCTCGAAATCAGATCTGAAACCACGAGAGCAACGACGGCCGAAAGCAGGATCATCGCCAATCCGGTCGCGAGCACGATATAGTCCGCCCTCCGTATGTTTCCCTCCATCGTGTTGCGGCTCGTCCTGAGTCTGTCAAGGGACAAGACGTATAGCTTTTCGAGGAGCGGGTCCACCGCCTGCACCGCTTTAAGGTAATCCCTTTTTATGTTCCGTATATCTTCGGTTGCAACGACGTACTGGCCAAACAGCACGCCGTAAGCTGCGGCCCGGACCAAAACTCTCTTCTTGAGGTCTTCGTTCAGGGCGGCTGCAGCAACGTGAGAACGCAGGCGGTCCAGCCCTTCGCGCGCAAGAGAGACGTCCCTGTCCCGCGAGCGCTCGATAAAATTCTTTTCCGCCCGGCGCACCGCCAGGAGGTCCGCCCGAAGAAGATCGTCGCCGCTTGATTTCAGCAGGTCTTCCATCGCCCGGGCCTCGGCTATCAGCCCGCCCTCGATGCCGGACTCATAGTAGCCCCTCCTGCCGTAGGCGTCGACAAAGGCCAGGAGCCCGGTCTTATACCTCTCCACCGCCCGGTCTACCTCTCCGGTCAGACGGGTCATTTCCGGGTCCCGAGACATGCCCCGGATGCTCTGCATGAATCCCTTGATATCCTCGAGGTCGGTGAGAACCCGTGTGATATATCTGGACCTGGCCTCGTCGAACCCGAATTCCTTGTAGTTGAGGATAAAGTCCTTTTCGTTGCGGCGGGCGCTTGTCATCGCGGTGGTGCTCTTCAGGCAGAGGTCTGATATCACGTTGTCGACCCTGATGAACCTGTTCATCAGACTGAGGGAATGCTCCTCGCCCCACTTTGCGATCACCACGACGACGATGCTGGCGATCATGAGTATTGTAAAGCCGCCGATGAGGATCGACCTCAGTCTGAACCGGCCGAGGAATGCGGCAAGGCGGGCCGGGAGGGCATGCAGGACCGGCCTTTCCTGATCAGTCTTCATACGGCACAAAATCGAAGCTGACGATGAGGTCGACCACCTTGGAGGAGAGGCAGTAATTGATGAACTCCCTGGCAGGGCCGGAAGGCAGTTCCCTGGTCACCAGCGTGAGGGGGCGGGTGATCGGATAATTCCCTGTGATGATGTTTCTGCTCGTGGGCATGATCTTGTTTATCGGCAGTATCCTGATGGGGGCCCCTGATTTCTCTCTCCGCTCCGCCTCTCCCGACGACGCGTAGCCGATGGCGTACCTTTGAGAGGACACCGCCTCAAAGGTGACGGGGTTATCTCCCGGCACGATCCGGCCCCGAATGTTGTCGCCCAGTTTGAAATAGCCGGCGAAGAGTTCAGTGACCGGTTTCGACTTCTCCCTCAGGATGACCTCGATGCGCGCGTCAGGGCCACCCACCTGTTTCCAGTTCGTGGCCTTTCCGGAAAAGATCGCCGCCACCTGGGCGTCGGAGAGAGACTTCACGGGGTTGCTCTTGTGGACGATCAGGCTGGCACCGTCACGGGCGATCGGGAAGCCGTACAGGCCGCTTTCGTTGTCTTTCAACGCACGGGCCAGCATCGCTATGTCGGCCTTGCCGTCCCGCATATCCCTGAGGCCGCGGTCTGACCCGCCGCATTGCACGTCTACGGTTATGTTCCGGTGGAGATTCTGAAACCGTTTGCCTATTTCGGCGACCAGAGGGCACATGGTGCTCGACCCCGTAACCACAAGCCTCTGCTGTTCGGAGCCGGCATAGGCCTCTTTCGTCCCGTCGAAACCGGCGTAGACCAGCAGGCACAAGAGAGCCGCGCAGGTGAGGAATGGGCGCAATCCCACCTGCATGGTGACATTCTTATCGGACAGCGGATTGAACTGATACATAGGACAAATAGTGATAAACCGCTTCTATTATAGCATTTCCGGCCTTTGTGTGATGGGGATAGTCCGCTCATTGATCGCCCTCCGGACAGAGAAGCCGGACCGTCTCTCAGAGGAGGGATTCTGCGCATGAAAATGACTTCAAGCCCTTTGACCGTTTATAATGGCACTTGACAGACTTGTGGGCGAACCGGAGATATGCATCTTACGCGATACGGCAGGGCGAGATGATCTCCCTCAATATGGAATTTGTAGAGAGGTTCGAGGGGAGGAATTAAGACAAGATGCCGTTGAGGGCCGGCGTCCTGCCGGCCCTCCCGGATGACATCACCGCTCGGCCTTTCTCCTCCGAAGATACAGTGCAGAAGCAAGACCTGCAAGGCACCCAAAGATAATCATCCCCCATTCATTCATGGTGGGTACATCCACAGTACCGGCGGCAGGTAATGCAGGCCCGCCCTGATCGACTATGGTGCCCTCGACACCCGTGTCGTCCCCCAGCTGACCGTCCTCAAGGTGCAGGGTTATGGTGTTGCTCCCGTTGATGGTGACGTTATTAAATGGATACCACTTCGTAGTGGATGTGTCCCCCGGCGTAGTCGGTCCGTATTTCCTGTATATCCCTGTTATGGTACCCGGGAAGGTGATGGTCACGTCAGCAGAGGCGCAGTTAAGGGTGAACTCCACCAGGCCATAAGGATAATTGAAATCAGGGTCATTGCCCACCTGGGCCTCTGTCCTGGCTGAGACATTATAGAACCCGCAACCGGGGGAGCTTGTGGTGAGAGTGATGTTGCCGTTCCCCGTTGCAGCCGGGATGGTTATGGATGTGGCCAGGGTAAAGGCGGCTGCGCAGGTCTTGTCGGCATCCAGCGTCACCTGCCCGTCGGAACAGTCAGGGTCCCCTGACCAGCCGCTTAAGGCCCAGCCATTGGCAGGTGTCGCGGTCAGGGTGACCACGGTCCCATGCATATAGGTCTCTGAACAGTCAGCTCCGCAATTGATGCCGTTTCCTTCGACCCCGGAAAGATCGGATGTCACGGTGCCGCTTCCCGTCTTTGTTACGCTCAGGACTTTATTGATGAGCACGGGGTGGCCGGCAGCACCGCTGCTTGCATTGAAGCCGGCATCGCCGCCATATGAGGCTGCGAGGGTCTTTATCCCCGATGTGGTGAGAGTTATGTTGCATGAACCGGAGCCAAGGGTGAGCGTTCCGGTGCAGCTGTGGCCCTCTCCGTCTGATACTGTCACATTGCCGGTTGGCGTCCCGGCTCCGGGGGCAACCGGGGCGACTGTATAGGATACAGCCACGGCTTGGCTCATGGCCGAGGGGTTGGGGTCATGCGTCGCAATCGTTGTTATCGTGTTGGCGGCATTGACCACCTGGTTCATGGTGCCGCTTGATACCGCGTAGTTGGCATCTCCATTGTATGTCGCGGTGATCGCATGTGTTCCGACACTCAAGGACGAGACATTGCAGGTGGCGGTCGTCCCGGCTATGGGTGATGCGGAGCAGCGGATCAAGGCCCCCTCGGTGAAGTCCACCGTCCCTGTTGCTCCGGTTGTGACGGTGGCGGTGAAGGTGACGGACTGGCCGAATACACTGGGATTAGTGGATGAAGTAACCGTAGTTGTGGAGGGTATCAGGGTGTTGGTGAGGCTGAATGCGGGTGTGCCTGATACGCCGTTTGAGGCCGTGGTAACGGAATAGGGTCCGCCCACCGTGCCATTGGCTGTAACCGCCAGAGAAGCGGCCCCGGAGGTGATGGTGGCATTCGTTGTGGGTGCGAAGGTGACGCTCGCCCCGCTGGAAGGCGCGGTGAAGGTGACGATGCCGCCGTCCACAGGCTCACCAAAGGCGCTTGTCACGGGCACACTCAGCTGAGTTGCAAAGGCGGTATTGATCACCGTGCTCTGCGGTGTGCCCGTGGGTACACCGAAGGTGAAGCCCTGCGATTCAAAGGCGCCGATGTCGCAGGCGCTTCCCTGCGGACGGGAGATGCCCCGCTGGTCGAGATTGCCGACAGGAAGGGCCGCGCACGTCGCATTATCCCCCGCGTCAATGGCAGGCGAGCCGGGCAGGAGCGCAAAGGTCTGTGTCGGCCCTCCGTAGCTGCCCAGGGGGGAAAGAAGAGGGTTGCCGCCTATTATGTTTACGCCGTTAGTGAGGCCGCAGGCATCTGAGCCGGTCTGCTGCAACAGGTTGTTAATGCTTGAGCCTGAAACAGTGCCCCGGCAGTCTCCGCCGGAGGGGCTGTTTGTGATAATCGTATTTAGGACAGAGACCGTTCCGCTTTCGACATAAACGCCGCCGCCATTTGTGGCCGAATTGGCTGAAAAAGTGCTGTTCATTGTTGTGGCGGTTGCGTTGTTATAATTTGCGATGCCGCCGCCGCCGGCGGCGGTCGCGGTATTCCCGGAGAAGGTGCTGTTGATAACAGATAAGCTGGCAGCGGCCCAGACATTCAAAATCCCGCCGCCATCGCCTCTAGAAGCGGTATTTCCAGAGAATGTGCTGTTTTGTATCATCACCGTGCGGCCATTGAAAAGGCCGCCCCCGGCCGGCGCCGAATTCCCCGAAAATATGCTATGTTGTATCATCACCGTGCCGGCATTGTAAATCCCGCCGCCACCGCCGCTAGAAGCGGTATTTCCAGAGAATGTGCTGTTTGAGATTGTCAGTGCGCCAAAATTATAAATCCCTCCGCCGGAACCGATAGCAGTCCTATTCCCCGAGAATGTGCTGTTTGAGATTGTCAGTGCGCCAAGATTATAAATCCCTCCGCCATTGTCGCTACCGGCATTGCCGTCCCTGATTATCAGGCTGTCGATGGTGGCTGCGGTTACGCCCAAGTTGATAAGAAAGACCTGCTGGAGTCCTCCTCCGCTTACGGTCACCGTATGTCCTGCGCCGGTTATCGTGAGGTTCTTGTCGATCGTAAGTGTGCTCGCAAGTGGGATGGTGTAGTCGCCATTGAAGTTGATCGTCCCCCCTGAACAGCTCTCGGCTATCGCCTGCCTCAGTGACCCGGCACCGATGTCTCCATTATTTGTCACAGTCGCAGAGGTCGCACAGGCGGTGAGTGATGCAGTCGGCCCATAGGCTGTCTCTGTCAATCCGCCGTTTCTGGCCTTCACCTGGAAGGTGTAGGTATTACCGGTGGTGAGGCCGGTTACAGTCTTGGCGCCCCATGTTGCCACATTCTGCCAGACGCAGGCACCGGCCAGCGTACCATCGGCCTGGACATAATTGCTTGTGGAGGTCTCCTGTATGCAGAACTCCGTCCCTGCCGGGTTGCCGTTCACATTGACGGCAACAGCAAGCGTCGTGGCAGTCGGATTGTTGACCGTAGGCGCTGACGGAACATTAGCCAGGGTCCAGAAGGCGACGCGGGCGCCGTAGCCGGTGCCGTATGGATTGATGGCATAAGCACGGGCGTTGTACTGGGTGTTGACGGAAAGCGGAGTCAACGCGGCGGTAAATGCGCCGGTGCCGAAACTGGCAGCTTCGCTGACATCGGTAACGCCGCCATCGCCTATTATCTGGTCGCTGTTGTTATAGCCCCAGTAAATCACGCCTCGGGCTGTGGCATTGGCGCCGTTGGTGGCAGTGATATTGCCGTTGCCGGTGGCGGCGGTGGAGCTGATGCTTGATGCTGCCTGGGTGGTGACGGTGGGAGCGGCAACCGGCACACCCGAGGCCGTTGCCCCGAAGGCCGTCTCGGTCGAACCGCCGTTACGGGCCTTCACCTGGAAGGTATAGGTGCTGCCGGTGGTGAGGCCGGTTACGGTCTTCGTAAGCCAGACCGCAGCGGTCTGCCAGACTGAGCCGGCGCCTAACGTGCCGCCGGCCTGGACATAATTGCTTGTGGAGGTCTCCTGTATGCAGAACTCGGTGGTGGCAGGGTTGCCGTTTGGATTAATCGTCACATCCATTGTGGTCGCAGTCGGGTTGTTGACCGTCGGCGCCGCCGGCACGTTGGCCAGCGTCCAGAATGCAACCCTTGCACCATACCCTGTGCCGTTTGGAGATGTTGCGTATGCCCTGGCATTGTATTGGGTGTTAACCGACAGAGGGGTCAAAGAAGCGGTGAAGGCACCGGTGGTGAAATCGCCTGACTCACTCATATTGGTGATACCTGCATCGCCGATGATCTTGTCGGTATTCGTATAGGGATAGTAGATCACACCACGGGTGGTGGCATTGGTGCCGTTGGTGGCAGTGATATTGCCGTTGCCGGTGGCGGCGGTGGAGCTGATGCTTGATGCTGCCTGGGTGGTGACGGTGGGGGCGGAGGCATAGGTAAACCCGCCAGCCAGGGTCCCGGTCTGCGTATCGGGGTTGGTCACCACCAAATCCTTTGCTCCAGCCGTGCCTGCCGGGGTGGTGGCGGTAATGGTGGTGTCATTTACCACCGTTACGCCGGTCGCAGAAGTACCGCCGATAGCCACTGTCGCGCCATCGACAAACCCAGTACCGCCGATGGTGACGCCGGTGCCTCCGGCGGTGGAGCCGCTGGACGGCGAGATGCCGGTGACGGTAGGGGCGGGCAAAAGGAAATACTCGAAATCGTCAATGAAAGGATCGAAGGTGACATCCGTAGTAGAGACGATGCGCAGTTCGGTAATGCCGCTCCAGACCGTAGCCGGGGCATAGGTGGTCCAGGGGGGGGGTGATGTTCCAAAAAAACATTCAGGTATGTCTATAGGGCCGCTATCGTAGGCTTTGCTGGTTCCTTTATAACCCTGAAAATAGACAATAGCTGCCTGGGTAACGTTGTTGCCCGAGATGTTCTTGTTGGTGAACGAGCAGAGGGTCAGCCCCTTGAAGGTAAAGGTTCCTCCGCCAGATCTGGCGATATCGAGTTCGCGCCCATTCAGATCGCCTAATGAATCGGTCGCGAGACAGGCCGTATCTCCTACTCCGTCGACGGAACTCCAGAAAACATCAGGAGTGAGGGCTCGCGGGGGGTCCCAGTTGCGATAACTGTAAACGAACGAGTTGTACGTCTTGGAATTTTCAGGCAGAGCCCCTCCGGGGTCGGTCGAGAAGTCTTCTGTTACTGCCTGGGCGGAAGAAGGGATAAGCGCCCAAAAAAGAACCAGGCACGATAAGAGCAGGATGATAAACTTAGTCAGTGAATTTGATCTAGACATTAGTTGTCTCCAGACAGAGGATATGGTTATTGACATTTGGCTATTGTAAACAAGCTCGTAGTTCTCCAATTTGTCATGTGTTTCCTTGACAATTATGGTCTTGCATATGGTTTCATGCGCCGTAATGTCTTGCTCCGGCGCTGACGAGGAAGTGGTTCCCCACCGGTTTGAACCCGCCGCTGGCAGGACCCGGGCTGGCAAAGGTATGCACGCCATTAATGGCGAAGACCTGGCCCGCCAGGGCCACTACAGAAAGTAGAACCAGAATAATGATGGTAAGGCAATTACGCAAATATCTTACGTTTCCAGGCAATAATCGCATTTCATTTCCCTCTCTCGCTAAGGCCATATATTTATCTCCGTCTCCTTTGCTTTCTTGTTTATAGACCCTGCTGTATAACTCTGCCGAGACCGCTCATTGTTTGTGTGTTCCGGCTAAATCTTTGGATGGCAGGACCAGCTACTTCACATTAATCCCGCTTCAACTATAAAGATACTGATCCATCGTGTCAACCCCAAAGTTGCTTTGCTGCAAATGGCATCAATCATCTCGCGCAAAAAATTGGCATCACCCTCCCTGATAGCGGGCGCCTTGCCTCTGCAAACCCTTTGGGGCTACAATAATGAATGACGAAAAAGATCCTCTTCATCCCCCTCTTTTTCCTCCTGACCGCCATGGGAACAAACGCCCCTGCCGGGAGCGACAGGAAGCCCGTCTCCCCGTTCGAGATCGACAAACTCGATAAGACAAAGGCCCCTGATTTCTCGCTCAAGGACATGAACGGCAGGGCTGTCTCTTTTTCCGCCTTTAAGGGCAAGGTGATCCTCCTGAACTTCTGGGCGACCTGGTGCCCCTCGTGCATCGCGGAGATGCCCTCGTTCAACAGGGCCTATCAGCAGATGAGGGGCCGGGGCCTCGAGGTGATCGCGGTCTCGACCGACAGGTCACTAAGCGACGCAAAGAATTTTTCGGACAAGAAGGGCCTGTCCTTCACCGTTCTCCTGGATGAGACGCGCAATGTTACAAAACAGTACAAGGTCTTTTCCCTGCCGACCACCTTCCTCATCGACCGCAACGGTATCATCGTCGAGAAGTTCTACGGTGAGTATGACTGGACCGGCCAGGAGATGCGGCAGAAGATAGAAAGACTGCTGTAGGACGGTCTCCCGGCCTTTTCCCTTCAACCCTTTTCCCGCTGTTCACACTTCCGTGGAGTATCCGGTGTGGCCGGACTGCGCCTCTGCCAGGAAGCCCTGCCCGATTCAACTTCCGTTTATAAGATCATCAGGCTATTACTTTTAGCAGGATGCAAAAGACCGGCCGATATGATTTAATAACAGTAATTGTACCGGTGAAGCAGCGGCGCGACGGCGTCTCGCCGCACAAACCCGGATAACCCTGATGTCATCATGAATACGTCCATCGGCAGCAAACGCAAGATCATCATCCTGTCGGTCATCGCAGGCCTTACCATGTGGCTGATCGCCGCGTCGCTTGACCACTTCGCAACCCGGGGCGAAAGCCATGCAGCACTCGTGCCGGGCGGGAATGACCTCGCCTTCCGGTCCCTGATCGGAGTGAGCCTTCTTTCCCTCGGCCTTGTTGTGGCGGGGTTTGTATCACGCCAAAAAAATGCGGGAAGGCAGCTTCAAAACGAGATCGCGGAACGCAGGAAGGCGGAAGAGTCCCTGCAGGCTGCGGTCATCGAGGTGGAGGCGGAGAAGGCCAAACTGGAGGCGATGATAGAGGCGATCGGAGACGGCCTCAGCATCCAGGATCCCGAGTACCGGATCCTGTACCAGAACGAGATCGCCCGGAAGATGTTCGGAAATCATATCGGAGAATACTGCTATGCTGTCTATGAAAGACGCGATCATGTCTGCGCCGGCTGCCCCATCGCCATGTCTTTTGCGGACGGCAGGATTCACGCCACGGAAAGGAGCAACCCCTCCAGGACTCTCCACGTGGAGATCACGGCGTCGCCGGTCCTGGATGCTGCGGGCAAGGTCGTCGCCGGCATCGAGGTCGTGAGGGACATCACCGCCCGGAAGCAGGCGGAGTATATGCTCAAAGAGAGCGAGGACCGCTACCGCAACCTCATCGAAAACGCGCTCGACATGATACAGAGCGTGAGTCCGGATGGCCATTTCAATTTCGTCAACGCTTCATGGCTCAGGACGATGGGCTATACGCAGGAAGACCTCGCATCGCTCACGATCTTCGACATCCTGCACCCGGAGACAAAGGCCCATTGCCTGGAGGTCTTCAGGAAGGTCATGGGAGGCGAGGCGGTAAAGAATGTGACCGCGTCCTTTGTCGCCAGGGATGGCCGCCGCATCGAGGTCGAGGGGAATGTCAATGTCCGCGCTGTCGACGGCCGTGTGACGGCCACGGAGGGGATATTCCGCGATATCACCGAGCGCAGGAGGGCTGAGGAGGAAAGGACCAGACTGGAGTCCCAGCTCCGCCACGCACAGAAGATCGAGGCGATCGGGACGCTGACCGCCGGGGTCGCTCACGAATTCAACAATATCATGACAGCCATCATCGGCTTCGGTGAATTAGTCCAGGAGGGGATGGCGCAGGATGACCCCTCGAGGACGTATATGGATATGGTCCTGGCTTCGGCCATGAGGGCGACGCATCTCACCCAGGGCCTGCTCGCCTACAGCAGAAAGCAGATCATGCACCCCCGGCCGGTGAGTGTCAACGGGATCGTGCGCAACGTGGAAAAGCTCCTGTCGCGGCTTTTGGGAGAGCATATAGAACTGAGGAGTCTGCAGTCGGAAGAAGAGATGATGGTCATGGCGGACGCAGGGCAGATAGAGCAGGTCCTCGTGAACCTCGCGACGAATGCCAGGGATGCGATGCCCGATGGAGGACTGCTTACCATAACGACGGGACGCGTGACGCAGGACCATGCATTCATCAGGCGCCACAACTACGGCAAGCCGGGAACATATGCGGTCATAACCGTAGCGGATACGGGTATGGGGATCGCCGAGGAGACACGGGAGAGGATATTCGAGCCGTTCTTTACCACCAAGGAATCCGGGAAGGGCACCGGCCTGGGGCTGGCCGTGGTATACGGGATCGTCAAACAGCACGGGGGATACATCGATGTTGCCAGCGGGCAGGGCAGGGGGACGTTATTTACCATATATCTGCCGGCCATCGAGTCGGCTGCCGACGAGACGGAGTCGCCTGTCGTCTCTCCGATGAGGCGGGGTACGGAGACCGTGTTGGTTGCGGAAGACGATCCGACCGTGCGGAGCCTGACGCGGACCGTGCTGGGGAGATTTGGCTATAACGTCATCACCGCGGAAAACGGCGAGGATGCGGTCGCGCGTTTCAGGGAGAACAGGGGCGAGGTCAGGCTCCTTATCCTGGACATCATGATGCCCAGGATGAATGGCGATGAGGCGTATCTGGAGATCAGGCGGATGGCTCCCCACATCAAGGTCATCTTCATCAGCGGCTACCCGGAAGACGTCGTCCGCAAAGACAGGATACTGGGTGAGCAGGAGCATTTCATCGCCAAGCCCGTCTCCCGGCATGATTTGATAACCAAGGTCAGAGAGGTCCTCGACGGCTGAGAGTTCCGGTCCTGATGATTAGGGAAAGTATCGGCGGGTGAGGAGCCGTATAGCCTAGTCGTACGGATTCCAGAGATGGCAGGATATCAGCCGGCCGTGGCTTTCCCGGAACTGCGGGACTATCCTGTCACAGGGGGCGAACCTCCGGGGACAGCGGGGATGGAAGGGGCATCCGGGCGGTATGTCGACGGGGCTCGGTACCTCTCCCTTCAGCGGAGCCTGTCTCACCCTTTCTCCTTCTGTCTTCAACTTCGGGGCGGAGGCCAGGAGTACCTCCGTATAGGGATGGAACGGCTTGCTGAAGAGCTCCTCCGTATTTGCGTGCTCTACGATCTTGCCCAGGTACATGACACCCACCTGATCGCTCAGGTAGTGGACGACCCTGAGGTCATGGCTGATGAAGAGATACGAGAGCCGCGCCTTCTCCTTGAGGTCGATCAGGAGGTTGAGGATCTGCGCCTGGATCGAGACATCAAGGGCTGACAACGGTTCGTCAGCCACGATGATCTCGGGTGAGACAGACAGTGCGCGTGCGATGCAGATGCGCTGCCGCTGGCCGCCGCTGAATTCATGGGGATAGCGGTTCAGGGTCTCGGCCCCGAGTCCGACCGTGCCGAGGATCTCGACGACCCTGTCCCTGAAGCGGCTCTTCGGCACGATCCGATGAATCAGGAGCGGCTCGGAGATCGTGTCGTAGACGGTCCTTCGGGGGTTCAGCGATGCGAAGGGGTCCTGGAAGATGATCTGAACGGATTTCCGGTAGGCCTTCAGCTCGTCCCCGGAAAAGGACAGCACGTCTCTGCCCTTGAAGAGGACCCTCCCCGAGGTGGGTGCAAGGAGCCTCAGGACGAGGCGGGCAACGGTTGATTTACCGCAGCCGCTTTCGCCCACAAGCGCAAAGACGCTGTTGTCGCTGATCGAAAAGTCCACCCCGTCGACGGCCCGGAGGGTCCCTCCGGCCTTGCCGAGGGGACTTTTCACCTCAAAGTATTTCCTCAGGGATTCAGAGGCGAGAATGACCCCGCTCATCTCCTGATCACCCACGAGCATCGAACAAAATGACCGGGAGAGACCTCGATGAGGCCCGGTTCCTCCGCAGAGCATTCGGGTCGGGCTTCAGGACATCTGCCCTGATATTTGCACCCGGGCGGGAAGTCTTCCGGTCTCGGGACGGTGCCGGCGATGGGACTCAGGGGCGTGCCCTTGGCCCCGGGCAGCGAGCCGAGAAGCCCCTTTGTATAGGGGTGCAGCGGGTTGCCGAAGAGCTCCCCGGTCGCGGCAAGTTCCATCAGCCTGCCTGCGTACATGATGCCCACACGGGCCGCATTTTCCGCGATGACCCCCAGGTCGTGGGTGATGAGGAGGATGGACATCTTCCGTTCCTCCCTGAGCCGCTGGATGAGTTCGAGTATCTGCGCCTGGATGGTGACATCAAGGGCGGTCGTCGGCTCATCGGCGATCAGCAGGGAAGGGTTGCAGGCGATCGCCATGGCTATCATCACCCGCTGGCGCATCCCCCCGGACATCTGGTGGGGATATTCCCTTACGCGTATTTCCGGAGAGGGGATCTTGACGGATGCCAGGAGCTCTACCGCCCTGTCCATCGCATCGCGCCTTGACATGCCCCGGTGCGTCATGAGCACCTCTGCCACCTGGTAGCCGGCGGTGAGCACGGGATTCAGCGAGGTCATCGGCTCCTGAAAGACCATGGATATCTCATTGCCCCTCAGCCGCCTGCGGGACTCTTCGCCGAGGGTCGCAAAGTCTTTTCCCTTGAACAGGATCTGTCCCGTGGCAAAGGCATTTTGCGGGAGGATGCCCATGATCGAGAGGGCGGTGATGCTCTTGCCGCATCCGCTTTCGCCGGCGAGGCCGAAGACCTCTGATTCTCCGATGCGGAAGCTGAGGTCTGATACTACCTGGACAGGGGTGGATGACGACTGAAAAAAAATGTTCAGGGCCCTTACGTCGAGCAGGGACACTGCGTATTACTTTTCCTCTTTTTTCAGGAGCTTGAGGTAATTCGCCGCCTCTTTGAGGTTCGGGATCGCGGCCAGTGCCTTTTCCCATTCTTCGAAGGCGAGTCCGGTGAGTCCCTCCATGTAGTAACTGAGTCCCAGCTGGACCCAGGCAGGGCCGTACTTGGGGTTGATCGCCTTTGCCTTGACGAAGTGGACGATCGCCTCTTCATTCTTGCCCTTATTCCTGAGGGCGATCCCGAGTTTCGTATGGACGTCGGCGAGTTTGGGGTGGAGCCTGACCGCCTTCCGGTATTCCGTGATCGCCTCTTCGTTCATGTTGAATTCGAGATAGAGGTTGCCGAGCTTGAAGTGTTCATTCGCCAGCTTGCCGGCGATGAAGGGGTCAAGGACATTCGGATCAGGATGGGCGATCTGGGCGGCCATCGAAAAGACGTCCTGCGCCAGCTTGAACTCTCCCAGGTCATTATAGGTGACCGCGAGATTAAGGGACGCCTCGGTGTAGCGGGGGTTGATCTGCAGCGCCTTTTCGAAATGCTCCGCAGCGGCCCTGAGATCTCCCTTGAGGTTGGAGATGACGCCGAGCTTGTTCTGCACGTCAGCGTAATTGGGGTTGATCTTGACGACCTCCCTGAGGAGCGGCTCTGCTTCGCTGAGCTTTCCCTCGTCGAAGAGCTTCTTGCCGAGGTCATAGAGTTCCTGGAGTGTCGAGTTCATAAATTATTAGTGATTATAGGGGTTTGGAGAAATCTTTGTCAAGGAATCAGACAGCTCCGGAACGCGCTCCTGATGGCGCTTCCGGCCTCTCCAGTATCTCCCTCACCTTCTGTAACAGGTCCCTGGGTGAGACGGGTTTGGCGATGTAATCGGTCCCCTCTCCCAGCACGATTTTTGTCCGGAGGACCGTTGCCGCGTAGCCGCTCATGAAGAGCACCCGGAGCGACGGGACGAGCATCTTCATCTCAGCGTATGCCTCGAGTCCGCCCTTCTTGGGCATCACCAGGTCGATCACCGCCAGCCGGATCCGCTCCCGGTTTTCCGAGAACTGTGCCACCGCGCCTTCCCCGTCGTGGGTGAGAATGACCGAGTAGCCGAAATCCGACAGTACGGTCCTGATCAGCCTGCCGAGAACAACATCGTCTTCAGCGACGAGGATCGTCTCGGTCCCGCCGTTCTGGGTTGCCGCGGGTTGCGCAGGGGCGGCCGTTTCAGCGGCCGCATCCCCGAGCAGCGGCAGGTAGATGCGGAAAATCGTTCCCGCTCCCGGTGAACTGTCGACGGTGATAAAGCCTCCGTGCTGTCTGACGATGCCGTATATGATGGAGAGGCCGAGCCCTGTTCCCTTGCCGGGCTCCTTGGTGGTAAAGAAGGGCTCGAAGATCTTCTGTCTCGTCAGGTCGTCCATGCCGCAGCCCGTATCGCTCACCGCGAGCACGGCATAGTGACCCGCCTGCCCAGGCGGCTGATCGGGGAAGAATGCCCGGTCTGTCTGGATGGAGCTGGTCTCGACGGTTATCCTGCCGCCCCGCGGCATCGCGTCACGCGCATTGGTGCAGAGATTCATCAGCACCTGGTCGATCTGGCCGCTGTCCGCCATGACTATCAGCGGATGGTCGGCCAGAGACAGAGCCAGTTCAACGTCCTCCCCGATGATGCGGCGAAGCAGCTTGTCCGTGACCCGGATGATGTCATTGAGGTTTACCTGCTTCAGCAGGGAGTCCTGCTTCCGGCTGAAGAGGAGGAGGCTTTGCGTCAGGTAGGAGGCCCGCTCGGCTGCTGCCAGGATCTCCTCGGCATACGTGCCGATCGTCTCCGGTTTTTCCCGCCGCATCTGCAGGAGGCTCGCATACCCGATGATGGCGGTAAGGATATTATTGAAGTCATGGGCAACGCCGCCGGCCAGGAGACCCACAGCCTCAAGCTTCTGGGAGTGGCGGAACTGCTCTTCCAGCCTCTTCATCTCGGTGATGTCCTGCACCGTCCCGATCATGCGGATCACGGTCCCGGAGGCATCAGCTATCGTCTCACCCTGCTCATGTACGATCTTCTCTGTCCCATCGGCCAGAACGACACGGTGATCGATGCTGTATGGTCTCCTGTTTTCAAGCGCATCATGCACGGCTCTTTGCACAGCATCCCGGTCAGCGGGATGTACCGCCTTCATGAAGGTGCTGTAATCTGCTCCGCACTCGTGCGGCTGCAGGCCGAAGATGCGATAGATCTCATCCGACCAGGCAAGCTGGTTGGTAGCGATCTCCCATTCCCAGCTGCCGAGACGGGCGACCTTTTGGGCATGTGCGAGGGTCGCCTCGCTCACACGCAGCGCCTCGGCTGTCTTTGTCTTCTCCTCCATCTCCCTCTGCAGTTCCTCATTCACCCGAACCAGCTCCTCTGTCCGTTTCTTCACCCTCCGCTCCAGCTCCTCGTTGGACTTCTTCAGGGCTTCCTCTCCCTGCTTGAGACTCCGGTAGATGAGGTCGTAGGGACGGACGATACCGGTGACGACGAGCGCCCGGTACATCAGATAGAAGGCGATAATTCTCAGCATATGGCCGAAGAGGTTTGCGAATCCGTAGACGCTCACATAACGGGTGAAGGCGAGTTCAGAGACGACCGTTGCGGCGACAGACGCGAAGATGACCCCAAGCACCGAGGCGTCGAAATCGGCCTTGCGTTTATACAGAAGCACGGCCGCCAGAACAAACAGGGAGCTGATGACATATTCGCTCCAGATCTTAAAAGGGGTGAGACCTTTGCCCTCGATGAAACAGTCCGGAAAGGACCGGCCGAAGATCAGCCACAACAGGGCGGCACTTGCCGCGGTGTAGGTAAGAAAGACGTCCCTGACCTCGAGGCCCCTCCTGACGAATAACGCCGCCAGGACGAGGGTTATCGCCTGAAGATAGCGGGCCGCTATCCAGAGCTGCGTCGGAAGGTTGGCGTCGTAACCCGGAAACACGCCCATGCCCTTGTATGAAAGGGTATGGACGAGGTCCAGGCCGCTGACGAAGAAATAGGCGATGCCGGTGAAGAGAAGGTAATTGTTGTCCAGCCTGCTCCGGGCATTCCAGGCGATGACGAAGATGCTGAAGGCGATCACGAGGCTGAAGACCTCTGCGACGCTGTGGAACAGGAGATAACTGTAAAGGCTGGTCAGGTACAGGCAGAAGAGCAGGCCGAGGAGACCCAGGGATCTCACGATAGTGAGGTGCGCCCCTTCTCTTCCGGATATGCCGGCGACGATCTTCTCAAAAGACGCGGTTGGCATGGATGGGTTGTCCTCTGTTCTCAGCTCCAGTATATCAGGCTTTAGAGTGCTGAAATAGAGGGGGCCGGGAAGTTGCCGGATCAGTCAGGAGGGGCGGTGCAGCACGGTCTGGAGACGGAAGTCCTTGTCAGCGAAGTCGTCTTTCTTCTTTATGAGGAGCCACTCCTTTTCGAGGCGGAGGTCGAAGTGGAGATGCCGGGCATGATGTTCGTGCACAACGAATATCCGTGACTCATCCCTCTGCTGCATCTTCCCTCCGTATCTTGACGATGAGGAGGGTGATCATGCCCGCGAGAAACAGTACGCCCCCGGCCAGCGCCCAGACGGCGCCCGGATCACGGCTCACCTCGATCAGTGCCGTGGTCAAGGGGCCTGGCTGCACGGTCTTTATATAGATGCCGAAGCCCTTGAAGAATGCGGGCGCGTTGGGGCCGATGACCGAACGGCCTGCGGGCTTCCCCTGTTCATCGAGGCGGGTGATCTCGGCCGACCAGTCGATAAGGTATCCGGAGGGCGAGATGCCGGTGTTGATCCGCTCAAAGAGGATGCTCGTGTTATTGGGCAGGGACAGCCGGGTCCCTTCTCCCACATAAGTCATTCCCCGGAAACTGTCGTACGAGCTGAAGAGGTGTGCCAGGAGGATGAAGAGAAAGCCGATATGAATCACCTGGGGCGACACCACGAGAAGGAATTGACGCGATCCCCTCTTCTTGATGAGGGACTCGAGGCTGCAAAAGATGGTGTTTGCGGTCAGGAGGGAAAGGACCGCGATCGCGGCGAAGAGCCACCAGGTGATCGCCGGCGGGCTTTCCTCAAGCCACGGGAAAAGGGGGACGGTGTGAAGTGCCTGGAACTCCTCATTGAGGGGCATGATGACCGATCCGTACAGGAGCAGTGCCAGGAGGAGCAGCGTCAGCCAGATCGTCGTCCTGAGCGAGAGAAAAAAGCCGAGTATGCCCTTGAGTATCGCCATGTCAAAAAGTGTGTGAGCTCTTCATGAAGAGACTCACGCCGAGATAGGTGAAGAGCACGATAAGAAATCCGATTATAGCAAGGACAGCGGACGGCCTGCCGGTCCACCAGTTCCTGAGCCTGGCGTGGAGGTAGAGGCTGTAGAAGAGCCAGAGGATGACGGTCCAGAGTTCCTTGGGGGTCCAGAGCCAGTAGGTGCCCCAGGCAAGGTATGCCCATATGCCGCCAAAGACCATGGCCGTCGAAAAGAAACAGTACCCGGTCAGGATCGTCTTGTACTGCAGTGCATCAACGGATACTCCTCCTGCTGTTGCGTCTTCTCCAGGGGAGATGAGCCGCAGCACCCCCATCACGGCGCCTATCCCGAAGAGCGCATACGAGAAGAAAGAGAGGGCGACGTGTGCCTCAAACCAGAGGGTCTTCAGCACGGGGGGGAGGGGCGCGTTGTGTGGCTTATAAAGAAGGGACAGGCCCACAAAAAAGACGGACAATCCGACCAGGGGGAAGAGGAGCCTGGTACGGTCTTTCACTTTGTAGGTCAGGGGAAGCGCAAAGAGCATGGTGGAGACGGACATGAAGACGAGGGTGTCGTGGGGGCCGATGATCGGAAGCCTCCCCACCTGCAGCCCCCGGGAGACCATGTAGGCCGTCTGGAGCAGGAAGCCTGCATAGACAAACGGCATGCGGAAATAGCCGAATACGTAGCAGGCAAGCGAGAGGATGATCAAGAGAGAGTGCATGTCGTGTCATTATAGCAAAAAAGGTCAGGCTGTATTCTATTGATTAATATGGCTGAATACTGGTAGAAATATGCATCCGATTAGTACGGGGAAAAGAGGGATCGAAGAGTGACGAGAAAGGCATGTCGGGGAAAGGCCAGGGATAGAGATCAGATTCCGTTTCTCGGCAATGCCGTCTCAACCCCATCGGTAATTGCCCTGGGTGTCGTTGCTATTCTGTTACTGTTTGTGAATGCCATATCTGCCGGTCAGTCTTCTTCCCCATCGGCTCGTCAATCGTTGAAAATAGTAGAAGGGAAAGATGGCATCAGGAATGTCTTCGTTTCGCAGGGCGAGACATGGCACAACCTGACCGCATTCGAACGTCCTCATCACATATACGCCTATTCCACTTCTCCTGATGGGAAATACGTATTGGTCTGGCATGAGGCCAATCCGCCCCGTGTATTGTCCGTCTATGATGTGAGCCGGATCAGGCGAGTCAATGACATCATCCTGGGATATGGCGGCGAGGTGCGGTGGAATGAGAAGAACCACATTATACACATCTACGGTTGCGGGGCTGGATGTAAGGCCGTCAAGGTCGTTAATTTGCAGGGGAACACGGTATTCGAAGCGGGTGGCCGGCCTATTGAACTCTCGCCCTCCGGACGATATCTCGCGATATATACAATAAACTGGGTCGGTCGGCAGGATATTGAACTGTACGACCTCTTCAACAGGAGCTTGGTATCCGCGAAGAAGCCGGCTATCGTCATAAACGGCGTTGGCCATCTCGACTCGATCAGTTGGAACGATGAGAGGAAGATTGCCATTTCGTATACTGATGCCCCTGTCGAAGATGACAAGTACAACAAAAGAGCAGTATCTATCGACCTGACCAGGTATTGACTGTCTGCCAGTCATTCCTCGCGCGGTCAGGCCGGGACTTGTTTCGGAGAGATAATCAGGTCGAGACATCCACCTGATACTCCGCATATTTTTCTGTTGATTAATTACGTGGGATTTTGGTAGATATATGCATCCGATCAGGATGGGGAAAAGAGGGATCGAAGAGTGACGGCAAGTAGTTATTGTGACAAATTCAAGATCAAAGACCTGACCCACGACCGCTCCGTGGTTGACGGAGATGCTGTCCCTGAAGGTCTTGTGCCGGGCGAACTGCGGAAACCTCCCGATGTCGTGGAAGAGCCCGCTCGATTCCGCCAGGAGCATGTCACTTGGGCCGAGGGAGAGGTCCCGCGTCCCGCAAAACTCATGGGCACACGGTTCGTCCGGGATAACGCATGAAGATGCTTGTCAGACCGTCTTAGCTTTCCGCTCTCTTCCTTCCCAGATAATAAAGTGACCCCAAGCCTGCAAGCGCCATGAAGATTATCATGCCCCATTCGTTCAAGGTGGGGACAGATGTAGGGCCGGGAGGTGGGGGCGGGGGTAAGGCTGAGGGATCCACTGCTATACCCCAAGGAAGACTCAGGTTAGTAGCGCCGCCGCTGATGGCGCGCGTGGGCGCGGTATTGCCTGTGGCGCCTACCGGAAATACAAGAACACTAACGTTGGCCTGGCTTACCACATAAATCCAGTTGGCATCCACTGCTACCCCGCCAGGAAAACTCAGGTTAGTAGCGCCGCCGCTGATGGCGCGCGTGGGCGCGGTATTGCCTGTGGCGCCTATCGGAAATACAAGAATATTATTAGTGAGATAGGTTACCGTATAAATCCAGTTGGCATCCACTGCTATCCCTTGAGGAACACTCAGGTTAGTAGCGCCGCCGCTGATGGCGCGCGTGGGCGCGGTATTGCCCGTGGCGCCTACCGGAAATACAAGAATACTGTTGCTGGTCTGGCTTACCGTATAAATCCAGTTGGCATCCACTGCTATCCCGACAGGAGCGTTCAGGGTAGTAAGGCCGCCGCTGATGGTGCGGGTGGGGGCAACATTGCCTGTGGCGCCTATCGGAAATACAAGAATACTGTTGTTGTTAACGTTTGTCACATAAATCCAGTTGGCATCTACTGCTACCCCGACAGGACCGTTCAGGGTAGTAAGGCCGCCGCTGATGGTGCGGGTGGGGGCGACATTGCCTGTGGCGCCTGCCGGAAATACAAGGATGCTGTTGTTGTTAACGTTTGTCACATAAATCCAGTTGGCATCCACTGCTATCAGATAAGGACTATTCAGGGTAGTAAGGCCGCCGCTGATGGCTGTTGTCGGAGCAGTATTGCCCGTGGCGCTATTAGGCCACGTTGCGATACTAGTAGCGGCGCCGTAATTTGAGACATGAATTGCTGCATGGGTCAGAGATGCCGAAAAGAACATCACTAAACAAAAAAAGACTACGGAAAAAACTTTCCTCCACATCGCTCGTTCCTCCCCTTGTCAGAAATGTTTTCTGAGAATTTGACGCATTATTATAAATATTCCTATATTTTCTGTAAACTTATTTATTAACTTTGCAATACCCCACAGTCTCTGCTGTTACACTTGAAGTGCTTAAAATGGGGTCTTTGATCTTGGATTTCAACAGACCTTGGAGGGTCAGGGCTCCACACGTGACATGGCCGATGGTATCCAGGCACGCTGACGATTAGAGTTGCTATTGGCAGTCGACAGGAGATTGAGAAAGAGGGTGGAGAAGATGCGGAAGTCCCTCATTTTGTCCGATATGAAGACCTGGCCCTTGGCGACGCTTTTGGTATTACTAAATGCAACCGTAGCCGTACCGATGATATGATGGAGCGGGGATTATTTTGCCGCTGTAACCGCTGAAGAATACGGATGGATTGCTTCAACCTCTCTGCCATGCCTTTTTTCAGCTTCCTCGATATCATAAAGTGCCTGAAGGTTCATCCAAAACGCGGGGCCGGTATTTAGAAAGCGACCAATCTTAATAGCAGTCTCGGCCGTGATGTTCCTTTCGCCTCTGATGATCTGTCCGAGTCGTGTCTGAGACAGCCCCGTTTCCTTGGCGATCCGGTATGCCGATATGCCCATCGGAGCAAGAAACTCTTCCTGAAGCACTTCGCCTGGATGAATGTTCTTTAAATGTTTCATTGCTTCATTGCCTCTTTCTTAATGATAGTCCGTTATTTCTACATCATGGGCGTTTCCATTTTTCCATCGGAAACATATGCGCCATTGGTCATTGATACGAATACTCCACTGGCCTTCTCTGTTGCCTCTTAAACGCTCAAGCCTGTTATGGGGCGGAATTTTCAGGATTTCCAGCGAAGTCGCAGCCGCAATCATCCTCAGCTTCCGTCTCGCCAGGTTATGGAGCCCCGCAGGCAACTTGATCTTCTTCGAGAAGCTGCCACTCCATATCAGCTCTGACGCCTCATCTCTGAATGATGCTATCATTAGATAATACTATCACTTAACGAGAATAGCCGTCAAGAGAAAAGAACAGTGAAATAATGTTGCTGACGCGGCTATGATGTGTGCGTGGAGGGAAAACGTTCTTAGCCGTGCGGCGTTAAGATCCGACGGCGCGCTCTGCGGCGTATTCGTGAAGGACGGCAGACACCTTCCGTATCTCCTCATCGTCAGGCAGCAGGGAGATGAGGCTGTCGATGTAGCCTCCCTCCAGCAGCAGCCTGAAGGAGGCGCTGAAATTGAGATCAGCGATCCAGGACAACTGCATCAGCTTGAAATCATTGAGGGTCCGGAGATACGCAATGGGGGCGGGCCGCTTCCCGTGGATCGCCGCGATCATCTCTTCCGAATATCCCGGCCCGTCCGGCAGCCTAAGCACCGCCTCTGAGGCGCGCTCTTCTTCCGGCACCGCGAAGTAACCGGTAAAGATGCTCCAGATATCAAGCTTGTCGGAGTCCCGCACCAGCTTGAGGAAGAGGAGCATATCGTCGGAAGGCAGGTGAGGAATGGCATAGACGTTGTGGAACTTTACCGCAGCGGTGATGATCTCCTGTTCATGCGCCGGGAGGTCCTGCAGGACCTTTTCCTCTGCGAGCACCTCGGCGCCGAGCTTGCCGTGGTTGACGGAGATGCTGTCCCTGAAGGTCTTGTGCCGGGCGAACTGCGGAAACCTCCCGATGTCGTGGAAGAGCCCGCTCGATTCCGCCAGGAGCATGTCACTTGGGCCGAGGGAGAGGTCCCGCGAGATCGTGGAGATGATATCACAGACCCGGGCCGTATGCTCGATCTTCAGGGATATGTTCCTCTGTTCAGCCGGATCGGGGGAATAAAACCGGCGCGTGTAGGTTCCGAACCATTCCCTGAAGCGTACAAGGTGGGCGGCATTCATGACAGGCGCAGGACAGGGCGGACGGTCACCTTTTGAAGGTGCCGCTCTTTCCGCCCCTCTTTTCGATAAGCATGATGTCAGAGATAACCATCTCCCGGTCGACCGCCTTGCACATGTCGTAGATGGTGAGCGCGGCAGCAGCAACCGCTGTCAGAGCCTCCATCTCGACTCCTGTCGGGCCGGTCGTCCTGACGCGGGATTCGATCAGAATACGGGAGTTCTTCCTGTCGAGTCTGAAATCCACATTCGCCGAGGTGATCGCAAGGGGATGGCACAGGGGAATCAGCTCAGGGGTCTTCTTGGCTGCCATGATCCCGGCGATGCGCGCAACCCCGATCACACCCCCCTTGGCGATGCCGCCCTTGCCGATGAGCCGGAGGGTCTCCTTCTTCATCGTTACCACGCCCCGGGCGACCGCCTCCCGCTGCGTCGGCTCCTTGGCGGTGACATCCACCATCTGCGCCCGTCCCTGCTCGTCGAAATGGGTAAATTTCGGCATCAGCCCTACCCGCCTATCCGGGACATCGGTTTGCGTGCCACTGCGCCGCTTGCCCCGCAACCCACCGAGCCTCCCTTTGCGGCCCGGGTTCCGATGGTGTGGCCCTCCGGCTTCACCTCGATCGCCAGCCTCAGGAGCCGGCCGATCTCGGCATCGTCTGCGTTGCCTCTGAGCGCTGACCGCAGGTCGATCTCTGTCTCTGAAAAGAGGCAGGGCCTGAGCTTCCCGTCGGCGGTCAGCCGCAGCCGGTTGCAGTCGCTGCAGAAGTGATGGGTCAGGGCGCTGATGAAGCCGACGACACCGCGGGCGCCCGCAAGCCTGAAATACCGCGACGGGCCCTTACTGCGGACCTTTACGGGTTCCAGCGGGCCGATCGCCTCGATCCTCTTCCTGACATCGTCCGTGGTGATGTATCTGTCAGGACTCCAGAAATCATGGGAGCCGGTCGGCATCAGTTCAATGAACCTCACCTGCCAGTCGGTCTGGAGGGTGAGACGGGCGAAGTCCTCCACCTCGTCGTCGTTGAGCCCTTTGACCGGGACCATATTGATCTTGATCGGCAGCAGGCCCGCCTTCTCCGCAGCCCTGATGCCCCTGAGGACGGCCTCGAGGTCCCCGCCGCGGGTCATCTCGCGATACCGGTCCGGCCTGAATGAATCGAGGCTGACATTGATACGCCTGAGGCCCGCATCGGCGAGCTCCTGTGCATACCGCTCAAGGAGCACCCCATTGGTGGTCATGGTGAGGTCCTCGATGCCGGTGATCTGTGCGATGGACCTGACGAGGAAGGTTATGTTCTTGCGGGTGAGGGGCTCGCCGCCGGTGATCCTGACCTTCTTGACTCCAAGACCGGCAGCGATGCCGACGATCCTCGTGATCTCCTCGTAGCTGAGTATGTCGGCATGCTTCCAGGGGGTCACCCCTTCGGCCGGCATGCAATAGATACACCGGAGGTTGCAGCGGTCCGTTACGGACAGCCGCAGATAGTCTATAATCCGGGAGTAGCCGTCCCTGAGCGGATCATTTCTTTCTGTTCGGCTTTTTTTCAAGCTCAGCCAGCTTCTTCCTGGCCGCGCCGGCCTCGGTTGAGTGGGGGTATTTCTCGACGAGTCTGGAAAGGATCGTCTTGCCGGTCTTCTTATCTCCGATCTCTATGAAGGCAAGCCCCTGCTTCAGAAGGGCTCCGCTGGTCTTCTTGCTGTTGGGATACTTCTTCAGGAGCGTTTCATACGCGAGGATGGAACCTTCGAAATCCTTTTCCGCATAGTATGTCTCGGCAACCCAGAACTGCGCGTTATCAGCGAGTTCATGCCTGGGATGCCCCTTGATAAACGCCTCGAACTTTTCCCGCGCCGCCCGGTACTTCTTGTCCTTGAAATCCTGATAGGCCGTCTCATATGCCTTCTTCGCATCGTCGGGGGCCTCGGTCTTTTCGGCAGGCGGCGTCTCTTTTGCCGGCTCCGTCTTTTCAGGCTCGGCCTTTGTCTCGTCCGGCGCCTTTGCAGCCGGCTCTACCGGCTTCTGGTCCTGCAGCGCGGCGAGTCTGTCGCGCAGTGTCTTCACCTGGGATTCGAGGGCCCCAAGCTGGGCCCTCAGCAGATCCCGTTCAGCAACCGTATCCTTCAGTGTCTTTTCGACACTGTATTTGTTCTCCTCATACCTGCCCCGCAGCTCCTGCAGGCCGCTTGTCACCTGCGATACCCGCGAATTCAGGTCAGCCTGGCTCTCGCGGACAGCGGAGAAAGAATCCTCCCGTACCATGGAGGACGATTTTTCCTTCAGGGCATCGATGTCCTTCCTCGCCTCAGAGGACTCCCTCTTGAGTTCGTTGACATCCCTTCTGAGCATGTCGAAGTCGCCCGAGGAAGCGCAGGCCGATGCCAGCAAAAGGAGCAGGATGACGGAGAAACGCATCGCTATTTGCCCGCCTTCCCGAGCACGACGAAGTGGCCGCGCCGGTTCTTTGCCCAGCACTCTTCCGTCTGCTCCTTGCAGAGGGGTTTCTCCTCGCCGTAGCTGATCGTCTCGATCTTCGCGGAGGGAACAGCCAGGGAGACGAGGTAGTCCTTCACCGCCTTTGCCCTTCTGTCGCCGAGCGCGAGGTTGTACTCATTGGTGCCCCGTTCGTCGCAGTGGCCTTCCACCATGAGCTTCGCAGAGCCGTTCTTTGTCATCCATGATGCAATGTTCTTCAGGGTCGGCTTGTCAGCGTCCTTGATATCATACTTGTCGAAATCGAAGTGCACGTCGGCAAACATGCCCTCCTTGCCTTCCGTCTTGCCATCCATCTCTTTCGAGGTGATGGATTCGCCGGCGCCGCCCTTCTTCTCGGTCACCGTCTCCGGACCTTTTCCTGCCTCCTTCTGTGCGGGAGGCTGCGACTCAGGCTGGGTAACGGCCCGCTGCTTGCATCCAAATGAGATGAATACGATCAGAACCAGAAAAAAACAGAACCTTCTCATGACATCCTCCTTCTATGATGTGTGAAACGTTATTATTACTGAGGTGACCATCTGGGGCCAAAGGCCTTGAGGTCCCTGGGTGTAACTCTCTTCTGGGATTCTCCGTTCGCCCTCATGAGGTAGATGCCCTTCTGTCTGTCCCTGTCCGACATGAATGAGATGTACCTGCCGTCGGGAGAGAAAGAGGGGTCCTCGTTATTGCCCTGGTCGGTCAACTGCATGAGGTCAGAGCCGTCGGGCTTGACGATACATATCTGGTTCTTCCCGCCACCCCGCCTGGACGCAAAGACGACCCTGTCTCCCGTGGGAGACCAGCTGGGGGACGTGTTGTAGGATCCCTCGAAGGTGAGACGGCGTATCTCGGTGCCGTCAGAGAGCATTATGTATACCTGCGGGGTCCCGCCCCGGTCAGAGACGAAGGCGATACGGGAGCCGTCGGGGGAGACCGCCGGGGAGACCTCGATGCCGTGCGTGGAAGTCAGCCTTCTGGCGGTGTTGTTTTCGAGGGAAAAGGTATAGAGGTCGGGTGTTCCGTCTTTTGATGATGAAAAGGCAAATGCCTTTCCGTTAGGGAAGAAATCGCCGGCCATATTTACTCCCCTGGACGTGAATACCCGCTTTTCGGACATTTGCAGAAAGTCTAACAAATATACGTTCCATTGTCTACCCCGTTCTGCGGCATAGACGAGCTTCGAGCCGTCCGCCGACCAGTGGGGAGTCAGGAGCACCCCCGCCCTGAGCCCCAGCTTTCTCGAACGGTGGCCGTCCCAGTCCATGAGGTACAGGTCTCTCTCCCCGCCCCGCTCTCCCACAAAGACGATCCTCGTCCTGAAGATCCCCGGAGCCCCGGTGAGCGCCGTATAGATATCGTTGGCAATGGTGTGGCCCAGTTGCCTGAGCAGGTCCTTGTCCGACTGGTACTGCTTGGTCAGTATCTCCTTGCTCTCGAAGGGGTCGTACAGGGAGACGGATGCGGTCAGCTTCTTGTCTCCGGAGACTGTTCCCTTCACCACCGCCTCGATGCCGAGGGGGGTCCAGTTCGAGGGGTTAAAGGGCTGGCTGGCAGCCTCGATATAGGAGGCCTTGTCGATGTACATGAAGAGCCCCGTGAAGATGAGGTCGTCCCTGATCACATCAGAGATCTCCTTGCCCCCCTGCCCCTGGAAGTCGTAGATCGCGATCGGCATCATCTTCGCCTGGGGTGCGGTGATATCGATATAGACCTTCCCCTGGGCGCTGAACGGGCTGAGCGCGATGAGCATCGCCGCAAGAAGCAATGCCTGCAGGGTGCGGCGCGCCGCCAGCCGTCCGCCCGGAGTCCTCTTTCCGATGAGTATCCTCTTCATGGATAAAACCGTATCCCTATCTCCATCTCCTGGGGAGGAGGGCTGACAGGAGACGCCTTTCGCAACGCGTTGAGGGCGACCCTGTCGAAGAAGGAATTCCCGGAGCGTTTTTCGACGCCGAGTATCTTGATCGTCCCGTCCTTCATGACCGTGACGGAGATGACGGTCTCCAGGTCTTTGCCGCCCGAGGTCGGCCATTGCCACTGCTCATGTATCTCTTCCGTGATCTTCGCTATGTACGAATCAGTGCCGGTGCCGCCCGGAAGGCCGGTTGCCGGCCCCTTCTGCTGCTGGCTGTTGGCAGGCCCTGTCCTGCCCCGAACCGAAAGCACGGCGGAACGGAGTTTTGCAATCTGCTCTATCTTCTGTTTCGCCTTCAGCTCTGATATCCTCTCTTCGACCCTCTTTTGGTCGAAGGTCGTCTCCGGTTGCCTGACACTCTCCTGTGCCGCGGATTCATGCCGGGGCTCTGCCGGCCTCGAAACGGGCGCAGACGATCCCCCCCGGTCCCTGCCGGGGCCGACGAGGCTCACCATGTAAGGCGAGGGAAGGGAATGTGAGGCGGAATGGCGAAGGATGATGAAGGTCACGATGAAGACGGTAAGGTGAAGGGCTGCAGAGAATGCAGCGGTCTTCTGGAGGCTCGGCTCCCTCATTGCCGGTCGGTCTTGGGAGTAGTTATCATCCCCAGTTTCTCGATGCCCGCGTCCTTGATCTCACCCATCACTTCCACGACGAGACCATAGGGCACGTCCTTGTCGGCCTTGAGAAATACATTGGGGTTCATCTTGCTCACCGCGGCGAGTTTGCGGTGCATCTCCTCCATGGACACCGGGGTGTCGTTGAGGAAGATCGTCCTGTCGTTCTTGATGACCAGGGATATGCGTTCCTCTGCCGGCAGCTCCTTGCCCTTTGCCTTCGGCAGGTTTACGTCAAGCCCCTGCTGCATGAGGGGAGCGGTCACCATGAAGATGACGAGGAGCACCAGCATGACGTCCACGAAGGGAGTCACGTTGATCTCCGAGAGGACCGTCCTGTTGCGGTTGGTCTTCATTCATGTCCCTGGCTGAAGAGTTCGAGGAGGTCTTCAGAAAAGTCCTCCATTTCTATAATCATCTTTCTCGACATGCTCAGATAGTAGTTGTAGGCGATAACCGCCGGGATGGCGGCGACAAGGCCCACCGCCGTTGCGATGAGCGCCTCGGCGATGCCCGGGGCGACGACCGCCAGGGATGCAGACCCCGCTGTCCCGATGCCATGGAAGGAACTCATGATCCCCCAGACCGTGCCGAAGAGTCCGATGAACGGCGTCGTGGAGCCGGTCGTGGCGAGGAAGTTGAGGTATTTTTCGAGCTTTACCGACTCGAGGGTCTCATACCGTCTCAGGAGCCGCTTGATCTCATTGCGGTCCCGCCGGACCTCGTCGCTGTAAACCGCCTTGAAGACATTGGCTATCGGGCTCAGGGAGAGGTTCCTGGTGGCCTTGAAGAGGGCGCGGGAGTCCCGGTTCGAGCGGAAGGAGCGTATGAACTGCTCAGACTCGTTGTTCGCGCGGGAGAAGTAGCGCTGCTTGAAGAAGATGATCGCCCATGAGACCACAGAGAAGAAGAGGAGGATGAGCAATACGATCTTAACGACGAGTCCTGCCTGCAGAATCAACGAGAGGACTGAGTCTTTCATATGGATATCACCTTGATATATGGAGTATAGAGATCAGATTCAATGTATAAAATTTGTCCGCTAAAAGTCAAATGGGATCAGGCTCCCGCAGCTGCAGGGGATCGCAGGCCGTGGCGCATATGCAGGTCAGGTTTCTGATATAATAGAAACCCCGGAGAGGTGGCCGAGCGGTTGAAGGCGACGGTCTTGAAAATCGTTGTAGGGGTGACTCTACCGTGGGTTCGAATCCCACCCTCTCCGCCAGTGATTTCCGGAATGAGTAGTATGCGCATACAATTAAGTTCTTACAGAGACAATTAAGTTCTTACTTTTTGGGGCAGTCTGCGAAAAGCGCATACAATTAAGTTCTTACATTTTGGATTGATGCCAGCATATAATGACGGGATTTGCCTATGCAAGTGGGCAATTTATTTATATTATTAGCTCCTTTCCCTTCTCTTCTCAATATCTTACCGATTTGTTAAGATAGCAGGCATGGTAACGGTTATCGGGGATACGATGGCATGTTAAATTTCCAGGAAAAAGCGAACTTCATCTGGCAGGTCGCGGACGATATCCTGCGAGGCCCCTTCAAACAGCACGAATACGGAGATGTCATCCTTCCCTTCGTCGTCCTCAGGCGTCTCGACTGCGTTCTGGAGAAACATAAGGACAAGGTCGTCGAGACCTACAAGAAATTCAAGAAGGACCTGAAGGACGAGCAGCTCAAACCCATCCTCATGAAATCCGCGGGGAACCTGCGGTTCTACAACATCTCGGACTACGACCTCAGAAGGCTCAGGCAGGACGCAAAGAACATCGAGCTGAACTTCAAGAACTACATGAACGGCTACAGCGACAATGTTCGGGAGATTCTCGACAACTTCCAGATGTCCAAGATTGTGGCCAACCTCGTCAAGAACGGCCGTCTCTTCACCCTTGTCGACAAGTTCACGGAGATAGACCTCCACCCGGACACGGTCTCGAACCACGAGATGGGCTACATCTTCGAGGAGATACTCAGGAGGTTCTCGGAACTATCCAACGAGGCGGCCGGACAGCACTACACGCCCAGGGAGGTCATACGCCTCATGGTGAACCTTCTTTTCGAGGAGCACAAAGGCGAGCTGAAGGGCAAGGGCATCATCAGGTCGATATTCGACCCCGCAACGGGTACCGGCGGCATGCTCACCACCGGCAAGGAACAAATACTTCAGCATATCAACCCGGACGCCCAGATAAGGATGTTCGGCCAGGAGATAAACCCCCAGACATATGCCATAGCCAAATCCGACATGCTCATCATGGGCGAGGATGCCGACAACATACGCTACGGGTCAAGTTTCAGCGAGGACAAGTTCAGGGGCCAGCGTTTCGACTACATGATGTGCAATCCGCCATTCGGTCAGAGCTGGAAGTCCGAGCAGGACTTCATCACAACCGAGGCCGAGAACCCGTATGGCAGGTTCAGCGTGGGGACACCGAGGGTCAGCGACGGCGCCCTTCTCTTCCTCCTCCACATGATATCTAAGATGGAGACATCGAGCAGGATAGCCATCATCTTCAACGGGTCCCCGCTGTTCACGGGAGACGCCGGTTCCGGTGAGAGCGAGATACGCAAATGGATTATCGAGAACGACTGGCTGGAGGCCGTAGTGGCCCTGCCGACCGAGCTGTTCTACAATACAGGCATAGCGACATACATCTGGGTCGTCACGAACAGGAAACCGAAGAAACGGCAAGGGAAGGTGCATCTCATCAACGCCGTGGATTTCTACGAGAACCTCGTTGAACTTCAATGGTAGAGGATTTATAAACAAGATAGATGATCTTTCATCATATGTCGTAAAGCATAATCTAGATGGCTTTGTGGTTGAAGGGCGAAGCTATATTTTGAAGTCGTCAAGATGTTATCAGGCATACTTAAACATGCCAAAACCTATGGCTGGCGTAAATGTGACGCCCCATCGCGCAATGAGGGATGTCTAACCTTCAGCATTGAGAACAGCCAGCGGCCTCCTGATGGGCTGGATGGTATTAACCAAAGAATCTCTCACCTTTAGTAGAAAAACTGCAGTGCGAGTAACAGTAAGGAATACTCGCGGTCAAAGATAGCCTCTTCGTTGCTTGTTTCTGTGAGAATCAGAGCAATTCTTGAACCTGTCTATACCACCAGATGACCTTTCTTTTCGGCAACAGTGATGACGGCGTGGGTCGCCGAATTGAATTCCAGGTAGTCCTGCTCTATCCCATCGCTGAAGATGACCCCGTTTTCGGGCATCTGGGAGACCAGCCTCATGGGCTTCTCCCGGGTCAGCTCTCCGAAGACCATCTGAGTGGATGAATATCTGCTCGGGAAGGGCTCCCGGACCGTATAGTAGAGGTAGTTCGCCTCCCATGCGAAGGAGCCAACCATATCGGCTCGCATGGACTGTCCCAGGGCCTTCCCTATGCCCATGGCCCCTGCCATGATGCTTTTGAACCAGCCGGTTGAGCCCAGACCCGTGGATACGATAATGCCGCTTGAGGACTGCTGTTCGCTGTCGCCCCCTATCTCGACCATGTAGCGGGCCGAGATGTGGGTGCGCTGTCCTATGAACAGGTCGTTTACCCCGTAGAGGTGCTGACCGTTGTTGAGCTCCGCCCTTGCCATGGTGATCTCCCGCATCTTCCGGCGATTGCCGAACACGTCCCTGACCACTTTCGATACATCCTGAACCCCGAAGGGTAGAAGCACGCCGTCCCACCTGGCAGGGTCAGGGTTGATCGCCACCACCGGGTGCTCCTGAAGATACTTCAGGGTGTTCGCAACCAGACCGTCCTGGCCCAGAACAACCACCGTGTCTTCAGCCCCGAAGATGAAGTTCGGGAGGAAATGGCGGTCCAGCACCTGGAGCCGTCCCATCTCGTGCAATTGGGCCTCCACCTCCCTGAGGGAGTTTTTGTATGTCCGGTCCTCTGCCTCATAATCGGAAAAGTCTGCCCCGAGGTGTTCCACATAGAACCTGGCTTGGCCTTCAGTATTGAACCGGGCGACTAGCTCCTCCAGCCGGGTTGCCCGGGTGACCAGGATGATCTTGTTTTCGCTCAGCCGTGCCATCTCAGTCCTTCCTCTGCCTTGCCAGTTCGCGCAGGAGGTCGGGGGAAATATTGAGCTCCCCTATCTTCGCCGCGCTTTCGGCAAGCTCCCTGAAGGAAAGCGCGATGAGCTGATTGGGCTCCATGCCGACGCTGGCTAGTGCGTTGACGACCTTTGGGTCGATCTTGGCCACCGCCTCCATTACAGCGGACAGCGCGTAGGCCTTCGAGTCAGCCTCCACCCTAGCGTTTTCAGATGTTAGCTGTACGAGGTCCTTGTTCTTATCCTCGAGAGAGATCTTACCGGCGAGGTCCTCTTCCCGCAGCAGGCGCTCTTTTTCCATGACCGCCCTCTTGGCGTCCACCTGCGTCTCCCTGATCTGTCGCTTCTTCACCTCCACTGCGATTTCGGTGTTAAGCTCGTTTTCCTTGATGGCTCTTTCCTGCTCGATGGCCGCGTTTCTGCGACCGTAGATCGCCTCGTCGGCTGTCTTGAGCAGCTGCTCTCTGATGTCCGCCTCCAGCGCCCGGGCCGTCTCCGGGGTGGGCTTAATGGCCAATAGCGAAAAATCGAGTATGGCGATTCCAAGGGATCTCAATGCCTCCGACTCTCCCATGGCTGTCCTGACAGACCTCACCAGCGGCTCGGAGGAACGTAGGGCATCCCTCAGGGAGAGTGCCTGGAGTTCTCCCCTGAGCAGCACCTGTGCCTGATTGATGATGCGCTGGGTGAACTTCAGCGGATCTTCCGAGACGTATTTCTGGGTCACGGAATCGAGGGTGAAGTTCAGCATGCGTGCCAGCTGCTCCGGCTCTGCCACCTGGAAGACTATCTGACCCTGTACCGTCACCTCCTGGTAGTCAGCCGTCACCTCCCTGAAGATGAAGGGTATATCAGTACTGGCAACGGGTATCGCGACCAGTGAGCTGACCGGCGCGTAATAGAAGAAGGACAGCCCTGTCCCTTTCTTTGCCACCTTTCCCCGCCTGTACTCCATTAGGTACATCGTTGGATCAGCCTTGATGAACTGTACTCCCAGCATGACGTCCTCCTTTCTCATATCTCGAAGTTAAAGCCCCTCTGCCGTAGCCGCCGGTATTTCTTTTCGTCGAACCTGTAAAGCCTGGCCGCGCGGTGCGATACGTCCACCTGCACCTCATCTAGCTCCTGCAGGAGACCCATCCCGAGTATCTTCTTCCTGAAATTTCTTTTATCTATCGGGCGTTCCAGGATCTTCTCGTACATCCGCTGCAGCTGGGTGAGGGTGAACTTCCTCGGCAACAGCTCAAACCCGACGGGCTCATAGATGACCTTGCCCTTAAGCCTCTTCAGGGCCGTCTGGACGATCTCAGTATGGTCGAAGGCGAGCTGGGGCAGATCGTCCACCGAAAACCAGGCCGCATTGCGGGCATCTGTGGCGGCCTCTATCTCATGGTCACCGAGATTTACCAGGGCATAATAGGCTACCGACACGACACGCTCCCGGGGATCCCTGCCCACTGCGCCGAAGGTGTATAGCTGTTCGAGGAAGAGGTCCTGCATACCGGTTTCCTCTCTCAGCTCCCGCAACGCAGCCTCCTCCAGCGTCTCATCTATCTGGACGAAGCCGCCCGGCAGAGCCCATCTCCCCTCGAAGGGGGGAATGGCCCGCTGGATGAGGAGAATCTTCAGGTCCTCCTCATCCAGTCCAAAGACAACGCAATCCACGGCTAGGTTCGGTCTCGGGAATTCATAGGTGACTGTCATCACGCCCTCCTAAGTGTTTGCCTAACACTATGATAGTGTAAAACAGACACCAAGTCAAGAGAAATCGGGCGGAGATTGGTCTTGCAACATGCCGTTCAAAAGCAGTTTGGCACTTGTACTACGATGGCATCGGTGATGACCGTAGATATTGGCACAATAGCTGGGGGTAGATCCAAGGCACATTACTGAAAAATAGGTGAAAGCACGGTCTGTAACTGCCTGATACTAAGGTCTTTTGTGGCGATTAATTTGCGCGGGATTCCCACACTCTTTAAGAAGTAACAACTTAATTGTGCATATTTTGTCAGGCTATCCCGGTTTGCCCCCAAAATGTAACAACTCAATTAATTTTGACCGTGAACCCGTGCCTATATAAATCAGACAGTTAGGTACTCCTTTTGTAATAACTTAATTGTGCGCGCATAAGTAGTATTATGCGATGCGGTATGACTCATGCTCCAAAAAATCTTTTTTGTTGATAAAACCTGAGGAATTCTGGTAGAAATATGCAGCGAACAGGACGGGGCCTAGGAGGGAATAGAAGCGGATCTAAGCTGTTATTGTAGCGAATCCAAGATCAAAGACCCCCATCCGTTTACGCGTAATGAGTATCTCCGTCGTTAATGGGTATTCATCCCAAGCAAGGGAAGAAGGGGGAAAGTATGAAGACCAGGGCAGCGGTTCTCGGATTGTTGGCGGCGATGTTTATTTCAGGTTCAGCGTGGGGAGGCGCGGCTGCGCCTGTATCTCCGGGCGATGGGGCGGGCTCGGCCGTGACCGCCCAGAACTGTCCCACCTTCAGTTGGTCCCCGGCCCCTGAGGCGGTGGCCTACCGGATAGAGGTCTATGAGCAGAGGCGTGCCGAAGGCGAGGCGGAAACGCAGGTGACTCCAACGCCTGTCTTCAGCCGTGAGATACCGGCCCCGGCCCTTTCGTGGACCCCGCCGTCCGGCGACTGCCTTACGCGGGGAAAGCAGTACACGTGGTACGTGCAGGGAGTGGATAGTCAGGGGCAGGGCCAGTGGTCGGAAGGCAGAGGGTTCGAGGTGGAGGCCGAGGCGCTGACGGTGGAGCAGCGCAGCTCCGTGCTGGAGGTGGTGAAGGGCTACCTTGCTGGAGACAAGGACACAACCGAGGCAAACACCTCCCCAGCAGGTCAATCTGTCAGGAACTCAAGCGCCATTTCACCCCAGAGCACCGAAGGAACAAGCAACAACTTCTTCGGAACAGGGGCAGGGGCCAGCAATACGACGGGGGTTCATAACACCTTCATCGGCGGCATTGCGGGCTTCTCCAACACCGAAGGCTCCGACAACAGCTTCCTCGGCGCCGGGGCCGGCTACCTCAACACTGGGGGGTACGCCAACACCTTTCTCGGCGCCGAGGCCGGCTACCTCAACACTGGGGGGTACGCCAACACCTTCACAGGCTCCGTGGCAGGCTACTCCAACACCACGGGCCACGACAACACCTTCTTCGGAGCCAATGCCGGCTACTCCAACACGACGGCCAGCGAGAATGTCTTCATCGGTAATGGTGCCGGCGGCTCCAACACCACCGGCACCTCCAACAGTTACCTCGGCATTGGGGCCGGCTCTAGTAGCAATGGCAGCGGCAATGTCTTCATCGGCTTCCAAGCAGGCGGTTCCAACCTCTTGGGCAGCAACAACAGCTTCGTCGGCACCCAAGCCGGCTACTCCAACACCTCGGCTAACGACAATGTGTTCCTCGGCTACAATGCGGGCTACTCCAACACCACGGCCAACCAGAATGTCTTCATCGGTAGCAATGCCGGCTACCACAACACAGAGGGCTACTACAACATCTTCATTGGCTACGCTACCGGTGGCCTCAACACCACGGGCCACCATAATGTCTTCCTCGGCTCCTCTGCCGGTTACCTCGAGAATGAATCCTACAAACTCTTCATTGATGTTTCAAGCACCAGCAGCCCGCTCATCTACGGGGAATTCGACAACAGGCTTGTGCAGATCAACGGCTCGCTGACCAT
>JAKAHR010000049.1 GCA_021825365.1 Nitrospirota bacterium | reverse complement strand
CAATGGCAATGCCGGGTAGCTATGTCCGGAGCGGATAACCGCTGAAGGCATCTAAGCGGGAAGCCCGCCCCAAGATTAGATCTCCCGGGGAGCAATCCCCCTGAAGGCCGGTGGTAGACTACCACGTTGATAGGCTGGAGGTGTACGTGCAGTAATGCATTCAGCTGACCAGTACTAATTGGCCGTGAGTCTTGACCCTTATTTCATCTTCCCTCCTGGTGTCAAAGGACTTGCAAAAGTCCGTTCTTTGATGGTATAATTTATTTCCAGTCGGAAATCAGGTTTCCGGTGGTGTTGCAGGAGGGGTTACACCCGTTCCCATCCCGAACACGGAAGTTAAGCCCTCCATGGCCGATGATACTTGGATTGCAAGGTCCTGGGAAAGTAGGTAGCCGCCGGATTATAATAGAAAGGCCCGTCAGATGACGGGCCTTTTTTTGTGCTCTTTTCTTCACAGGTACTTCAAGGCGCACAGTCTTCTACTCCTGCCCATCCGCGTTCTTGCAGGCAGGTTCCTGCTGTGCTGGTCACCGCGAAGGGCCGCGTTTCTTCTTCCATTTCAAAACCGGATCCGAGGATGTCGGTCAGTGCCTGTAAAAAAGGGGGCATGATTAGAAGTGAAAACGGGCGGTTCATTCTTCAATATCACCGCAATGGCAGGATGCCGCCTGAATGTGCGCTCAAGGAAGAGCCTGACGGCCTTCCGGTCCCATCCTGCGGGATGGATGAAGTCGGTGTACAGGGAGAGATCTCCATCATAAAAATCTCTTTTTTCAATCATCGGACCTGCGTCACCGCAAACAGGCATATTGAATATGGCGAGGTTGAGGAAGGATATGCAGTCGCCGTGCCGCGCGGTGAAATCAAGCGTTTTGCAGGCGGCTTCTTCATTTTCAACAGGGGTGCCGAAGATGAGGTAAACATATGCGGCTATCCCCGCCTTCGTCAGGTTCCTGAGTACCCGTGAAACGGTCTCCAGGCTAATCCCCTTTTGGAGGGCATCGAGCACCCCCTGGTCGCCGGACTCGATGCCGAGCTTCAGCATGACACACCCCGCCTTCTTCAGGGCAACGCAGAAGTCAAGGTCAGCCAGGTGCGAGTCGGCGCGTGCGAACCCATACCAGGGCACCCGCATGTCGCAGCGGGCGAGTGCTTTGAGTAGAGCGGGGCTGACCGCATTATCCAGCAGGTGAATGAGAACAGGATCAGTCTCCTGGACAAGCCCGAGCAAGTCTTCAACAGCCCGCTCCGGCGGGATGGGGACAAAGGGAGTCGCCTCCGCCTTCTCAGGACAAAAGTCACACCTGTTCCAGTAACATCCTGACGAGGCGCTATACGGCAGGATAAATCCCGGTGAAAGATATTCGTCCCGGGAGAGAAGATGATAATCAGGCCGCGTTACGCCCCCTGCTGCTTGCTTGCCGAGCAGCGAGAGGAGTTTCACCTCTCCGGGGCCGTCGACGAGATAGTCAACAAGGCCGCTGAAGAGGTTTTGCCTCAGGCCGCTCCTTATCCACGAGGTAACGAGCCCGCCTCCGAGAATGATCCCTACGGCCGGGAACTCGCGCCTGATATAGCCGATAATCGAGAAGGCGCACAATGCCTGGCTCAGGTAGTTCAGGGACACGCCCACCGCTGAAGGCATCTTGTCTCGGAAAATGCCGGTCAGCCTCGTCCGGAAATAAGGATAAAAAGGGTTCAACTCGGGTCGCTCCGCAGCTTCAAGCAGGTCTCCGGTTCGGAGAGGTGAAAGGACCGCATCTTCATAGTTTACGAGTCCTACGGAGGCAGGGGGAGGAGATGCCTCACGGAGCACCTTTCCGATATCCCTGACTGCACGCCGGTAACGATCGCAGTTGCGATACAGCTCAGCATCTCTCATAGAGGCGAGATTGCGCTCGCGATTTCGAAAGGCCCTCTTCGCCCAAGAGTCCCCAACCTCTCGGACGGGAGCGGGCATATGAAGGAGGTGAAGCAGGCCTTCGATGTTCGCGTCAAGGAGCCGGTGTTCAATGCCGTGGGTGCGGAGCATGGCAGAAAGCCGCGCGATGCCGGCAGGCGGTTCGGACGGTTTTACAACCGGAGGATGGATGAGGAGTACCAAGATTCTTCACTCTATCAGAGACGATCGCTTACTTTCAAGCCGATCCCGTGAGGTCAGTTCCCGGCCTATGATATATATCAACGACATCAGTCGTGCTTCAGGATACAATGAAAATAGCGATGGCACATGCCAATACAGCATCTGACGTACGGAGGTCGATATGGAGCTGAGTTCAAAGACGACGATAGAGGAACTGTTGAGTGAATACCCCTTCCTGATGGAATACTTCGTCAACAGGTCTCCGAAATTCAAGATGCTCCAGAGCACGGTGATGCGAAAGACCGTCGGCAGGGTCGCGCCCCTGTCCCATGTCGCCTCTATCGGCGGTATAGAGATAGGTACCCTCCTTGCGGAGATCGCAGCGCAGATCAAGACAAGGACCGGCGCGGAGATACCAGTCCGGACCTCAGGGACCGCCCCTGAAGGCCGCAAGACCACTTCACGACAGGAGATACTGAAGGAAATTATCAGGGACCTGCACCGTGGTGAGGAGATGTCGTCGCTAAAACAGAGATTCCACGAACTTATCAAGGACATTGATCCCTCTGAGATCGCAAAGATGGAGCAGCAATTGATCGCTGAAGGCATGCCGGAAAGCGAGATCAGGCGCCTCTGTGACGTCCACGTCGAGGTCTTCAGGGAGTCCCTCTCACAAAAAGATGTCCCCTCAGCCCCGCCGGGGCATCCCCTCCATACCCTGATGAAGGAAAACAGGGAAGCCGAAAGGATTATCAGGGATATCACTCACACAATGGAGAAGCTCTGCTACACGGACGACAAAGAGGCCTTCGGCCGGAAGAGCGAGGGCCTTGCTGCCCTTGTGGACGATCTTTCGCATATCAATCTGCATTACCTTCGGAAAGAAAACCAGATGTTCCCCATCCTCGAGAAACATAACATCTCAGGCCCTTCCGAGGTGATGTGGGCCCTGCATGATGATATACGGCAGATGTTCAAATATGCGAAGGAGCAGATAGCCGAACTTCAGGTCCCCCCGGTATATGGAACGCTGAAATACCTTCTCAAAAGTGTAAACGACATGATTTACAAAGAGGAGCATATCCTTTTCCCCATGGCCCAGGAGATGCTGTCCGAGGCAGACTGGATAAAGGTGAAAGAGGGAGAGGAACAAGTCGGATTCTTATGGGTCCGGCCGGATAGTGGATGGCCTGCCGGAGAGGGGACCTCAACCTCGCCGCTGGGGCGGGCAACGGACGCCTTTCCCTTTGATACCGGCAGGCTTACCGTTGAACAGGCGAATCTCATGCTGAAACACCTGCCCCTCGATCTTTCCTTTGTGAACGAGGACGACGAGGTGGTCTACTACTCTCAGGGCAGGGAGCGGATATTCCCCCGGAGTCCCGGGGTAATCGGCAGGAAGGTACAGAAATGCCACCCGCCCAAGAGCTATCATATGGTGCAGAAGATTCTCGACGAGTTCCGGGCAGGCACCAAAGACGTGGCAGACTTCTGGATACAGATGCAAGGGAGGTTCGTCCTCATCAAGTACTATGCGGTGCGGGACACAGCGGGGACCTATAGGGGCACCCTTGAAGTCAGCCAGGATATTACCGAGATCAGGGGGCTTGAAGGACAGAAGAGATTATTGGACTGGGACTAGGAAAAGAGCGGCCATGGGCCCCGCTCCTTTTCGGGGGTGATGTGGGGTTTATGCTTATACATGGCAGACGATACAGAGCCTGGGCTGGTCCGCTACGACCAGATGGTATTTCTTCGGGTTCTTCAGGTCGTGGCAGGAAATGCACGTTATCTTTTTGTTCCTGATCTTGACGCCCTTTGCCTTCACTGACTTAATAGATGCATAATGTTCGCTGTTACTCTTGGGAGGATAGGGCCGCAGGATCGAATGGGCTCCGCTGAAATCGCACTGCACCGTGCAGTAGGATACACTCTTCGCGAGCGCTCCGTCATGACAGGACAGGCAGTCTCGTGCCGAGCCCTCGGACTCGATGGTGAAGCCGTGGTGTTCTACCTGTGCAGCTGAAACAAAGGCCGTCCACCCTGAACAAAGAATAAAGGCCAAGGCTGCTATTGACGCATGGCGGATATATTTCATCGCCGTCCTCCCCAAAACACTTGCCTATCTTCTTACAGTATAGTCATCCCTTCGCAACAATCAAGACCAGCCACCGTCTGACCCGTCCCTTCTCCCCGTGATGATTGTGTGTTATAAAGGTAACAGGAGGACCGCAGAAAGGGAACCATGAACGATATTCACAAAATCCTTATCATAGGATCAGGCCCCGCGGGGCTCACCGCTGCCATCTATGCTGCACGAGCCCTGCTGGCCCCTCTTGTCTTCTCGGGGCTGGATCAGGGTGGACAACTCACGACGACCATGGAAGTGGAGAACTTCCCGGGATTCCCGGAAGGGGTGCGGGGACCCGATCTGATGGAATCATTCCGCACGCAGGCGAGCCGCTTTGGGGCACGGGAAATCCCCACTACCGTCGAGAGGGTGGACCTTCTGGAGAGGCCTTTCAGGATATGGACTGCAGACCAGTCACTCTACCGAAGCCATGCGGTCATCATCGCAACCGGGTCTTCGTATAAATGGCTCGGCCTTGATTCCGAGCAGAAACTGAGGGGGCATGGGGTCAGCGCCTGTGCGACCTGCGACGGCTACTTTTTCCGCGACAAGGAGATTATCGTAGTCGGCGGGGGTGATACCGCCATGGAAGAGTCGCTCTTCCTCGCCCGGCTTGTATCGAAGGTGACGGTTGTTCACAGGAGAAACCAGTTCCGCGCATCAAAGATTATGGGTGACCGGGTGATGAAACATCCAAGGATCAACATAAAATGGAACAGTATGGTTGAGGAAATCCTTGGCGATCCTGATACAACGGGAGTGACCGGGGCACGGATCCGAAATGTCCTAACAAAAGAAACCGAGGTGATCCCCTGTTCAGGATTATTCACCGCCATCGGCAGGCATCCGAATACGGCCCTGTTTAATGGGTTGCTCGATATCGACAAGAACGGGTATATCGTTACCCGGTGCGGGTCGACCGCAACCAGCATTGAAGGCGTCTTTGCCTGCGGCGAGGCTCAGGATAAGACCTATCGTCAGGCGATTACTTCAGCAGCCAGTGGCGCCATGGCGGCCATGGATGCGGAGAGATGGCTGGAGGAGATCGAGATTATCTGAACCGCGACCCTTGCATTCAGTCCTTTCCCCATTCAGAGAGAAAGTCCTGCCGGGTCACACCAAATGACGAGCGAAAGGCCTCATCAGGATCGGTGCCGCTCCCGAGTGCAACAAGGACGTCTTTCACCCGGTAGATGCCATGCCGTTCGATGAGATACGAGACGGCTGACCAGGACTCCCAGTATGCCGTGGGTACGGTCCCCGGTGAACGGAATGCCTGGTCCAGGTCCTTCAGGGGGATGGATTGCCCTATCCTCCTGGGATAGGTTGTCGAGAAATATTCGGCCAGTCCTTCATTGAGCCACCGGGGACAGTTCCGGGTGAGGGAGTGGACAGCCGCGTGGGCATACTCGTGGAACAGGATCTTCTTCAGCACCGGGCTGCCGGACGTCATCCCCCGGACAGGCAGCCTGATCTTTCCGTCGTATATCCCCGCAGACCAGGCAGGGGCCTGGACAGTATCGGTGAAGTCACGTTGGGTGTACAGGATGACGGTCACCGTGTCGTCCGGAAAATGATTCAGCTCCCTCCCGATACTCCGGTATGCGTCTTCGAGCAGACTGAGGATATCCCTTGCCACCCCTCCGTGGCGGTAGCCTTCATAGAGGATCTTGAAATGGTCGGAGCTTTCCCCGACAAAGTCCGCCTGGGTCTTCTTCTCCCGCTTAAGTCTGGCAACGAGGGTCTGGAGATCCTGGTCGTTGCCGACAGAGAGCGCCGCTTCGCCATGGACGAGGGCCTGGGGGAGGTCATCCATCTTGTAGTATGCAAAGGCGAGCACCTTCCTTGCGGTTGCATCGCCGGGGTTCAGCGCAACCGCCCTTTCGAGACTGACGACAGCATTGGCGTAGTCTGCCAGTTTAAAGCGTGAAAGGCCGATGAGCGTGAGCACGCCTGGTTGCTCATCGGGAAGCTCCTTCAGGATCCTCACTGCGGAGGCATAGTCGGCATCCCTGAAAAATTGCCGCGCCTTTTCGTATCTCTCCCTTTTTTCTTTTTCAGCGGCTGATTGCGGAGGCTGCATCTCGAGCAGTAGAGGCGGTTCGGCGATGTGCAAGGCTGCTGCAGGATTTTCGCGTCCCTCGGGAAGGGTGGAGGTCTGTGTCTGTTGAGAGATATCCGGGGCACTGACTTCCTGTTCCCCGGAAAAAGCAGGTGGTCTGGTCATCCTCACATAGGCCGTAAGGATGATGAGGACAAGCAGGCCGCTGTATACGATTATCCTGCTGATCATGGACGAGAGCCTTACGAGGGGAGATTGTTCTGTTTCATGCCATCACCCGACATCCGCTTTTGCGATAAGCGATGTCAGGGGTTATATCTCTTCTTGGGGTAGGGTTTCTTCGAGGCAGCTGCCAGGGGAGTCGCCTTCTTTACCGAGACCTTCTTGCCCCGAATGACCGCCTTGTCCATCGCGACGAGGACCTTTTCGACCAGGTCCGAGGGGACCTCGAAAAAGGTGAAGCTCTCCATGATGTCTATCTTGCCGACACGCTTCCCGGGGATGCCCGCCTCAACGGCGATGGTCTTGAGTATCTCGGCGGTCTGGACCTTGTCTTTGCGTCCGAGGGTCATGAAGAGCCGGGTCATGCCCTTTTCTCCTGTTCCCCTCTGTCCGGAGGATGGCTGATGCCTCTCGAGCTCTCTCACCTCCATATTCCCGAACGCCAGAGATAGGGCTGCAGCGCCGATCTCCTCCAGATCGAGGGATTCCGCGAGCTGCCTGACAACGTTCAGATACGGCTTATGCCTTTCTTCGGTGATGATCCCTGCGAGGTCTTCCTGTATGAGTCTCTGCCGAGCCTTCTTCACCTCGGCAGCCGTCGGAATCTCGCGCCGTCTGAGCTTTGTCCGTGCGATCTTTTCAATCAGCTGGAGCTGCCGGTATTCCCGGGGCGTGACGAAGGTGACCGCGATCCCGGCTCTGCCGGCGCGGCCGGTCCGCCCGATGCGGTGAATATATCCCTCCGGGTTTTGGGGTATGCTGAAGTTGATCACATGGCTGATATTTTCGATGTCAATGCCCCGGCCGGCAACATCGGTCGCAACGAGGATGTCGAGCCTGCCTTCCCGGAATTTTCCCATGATATCTTCCCGGTGCGCCTGGGTAAAATCTCCGTGCAGTGCTCCGGCGTTATACCCGAGCTGTTGCAGCTTCGCCGCCACTTCATCCACCTCCCTCTTGGTATGGCAGAAGATGAGGGCCAGCTCAGGGGCCTCTACATCAAGCAGTCTCCTGAGGACCTCGGTCTTGTCCCGCTCCCTCACCTCGTAGAAGACCTGTTCTATCTTCGGGGCGATGATATCTTTTATGTTTATCGCGATCTTGAGGGGGTCGCGCATGTGCCTTTTGGCGATCTTCAGGATCTCGGGAGGCATCGTCGCGGAATAGAGCATCGTCTGCCGCGATCCCGAAGTCATCTGAAGGATCTTTTCTATGTCAGCGATGAAACCCATATCAAGCATCTCGTCAGCCTCGTCGAGCACGACCATCGAGACATTGTCAACGGACATCGTCCCGCGCGTGAGATGGTCGATGATCCTGCCGGGAGTCCCGACGACGATGTTGGTGCCCTGTCTGAGCGCCTTCATCTGGAGCACCATCGACGACCCGCCGTACACCGTCAGTACGGAACATTTCCGGTATTTTGCAAGCGAGCTCAATTCCTCGGAGACCTGTATCGCCAGCTCGCGGGTGGGCTCGATAATTAGGGCATACGGCTTCTTCCCCGGGACATATTTCTCGATGATCGGGATGCCGAAGGAAGCGGTCTTTCCGGTGCCCGTCTGTGCCTGCCCGATAATGTCGCGGCCTTCCAGGGCGTGGGGGATAGTCAATTTCTGAATGGGGGTCGGTTCCTCAAACCCCATTTCGTTGATCGCCCTGATCACCGCTGAGCTGAGGGTGAGATCACCGAAGGTATGTGCTGACGCCTTGTCCAATAAAGGGCTCCTTCTGTCGCCTGAAAAATAAGGCCCCAAGGATTTCACCGTCTCACCCTTGAGGCCCTTGTCGATAGTATGAAACAATCATTGCCGATTAGTCAAACGCCAAGGCTGAAGGGTGCACAAGCCGGGACTCCTGAAAATACCGGTCAAACAGATTATCTCATATCCTGCGCAGGACGAGAAGTCCCCGGCCTCTCCGCTTGCAAAACAACATCAAATCCCTTAGATTTTAACCAGGAATATTGTTCTGCCGATGAGAGAACTGGTTTGAACGACGATGTGCGATTGTATCTTTTTCTGGTGCCTGCCTGCCTGATCGCCGGCCTGTTCGCCTATGCCCTCCTCGTGAGGGCTGTCCGGATGCGGAGTCCGCGTAGCCGGGGAAAATGGTATGGGGAATCGGAGGCAAGGTCGTTTATCCCTCACTGGTTCATGATGGGCAGTTGCATCATCTTGGGTGCATGTTTTTTTGCACTTGCTGTTGCCTTTATCCGGAGTTGCTAGTTACCGAAGACTGTAGGAGAGGATGGCCGACGATGACGAGATCAGCCCTGAGGAACATTGCCCTGATGTTTGTCTTCACCCTTGGAGTCACATCGCTCTGCTGTGCGCGGCCGCCCGAAAGGCAGCAGTCAAAAGGGGCGCAGCAAGCTTCGCAGAAAGCGTCTTTTGTGAAGTTTAAGCGGTTGAGTATTGTCGACAAACAGGGGACAGGCACCGAGGCGTTCAGCTGCCTGATGCCCGCTGACTGGCAGTTTGCAGGAGGGATACGGTGGGTTATGGACAATCCCGGAATGCCTGCTGTCGCCGCCTTTACGCTGAGAAACCCGAGGGGCAGGGAAGAACTGGAGGCATTTCCGAATCTGTCTTTCTTCTGGACGAACAACCGGATGCTCCTGGGGACATTCCCTGCCGGCAGCAGGTACTTTGGAAGCGAGGTGAGGCCGCCGGTCGGCCCTGTCGAGGCGCTCAAGGGGATAGTCCTCCCGCGTTTCAGGAAGGATGTGACAGGTCTGAAGATAATCAGCGGGCAGCGGTTGCCCGACCTTGCGAAGGCACTTGGAGCCGGCATGCAGTCCGGCCCTGGTGTCACTTCCACAGCGGATGCCGCCAAGCTCAGGATAGAATATCAGAAGGCGGGCGTCTGGATGGAGGAGGAGATATATGGTGTCGTGGAGTTGGTCCATTTCTCGATGCCCTCGGTCTACGGGACGGTCACCAACACCAACTGGATGGTAGAGCACCTCTTCTCCTTTAAGGCTGAAAAGGGGAAGCTCGACAATTCGGCAAAGGTGTTTCAGACGATCGCCTACTCCTTCCGGCTGAACCCGAAGTGGTTCAATACCTATACCCAGGTCGTCGAAAACCTGATCCAGATGCAGATCAAGCAGATCCGCAATATCGGGGAGATAAGCAGGATAATCAGCAGGACGCACAACGAGATAAGCGATAAGATCATGCAGGCATACAACTACCGGCAGGCGGTCAATGACAGGATCGCGGAGAACTTCAGTCAGTATGCCCGTGGAGTGGACGGGTACTATAACCCGATCGAACAGAGACCCGTCGAGCTTCCAAGTGGGTATACGAACGCCTGGACGAACAGTCTCGGTGAGTATGTAGTCTCCGAAAGCCCGGCGTTCAACCCCAATATCGGTTCAAATCTTACGTGGCATAAAATGGAACGGAAATGATGCTCATCTCCCGCTTACCATGCGTGCAGCGTGGATTAAACCTTTCCCGGCCCGCGGTGTCTAAGAAGATATCATGGCAGAAAGAAGGAGGAAGAGATGAAGAAGCTCGTAAACAGGTTCTGTATTGCGGTTATGGCCGGCGGCCTGCTCTTTGTATCGGCTCCAAGGGGTGTTCACGCTGCCTCGGCAGGGCCGGGGGTATGTGCAGGGGATGTCGAGAAGCTCTGCAAGGACGTACAGCCGGGGGGCGGCGCCATCATGAAATGCCTGAAAGAGCATGAGGGCGAACTTGCTGCTGCCTGCAAAGAGCATCTTGCAGGGATGGAGGAGCGGAGGAATAAGGCCCGTGGGGCATGCAGGGAGGATGTTGAAAGGTTCTGCAAGGACGTGCAGCCCAGAGGCGGGGGCATAGTGAAATGCCTGAGGGAGCACGAGACGGAGCTGTCTTCCGGTTGCAGGGAGACCTTCGGCCAGGGACAGGGGAAGAGGGGACAAAACTGAATGGCGCTAGTTTAAGGTAATTTTGAATGACAAAACTACTGAAAATATTTACCCAAACTGTCAAAATTTGTCATGAAGAATACAACACCGATATTCCCGGGATTCCATATGCATCCCCTACGTAAGAAACCGCGATCTGCACAGCAGAATCTTGCGGATAGCATGGCTCTGCTAAAGCAAAAGTCTTTTAAGCAGATCGGAGAGGTCTTTGAGCAGTTTATCCCCCAGGGGCTTCTTGGTGCCAAGGCAGCGAAGTGATTGAATTGCACGAAGCAAGGCCCCACCCCATTTCATTCTCTTCCCCCACATCATCACACGGCCTAAAAGGCATCTCAGGGATGTTGAGAGACGGCGGACATAACGTCCGCCGCTGAATATAAATCCCTCTTACTTATAGGCGACTGTCCCGGCATGGCCCTCATCAGCGGCCAGCCTCGCGATCAGCGATGACAGGGCGCTCCGCTGGTCTTCAAGGGCCTTCTCAAGCCTCTCCATACGGGCGTCTTTTTCCGTCATCTGCTCCTGCTGATTCTCGATCTGTTCCTGCTGTTCTTTTATCGCCTCAACCAGCACCGGGACCACTTTGTCGTAGGAAAGGGTCTTATAGCCTTCCCTGTCGGTCTGCACGAGTTCAGGCAGCACCTTCTCCACCTCCTGCGCCACAAACCCGATCTGCCTGCCGCTCTTGTAGCCGGCCCCGGTCACCCTGTCCTTGTCCCATTCATAGGTCACACCCGT
>JAKAHR010000028.1 GCA_021825365.1 Nitrospirota bacterium | reverse complement strand
AGTATTCCGCCCTGATCGTCCCGCTGACGACGTCGCTGAAATCGTACTTCACGTATCCGGCGATACCGTACCATTTCGCATTCCCGTTGTCGGCTGCAGAGTGTTCCTCCGTGGCATAGTCCGTATTAATGACAACCGTGGTGTTCTTCAGCGGTTTAAACGTGCCCACCCAGTCAAAGAGGAAGCGGTTGTCGGAGTTGTTGTGGTCCTTCTCGGGACCGTACATGAGGTTGAATGCCAGCGACACAGGATCGATGGGCGTTACGCTGAGCGTCAGCCCCACGGTCTTGCCTTTATTGTTGTCATCGGTATTGTCCCATCCGTTGACCAGGTAGAGGCTGGCGCTCACCTGGTCGGAGAGGGCATAGCCGGCCATCAGGCCGGTGTGGGTAAAGGGTATCGCATAGTTGAAGAGAAGCGAGCGGGAGTAGTTGAAATTATCCTTCGCCTCTATCACCTCGGCCCCGTGCATGGTTACGAACTTGCCGAAACGAAGCTTCAGCCCCCTGCCCAGCGGTGCCAGATAATCGATATACGCCTCGGTAAGATCAAAGACATCGTCCGCATTTCCGAGCCCGCGGGAATGGACAAATTTGGCGGTCTCTCCTGCCGACAGCTTCAGCTTATAGCCGACGCCTCCCGCAGGGGCCTCTTTCGTGAAAACGAGTTGTGCAAGATCGAAGGTGAAACTGTTTGCCTTGTGGTCGAAGACCCGAAGATCATTTTCCTGTGAATCGGGATTCTTGAAATTGTACGTATAGCCGCCCTGCACATAGATGCTCATGCCGAGTGCCTTCCTGATGTCCTCCACAGTTGTCCCGACTGCCTTCGTCTCCTCCGCGGACGCAGGGGCACCCATCGCCGCTGCCATCATGAAGACAGTCATCCAAATCACTCCAATAATTGCCCGCGTCTTCTTCATCACTTCCTCCTTGCATATTTGATCGGTGTTAAGCCGTCTACTTACCTGACACGCCCTTAGGATATTCCTCAATCCAGCGCACCTCCTTTATCCTCAAGTGGTATTTCCTGATCTTGTATCCGATCATTCTTTCGGTGATCCCGAGCCTCCTGGCTGCCTCCTTCATGATCCAGCCGGAATCTCTCAGCGCCTTGACGATCTCATCTTTTTCGATTGCTTCGATCTTTTCTTTCAGCGATGCCATATTCACCTTCGCGATATGAGCCAAAACCGTGCCAGCAATAAAACGCATTGATTTCCTGTAGTTCAGTTTTTTACAAGGAAGACAATTATGTTCGTAACGAACAATAATGTCGGCAACCAGGGCGATCATCAGAGCTCGTGACACATACACCGGACAGCCGTTTCATCCGTTTATTTCCGCTAATCATTCTTGGAAAGTTGTGCTGTGCAAGTGATGAGAACAGCCGTGCCACGCGCATGACGGGCCGTATAGTGAGGATCTCCAGAACGTGGGGGGAAGCAACGGATGATAAATCTGAATTGTTACCGACAAATATGCAGTAGAGTGCGGCAGTTACCTATTTTCGCTTTCAATGCAGTCGGGCATGAGACTATGTTGGCAGAAAGCCTTATGTCGGGCTTTGCCGATTACTGTCACCGAGCGGCAGAGAGCATGATACGGGTGTGGCGTTGTCTTCTTCTGATATTATATTATATTATCACTGGCTCCCCATCTTCTTCTCTATCTGGGTGCAAATGCCATGAAGCATGTTCAGTTCCCACTGCGTCAGACCCGCCCTTCCGATGAAGTGCTTCAGGTTGCGCATGATCTTTTCCTCCATATCGAGGTCCCCGCGGGGGATATACTCCAGGAGGCGCAGGACCTGCGTCATGCGCGCAAACAGGAGCCCCACCTCCTCCTGCGGCATGAGCGACGCGGACGGGGCCGGTCCTCCAGACGCAGCATATTCCGCCTTTGAGAGCTCGTAGGCGACGACCATGACTGCATGGGAGAGATTGAGGGAAGGCTGGAGTCTGCTGCTGGGGATAGTCATCAGGAATCCGCACTGATCCACCTCCTCGTTGTAGAGACCCCGGGATTCCCTGCCGAAGAGGACCGCTATCCTGTTTTCACCCGATGTCTCAAAGACCCTCCGGGCCCCCTGCTCGACAGGATAGACGAGGCCACGCTGTTTGCCCATCCTGCGCGTCGTCCCCACGACGAGGGTCTTGTCCCTGATCGCCTCTTCCAGGTTATCGAAGACAACGGCTTGCTCGAGCACATCCAGGGCATTGCAGGCGAACCACCTGGCCTCATCGGTCATGACGTCGCGGGGACGGACCAGGCAGAGCCTGCTGAACCCCATATTCTTCATGGCACGCGCGGCAGAGCCTATGTTGCCCGGTTCTTTCGGCTCGACAAGGATAAAAAATATGTCGTCACGCCATGATTTCACATCAGCGTTGTGTTCCACGATTTCCATAATACCACATCGTCGCCAGGGCGCCCTCCCCGTGTTCCCGCGGGTTTACAAAGCATCGGCATTCTTTTATCATTGTAGGCATGGCAAGAGGTCGAAGGGGATGAAAGTGCTTCGGATCGCGCTTGCGCAGATGAATCCCACGGTGGGAGATCTGCCCGGCAACAGGGAAATGATTCTCCGTCATATTCGTGAGGCAAGGCGAAAGAAGGCGGACCTCGCCGCATTCCCCGAGCTCGCCCTTACCGGCTATCCGCCCGAGGACCTCGTCCTGAAACCCCAGTTCATCGGCGACAATATAGCAGAGATGAAGAAATTGGCAGCCCGGGTGCGGGGCATCACGGCTGTCGTCGGCTTCGTCGACAGGGGTGATGACGGTGAACTCTACAACGCTGCAGCGGTCATTGCCGACGGAAAGATAGTAGACGTCTATCACAAAATGTTCCTGCCCAATTACGGCGTCTTCGACGAGTTCCGCTATTTCAGACCGGGCAGGACCTATCCGGTCTATTCCCTGGGCAAGGCGAGATTCGGCATCAGTATCTGCGAGGACATATGGCACCGCGAAGGCCCCGCGCGCGTCCAGGCACGCGCCGGCGCCGAGGTGATCATCAATATAAACGCTTCTCCCTATGAAGAGGGCAAGCCCGCCATGCGGGAGCTGATCCTCGCGGAGCGGTCTTCTGAAAACAGGGTAAACATCGTCTACCTCAATGCGGTCGGAGGACAGGACGAACTGGTCTTTGACGGCGCGAGCATGGTCTACGACCATGAGGGCACGCTGCTGGCCCGGGGGGGACAGTTTACGGAAGAGATGCTGGTCGTCGACCTGGATCTCGAGAAGGCTGGACAGAGCAGGAAAAGTTCCGCAAGAGCGGGTATCCCTTCCCGACTGGCACAACGGGTGAGGAAGGTCTCTGTGCCTGCGGGCAGGGCGCCGGAGCGGAAGACCATAGGGATACCCGCACCGGCGGGCCGACTCGTGCGGGAGGAGGAGATCTACCGGGCGCTTGTACTGGGCACCGGTGACTATGTACGGAAGAACGGGTTCAGGGGAGTTGTCGTCGGCCTGAGCGGGGGCATCGATTCATCTCTTGTCGCCGCGATCGCAGCAGACGCCCTCGGACCCCAACAGGTGCACGGTCTCTTCATGCCCTCACCCTATTCCTCCCAGGAGAGCAGGGAGGATGCCTTCCAACTTGCCGGCAGACTCGGCATGACGATAACGGAGATCCCCATTGAAGACATCATGCGGGCATATGAGGCGGCTCTGGCCGCGAGCTTCAGCGGAACAGAGCCCGGCATCAGCGAGGAGAACCTTCAGGCGAGGATCAGGGGAAATCTCCTTATGGCATTTTCGAACAAGTTCGGCTGGCTCGTACTGACAACGGGCAATAAGTCAGAGATGAGTGTCGGATACGCAACACTGTACGGCGACATGGCCGGCGGTTTTGCGGTTATCAAGGACGTGCCCAAGATACTGGTCTACGACCTCTGCCGCTGGAGAAACACGCAGGGGGAGCAGCAGGCGATCCCCGGCCGTGTCCTGACAAAGGAGCCGACAGCCGAGCTGCGGCCCAACCAGCGCGATACGGATACCCTGCCTCCTTACGAGGCCCTCGACCCCCTGCTCAAGGCGTATGTTGAAGATGAACGCAGTTTCGATCAGATAATAAGGCTCGGCTGCGATCCGGAATTCACGAGGAAGGTGATCGCGATGGTCGACAGGAGCGAGTACAAGCGAAGGCAGGCCCCGCCGGGAGTCAAGATCACGCCGCGCGCATTCGGCCGGGACAGACGTTTTCCCATAACCAACAGGTACAGGAGCTACTGATGGAAGAATTCAGGGTGTGTTTGAACTGCGAGTATCAGAAGGGGTTCCAGGTCTCGTTCAGGAAGGTGAAAAACAGGGCGAGGATCGTTCTCATCTGCCCCAAGTGCGGCCAATCCTACGATATCGGATGGGCTACGACAACTATCAAGACCTTCAGGCATGACCAGGGCTTGACGTACTGATGAAGCCGGCTGCCCTCATCCTTGCCGTCGCGGTCCTCTTCTCCCCCCTCGCCCTCTCCGGCGCGGCTGACCTGAAAACCGCACAGCCGGTAAAGCCGCCGGAGCTGAGGCAGGTGAAACCAAAGAAGCCCGTGAAGATAAAGCTCAGGAGGACCGCAAAGGACGATTACAGCTGGGAACTCACCGGCGACGACGCCGACGAGATCATCCGCACGGACAGGAAGCTCCGGAAGCTGCTCAACGTGCAATAATGTCGAGGGGGACGCTCTTCATAGTCTCCACGCCCATTGGAAACCTCGAGGACATCACCCTGCGCGGTCTGCGCATTCTCAGGGAGGTCGATCTCATCGCAGCGGAGGATACGCGGCAGACCCACAAGCTGCTGACCCATTACGGCATCTCGAAGCCCCTGGTGAGCTACTGGGGAGAGCGGGAAAAGTCCAAGGCAGAAGAGATCATCGCAAGACTCGCCGCAGGACAGACTGTCGCCCTCGTCTCTGACGCCGGGACCCCCGGCATCTCGGATCCGGGGCATGTCCTCATCCGCCGCTCCCTGGAAGAGGGCATCAGGGTGGTCCCGGTGCCGGGCCCGACGGCCCTTATCTCGGCGCTTACCATCTCCGGGTTTACCATGGACCGGTTCGTCTTCGCCGGCTTTCTTCCGGCAAAGGGCGGCCAGCGGAAGAGGGCTCTGCAGGACCTCGGCCTCGAGGAAAAGACGATGGTCTTTTACGAGGCCCCCCACAGGGTTGAGGATACCCTGAAGGAGATGGCCGGGACCTTCGGGCAACGACGGGCCGTGCTGGTTCGGGAGATTACCAAGATCCATGAGGAGGCGGTAAGGGGGAATCTTGAAGGGATAGCCCGGGAAGTCGGCAGCCGCGCGGTAATCGGCGAATGCGTCATCGTTGTCGAGGGAAAGATCCGGGAAACGGTGGTGGACAGGGAAGACGCCCTCAAGGAATTGAGAAGTCTCATGAAGAAAGGGCTCGGAAGAAAAGAGGCTGCCCGGAGGGTCGCCGGGGCATATGGCATGAGCAGGAAAGAGCTCTACGACAGGAGTCTCGACAGTGACGGGGAGCCCTCCGGCAAGGCCGGATCGGACTGACAACCGTCAGCAGAAGCCGATTGAGCTGACAGCGCATTTCCGGTATCCTTTCAGTATCACCTCGCGTTAAAGGAGCATATACATGGCAAAGGTCTTTTTTGCATCCGCACGGTCCCAAAAATGGAAATATGAAGAGAGCATGCCGGGCAGGCTCGAACAGCTCCTGACGCAGATCGGCATGATGAATTACTTCAGTCCCGACGAATGGGTTGCGGTAAAGACCCACTTTGGCTCTGACGGAGCACACCGTATCATCAGACCGACCTTCCTGAGAAAGGTGGTGGAGGCGCTCCGGAAGATCGGGGCCAAGCCCTTTGTAACGGACACGGTGCGGATAAAAGGCCTCGACTATCTCGATGTAGCCAATGGCAACGGAATCAACCACCTTTCTGTGGGGGCTCCGGTCATTCTCGCCGACGGCCTGTACGGAAGGGACAGCCTCATGGTCAAGGCAGGCGATATCCTGGGGGAGATCGCCGTCGCATCGGTCATCCACGACGTCCCGGCCATGGTCGTATGCTCCCACGTAAAAGGCCACATCAACGCCGGCTACGCCGGGGCGATCAAGAATCTCGCCATGGGGGGGGTCAGCGCTTCTCACCGCACCTGCGGGTGGAAGTGCGGACGCGGGGCCATGCATACGATCGGCGAAGGGGAGTTGGTCTGGGACGCAGACAAATGCGAACTCTGCTACCAGTGCAGGGACGTGTGCCCCCTCGACGCCATCAGCTTCGAGGAAGAGAAACTCGTCTGGAACGGGGATATCTGCTGGAGGTGCGGCAGATGTGAGCGCGTCTGCCAATCAGAGTCCCTGACCCTGCCTGCGGACATCGGGCGGTTTATGCGATCATTGGCCGAGGCTGCGCGTGCGGTCGTCAGCACGTTCGAGCCGGGGAAGATCCTCTACATCAATTTCCTGACCGAAATACAGCCGGAGTGCGACTGCATGCCGACGGCGGATGTTCCGGTCATGCAGGACCTGGGCATCCTCGTCTCGGAAGATGTGGTGGCTATTGAACAGGCGAGCATGGACATGCTCCTTGCGGCCTCCCCCCTCCCCGCCTCGCTGGCCCATGACAAGGGCTTGAAGGAGGGCGATGACATCCTTGCCGGTTTGCACGGAAGACCGTATCGGCTTCAGGTTGAAGAGGCAGAGCGGCTCGGCCTGGGCTCCCGGGGGTATGAAATCGTCTCCCTGGACTGATCGGAAAAAAAAGTGCTGCTGCCCGTGGGATGTGGGCAGCAGCTTAGGGGAGGTAACGAGGCGCTTAATGATTACATAAAACCATACTTTAGGGCGCTTGTCAAGAGAAAAAATCAACTTAGCTATTAATTCAAACTTTAGCAACAACGAGCCGGATGTGCCAGGCAGAAGTCCGGCAGAGAAGTTTCTCTTGTTATTTAAGGTGTTATTGTATTTCATCTTATTTTCTATTATCCTACGACTATGTTTGATATAACCCAGATACCGATATTCAAAACCCTGAGCCCGCAGGAGGCGAAAGAGATATCTCCCTATCTTCTGTCCGGAAAATTCAGGAAGAAAGAATCAATCTTTTCCGAGGGAGACCCTTCCGAATGGCTCTATATAGTGAAGAAGGGGAAGGTCAAGATAACCAAGATATCGCACGAGGGCAAGGAGATCATTCTCGAGATAATCTCGCCCCTGGAATTCTTCGGAGGCATCGCGGTAATAAGGGGCTTTCCCTACCCTGCCAACGCTGTTGCGATGGAAGATACGGAAGTCGTCAAGATATCCCGGAAAAACCTCCTGAGCATCATGGACCGGTATCCCGGCCTCATGTACTGCATGGCGACAAATATAGGAGACAGGATAAAGGGTTCGCACGAGACCCTCAAGAGCATTGCGCTGGAAAAGGTGGAGTCCCGCATCGCGTCTCTTCTCATCAAGCTGTCGGACAAGGCAGGGGAAAAGACGGCCGAGGGGCTCGCAATCACCATGAAGCTCACCAAACAGGACATAGCGGAGATGGTGGGCACCACAGTCGAAACGTCTATCAGGACGATGAGCAAGCTCAACAAGGCGGGTCTGGTCGTTTCGCGGGCCGGCAGATTTGTTATCAGAGATCTGGAGAAACTCCGGTCCCTGACATAACCCTGCCGTTGCGCACCCGGCTGACCTCTCTTCTTCCGATGCGTCACGGCGGGTATATTTTCTTCCCCTCCATCTGCGGTCTAGGCCGCTGTCTTCGGCAGCAGGGTTGCGAGCATGTTGTAGAAGAACAGCCCGATGGAAAACACCTCAAGCGCACCGAAGGCGACGGAGAGCGTCTTGTAGGCCGGGACGGCGCTAAACGCATCCATCGCGGAAAACAGGAGCATGCCGATCAGTCCTATATTTGCGGCCCAGAACTGCACCTCTCCCATCTTGGGATATTTGAGAGGCCTGCCTGAAAACCTCGGCAACACGTGGTATCCGACACCGTAGATCATCATGGAGACCCAACCCAGCAGGTTCAGGTGAGAGTGCACAAACTTCAGAGACAGGAGAGACGGATTCGCGAGCATGCATACCCCGAGGACGGATGAGACTCCCAGATAGAAGATGCTGATGATGATGAAGTTCCTTACAAAACGGTCCATGGCTTCCTCCTGAGAAGACTGTATTTTTGATTCAGTCTATCTCAGTAGTGATTCTGATTCTATGACTGGAGTCATACGGAGGAGCCCATCATAATAATGACGGTGCAACTGATGAATGGCCCGGGGGGCATCCCCCGTACCCTTCATCCATTCTTTTCGAGATACTGTCTGAAGGCTGCGAACATTTCTCCTGCCAATCGCTGGATAACGTCCATCCTGTCGATGGCCTTGAGCAGGAGGTCGTGCAGGTCATCCTCTGCAACCGATGCGTCCACCAGTTCCAGCGTGCCCTTGACAGCCACGATATGGTCGCTCATCTGATTGGATATCTCCTCCAGTGCACTTTTCCTGTCGGTCATACTATATCTTCCTCCATCAGCAGAAGCGGGATCGCGCATGCGATAGGACCATGTCCTACAGGAATTATAGCGGGTATCGTCGCGGCGAACAACAGAAAATGTTCCTGCGCGGCCGCAGGCCTTTCCCGTTATGATTCCCGTCATATGAATCTCCGCGGCCGCAGGCTATACTGAGTACAGAAACCAGGACGACACCAAGGAGGAATACGATGAATGCGACGAAAAAGGCGGTGACCAAAGACTCTATCATAGGCGATGTGATCAGGGAGCGTCCGAAGGCAAAGGACGTAATCCAGAAATACTTCGGCGGCGGCTGTTTCACCTGTCCGGGAATCAACATGGAGTCCATCTCCTTCGGGTCGATGATGCACAACCTCGATCCGGAGACTATCATCAAAGAAATCAATACAGCGGAGGAATGAAGAAATGACAGCAAAATGCTTTGTCTGCGGCGCTTCCGAGAAAGAACGGGTCCTCCTGCCGTGCAGGCACGAAGGGGCCGACAAGTTTGTCTGTGTGAGATGTCTGCCGGTTCTTATCCACGGCGGCCACTGATGTGCTACCCTTATACGCATGCATCGCGTAGGGGTTCACACGTCCATAGCCGGCGGCATACATCTCAGTCTTGAGCGCGCCCATGCCCTCGGATGCACCACCCTGCAGATCTTTTCGCACAACCCGAGGGTATGGGCGGTCAGGGAAAGAAGTGAAGAGGAACTCGCCCAGTTCAGGCGCCTGAGAAAGGAATATGACCTTTCCCCTGTCTTCGTCCACACCTCGTATCTCATAAATCTTGCCTCATCGAGCCCTGACCTGAAGAAGCGCTCGATCGACATGACGGTTCTGGAACTGGACGCAGCCGACAGTATCGGCGCCGACTTCGTGATAATCCATACCGGGAGCGCCTCCGGGGAAGAACCCCGAATTGCCAGGGCCAGAGCAATTGACAGCCTGCGGGAGATAGGAGTGCGCGGCACGTGGAAGGCAGGACTCCTGCTGGAAAACACCGCCGGAGAGCGCGGGGACATAACATCCGCCATCGAGGACATAGGCGGGATAATCGACGCTGTCACCGGCCGCCTGATCGGCGGTATGTGTCTGGACACCTGTCATGCCTTTGCAGCCGGTTATGATCTCTCCTCTGAGAAAGGGATATACCGCCTGTCGGCAGCAATAGAAAGGAATATCACCAGGCAACGGCTGAGGTTAATCCACCTGAATGACTCCAAAGGCGGTCTTGGTTCCGGACTTGATCGTCATGAACACATCGGCCAGGGCAGGATCGGGATGGAAGGCATGAGGAGGATCGTCAGGCACGAGTTCTTCAGGGGAATCCCGCTGATCCTGGAGACCCCGAAAAAAACGGATGAGGACGATCCCCTCAACCTTGCCCGGGTGAGAGGATTGACCCATCCCCCCGGATAGAGCAGATTTCTGCAGCCTGATCTCAGCACAAGGGGTGCTGTCTATGTCTTCCCGGACAGAAGGTCTTTCATGAATCTTTTTCGCAGCATGTTCTCGGCGTCCCAACGGAATTATCATTTCAAATCAGGATACATCACTATTGCGGTCCTTCTGTTTCTGCCACCGAATCGACTATATCAAAGTTATCATCTTCCGTTTACCGTCTGAAACGGATGTATCTCTGGCGCGTGCGACCCGTACCTGGATAGACTTATCTGTTTCAAAGAGAGGATAGTCTGTACAAAAGTCTTATAAGGTATGTTCATTAACATATCGTGGTCTGTTTCATATTCTAAAAAAAATGTAGCTCAATGTAATTTTTTTGTTGACAAGACCCACAAGTCTGTTGTATAAGTATAAACAGCATGAGTAAACAGGCACGAGATACACTCAAAAGTTTGTTCTCCTCGGCGATCCGGGCTGACCTGCTCGCACTTCTGTTGAATAACCCTGAAGAAAGATTCTACGTGCGCGAGATCGCCACCCTGCTAAGGAAGAATCCTTCCGGCGTGAAGCGCGAGCTGGACAATCTCGAAAAGATGGGGATTCTCACGAGCAAGAAGGTCGCAAACCTCAAATATTTTCAGGCGGAAAAGAAATCACCCCTGTATTCCGAGTTGAAGAGCCTCATAGCCAAGTCCCTCGGCATACCCGGGGCCCTGAAGGCCCTCCTGAAGACTACGGTAGTGAAGATAGCTTTTATCTACGGACAGTTTGCTGAAAGCGAAGACGCTGAAAAGGTCGACCTTTTCATGGTCGGCCCAGCCTCGCTGAACGTGGAAGGGTTCAAGGATATTGAGGATAAATTCAGCAAGAAGATTAATGTGACCTTTATGGAGGAAAGCGAGTTTAAGGGTAAGAGGGACAGCGGCGACGCTGACCTCGAAAAGCTCCTGTCAGGCAACAAGATTCTCCTGATGGGGAAGCTTTAATTTCATCTTCCCCGGCTTGCTGGGGATGGAAAGGTGGTGAATACAATGGCAGTTAAGAAAGCAGCAGCAAAGAAGCCGGCAGCGAAGAAGGCAGCCCCGAAGAAGGCCGCCGCGAAGAAGAAGAAATAAGTTAACCCGAACAATTTTCTCAGGGCTGGGGAACCGTCATTCTCCAGCCTCTTTTTTTACGTATAGTATCACAAATGAGAAGATTTTGGGGAATATTTTTGGGACAAACGTAACTGGCTGATTTTTAAGTATTTATCTGCAGCACAGGCCGCAGGGAGCTCTTCTCTTCCATGATAACGTCCCAAGAGTCGGGATGGGCCAGGAGCTTCTTCAGGAATTTGATGTTCGTCGCGTGTCCTGACTTGCTGGCTACCACATGGCCGTAGATCGGAAATCCAAGGATCGACAAATCTCCAATAGAATCAAGGACTTTATGCCTGACAAATTCATCCTTGAATCTCAGCCCCGAAGAGTTCATCACCCCGTTTTCTCCGAAGATGATCGCATTGTCCAAGGAACCGCCCTTTGCATAGCCATTTGTCCTGAGGTACTCGATATCCTTGAGAAACCCGAAGGTCCTGGCAGGCGCAATCTCCGCCGCAAAGGTCTCTTCGTCAATGTCCATACTGATCCGCTGTTCTCCAAACCCGTACTGGTTGAAGAAAATGCTGTAGGTTATACGCCTGCCCTCATAGGGGAGCGCGGCGATCATCGAATGTCCGTCCTCGAACATGATGGGCCGCCTGATCCTGAGGTAGGGCCTCTTCTTCCCCTGTTTTGCGATCCCGGCCTTCAGTATGATGCTGATAATCTCGGTCGAACTGCCGTCCATGATCGGAATCTCGGGCCCGCAGATCTCGACATTGACATTGTCGATGCCGAGGCCGGCAAGGGCTGCCATCATATGTTCGATGGTCCGTATCTTCACCCCGTTGTGGCCGATGGTCGTGGCAAATGCGGTGTCGATAACGGACCCCACATGCGCCTTGATCACCACGTCCTTGTCAGTCCGGACAAAGGTAACGCCGGAGTCCCGCGGGGCGGGCTTCAGGGTGACCCGGGCAAATCTTCCCGTATGAAGTCCGATGCCCTCAAAGCTGATCTCAGTCTTTATTGTACGCTGCGAACGCATAATCACAACTTTAAGATAAGCAAATCATATGCCATATAATTATTATTTATTATCAATGGCCGACCGTTAACCAGGTCATCAGAACTGTAGACAATTATCCTCAGTTGTATCCTCTTCGACACACCCAAAAACAGGGTCAGCCGTACGATCCGCCTACAACGATTTCGGGTAGCCGTACCGTCGGCATGGCATCGGACACGGGCACCCCCTGAGCATCTTTCCCGCAGGTGCCGATCGAAAAACCAAGGTCGCTGCCGACCATGTCGATGGACATCAGCACGGCAGGACCGTTGCCGGAAAGAGTAGCTCCCCTGACAGGCTCCCCCTTTGCCCCACCCTCTATGAGGTATCCCTCCTGAACGTCAAAAACAAAATCACCAGTAACCGTATTCACCTGCCCTCCGCCCATCTTTTCCACCAGGAGCCCTTTCCCGAGGGAAGAGAGGATGGACTCCGGGGGGGTCTCTCCCCTGTCGATAAAGGTGTTGGTCATCCGCGGTATGGGCCTGTGCCGGTAGGACTCTCTCCTGCCGTTTCCCGTTGAGGCTGCCCCGTCTTTTGCGGCTGACAGCCGGTCATACATGTAACTCTTCAGGATCCCCCTGTCAACGAGCACCGTGCGCCGGGACTGTGTCCCTTCATCGTCAAACCGGAAAGAACCGCGTTTCCCCGGGAGGGTAGAGTCATCGATAACCGTAATAAAAGGAGATGCAACCTGACTGCCGATTCTGGATGAAAAGACAGAAAGGCCCTGCTGGGCCAAGTCAGCCTCCAGACCGTGCCCGATCGCCTCATGGATCATAGTGCCACCGGCCGCAGACGATATGACGACCGGCATCCTTCCGCCGGGCGCCTTGCGCGCCGTCAGCATCATGATCGCCCGCCGGACGGCCCTGAGGCCGAGTTCCTCCATGTCGTTTTCTTCGAAGAGTTCGAAGCCGATGAACCCCCCGGCTGATTCATAGCCGGTCTGGATACTATCATCAGACGCGGCGACCACATGAACAATAGCGGTCGTATAGACGCGGTCATCACCGGCAAGGGTACCGTCTGACGTTGCGATCTGAATGTTCTGGGCCGTGTCCCGATATACGGCGCTCACCTGCCTGATTCGGGCGTCAAGCTTCCGGGCGGCGGCGTCCGCCTTTCTCACCAGGCCGATCTTTCTCCCCACAGGGACCCGGGCAGGGGCAAGACGGATCGCGTAATCGACCTCAGGCCGTACGGTCCTGAGGTCAAGGGTCATGGGTCCCGTCCCTCCGGCAGTCGCCCGGCTGACCTCGGAGGCTGCGGCAAGGAGCGACTCGGGGGCAAGATCATTGCTGAAGGCGTAAGCGGTCCTGCCGCCGTACAGCAGTCTGATCCCCACGCCTGACTCGGTCCCGCTGATCACCTTTTCAAGCCTGCCGTCCTCAAGGACGAGGGCAGTCTGTCTGCGGTCCTCCACGTAAACGTCGGCATAATCACCGCCCCGGGAAAGGGTCTTCCTGATCACATCAGCGAGGAGTCCCGCATCGAGCATATGGTACCTCTCCGTAGGAATCAGCCCCTCGTCAAGGAGGGGCATGGGATAGGCGGCTTCACATTAGGCCGCTCAATTACCTATAATGGTAGCTATTATACCACTCTGTTCCGTTCAATCACGTTCTGGAGGAGGCAGATATGCCCTTATGGGGGGTAGTCGGTGGAAGCGGTCTTTCCGGGATACCCGGCCTTGAGATAACTGAATCCGTCTCTGTCGCCACTCCCTACGGAGATCCTTCCGGCCTCTACAGCCTCGGCATTATTTCAGGAAGAGAAGTGGCCTTCCTTCCAAGGCACGGCGCAGGGCATACCATACAGCCTCACCGGATCAACTACAGGGCCAATCTCTGGGGCTTCAGGGAACTGGGGGTCAGGCGGATACTCTCTGTCGGGGCCTCGGGCGGGATAAGCCGGGACATGATACCCGGGGCCATCGCCCTTCCCGATCAGGTCATGGACATGACCTCCGGCAGGGAGGCGACCTTCTACGACAAGGATGAGGTCGTCCATATCGACTTCACCGATCCCTTCTGCCCTGACCTGCGACAGCTGCTCCTGGAGGCGGCTCGCCGGACGGGTATCGATATCATCCCCGCGGGGACCTACATCTGCGTAAACGGTCCGCGTCTTGAGACAGCCGCAGAGATCAGGACATACGCAGCATGGGGAGCGGACATGGTCGGCATGACCGCCATGCCCGAGACGGTACTTGCACGCGAACTCGAGATGTGTTTCGCCTCTCTCTCCGTCGTCACCAACCGTGCGGCGGGCATTTCCGACGGGAGGCTCACTGTCTCGGAGGTGATCGGGACGATGCGGTCGTCGATGGACAAGATCAGGGATCTCCTGAGTTCCTTCTTCATGCAGGATACGACAACACCGGCATGCCCCTGCGGACGCGCCCTGAAGGATGCGGGGATGTAATGATTAGAGCCGATCATGAGGTACAATAGAGCGTGCCGACCGTCCTTGTTGTAGAAGATAAAGAGTCTATGGCCCAGATGCTCCGGGAGACGATCGAGGCAGAGGGCTACCGCACGGTCATCGCGAGGGATGGCCTTGAGGGGATCCGGCTCATCCGCGAAGGCCATTGCGATCTCGTGCTCTCCGACCTGAAGCTGCCGAAGAAGGACGGAATCGAGGTGCTCAGGGCCTCAAAGGCGGAGAACGCCCTGACGCCGGTCATCATGATGACAGCGTTCGGCACTGTTGAGACCGCCGTCACCGCGATGAAAGAAGGCGCCTATGACTTCATCACAAAGCCGTTCGACACTGACCATCTCCTCCTGCTGATCAGGCGGGCGCTCGAAAACCAGCGGGTGCTGACCGAAAACATCCTCCTCAAAGACGAATTGGCGGAACGGCTCGGGGCACCAAAGATCATCGGCAAAAGCAACGGCATTGTCGACGTGGCCCAGAAAGTACAGAAGGTGGCGCCGGGCAAGACAACGGTGCTTCTCCTCGGAGAAAGCGGCACCGGCAAGGAACTCTTTGCGAGGGCCATCCATGATCTGAGCCCCCGGAGCCCCTATCCGTTCGTGCCGATCAACTGCGCGGCCATCCCCCGCGAGCTCCTTGAAAGCGAACTCTTCGGCCACGAAAGAGGTTCCTTCACCGGCGCCGACGCCAGGAAGATAGGCAAGTTCGAGCTGGCGGACAAGGGGACAGTATTTCTGGACGAGATCGCGGAGATGGATCTCTCGCTCCAGACCAAACTCCTACGCGTTTTGCAGGAGGGTGAGATCGAGCGGCTGGGGGGACTCAAGGCGGTCAGAATCGACGTGCGGGTCGTAGCGGCAAGCAACAGGAACCTGGCCCAGGCGGTCGAAGGCAGGCTGTTCCGGGAAGACCTCTTCTACCGCCTGAACGTATTCCCTATTACCATACCGCCTCTCAGGGAAAGGAGAGAGGACATCCCCCTCCTGTCGGACTACTTCATCGGCAAGTACTGTCGCGATCTGAAAAAACCCCCCAAGTCCCTCTCCGGCGACGCGGTTGAGCTTCTGCAGCAATACCCATGGAAGGGCAATGTCCGGGAGCTTGAAAATTGCATCGAGAGGTCCATCATCCTCTGCGACGGAGCGACCATCACGCCGGAGCATCTCTCCCTTGACCGTGAAAGCACACTTGAACGGTGCCTGAAGAACGTCCCTCTCGACGGGCCCCTGGAGGAGACGGCAAGAGAGGCGACTCGCATCGCCGAGACCGAGAGGATCGTGCGCGCCCTCCGGGAAACCAGGGGGAACAAGACCAGGGCAGCGGAACTACTGAAGGTAAGCTATAAGACCCTCCTGACCAAGATAAAAGACTACGGAGTCGAATAGACCCTCCGGCATCCGTGCTGATCCGGAGCCCGTCGCCTGCCTTCCTCCTTGACAGCGCAAAGGCAACGGTTTTATTATAAAAAACCGTGTTTGCTCCCCGATGTCCTTCAATACTGCTCGCCTGCGTTCTGGCGCTGGGCATCTCGTCGTGCGCCACGGCGCCCGACCGTCCGCAGCCGGCGCAGGAAGAGGTCAAGGCTATGCCCCCGGCCGAGCAGGACAAACGTGCCCTCGAACTTTTCCAGAAGATATATGAAACGCTCGATAAGGGCAAGAGGGCACAGGTGCTTCCCGAGGTGGAGCGCCTGTACCAGGAGCTGATAGACTCCTATCCCGATGCGGCGCTGGCGCAGGAATCCTACTGGAGGATCATCGTCATCTGTTTGAACGACCACACGCCTCCTGCCTTCGACAGGGCAGAGGCATACTACAACAGGTTCATCGCGCGGTATCCGGCGTCTCAGGTCAAGGGCGAGATCGACAAAGCACTCTCTGACAGCTATTACCGGAACAAGCAGTGGGACCGGCTCATAAAATTATTCACGCCGTCGATCAGGCTCTATATCGAAAAAGGCAAACTGTCGAAACCCCAGGACATGTTCATGTATGCGGAGGCGAAGCTCAATCTGGGCGATCTCGTTGAGGCTGAAAAGGGATACAGGATCGTCGTCGCCCTCTTCCCGAAGACGCGGGAGGGCGCGCTTTCCGCGGCACGCCTGGAAGAGATCAGGAAAAGAATATCCAAATAATCAGAGTTCCGGAGGTTTTGCGTGTCAGGACATTCAAAGTGGTCACAGATAAAGCACAAGAAGGCTCACTCAGATGCGAAGAGGGGAAAGGCCTTCACCAAGATCGTCAAGGAGATCGCGGTGGCGGCCCGTATCGGTGGCGGGGACCCTGACGGCAACCCGCGCCTGCGCACGGCTATTGAGAAGGCCAAGGAAGTCAATATGCCGCATGACAACATCAAGAAGGCGATCATGAAAGGGACCGGCGAACTCCCCGGCGTCTCCTATGAAGAACACGTTTATGAGGGGTACGGACCGGCAGGCGTCGCCATTATGATCGAGGTCTTGACAGACAACAAGAACCGCACGCTCCCGGAAATCAGGCATATGCTGTCGAAGCACGGCGGGAACCTCGGGGAGACGGGGTGCGTGTCGTGGCTGTTCGACAAGAAGGGGTATATCCTCGTTGAAAAGTCTAAGTCCTCCGAGGATACCGTCATGTCGGCCGCCCTTGATGCCGGCGCGGAGGATATGAAAAACGACCCCGGTGAGGACAACTATGAGATTATCACGGCGCCGGAGGATTTTGAGGCCGTCCGGGAGGCCCTGGAAAAGGCAAAGATACCCGTCGACTCTGCCGAGGTGACCATGATTCCCAAGAACTATGTCCTTCTTGATGATAAGGCGGCCGACCAGATGATCAGGCTGATGGACGTCCTCGAGGACCACGACGACGTGCAGAATGTCTACGCCAACTTCGACATACCCGACAAGGTGGCTGAGAAGGCAGGGGCATAACTCATCATTGCGTTATCCCCGGCGCCGACAGTAACATAACGATTATGGCTATATCACTGACAGCCGTTATCAAGCGGCGTTTCATCACGGGTCTCTTCGTCTCGATACCGGCGATCATCACCATCCTCGTCATCGGCAAGTTGTTCGCCTTCGTCGACGGACTGCTTGAGCCCTTCTATTTCAGGCTCCTCAACTACCACGTCCCGGGCCTCGGCTTTGCATCGGCGGTGGCGCTCATCTTCATTGTCGGGGTCGTCTCGACAAACGTTTTCGGGAAGAAGATCATCCAGTTCGTGGAACTCGCCTTCGTGAAGATACCCGTCTTCAAGGGATTCTACACCGCCGTCAAGCATCTCGTGGACGCCTTCTCGCCGGAGAACAAGTCGAATTCCTTCAAGACGTTCGTCATCATCGAGTACCCGAGAAAGGGCTCCTTTGCCTTCGGCTTCCTCACCAAGGAGTGTACGATGAAATCTACGAAGGACGACGCGGGGTGCTGCCTCAAGGCGATCTATGTGCCCACGAACAACCTCTATCTCGGAGAAATCGTTCTCCTCAGGGACGAGGACATTTTTTATACCGACATCTCGATCGAAGAGGGCATCAAGATCATCCTCTCCGGCGGCATCGCCGCACCCGCCACCATCCGGGAGGTGGGTCATTAAGACCGCCTGTGTCATCCTGGCAGCCGGCCTCGGCACGAGGATGAGATCTCCTGTCCCCAAGGTGCTGCACCGCGTCTGCGGCGTCTCGATGATCGAGTTCGTCGTGAGGACCGCCCGCCAGTTGAGGCCGGAAAGGACCGTGATCGTTACGGGGAAGGACCGGAAAGGCGTCAGCAGCGCCATCGGGACTGAACGGATTTCGTACGCCGTGCAGCCAAGACCGAGAGGAACAGCCCATGCCCTGTCGTGCGCCCTCCCGGCCCTTCGGGGATTCCATGGCGTGGTCATTGTCATGAACGGCGATACGCCCCTTCTCAGCCCCGCTACCATACGCCTGTTTCTGAGGCTCCACCGGTCGGGCCGCAATGCCCTGTCCGTGCTCTCGTTCTCCGCAGGCAACCCTGCGGGGTACGGAAGGATCGTCCGGGACCGGGGGGGACGGGTCATCGCCATCGTCGAAGAAAAAGACGCCCACGCGGAGCAGAAACACATCACCGAGGTCAACAGCGGCGTCTATGCGATCAACCACAACGTCCTGCCGCTCCTTGACGCCATACGGATCAACAGGGTAACGGGAGAGTACTACCTCACGGACATCATCGCCGCCGCCCATGCCGCGGGGCTGAGGACCGGTTCCAGCTGCATCGGCAGGGAAGAGGAGTTCATGGGGGTCAATACGCGCGAGGAGCTCCATCGGGCATCGGCTTTCATGAGGAAGAGGATCGTCTCGGCATGGATCGAAAAGGGGGTCAGCTTCGTTGATCCCGATTCCGTCTTCATTCACCCCGATGCCGTCATCGGCGGGGGGACCGTCGTCTACCCCAATGTCCATATCGAAGGAAGCACCAGGATCGGCAGGGAAGCGACGATCTATCCGAACGTGCGGGTGACAGACAGCGTGATCGGAGACTCCGCGGTCGTAAAAGACTCCTCCGTAATCGAGGGGTCGCACATACGGTCCCTCGCCTCGGTCGGCCCGTTTGCCCATCTGCGCCCCGGCTCCGATGTGGGAACAGGCGCCCGGATCGGCAATTTCGTCGAACTCAAGAAGGCACGCGTAGGCGCCGGGTCGAAGGCCTCTCACCTGAGCTATCTCGGTGATGCGGTCATCGGCAGGGGCGTCAATATCGGGGCCGGCACCATCACCTGCAATTACGACGGGGTCCGCAAGCATGTCACCGTCATCGGCGAAGGCGCATTCATCGGAAGCGATACACAACTGGTCGCGCCGGTGCGTGTCGGCAAGGGCTCCTACGTGGGGGCGGGCTCGACCATCACAAAAGACGTTCCCCCCGGGGCGCTCGCCATAAGCAGGGTCGCGCAGAAAAATGTGCCGGGCTGGGCGAAAAAAAAGAAGTCATCACCACGGACAGAAGGAGGTGGCGGACGCCGGGGCAGGTGAGTCCCCGTTCGTGCGCCCTGACAGTATGTGCGGAATAATCGGATATATCGGCAACAGGAACGCGGTCAGCGTCGTCCTTGAAGGGCTTAAGCGGCTTGAATACCGCGGATACGATTCTGCAGGGGTCGCCTTTTTTTCCGGCCAGGGGATTGACGTCAGGCGGTGCAAGGGCAAGATCAAGGACCTGTCGGCGATCATCGAAAACGAACATCTTACCAGCAGTACCGCCATAGGCCACACCCGCTGGGCAACCCATGGGAAACCGTCCGAGGAAAATGCCCATCCGCACCGTTCCGGAGGGGTCGTGCTCGTCCATAACGGCATCATTGAAAACTACCTGCCCCTCAAGAAGAAACTTGCCGAGAAGGGCTACAGCTTCGCATCCGACACGGACACCGAGGTGCTCTGCCACCTGATCCGCGACCATTGCAACCGGCTGCCCCTGGAGGAGGCCGTGCGGGAGGCGCTCAGGGAAGTCCGCGGAGCATACGCACTGGCGGTCATCAACGAGCAGGAGCCGGGAAAGGTGGTGGGAGTCAGGAAAGACAGCCCCCTGGTAGTCGGCATCGGCGACGGCGAATACTTCATCGCCTCGGACGTGCCGGCGTTTCTGAACTATTCCCGGGACGTGCTCTTCCTGGACGAGGAAGAAATGGTCATCCTCACCACCGACGGGGTCGTCGTCACGTCCCTTGACGGCACACCGGTGCATAAGGAAGTGACCTCCGTCACCTGGAGCCCGTCGATGGCCGAAAAAGGCGGGTATCGTCATTTCATGCTCAAGGAGATTTTCGAACAGCCCCGGGCGGTGAGCGACACGGTCAGGGGCAGGTTCTCCCCGGAGACCGGCGAGATCAACCTGGAGGAATTCGGACTATCCAGCGGGATGCTCTCCGGGATCAGCAAGATATTCATCGTCGCCTGCGGGACCTCCTGGCATGCCGCCCTCGCGGCCAAGTATATGATCGAGGAGTTGGCCCGGATCCCGGTGGAGGTGGACATCGCCTCGGAGTTCAGATACCGGAGGCCTCTGGTGGATGCGACCCACCTCATGGTCGTCATCACGCAGTCAGGGGAGACGGCGGACACCCTCGCGGCTCAGCGCGAGGCGAAGCGGCTGGGGGCAAAGGCGCTGAGTATCTGCAATGTCGTCGGCAGCACCTCGGCGCGGGAGGCTGACGCCGTCTTCTACACGCATTCGGGCCCCGAGATCGGCGTCGCCTCGACAAAGGCGTTTCTTACCCAGGTGACGGCGGTGTACCTTCTCGCCATCGCCCTGGGCCGCCTGAAGGGGACCCTCGATGAGCCGCGCTCCCGTGAACTCCTCGATGAACTGCTCCTGCTGCCCGGCAAGATTGAAAGGGCCCTCTCTTCCGATGAGGCGATCAGGTCGATCGCCCGTGACTATTGCAGGGCCCGCGGGTTCATCTACCTCGGGAGGGGCATCAACTATCCGATCGCCCTCGAGGGGGCGCTGAAGCTCAAGGAGATATCCTACATCCACGCCGAGGGATACCCGGCCGGCGAAATGAAGCACGGGCCCATCGCCCTCATCGACGAGGAACTCCCGGTCGTCATCCTCGTCTCGCGGGACTCGCTCTTCGAGAAGATGCTCACGAACATCCAGGAGGTCAACAGCAGGGGGGGCAACGTCATCGCCGTCGCCACGGAGAGCGCCCGCGAGGTGGAAGAGATCTCCGGCAACTGCGTCACCGTACCCGACTCCAACCACTTTCTCTCCCCGCTCCTTCTTGCGGTTCCCCTGCAGCTGCTCGCCTACCATATCGGCGTTCTCCGGGGGTGCGACGTCGACCAGCCGAGAAACCTGGCCAAGAGCGTCACCGTCGAATAACCGTCTTTTTGGCTTGCATACTGGATTTATAGGGGGTAAATCTGTTATCCTAAAATGCCTGGATCAAATAATGTCAAAAGAAAGTTTAATGCAAGATCTCAATCCACAGCAGAAAGAGGCATTAAAGCATTGTGATGGTCCCCTGCTGGTACTTGCAGGGGCAGGCAGCGGCAAGACAAGGGTAATCACGCATAAATACGCATACCTGGTGAAGACCCACAAGGTCTCTCCCGAATCCATCCTCACCGTCACCTTCACCAACAAGGCGGCAAACGAGATGAAGGAGCGGATACAGCACCTCCTGGGAAAGGACCTCCGGCAGACCTGGATCGGCACGCTCCATTCCCAGTGCGGCAAGATACTCAGAAAAGAGATAAAGACCCTCGGGTACGCCCCTGACTTTTCCATCTATGACGAGGATGACCGCTGCACGCTCATCCGTCATATCCTGAAGGAGTTCAAGATATATGAGGCGCTCTATAAGGGAGTCTCCTCGCGGATCAATCTCCTGAAGTCCTCCCTCATAGGCCCCGAGGATTTCCTCTCCACAGGGGACGGCTTCGGCTTCGATGAAAAGCTCGCCAAGGTATATGTCCGCTACCAGGACGAACTGAGGCGGAGCAACGCCCTCGATTTCGACGACCTGATCATGCTGACGGTAAAACTGTTCAAGGAACATCAGCCTTCCCTCAAGAAATACCAGGCTGCATTTCCCCATATCCTCGTCGACGAATTCCAGGACCTCAACGCCTCGCAGTACCAGCTGGTCAGGCTGCTGGCCCGTGACCACAAAAACATTTGCGCCGTGGGCGACGACGACCAGAGCATCTACCGCTTCCGCGGGGCTGACGTGAAGCATATCCTCCGGTTCGAAAAAGACTTCCCCGGGGCGCGGGTCGTGAGGCTCGAGAGAAACTATCGCTCCACCCAGAATATACTCGACGCCTCCCATGCGGTCATCTCCGGCAACACCAGCCGCAAGGCGAAGAAGCTCTGGACAGAACGGGGCGCCGGCGAAAAGGTGCATTTCTGCTGGCTGGTGAACGAGGAGGAGGAGGCAAAACACGTCTCGAAGATCATCAAGGAACTCTTCCTGAAAGGCGCCTTCGCCTACCGGGATGTCGGCATCCTGTACCGGGTGAACCTCCAGTCACGTCCCGTGGAGGACGCCCTGCGCGAGACCGGCCTTCCCTACCATATCGTCGGCGGCATCAGCTTCTACCAGCGCAAGGAGATCAAGGACGTCATCGCGTATGCCCGGCTCATCCTGAACCACGGCGACAACGTCAGCCTGAGGCGGATTATCAATTGCCCGCCCCGCGGCATCGGCTCGGCGACCCTCTCGAAGCTCGAGAACGAGGCCAAGAAGAAGACGATGAGCATCTTCGACACCATAAAGGCCTGCATCAGGGGAAACGGCATCGTCACGGCGACCAAGGACAAACTGGGGGCCTTCGCCACGCTCGTGGAGAAACTGTCGTCAGGTTCTTACGACTCCGCGGATGCATTCCTCAAGGCGGTCATCGAGAAGACCGGCTACCTGGCGAGTCTCGACGACGACCGGAAAGGGCACGTCGCCGAACTCATCGCCCTGGCCGAGGGAAAGGATATCCGGGAATTTATCGACCGGGCCTCGCTGCTCACGACTGTCGAGGAATCCTCCGGCGGCGACCACGTCTCTCTCATGACCATGCACAATGCCAAGGGCCTTGAGTTCCCTGTTGTTTTCATCATCGGTCTTGAGGAGGGGCTTCTCCCCTATTTCAAGGCCAATGGCAACGAGGAAGAGATCGCCGAGGAGAGGAGGCTCTTCTACGTGGGGATGACCCGCGCGAAGGACCTGCTGCTCCTGAGCGGAGCACGGAAGCGGAGGCTCTATTCGCGGATACAGGAGCAGGAACCCTCCCGCTTCCTCAGGGACCTCCCCCGGAATTTCTGCCACTGGATCGAGAAGGTGTCAGAGCCCCGCGACATGCGGTGCAGGGGCGAAAAGGCGAGGCCCGAGATCAAGAAGGTCAAGCCGCTCTTCTCCTCGGGTTGCAGGGTCAAACATCCCGTCTGGGGGATCGGGGTCATACGGGATTGTTACGGGGACGGAGACGACCAGAAGGTGATGGTGAATTTCCCCAATATCGGCGTGAAACGCCTCTCCCTCAAACTGGCCAACCTCACCAAGATCTGAGTCATGAAGGTATCGATCGAGCATCTCTCCCGCCTTGCCCGGCTGGCTCTCTCCGATGAGGAGAAGACGCGGCTCGGCGCCCATCTCGACAGCATCCTTTCCTACGTCGACAAACTCAACGAATTGGATACCTCGGGCGTGGAACCGACATCCCACGTTGTCTCCCTTGCCACCGTCGTCAGGGAAGACGTCCCAAGAGATTCCCTGCCTCGGGAAGAGGCGCTGTTGAACGCCCCGGACAGGACTGACAAATTCTACCGGGTCCCGAAGATCATAGAATGAATAAGACGCTGAAGGAGGCCGTATGCTGAGGTGCATGCTCAGGGCCAAGATCCATATGGCGACGGTGACGGAGTCCAACCTCGCCTACGAGGGCAGCATCACCATCGATGAAGACATCCTCCGCAAGGCGGGCATGATTCCCTACGAACAGGTCATGATCAGCAACGTGAACAACGGCGAGCGCTTCGAGACGTACGTTATCCCCGGCAAGAAGGGGTCAGGCGAGATATGCCTCAACGGTCCCACCGCACGCAAAGGCGTCGTCGGCGACAGGGTGATCATCTTCTGCTACAGCTATTTCGAAGACAGCAAGACCCGCTCCTTCAGGCCTCGTATCGTTAAGGTCGACTCCCGAAACCGGATCATCTCCCGCTGATCCGGCCGGCCGCCTCCCCCTCCTCTCCTCCCTGAAAAAAGACGATTACCACGACAGCGCAATTCGGCTATAATGGACAGAGGGGAGGGTGCTGCCCGTATACCATGGACGAAAGCGATTTGCCACAGGAGGCCGCGCGGAGGGAACTCAAAGAGCTGCGCAGGCGCATCAGCGAACTCGAAACAGCGCAAGCCGGGCGGGCCGGGATCGAGGAAGACCTCAAGCAGAAGGCAAATCTGCTCGACCTCTCCATTGACTCCGTCTTTGTTCACGACCTTAACGGAGATCTCGTCTACATCAACAAAGAGGCCCATGAGTCGCGGGGGTATACCCACGATGAAATGATGCGGCTGAGTCTTCGAAGCCTGGCCGTACCGGAGCAGGCGCTGCGGCTCGAATCCCGGATCACGGAATTGGTGCAGAAGGGCGAGGCCACCTTCGAGTCCGCTCATTTCCGCAAGGACGGCAGCGTCATGCCCATCGAGGTACATGCCCGCCTGGTCGATACAGACGGCCGGCGGCTCATTTACAGCATCGCCCGCGATATCTCCGAGCGGAGAAGGACTGCTGACGCCCTGAGGGAAAGCGAGGCCCGGTACAGGAAACTCGTTGAGTCCGTAACCGACTACATGTATACCGTGGATGTGGTCGACGGCTCGCCCGTTGCCACGAGACACGGACCGGGCTGCGTCGCGGTGACCGGTTATACGTCAGCCGAGTATGACGCTGACCCGCACCTCTGGTACAAGATGATCTGTCCGGAAGACGGGGAGTCGGTGCTCCGGCAGGCGGACCTCGTGCAGGCCGACCATCCCGTTTCCCCCCTCGAACACCGGATCATACACAAGGACGGCTCGACGAGATGGGTACGCAACACGCCTGTCCCGAGACACGACAAGACCGGCAGGCTCATCGCCTACGACGGCCTCATATCCGACATCACCGAGCGCAAGCGTCTCGAGGAGGACCTCCTGAAGGCAAAAAAGCTCGAGTCCGTGGGGATCCTGGCCGGCGGCATCGCCCATGACTTCAACAACCTCCTCTCCATCATTCTAGGGAACATCTCCTTCGCCAGGATGCACCTTCACGCCGACAACAGGGCAACGGCATTCCTCACCGACGCGGAGCGTGCATGCGGCCATGCCAAGGAGCTGAGCTACCGCCTCCTCACCTTCTCGAAGGGGGGCGAACCGGTCAAGCGGGTGACCTCGATCGCGGGCCTTATCAGGGAATCAGCGGCCCTTGTCCTGAGCGGCTCGAATATCGCCTGCGACCTGTGCATCCCGGAGGGTCTGTGTCCTGTTGAGGTCGACTGCGGCCAGATGCAGCAGGTCCTCAACAACCTCCTTCTGAACGCCAAGGAGGCGATGCCCGGCGGCGGCCATATACGGATTTCCGCGGAGAATATCGCCCTGACGGAACATGACCGGCCGCCGCTGCCTGCGGGAAGATATCTCATGATGATTGTCCGGGATGAGGGGAAAGGCATCCCTGAGGAGCATCTGGAGAAGATCTTCGACCCGTACTTCACCACAAAGGGGCCAGGGAGCCGGAGGGGCATGGGTCTCGGCCTCTCCATCTGCCATTCGATCATATCGAAGCACGCCGGGCTTATCACCGTCCGGTCCGGGGAGGGGAGGGGAACGGAATTTGCCGTGTATCTCCCTGCCGCTTCCTCTGTCCCGGACCCCGATGCCCCGGAGGGAGAGGACAAGTCTCCGTATATACGGGGGAGAGGAAGGGTGCTCCTGATGGATGACGAGGAGGGGCTCCGCGACATAGCGACCGAGATCCTCGCCTTCCTGGGGTACGACGCCACAACGGTGAAGGACGGGCAGGAGGCGGTCGAAACATATCGCGCGGCGATGGCCGGCGGCGACGGATTCGCGGCAGCGATTCTCGATCTGACTGTCCAGGGCGGCCGGGGAGGGGCCGACGTTGTCAGGGAAATCCGGGAGATGGACCCGCATGCCCGGTGTGTCGTATCAAGCGGCTATGCCGACGACCCCCTTATGGCTGATTACGCACAGCACGGCTTTGTGGGAGCAATCTCCAAACCGTATACTGTCGGGGAACTAGGCATGCTCCTGCAGAGGGTCATCAACAGTCGGGAGACATGAGCGTCTTCTGTCTTCGCCTGCTTGCGGGGAACAGGCCGCGTTGTGCCGGATGGGACCTGCTTCCGACGTCAGTGCCGGACACTGTCCACAAACCCCTCGATGCATCCTTTCAGGTCAAAGCCGTTGGCCTCGGCAATCTCGTACCGCACCCGCTGAACAGGCCTGTCCAGGGAGAGTAGTCTGCCCAGATCAACCGGTGTAGCGATAAGGACAAGATCACAGGGGACGGAGCGGATCGTCTCTGCCAGCTCCCCGATCTGCGCGGGACCGTAACCCATGGCCGGCAGCAGGCTTCCGATATGCGGATACCGCGAGAAGGCGTCGCCGATGGAGCCGCGAGCGTACGGTCTGGGATCGATGATCTCCGCCGCTCCGAACCGTTGCGCAGCGATATACCCGGCCCCGTAGGGCATGCCTCCATGGGTGACGGTGGGACCGTCCTCCACGACCAGAACCCTCTTGCCGCGGATCTCCTCAGGCGCGTCCGTACTGATGCGGGACTCGGTACGGACGACGACCGCATAGGGGTTCAGCATCCGCACATTGTGCTCGACCGTCCTGATGAGTTCCTCTCCCGCCGTGTCGACCTTGTTGATGACGGCGATATCCGCCCTCCTGAGGTTGGTCTCCCCCGGATGATACAAAAGCTCATGACCCGCACGGTACGGATCGAAGACAACGATTTCGAGGCCGGGACGGACAAAGGGCAGATCGTTGTTGCCGCCGTCCCAGACGATGATATCAGCCTCCTTTTCCGCCTCCTTCAGGACCGCTGCATAGTCCACCCCCGCAAAGACGACGACTCCGGACTGTATCAGCGGCTCATACTCCTCCCGCTCCTCGAGGGTGCAGCTGTGGAATTCAAGATCTTCCCTGGTACCGAAGCGCTGTAGTCGTCCTCTTGTCAGGTCGCAATAGGGCATGGGGTGGCGGATCGCCACCGGCCGCAGCCCCCTGTCCCGCAGGACCTTCAGGACATACCTGGTGACCCCGCTCTTGCCACAGCCCGTGCGCACGGCGCAGACGGATATAACGGGCACAACGGACTCGACCATCGTCCCATGGGGACCGAGGAGAATGAAATCAGCCCCCAGAGACAGGCAGAGGGACGCCCGGTGCATCACCTGCTCGTGCGACACGTCGCTGTAGGCAAAGACCACCTCATTCACCCCGTAATGGGAAATGAGTGAGTCCAGCTGGTCCTCGGGATAAATCGGTATGCCTTCCGGATAGAGGGGGCCTGCCAGCTCCGGAGGATAGACGCGCTGATCGATAAAGGGGATCTGTGCGGCGGTAAAGGCCTTTACGTCATACAGAGGATCTTCCCGATACACCATATTGAAGTTGTGGAAGTCCCTCCCGGCTGCGCCCATGATGATAATATTCCGGCGCATCATCTTTCAGCCCCCGCCTCCTGAAGAGCCTCTTCGAGGATGTCCAGGCCGCGTTCCATCTCGGCGACCGTGGTCAGAAGTGGGGGCGCAAGCCTGATGATGTTCCTGTCGACCCCGCATTCAAGGAGAACCAATCCTTTATCAAGACACCGTCTGAAAATGTCCCTGAGGCCGTCGGGATCAGGCTCTCCCGCCTTCACGAATTCAATGCCGATCATGAGGCCCAGGCCGCGCACGTCGCCGATGCACTCATGCGAGGTCTGCATCGAACGAAGTCGCTTCAGGGCATAATCGCCGACCAGGAGGGCGTTTTCGAGCATCCCCTCCTCTTCTATCGCATCGATCGTTGCGATCGCGGCTGCACAGCAAACGGGATTGCCGCCAAAGGTGGTGCCGTGGGCCCCCGGGGGCCATGCCTGCATGATCTCCTTCCGGGAGACGACCGCGCTGAGGGGCATGCCCGAGGCGATACCCTTGGCGATGGTCATGATGTCGGGGACGATGCCGAAGTGCTCCGAAGCGAACCACTTTCCGGTCCTTCCCATGCCCGACTGCACCTCATCGAGCGCGAGCATGATATCCCAGCGGCTGCAGAGGTCCCGCAGCCTGTGGAGAAAGCCGGCGGGCGGCACGATATACCCGCCCTCGCCGAGCACCGGCTCGATGATGATGCATGCCACCTCATCAGGAGGGATAAGATGTTTCAGCAGCCTTTCCAGGTAGGAATAACAGTCCATGGCGCACGCATCCTGCCGCTGCCCAAAAAAACACCGGTAGCAGCAGGGATAGGGAGAATGGTAGACCGAGGGCAGCACGGGCTGGTATTTCCTCCGGTAGCGGATACTCGATGTGGTGAGGCTCAGGCTGCCGTAGGTCCTGCCATGGAACCCGCCCACAAAGGCGACGACACCCTGTCTGCCGGTATGATGGCGGGCGAGCTTGATGCACCCCTCCACCGCCTCGGCCCCGGAATTGCTGAAGAAAAAGGTGTCCATGCCGGATGGCGTTATGGCGCGGAGCTTTTCGGCGAGCCGGACGATCGGCTCATAGTGGAAGATGCAGCCGGAGTGCATGAATGTCTCTGCCTGCTGTTTGATCGCCGCCACCACCTTCGGATGGTTATGGCCGGTGTTCACCGTAGCGAGACCCGACGAAAAATCCATGAAGCGCCTGCCGGATATGTCCTCAACATAGATGCCCCGGGCATTCCTGACGATGATGTCCGTATGGATAACCAGCGCGCCCGTCAACACACCTCTTGCCCGGCCGATGAGATCGTCGGTCATCGTCTCACCGGTCGATCTGGGCCTTCTGGCGAGCCGGCAACGACGCCGATCACCTCGGACGCGTCAGCCGGGTTGGTACTGTCAAGGGTCTCTTCCTCCTGTCCATTCTTCCATTCGCCATGAATATAGTTCTGTATGATCATATGCATGGAAAATACCTCCGTCGGCTGCTGCTATTCGACTGCGCCCCTGGTTGTTTTGAGAAAATTCTCCCGCAAGAGGCGGAGGTTGTCAACTTCACCCGGTCGCCGCCATTGACAAAATCGCGGGCATTCCCGTATATTCAAATGTAAGTAGGCGCTAACATAAGCGGCAAAGCCCGTGGATTTGGGTCCAGTGCGCGGTGTATGATAAAAACGCGCGCAAAGGCGAACATCGCTCCATCCGCCGGGAGACGACGGGACGTAAAACGCGGGCTGCAATTCCTGTTCTTCCGAAGCCGCAGTGATAAAGTGCTGCCATCATAATCACTACATCACAACACAGGGCAAGGAGAAAGTCAGATGACGAGAGCAGTTTTCAGACAGTCGGTGACAGCAGCGGCATGGTTGGCTTTCTGTGCGCTGGCCTTTCTTGTCCCGGCCTGCGGCAGGAAGGCCGATCAGTCGATGAAGAAGCCCCCGGTCCCGGTGACTGTCGGCACCGTGACGCGGAAGGCGATGCCCGTGCAGATAGCCGTCATCGGCAACGTGGAGCCTTCCTCCACCGTCGCGGTCAAGGCGCAGATAGGCGGGACCCTGACAAAGATCCACTTCACGGAAGGACAGGACGTCAGGAGGGGAGACCTTCTCTTTACCATAGACCCCCGGCCGTATGAGGCCGCGCTCCGGCAGGCCAGGGCTAATCTGGCGCGGACCACGGCCCAGTTCGATAATGCCTGGGCCGAAGAAAGGCGGTATGCAGAACTGGTGAATAAGGGTTATGTCTCCCAGACCCAGTATGATCAGGTGCGTACCAACGCCGTTGCGCTTGAGGCGACCGTGTTCGCCGACAAGGCCATGGTCGAAAACGCCAAACTCAATCTCGATTATTGTACAATCCGTTCACCCTTTAGCGGCCGGACCGGCAGCCTCGTGGTGTATGAGGGAAATCTTATCAAGGCGAACGCCGATACGCCGATGGTCACGATCAACCAGATACAGCCCGTCAACGTGAGTTTTGCGGTGCCTGAAGACAACCTGTCGCAGATCAAGTCGTATATGACCGGGGGTGCGCTCAAAGTCGAGGCGTTCCCTTCGAAAGGGGACAGGAACCCCGCAACGGGACATCTTTCCTTTATCGACAATGTGGTTGACACGTCCACAGGCACCATAAAGCTCAAGGGCTCTTTCGATAACAGGGACAAGAGGCTCTGGCCGGGACAGTTCGTTCATGTGGTGCTGACCCTGACGGTGCAGGACAATGCTGTCGTGGTACCAACCCATGCGGTCCAGACGGGCCAGCAGGGACCGTTCGTATTCATCGTCAAGGATGACCTGACCGCTGAAGTGAGGCCTGTGGTGGTAAGCAGGACCTCAGGAGTCGAATCGGTAATACAGAAAGGTCTTATGCCCGGTGACAAAGTGGTCACGGACGGACAGATCAGGCTCACACCCGGCGCACGGGTGGAGATAAAAGACGGTCAGGGGGCAAAGGGCGAAGCGCCAAAGGCAGAGGACAAGGCAAAGTCACCGGCAGATGCGAAAGACAAGGTGAAATGAACCTTTCCGAACTCTTCATAAAACGGCCGGTCATGACCAGCCTCGTGATGCTGGCGGTCATGATCTTCGGCATCTTCGCCTACAGGGCGCTGCCGGTCAACGACCTTCCGAGCATAGACTTCCCGACCATACAGGTGACGTCCAACCTGCCGGGAGCCAGTCCCGAGACGATGGCCAGTGCCGTGGCAACGCCTCTGGAGCGGCAGTTTTCGACCATTTCCGGCCTTGACGCAATGACCTCGACCAATGGCCAGGGGATCTCCATCATCACGCTGAAATTCGCACTCGAGCGCAATATCGATGCCGCGGCCCAGGACGTTCAGGCGGCCATCTCGAAGGCGGCCCGTCAGCTTCCGGAGGATATGCCGAGCCCGCCTTCGTATCAGAAGGTCAACCCTGCCGACCAGCCGGTCATTTATCTTGCCCTGAGCTCACCAACCCTCCCCCTTTCCGACGTCAACGAATACGCTGACACCATCATCGCTCCGCGTATTTCGATGATCAACGGCGTAGCCCAAGTGCTGGTGTACGGCTCTCAGAAATACGCGGTGCGGGTGCAGCTCGACCCGCAGGCGCTGGCGAACCGGAAGATCGGCATCGATGAGGTATCTGCAGCCCTGGTCCGGTCGAATGTGAACCTCCCCACCGGCGGCCTTCAGGGTGAGCGGCAGGCCTTCACTATCCAGGCAACGGGCCAGCTGTACAATGCTGCCGCCTTCAGGCCCATGATCGTCGCCTACCGCGGCGGTTCTCCGGTCCGGCTGCAGGACATCGCCGTCGTGTCAGACAGCGTGGAGAACGATAAGATAGCCGCCTGGTTCAACACCAGCGGTACGTCGACCCGCGCCATCGTCATGGCAGTCCAGCGCCAGCCCGGCACCAACACCATCCAGGTGGTGGACAGCATCAGGGCGCAGGTCCCGAGTTTCCGCAGCCAGCTGCCGGGGTCTGTCCAGCTGAACATCCTTTTCGATCGCTCGGAGTCGATCAGGGAATCGGTCGCCGACGTCAAGTTCACCCTGGTGCTGACGATCGGACTGGTCATCATGGTTATCTTCCTCTTCCTGCGGAATCTTTCCGCCACGATCATACCGAGCCTCGCCCTGCCGCTATCGATCATCGGCACCTTTGCAGCCATGTATGGCCTGGGGTTCTCGGTGAACAACATCACCCTCATGGCGCTTACCCTGTCGGTGGGGTTCGTTGTGGACGATGCCATCGTCATGCTCGAGAATATCGTACGCCATATGGAGCATGGAGAAAGGCCCATGGAGGCGGCATATAAAGGCTCACGGGAGATCGGCTTTACGATCATCTCCATGACCATATCCCTTGTGGCGGTCTTCATCCCCGTCCTTTTCATGGCCGGCATGATGGGGCGTATGCTCCACGAATTTGCCGTGACCATAACCGTTTCAATCCTTATCTCAGGCCTTGTTTCCCTGACCCTGACACCCATGCTTTCCAGCCGCTTTCTTAAGCCGGCGGGCGAAGAACGTCATGGAAGGCTGTACAACTTCATGGAACGTTTTTTCGACGGCATGCGCAATGTATACGAGAGAACGCTCAAACGCGTGCTTCATTTTCGACGGACCGTTATGGTGGTGACCATCATCATGACCGTGCTGACCGCCTGGCTGTTTACGATAATGCCGACGGGCCTTCTGCCACCGGACGACATCGGCGCGATCTTCGCGATCACGGAAGGCGCACAGGGCGTCTCCTTCGCGGAGATGAAGCGGCACCAGCAGGCTCTGGCGGCGATCGTTCTCAAGGATCCGAATGTCGAGGCCTTCATGTCGTCCGTCGGCGCCAGCGGCACCCGGGTCGGCTCCAACAGCGGGTTCATGTTCATCAAGCTCAGGCCCCGCCACGACCGTACCATGAACGCCGACCAGATCATACAGTCGCTCCGGCCGAAGGTGATGGGTGTGCCCGGCATCATGATGTTCATGCAGAACCCCCCTCCAATCCGCCTCGAGGCGACCCTTTCGAAGGCGCAGTATCAATTCGTTCTGCAGAGCCCCGACACTGCTGATCTTTATACACAGGCCGCTGCCTTCGAGGGAAAACTCCGCGGCCTGCCCATGCTTCAGGAGGTGACGAGCGACCTGCAGATAAAGAACCCCCAGGTGAACCTTGAGATCGACCGGGACAGGGCCGCTGCCCTCGGCATCTCCGCCCAGCAAATCGAGGATTCTCTCTATTCCGCGTATGGCGCCCGGCAGGTCTCCACCATTTACTCTCCCACCAACCAGTACAAAGTGCTCATGGAGCTTGCCCCTCAGTATCAGATGGACCCCTCCGCGCTCGGCATGCTCTATGTGCGCTCCAATACCGGTCAACTGTCGCCGCTTTCCTCTCTGGCGACAATGGAGAAGGGCCTCGGCCCCCTGTCCGTCAATCACCTCGGCCAGATCACGGCCGTCACGATCTCCTTCAACCTGAAGCCCGGGGTCCCGCTGGGCAACGCGGTGGCAGCTATCGAGAAGGGAGCGCGATCCCTGCCCGCTTCCATCACCACGGGCTTTCAGGGCACCGCACAGGTCTATCAGGCATCCACCAGGGGGCTTGCCCTCCTTCTGATCCTGGCTATCGTTGTCATCTATATCGTCCTGGGCATCTTGTATGAAAGTTACATACACCCTCTCACGATACTTTCGGGACTGCCGTCCGCCGGTTTCGGGGCGCTCATTACCCTGATGGTCTTCGGCAAGGACCTCAACCTCTACGCCTTCGTCGGCATCATCATGCTGGTGGGTATCGTGAAGAAGAATGCGATCATGATGATCGATTTCGCCCTCGAAGCGCAAAGAAAAGAGGGCAAAGAGCCTCTCGACGCTATCTACCAGGGGGCGATCGTACGTTTCCGTCCGATCATGATGACCACCATGGCTGCGCTGACGGGGACCTTGCCCATAGCCATCGGTTTCGGGGCCGGCGCCTCGTCGAGACGCTCTCTCGGTCTTGCCGTCGTGGGCGGCCTGGTCGTGTCCCAGCTCCTGACCCTGTACATAACGCCGGTTGTTTATTACTATATGGACAGGATGCAGACGCTTTTTAAACGGAGATTCGGCATCGGGAAGGCGGCTAAGGCTGTGGAAAACAGCGTCCAGGGATCATAGGATGGGGACCCGGCCGTCGCCCTCGTATCGTGCTGTCATGAAGACAAGGTATTCCCGTGAAGTGATACGGGTTTGTCCTAAAATTACTGGTTCCAGGAGGTTTTATCATGCATAGGATCATACCCCTCGTATTATTCATCGCCTTCATTGTCCCCTTTTCGGCAGAGGGCCAGGAGACGATCATAAAGAAGGACGAACTGCTTACTCTCCAGCGGTGCGTCGAGATCGCCCTGATGAAACACCCCACTATCGTCGCTGCCCGGAACAACGTGCTTGCGAGCCGGAGCAGGGTATATGAGGCGCAATCAGCATACTATCCGCAGATCGCTGCAAATGCCGGCTACAGCAGGATCAGGCCTCTCACCGGCGCACAGCGCGTGGTCTCCACCGGGATCGATGGGACTTCGCCCCAGAATCTTCAGAGCAGCTATAACCAGTTCACCGGCAACGTCACGCTCTCCCAGAACATCTATGATTTCGGGAAGACAAGCTCACAGGTCGACATCCAGAAGTTCGGCTTCGATGCATCCCGTGCAGACCTCGACACAACGATTGATCAGGTGCTCTTCAGCGTCAAGCAGGCATATTACGGGGCCCTTCAGGCGAAGCGGAACAGGGATGTGGCAGAGGACACCGTAAAACAGTTCCAGCAGCATCTTGAACAGGCGAAGGGGTTCTATGAGGTCGGAACAAAGCCAAAATTCGACGTCACCAAGGCAGAGGTGGACCTGAGCAACGCCCGGCTCAACCTGATCAAGGCCGAAAACAGCGTGAAGGTGGCAAAGGTCACCCTCAACAACGCCCTTGGCGTGCCGGAGGCCCCGGACTACCTCATCGAAGACAACCTCGCATTCCAGAAGTACGAGATGACCTTCCAGCAGGCGATCGAGACGGCATACAAGAACAGGCCTGATCTGCAGTCCCTGCTCTGGAAGAGAATGGCCGCCGAGCGGTCCGTAGACTTCGCCAGGACCGGCTTCTACCCGGCCCTTACGGGCAGCGCCTCTTACAATCGCCAGGGCAATACCTTTCTTCCTGATGAGGGCTGGACCGTGGGAGTGGGGCTTACCTTTCCTATCTTCAGCGGCTTTCTCACCAAGAACCAGGTGGAGGAGGCAAAGGCGAACCTGGCCGTTGCACGGGCGAACGAAGAGACGCTCAAGCAAAGCGTACATCTCGACGTGCAGCAGGCATATCTGAATCTCAGCCTGGCTGAAGACAGCATCAACAATACGCGGCTTACTGTCCAGCAGGCTACCGAGAACTTCGAGATCGCCAACGGCCGGTACACGGCTGGGGTCGGAAATCCGATCGAGGTGACGGATGCTGAGGTATCCCTCGCAAACGCAAGGACAGGCCATATTCAGGCCCTGTACGACTACAAGGTGGCCCGTGCCTCACTAGAGAGGGCGATGGGCGTCAAATGATGACTGTCCTGATGGATAAGGAATAGGCAGTCTTGTCATCAAAAGAACGGCATGGTCGGTTCGTTCATAATTTCTTCAAGTTTATCAGGCATACTGGCAATAAGGGCGAAAGCCCTTTGTTCGAATCCCTCCAACAGGTAGCCGGCCCCCCCGGCTACCTTATTTTTCCAGGCGTAGCCGTTTACCTGACGACCCTGTAAATGCCGAAAACCTCGTCCGGCTGGGAAGAAAAGGCAAAAGGCAGGAGCCCCCAGCCGCTGCTGTAGAATCCGGCGGCGCTTCTGCCATTAAACAGCCTGAGCGGCAAGGGCGATACGCAAATCTTTTCAGCGTAAAGGTCCAGCCTTTCCTGCAACGGAAGTGACGGATCCCAGAACCTCGGCATCTCAGGGATGACGATGAGATCACCCTGTCGCGGCTCATTGGATGACCCCAGCAGATATCGGCCGCCCGCCTTGTCCATATAATACTCCATGCCCCACTTCCCGATATACCAGACCTGGTTGCCTGTCCGGATACTCTTTACATCATCCGCTATCTCGCGGTATGTTCCAGCATACGTATAATCAGAGAAGGCGCTCGCCGCGCCAAAGAGCATGGAACAAAACAGCGCGGAGGTCACGACTATCTGAGCACCCCTGCTCTTCTCCCAGGCAATCCCATTGACCAGGAGCATCACCAGCGGAGGGAAGACCGGAAGTATGTGTCGTGCAGCTGCAAAGGGCAGCAGCAGCATGCTGTATGTCAACACCAGAAATATCCAGAGCAGCAGTAGTATCGCCACGCCCCTCCGCCCGCTGTCGCCAAAACTTCTGCGAGCTACTGAGCACGCAATGCCCAGGCTCATCAGTCCCAGCGCAACAAGCGCTGCCAAAGACATCTTTTCAAGAACAGAATATTCCGGGTACTTCGTCATAGCCACATAGCCCAAGGAAAACAGGACCATGAATGCTGCGAGCAGTTTCACCCTCGATGTACTCAGGATGCAGTAGGCCGGCGTGATGAACAACATCGCCGCTCCGATAAACGAAAGGATGCTGATGCCCCGGTAGTAGGAATTCTCGTAATCCATGCTTCCTCTGATGATACGGAGGATGTGGCTATCGCCGACCCCAGTCCCTCCGCCCTTGATCAGGGGGAATATATCGTAGGTGTGGTACAGGAGAAGAAACCATACAAGGAGGGCCGCAGCCGGCATCAGGAGGCTCAATGCGCCATGGATGCCGAATCTCCTCTTTACGACGAGATAAATGAACAAGGGAAGGACAAAAAATAGCGACTGGTACGATGTAAAGACGGCCAAACACAGCGCAGCTCCGCCCCAGTAGGCATGGACTGTGGAACCCTTTTCCGCAAAGAGACTGAACATCGCCATGGCCAGAAGGATGAACGCGATGGTCGGCACATCCGTCATGATCGTATGCGCGCTGACGAGAAAAACCGGCAGCGTACAAAGGAAGAGGGCGACTATCCTCCCGGCGCTTCCGGACCCGGAGAACCACATCCTGTTGAGGGTGACGACGGACCATAAAGCGAGGGCGGGAAATAAGAGAAACACCAGGTGAAGTACGATTTCGCGCTCACCAAAGATGCCGGAAACCGCCTTGATCAGATAGGGAATGAGCACCGGATGGGTCATCTCAAAAGCAGGCAACGCCCCCCTGATCAGCTGGCCATACGTAACATAATCAACAGGGGCAGTGCGCAGGGGGTTCCACGCCAGGATGTGTGAGATGATCAGGAACTCGGCGTCATCTATGTGAAAAGCCTTGTTCAGAAACGGAAGGAAAAGGAGACACAGGATCACGCCCCACAGGAGCCTCGCCCCTGTAGTCTCGCAGCGCAGGAACCGGCCGGCCGCACCATCCCCGCCGGGTGAAGCGGCATTATTCACATCGTTAGCCGGGATGATCTCCTCATCTCCCTTCCCCGCAGGTGATAGAGCGGGATCCGCACTTACGGCCTGGCCTCGCCATCCCGCAGGTATTGAAAAATCTGGACCCTCTTGTTGACCTGATCGACGATGTAGATCTGGTCCTTCTCGTCGATCGAGATCGCCGAGGGGAGCACGAATTCCGCCGGATCACTGCCGGTGCGGCCGACGGCAAGCAGCACATTCCCCTCCTTGTCGAAGATCTGAAAATTGCCGAACGCCGCATCGAGGACGTATAGGTGTCCGTCTGAATCGAGGGCTACGCCCTTCGGCCGCGCGAAGTTCCCCGGTGAGGTGCCGATCTCCCCTATCACCTTCAGGAAAGAGCCTTTCTCATCGAATATCTGCACCCTGAAATTCCCCGAATCGACGACATATATCCTGCCTTCCCTGTCGACGGCAACGCCATAGGGGACATACAGTGAACCGGGGGCATGTCCCATTTCGCCAAAAGATGAAAGCAGGGTGCCGTCAAGCCCGTAGACGAGGATCTTGTTCTTGTGGGAATCCGAAACGATCAGCCTGTTGTTCTTCTCATCAAACGCCAGCCCGGCAGGGGTTTCGAGCTCTTTTCCCCCGAAATAGCTAATGAACTGTCCGTTTATGTCATAGACAAATATCTTCTTCTTTGCGACGTCTCCGACGAAGATCCTGTCCTCCGTCAGCGCGATGCCGGTCGGCACCCTCAGATCGCTTTCCCCGATGCGTTTGTATACGCCGCGTCCAAAATCAAGGTAATGAATGGTGCCGATGTCCGAGACGAAGAGGCGGCCTTTCCGCGCGGCCACACCGAAAGGCTTCTGGAAATTGGCGTTCAGGTCCTCGCCGAAAAAAAACTGTCTGAGCTTCCGGAACCTCGCCTCGATATCGCTGCTTCCGGCGATGATGTCGACAAACTTGATGCGTGGCTTTTCAGGCGGGAGCGGCCAGTACAGTTCGGGGATCTTGTCAGCCACCTCCTTGGCGGCGCAGGAAGCCAGGACAACAAGGGAGATAACCGTCAGAACGCGTCTCAACCGCATAACGCAATCATTAGCGGGCGCTCATATCTTCTTGAGGGATTGTGTCCAGAGTTCTGTTCAAAGCGTTTTATTATAACACAGGAAAGCCGCCCGGACAGCACGGCTGCGGGCACCTGTCATCGATCATGCGCCGCGGCTGGAATCATCTCCATGAGCCTCCTCGCCCGGTACAGCTCAAGGGGCTGGTTCGACTTTGTCGAGATGACATACTGCAAGACTGCCCGGGCGTCGTCAAACCGGCCGGCATGGATCAGGGCACGGCCCAGGGGCACATTCGGGAACGGAAAATATCCTCCCGAAGATGCGGAAGCCGACGCGAGCTCTAAAATCCGCGTCGCTTCATCCCCCTGCCCCTTTTCAAGCAATATCCATCCGATGAAATAGTCCCTGACCCAGGGGGGCTGATCGAATGTCTTCTCCGATCGTGCAAAGGCGAGCGCATCATCCAGCCTTCCTGCCTCGATGAGGGCATAGGCATAATGGAAAGGCGCTGACCGCCATTCCGGGAACTTCCTGCAGGCATTGGCAGAGGCGGTGACGTCATCATGGAAATTCGGGATATACGCATATGTCGCCGCTGCCAGGGACGTCAGAACCACTATTGCCACCCCATAGGCCGCCTTCACCATCCGCCCGTAACCGGCCAATGCGGTAAAAAGCCGTTCGAAGAGGATGCCCAGTCCCAGGACGGGCACAAAGAGGTAGCGGTCATAAACCGATTCATTGCCAAGCGGACCGAAGATCTGCAATACCGGAAGCAGATAGCAGAAGATAAGCGCAGATGCCCATATCTCCAGCCTGCGTCTTCTCCATACAGCGACAGCCCCCAGAGACACCGCCAGCAGACCGATCCAGAAATTCCTGTCAAAAAGGGCTGACTCAACGAAGGGATATCCGAAATTTCTCAGAAAAGGGCTGAAGGCGACCTGCATATGTGCTCCGATGATCCTGACCGCCTTGACCGCCCCTGCCGGAGACATCAGCTCAAGCCGCCCTCCATCGATCGCGCTGCTAACATCAATCGTGTACAGGATCCACAGGGCCGCCGGTATCGTGACGATAACCCAGAAGACAAGCGGCTTCTTGATCCCCTCTCCCTTCCTCGCGAAGAGGAACCAGACTATGGGTATGAAGAGGGCGTCGGCGACGGCGGTGCGCTTCGACAGAAACGCCAGGTAATAGCAGGCGACCAGGAGCGCACTATGCCTCCGGGACAAGCCGTCAGGCCTGTCCGATCCCCGGAGCAACACATACACCGCAAGGAGGGAAAACAATGCAAACAGGATATCTTTTTGTCCCGCGATATTGGCAACAGACTCGACATGGGCCGGATGTACCGCGAAGAAGGCAGAAACAAGCAAAGCGGAAAAAGACGTTGACACCGGTCCGTCCTGCTGCGACCTGCCGTCGGCTCCGGCGATCGTGAATACCGCAAGACAGACCCCGTATACGACAACCACCGTCAGCGCGTATAGGACGATACTTACCGCATGATACCCCGCGGGTTCGGTCCCGAAGGCGCGATACTGAAGGACGTAGAGAAAATCCCGCACCGGCAGCAGCTCTCCGAAGTAGTTGGTCGGATACAAAAAAATCGTTCGCAGATCCAGCAGTCCCAACCGGGGGAGGATGTCATTATCCAGGAAATAGACCCTGTCGTCAAACACAAACCCTCCCGACAGGCTACGGAAGTACAGGATCGCGCTGCAGGCAAGGAGAAGGCACAGGGGCGCATGCCGGCCGCGCACGAGCTGAAAGGGAAAAACCTTCTTCACGCCCTTGCCTTCAGAGGGGGAAGGCACTCCTGCGAATTTTCAACGCTACGCAGTCTCTTCCCTGCGATATCCGGGATCATCGCCATTCTCACGAGTCATACTGCTAATACTAATCTACCGAAGAAAAAGAAAGCAACGGCCACACCTTCGCAACAGGAGACCCTCTGCCGCAGCCCGGCCTTGACTATTTATGGCGGTAACGTATATTAAAGATGTCATGACAGACAGGGCCGTATATCCTCCGTTGTGGCGAAAGGGCACGCCGTGCAGCCGTTGTTCCGGCGTACGATGACTGCGTGCAAGGCATAAAGGTCGCGCTTGTCACCGGAGGATCCGGCGGTCTTGGCAGGGAAATAGCCCTGTCTCTTGCCAGGAAGGGCTTCGCCGTAGTCGTCAATTACCGCGCCTCAGAGGATCGGGCAGAGGCGCTGATCAGGGAGCTGAAGGGAGAGGCGGTGGCGATAAGGGCGGATGTAAGCAGATACTCTGACGTCCAGGATATGACAGAAAAGATCAACAACAGGTTCAGGAGGCTCGATGTCGTGGTCAACAATGCGGCCATCACCGCCGATGATCTCCTCATCCGCCAGTCGGAGGAAGACTGGGACAGGGTAATCGCCACGAACCTCACCGGCTGCTTCAACGTGATGCGTGCGGTCGCGCCGCTCCTGTCCCTCTCCGGGGGAGGACAGATCGTGAACATATCGTCATACTCGGGGATCAGGGGCAAGGCGGGACAGGCGGCCTATAGCGCCTCAAAGGCGGCTCTCCTCGGGTTGACAAAGACGGCTGCCCGTGAATTTGCCGCTGATAACATCAGGGTGAATGCGGTACTCCCTGGCTACCTGTCGGCAGGCATGGGAAACGCAGCTGCCCGGGCCGCTGAGCGGGCCAGGGAGGAGAGCGTTCTGGGCAGGCTTGCGGAGCCCGGAGACGCGGCGGACATGGTCGCGTTCCTCGCGGACTCGAAAAACATCACCGGACAGGTCTTCTGCCTCGACAGCAGGATACGGTAAGGCAAAGGCCCGGGGAGGATATTCATGCCAAAAGGCTTTTTTATCACCGGCACTGATACAGGGGTCGGCAAGACGATCATGGCGGGGGCTGTCATCAAGGCGATCAATTACCTGGGCATTACGGCAGGCGCGATGAAGCCGATCGAAAGCGGTTGCGGGAAGGAAGGGGATACGCTCATCCCGTTTGACGGCATGTTCCTCAAGCAGATGGCCCACATGGACGATCCCATCACGCTCGTTACGCCCTGCTGTCTCGAAAGCCCCCTGGCGCCTATCTCCGCAGCGGAAGAGGACAAGGTGGAGATAGACCCTGTCGAACTGCGCAAGGCGTTTCTGAAGCTCTGCATGAAATACGAGGTGATGGTCGTGGAGGGCGTCGGCGGGCTTATGGTGCCGATCAAGAGGGACTATTACGTTGCGGGAATGGCGAGGGATCTCGGCCTGCCGCTCCTGGTCGTGGCGAGGCCGGGCCTCGGCACAATCAACCACATCATGATGACGATCAGGGTGGCTCAGCAGGAGGGGCTTGCCGTGGCAGGAATCATCCTCAACTATTCCGCCCCTCCGCAGCAGAGCCCGGCAGAGCAGACGAACCCGAAGCTTCTGGCCCAGATCTGCCCGGTGCCGGTCATCGGCATCTTCCCCTACCTCAAGAACATGGCCGAGGAGGCCGTCGAGAGGACGGCCATCAAGAACATCGACCTCGAACTGCTGAAAAAATACCTCTAACTACCGAATCAGTTTCAGGTCCTTGAGGACCTTCCGGAGTTTGTCCCTGTTCGCCGTCGCCATCTCGCAAAGCGGGAGGCGGAACTCCTCCCCGATCTTCCCCATCATCGCCAGAGCGGTCTTCACCGGTATGGGGTTCGTCTCGAAGAACATCGCCGCATTGAGAGGTTCCAGGTGAAAGTGGATCTTCCTCGCCTCATCGTACCTGCCCGCGGCCCACAGCGAGCACATCTGGGAGACGAGCTTCGGGGCAACATTCGCCGTCACCGAGATCGTGCCCTTGCCGCCCAGCGCCATCATCGGGAGTGTCGTGAAATCATCTCCGGAAAGAAGGGTGATCCGGTCTCCGCAGAGCCTGATGATCTCGCTCGCCTGCTTCATGTCCCCGGTCGCCTCCTTGAGGGCGACGATATTCCTGACCTCCGCAAGACGCGCAACCGTGGCAGGGAGGATGTTGACTGCGGTCCTGCCCGGCACGTTATACAGCACGATCGGGATCCTTACCTTCTCGGCGACCGCCTTATAGTGGCGGTAGAGACCCTCCTGTGTCGGCTTGTTGTAATACGGGGCGACGAGGAGTGCACCGTCGGCTCCAGCCTTCTTCGCCTCTTTGGTGATCATGATCGTCTCGTCCGTGGCGTTTGCGCCCGTGCCCGCAATGACCGGCACGCGCTTGTTGACCGCCTTCACCGTAAAGGCAACGACCCGGAAGTGCTCCTTATAATCCAGCGTGGCGGATTCACCGGTCGTCCCGCACGGCACGATGGCGTTGGTCCCCTGCCTGATATGCCAATCGATGAGGTCCCCCAGGGACCTCTCATCAACCCTCCCCTTCTTAAACGGCGTGACAATGGCTACAATAGAACCTTTAAACATGTCTCCTCCTTCGCTGCTACCGATCGTGATATATAAGGACGCCCACCCTGTATTTTCCGTCGATCATCCCGACCCATCTCACCTCTGCGGTCTGGTACGAATCCTCTCCCTGCTTTATCTGGATGAAGTCACCCGGTTCGAGCTTGAAATCCGTGACAAATCCGAGACCCCCGGGGCTGATGTCCACGCCTTTGCCGGTAAAATTATACCTCTGCAGGTCGCCGAATTCCATCACGACCTTGGTAAATTCAAGGGGCATGTCGTACCCGATCCGCGGGTGTCTTCTGCGCTCGTCAGGGGGCAGAGGCGCGGGTTTGCTCACACCTTCACCGCGCCGTCGAATACCTCCGCGGCAGGGCCGGTCATGAAGACGCGGTTGTCCTTGCTCCACTCGATATGCAGGACTCCACCCCGGAGTTCCACCGCAACGCGTCTCCCCGTATGGCCGTTGAGATGGGAGGCGACCGCAGCTGCGCAAGCCCCGGTGCCGCAGGCAAGGGTCTCGCCCGCGCCCCTCTCCCAGACCCTCATTCTGATACTGTCGCCGTTGAGCACCTCGATGAACTCCACATTCGTCCTCTTCGGGAAGAGTTCATGCCTCTCGATGACGCTGCCGTATCCCGCGACGTCAAGCCCCTCGACGCGGTCGACGAATATGACCGCATGGGGATTGCCCATCGAAACGCAGGTGATCCGGAATTCCCTGTCGAGCACCCGCAGCGGATGGTCTCTCACCTCTCCGCGGAGATTCACCGGGATGAGCCTGCCCTCGAGTACCGGCTCTCCCATGTCCACCCGCACCATCTCTCCGGCCCTCTCGGGCCGGATGATGCCGGCCGGGGTATCGACCCGGAGCACCTCCTTGTCCGACAGCCCCCTGTCCCAGACATATTTGGCGAGGCAGCGTATGCCGTTGCCGCACATCTCGACCTCGCTTCCGTCCGCATTGAAGATGCGCATCGAAAAATCCGCGGCAGGGGATTCGCCCAGCAGCAGTATCTGGTCCGCGCCGATCCCCAAGCGCCTGTCGCAGAGCCTCTTCGCCAGTCCCGGCATCCCGGAAAGCTGCAGGCCGCGGCAATCGATGAGGATGAAATCATTGCCCAGGCCGTGCATCTTGGTGAAGGAGAGTTTCACGCGAGGTATCCCGGGACCATCTCGTCCCTGATGAGGTCCCCGTAGTCGCCCCTCTTCCGTATCAGGTTGTGCTTCTTCCCCTTCACGAGCACCTCCGCGAGGGAGGGCCTGCTGTTGTAGTTGGAACTCATCGACATGCCGTAGGCCCCGGCGCTCATGACCGCAAGGCACTCCCCGCGCTCCGCCTTCTCGATGCGGCGTCCCTTCGCGAGAAAGTCACCGGATTCGCAGATCGGGCCGACGACGTCCGCGGTCACCTGCGGCCGTCTCCTTTTCACCGCGGGGATGATGCGGTGGTAGGCGTCGTACAGCGAGGGTCTCATAAGATCGTTCATGCCCGCGTCCACGATCACGAAGTTCTTCCTTCCGCTCTTCTTCAGGTACAGGACGCGGGTCAGGAGAATCCCGGCATTGCCGACAATCGACCTGCCCGGCTCCATGATCAGCGTAATCTTCCTGCCGTTGAGGATCGGCAGAAGTCTTCGCGCAAGGTCATTCGGCACCGGCGGCTTCTCGTCCGAATAGGGGATGCCGAGCCCTCCGCCGATGTCCAGGTACCTGATGTCGAACTTTCTCTTGTTCAGCTCGTCAAAGAGCGTCAGGATGCGCTTGAGCGCATCCACAAAGGGAGAGAGGGTCGTGATCTGGGAGCCGATATGCTTCTGCACGCCGACAACCTCGATGTTCTTCAGCCGTGAGGCCGCGCGGTAATGCTCCAGCGCGGTCTCGATCGCGATGCCGAACTTGTTCTCCTTCATCCCGGTCGAGATATAAGGATGCGTCTTCGGGTCGATGTCCGGGTTGATCCGCAGGGCAACGGGCGCCTTCTTCTTCATGATTCCCGCGATACGGTCGATCTCCGCCAGTTCATCCACCGATTCGACGTTGAACATCAGGATGCCTGTCTTCAGGGCAAAGCGTATCTCCTGTTCCGTCTTGCCGACCCCGGCATAGACGATCTTCTTCGGCGGGATGCCCGCCTTCAGCGCCCTGAAAAGCTCGCCGCCTGAAACGATGTCAGCGCCTCCCCCGTTCCGCGCGAGCAGCCGCAGGATGGCGCTGTTGGTGTTCGCCTTGAGGGCGTAGCAGACGATATGGGGAAAACCGCGATATGCCTCGTCGTACGCCCGGAAGTGGCGCAGGATCGTCTCATGGCTGTAAATGTACAGCGGCGTTCCGTACCTTTCCGCCAGCTCCCGCACCGGAACGTCTTCTGCATAAAGTTCATTGCCTTTGTAGGAAAAGAAATGCATGTCTGGAATTCCTTATTTCTCGTTGATTTACCTTATTTTTTACCATATAAAAAAAGACAAAGTCAAAAAGGGACCACAACGCGGCGCCTGCATTTGACTTTTTTCCGGCCCTTGCCAGAAAATAAACGCACATCATCTCTGAGGCAACCGAGGTAATCATGGGAAGAAATATCGTTGAAAAGATCTTTGAGACGCATCGCGCCTACGGCGACATAAAGGAAGGCTCTCCCGTCGGCCTGCGGGTCGACCAGGTCTATACGCAGGATGCGACCGGCACGATGGCCTGGCTCCAGTTCGAGGCGATGGGGCTCGACCGGGTGGAGATCCCGCTCGCCGTCTCCTACGTCGACCACAATATGCTCCAGCAGGACTTTATGAACCCTGATGACCATCTCTTCCTCCAGACCGCTGCCGCACGATACGGGGCATGGTTTTCGCGGCCGGGAAACGGCATCTGTCACCAGGTCCATCTCGAACAGTTCGCCGCCCCGGGGAAGATCACCCTCGGCACGGACAGTCATACCCCCACCGGCGGAGGCATGGGGATGATCGCAATCGGCGTCGGAGGCCTTGACGCCGCAACGGTCATGGCCGGTTCCCCTTTTGAGCTGAATATGCCGAAGGTGCTGAAGGTCCGGCTGCTGGGCAGATTGAAGCGGCCATACGTGAGCGCCATGGATGTGATCCTCGAGATCCTGAGGAGGCTCACGGTAAAGGGCGGAGTCGGACGGATACTCGAATACGGAGGTCCCGGCGTAAAGGACCTCAACGTGACCGAGCGGGCGACGATCACGAACATGGGGGCAGAGCTCGGGGCGACCACCTCGGTGTTCCCCAGCGATGAGAGGACGAAGTTTTACCTCGAGGCGGTGGGAAGGGGCGGCGACTGGACGGAGCTTGTTGCGGACGAAGATGCGCGGTACTCCCAGGAGATCAAGATCAACCTCGCAAAGATAGAACCGATGATCGCGCAGCCGCACAGCCCTGACAACGTGGTCACCGTAAAGAGCCTTGCGGGGACAAAGGTGCACCAGGTCTGCATCGGCAGCTGTACGAACTCCTCCTACCAGGCGATGAGGTCCGTCGCGTCCCTGCTGAAGGGCAACACCGTGGCCGAAGGCGTAAACCTCCTGATCAACCCGGGCTCAAAGCAGGTGAGCGAGATGATCGGCCGGGAAGGACTTGCAGCCGACATGCTGGCAGCCGGAGCCCGGATGCTCGAGTCCTCCTGCGGCCCGTGCATCGGCATGGGCGGAGCGCCCGGAAGCGGACAGGTTTCCGTCCGCTCCTACAACAGGAACTTCATGGGCAGGAGCGGCACGAAAGACGCCTCGGTGTACCTGGCCAGTCCCGTCTCCTGCGCGGTCTTTGCGCTCAAGGGCGAGATGGTCGACCCCCGGGAGGCCGGGATACCGCTGAAGAGGCTGAAGGAGCCGTCGAAGTACCTCATCAGCAGGAACTTCCTCATCCCCCCGAAGGCCGACACCTCCGGCGTCACGGTCGTCAAGGGGCCCAACATAAAGGAGGTCTCCGTGAAGGGGCCTCTCCAGGAGATGATCAGGGCCGAGGTGCTGCTGAAGGCAGGTGACAACATCACGACCGATGATATCATGCCGGCCGGCTCTGCGGTCCTCCCCTTCAGGTCGAACATCCCCGCCATATCCGAGTTCGTATTCAAGAACATCGACAGCACCTTCAGCACGAGGGCGAAAGAGGCAAAGCCCGCCGGCGGAGGGATCATCGTAGGCGGAGAAAATTACGGCCAGGGCTCATCGAGGGAGCATGCGGCGATCGCTCCGATGTTCCTCGGCGTGCAGGCGGTAATCGCGAAATCCTTTGCCCGGATACACCGCTCGAACCTCATCAACTTCGGCATCCTTCCGCTCGTCTTCCAGGACGCGGCTGATTACAGGCGGATCGACCAGGGCGACAGACTCGTGATAAAGGACGTTGCCGGATTCATCGAGACCGGCCGGGCCTGCATCGTCGAGGACGAGACAAAGGGGTTCAGTTTCACGGTCTCTTCCGGCCTGAATGACAGGGAGCGGGAGGTGATCAGGAAGGGCGGACTGCTGCCCTACACCCGGTCACAGGCGGGGAAATAGGGCACCGTTTCGCCACTCCGCGGCCTTCAATCGATTGACAAGAAACCGCATTACGGTGTATTTTTAAAGTCTATCGTTTCAGGGCCGCTAGCTCAGTTGGTAGAGCAACGCCCTTTTAAGGCGTGGGTCGTTGGTTCGAATCCAACGCGGCTCACCAAATGTCCCCATCGTCTAGCCCGGCCTAGGACATCGCCCTTTCAAGGCGGTAACGCGGGTTCGAATCCCGCTGGGGACGCCA
>JAKAHR010000048.1 GCA_021825365.1 Nitrospirota bacterium | reverse complement strand
ATGACTCGGCAATTGATCGAAAAATATATTAAGCATCATCGTGACATTGAGCAAGGGCCTGCACAGCTGCTTTGAGCTGTGCCAAAGATGCCCCGCCCCTTGGGGCGGGGAGTTTCACTTTACTTCTCCTCTCCTGTAGAAATAAGAATAATCGAGGCATGTGGATATCTATTCCCTCCACCGCAGACAAATCCCTCCTGTTTCCGTGACTTCCTCCTGTTCAATCCACCTCACCTCCTTGGTCCTGATGCCATACTTGGCGATCTTGTAGCCGATCATCCTCTCGGTTATGCCGAGCCGCCGCGCGGCCCGTGCCATGACCCATCCGCACTCCCTGAGTGCTGCAAGGATTTCCTTCTTTTCGAGTTCCTCTAGTTTGCTCTTCAGGGATTCCATTGTTGTATCGCCAACCATAGGAGCGAGAACCGTGCCAGGCGTACCCGGCTGATTTATAAGGAAAGGCGGGACGCATTTCCGGGACATTTCTGTCAGTAACAACAATTATGTAGTACAGCGCCGCATCTGCCGTCTTCAATCGGGGAGTGACCGGTGCTGTCGGTCATGCAGTCACCGGTCAGGCGGCGGCTGTTGACAATCAGTCGTTTCATACGGGACAATGATGCATCCGGTTCGGCCCCCTGCGGGCATGGCATCGGAGGAAGGGGAGGGCTCTTTATGGAAGGGGAAGATCTGAAACAGGTGCTGCGGGATCTCCGCACGGAACTGGGGGGTCTGGAAGAGGCTCTTACAGTCCTTTTCAGGCACGCGACAGCGACCGGAGAGGGAGATACGCAGGGATGCCCGGGGGGGCTCAGGGAACTGCGGGAAAAACTCGCCAGGCTTGAGGAACTGCTGCCTCCCGGCGATGACAAAGGCTGCTGACCGGACGGTTATTTCGGCTCCGGCTTTCGTTTTGATGAGGAAGGCCTGAGTGACCTCCGGGTATCAGACGGGAAAGGAAAACCCCTTTTCCATGCGGAATCGCTCGATTCTGTCCGCATGTGCCTCGGTATCCGCGATGATCTTCCTGAGGTTGGCGATAACCGGATTGTCGGTCTCCGGCAGGTCAAAGATAATGCTTTCCGCGACGGTTTTTTCGAGTTTGAGCGCCATATCGAGCGCCTCCTGGAGAGTTATGGGACGGCTCCCGATCAGATCCCTGATCTGCTCGGCAAACTCCAGGGTCCTGGCGACCAGGACGGTCGGAGGAAACCGTATGCCCGCATGTTCACCGGTCACCCTCATGATGTCTCCCGCCATGTAGAGACGGGCATGCTCCTCTTCCTCCCGTGCGAGCTGTGCCCAAAAAGCGCCCTCAGCCGGAAACAGCAGCATGAAATCACGGTATATGGCGGAAACAGCGATTTCCAGATCGATGCATTTCAGCAGGATCTTCTGTTTCTCGACGTATGCGGGAGATACATGTTCCACTGGGAGATATACTATAACCGCTGAAGGTCCCCGTCAACAGAAAAAGACGATGTTACAACGGCAAGAGACCCATCGGGATGAGGAACCCCTGGCCCGGGTTCGGATCGTCTGCGGCCAGCCTGTCACGGAAGCTGTTTCCGTATCTGATCAAGCAGTCTTCGCGCAACGGCGACCCTGGTGATATGCGCGGCACCGATGACATAACGTCCGGTCAGCATTACCTGAACGGTGTTGTATAACGGGTCTGCTGCCGTAAGTGCCACGCCATCCTTATCCTCGGTGATCCGTACCTCCTTGCCGGATGCCTTCAGGTAAGAGAGGTAGCGATCAAAGGTTTCCCTGGCATCGGCAGCTGACGCCTCGGGCAGGAGGAATACCTTGAACTGCTCGCCCTCGAACGCGGCATCGGCGATAAGGCCGCGCTGAAAGAAGTCGTACCCCAGGAGGCTCTTGCCGATAAAACGCTCGCTCTTCGGCACTATGCCGGGCACCTTGAAGGCAGCCAGCTCCCGGGGGCGTCCCGTAGTCTGCGGGAGGTTCCGGGAGACGGCTCGTGCGCAGGAAACGAAGTTCTCCTCGTCAAGGCTGAGCGTCCCGGTCGCCTGGAGCCGGACGAAATATCTGTCCTGATAGAACAGCAGCTGGGATGGCGACACGAACCCCCCGGCTCCGGCATCTATCTCACGGTCATCACGCCTCCGGTAGTTTGCATATATCCCGAAGGCGTCCAGAAGAGAGCCCATCCGGTACACATCCACCTCGATAGCAATGGGGGAGTCACTGCCGCGTGTGTATCTTGCCGAGGCGAGGGCATCGAAGCCGTAGGGGAAGTAGAGCTCTGATTCACCGTTGATCCGCTCAAAGAGGGTTTCCTTATCGTAAAGCATAGGCTTGTCCTCCAGGTTCCACCCCCGAGGGCATGAAGGCACGGGGAGGACCTTTTCGACAGGATCGCCCGCAGCGAATGACGGTTTCGCCGTGCCGAGGCAGAACAACAGTAGCGAAAAAATCATGATGCGCCTATATATCATGACTGTTCCTGCAAGAGATCCATCAGGCAAGCAGGGTTTCGGCGCGCTTCATCATCGCTCTGATATCGAGTCCGTTTACGCAGCGCGCGACACATACAGGACAATCGGAACATGCGGAGGCCGAGGCGTCACGGGGTATCTCGCGGTATGTTGATACGGCGAGTTCACGGTCCCGGTATCCTTCGGCATACATCAGAGAGCGGTTGACCGTACTGATCTCCACGCCAAGGGGGCATCCCGCCTCGCACCTTCCGCAGAAACTGCAGTAGTAAGATTCAACTGCTGCGTTATAACGCCTGAGAATGCCCTCATCTGCCAGCTCGAAGGGCATGCCCATCACCGCAATGTCCTCCCTGAGTTCGGCCATGTCCCGCATGCCGGGGATCGCTGCGGCAATGTGCCCGTTCTTGAGAGCCCATTTCAGGGCTGCCTGGTGGGGGCTTATGCCACCCATCGCTTCCGCTGCGTATCCGCCTGCCTGCGTCTTCATCGCGATGATGCCGAGCTTCGCCATGCCTGCCCGCGCTATCGCCTCCCCGACTTCCTTGTCGCTCTTGAAGTTGTAGGCGACGAGGGCGGTATCGAAGAAATGGTCAGGGTCGTCGACGAGGGCATTGAGCACCTCAGCCTGATTTTTGTGCGTCGTCACCCCGAAGAAGCGTACCTTCCCCTGCTCCCTCAGTTTGAGAAGGGCCTCGCGCGTCTGAGGGGAAAAGGCACGCTGCCTGTCGGTAAGATTATGAAGCTGGATGACGTCAACATGGTCGGTCTGCAGGGTCTTGAGGCTTGTCTCGACATCGCGTATGATCTCGTCCTTTGTCATTGAGGTGGGAAGGGTCTTTGTCGCAACGTATACCTTGTCACGGATGCCTTTCAGTGCCCTGCCGACAATCTCTTCATTCCTGCCGTCCATATATTTCCTTGCGGTGTCGACATAGTTGACTCCGTGATCAAGGGCGACCCGGATCACCTCTGACTCGGGAGTCAGCATCGCCCCAAAACTTACGGTCGTAATCTTCAGCCCTGTCCTGCCGAGAGTACGGTAGACCGGTTTGGGAAAGGAAAAGGGTTCGGCTGCCGCATACTGCTGCACCGCATCGGCTATGCCGGTCCCCCCTATCAGCGCAGCCGTTGTCCCGGCCATGCCTATCTTCATGAAGTCTCTCCTGGTCATTCCTGAGCGATGTTCTCCTTTATTCATGACAACCTCCTCATGCAAATCTCCCAAACGGCCTTTTGTCTTGATTATATATGAAAGAGATGAATAACCCTATACTCATCCGGCCCGAACCTGATGCCACGGTCACCGCTTTGACAGGCCTGTTTTACACGTCTGCCGAGGAGTTGACTGTTCTCGGAGTGTCTGTTGAGTAACCACTCTGATTTCAGTGAACCGCCAGTTATATGACAATGTGTTCATTGGAACTTCAAATTGACAGTCACGAGATTTCGGATAATAATGAGGTAGGAGTTGAGGGCGTATCTTTTGGCAGGGCAGGGCAAGAGATGAGGATCGTGGGTATCAAGAAAGGTCAGCCGGACGGCTCCTGAAAGACACTTTTCAGTCTGATGTGACCGATTCCGGCGAGGCGCGAAAGGGGAATAGCTATGGTGACCGTTCGCAGGCTTTTGGATTCAAAGAAGAAGGGTTACTGGTCGGTTGCTCCTGATGTTACCGCCTACGAGGCGTTGCAGATTATGGCCGATAGGGATGTGGGAGCCCTGCTGGTAGTGAGTGAGAGAACATTGTTGGGCATCTTCACGGAGCGGGACTATTCGAGAAAGGTCATCCTAAAGGGCAGGTCTTCGAAGGACACGCCTGTCAGGGACCTCATGACTGAGTCGGTGTACTGCGTTACCCCTGAGGATACCATGGAGCACTGCATGGACGTTATGGACAGCAACCACGTCCGTCATCTTCCGGTATTGGAACAGGGGAATCTCGTTGGTATAGTCAGCATCCGCGACGTTGTAAATATGATTATCGGTGAAAGGGAAGCCACGATAGAAGATCTCAAGCAGTATATCTCAGGGTAAATGCGGAGTGCGGGGTCTTCCCTGCACCCCGCAGTCCCGTTTTGCACTCCTTGTCCCTGCGGAAGGGTTAAGACTCTGCTTTCTTTCGGACAGCCTGCTGTTATTGTGCCCTTAAGCTATCACCACTGATTTGGTCTCGCCTTGCTTCCATAATGCGTTGAAATATCAAGATAATTAATGGCTATTGCAGTCGCCAACGCCGCGATATATTTCAGCCACTGCAAAGAGATCCGGCATATTCCGCGCTGCATGAAGGTGCCGTCGGCGAGGCCGGCATCCCCTTCCCTGTCCCGCCCGAGAGGGCGGGACTTTCTTGTGGCCGGCCAAAGGCGTGACGAAATGGCGTCGGAGCGGTTATAATCCACGCACGAATATTACAGCAGGAAGGATATACGGGACCTGAGATGTCAGACACGGCAAGATACTCCGCATATGCAATTCTTTGCGAGATCAGCAGGAGGGAATTCAGAAGGAAGCTGGACCTTTTCCCCGAGGATCTGCGGTTCTATGTGGTGCTGGCCAACAGTATTATCGGGGCTGAAAATGCGAGGCGGGTGGAAGGGACCCCCCGGGCCTTGGCCGTCGACGGGGAGGAGTTCGTTTCGAAACTGCTGAATATTGCGTCTCTGGATGACATGGCCACGTTCAGGGAGATTCTTGAAACATATCTCGTTGAGGCGATGAAGGACGAACTCAGATACAGTTGCCCCAATTGCACGAAATTTAACGGTTGCCTGGACCTGGAGAGGCTTTCGACGGGTATCCTTTTCAAAAGACGGGTCCAGGGCGAAGAGACCGAGGGACTCAAAGGCGAGATAGCCCGACAGGTGGAGCAGGCATTGGAGAGAACCCCCTATGTAGACTCCGACGACGCCCATACCCTTTGCCCGGAATTCGGCCACCAGTATTCGGCCGCAGGCCTGGGGGAGGTTTTCAGGAGGTATGCGGACATCGCCGCCGGGCTTCGGCAGGCATTTGGCATCGACTATCACAGGATTCAGCGGGAGATGATAGCGATCAATGGCGCCTTCATGGCAAAGGGGCTCGAAAAGGGGTAGCGGCAAGGCGGTGTCCAGGCCGGTTGCGACCGGGCTGGAAGGTCCGCCCCCTGATGTCCCGTGCACGAAGGCCTTTTTCCGCCGCGGTTGTCAGCGCGATAAATGCCGGTATTTGATCCGGTGAGGCTGGTCCGCCGCGGCCCCCAGTCGGGCCTTCCGGTCTTCTTCATATTCGGAGTAATTTCCGTCGAACCAGACAACCCTGCTGTCACCCTCGAAGGCGAGGATATGGGTGGCGATGCGGTCGAGGAACCAGCGGTCATGACTGATGACGGCTGCGCAGCCGGCGAAATTTTCGAGCGCCTCCTCCAGCGCCCGCATGGTGTTTACATCAAGATCATTGGTCGGCTCATCCAGGAGAAGCACATTCGCCTCTTCTTTCAGCATGCGGGCGAGGTGGACGCGGTTCCTCTCCCCGCCTGAGAGTTGGGACACCTTTTTCTGCTGGTCAGAACCCGAGAAATTGAAGCGGGCGACGTAGGTCCTCGAATTTACCTGCTTTCTGCCGAGTTGTATCGTATCGTCTCCGCCGGAGATCACCTCCCATATCGACTTGTCAGGGTCGAGGTCATCACGGCTCTGGTCAACATACGCCAGTCGCACGGTCTCCCCTGTCCTGAAAGTACCCGAGTCCGGTATTTCCTGGCCGATGATCATTCTGAAGAGAGTTGTCTTCCCGGCTCCGTTGGGACCTATCACGCCGACTATGCCTCCCGGCGGCAGCGAGAAGGTCATCGCTTCCATGAGAATATTGTCGCCGTAAGCCTTGCTCACGTTATCAGCCTCGATGACCACGCTGCCGAGACGCGGACCGGGGGGGATGTAGATCTCGAGTTCCTTTGATCTCTTTTCGATATCCTGGCTCAGGAGGGCCTCATAGGAAGTGATGCGCGCCTTTGCCTTGGCGTGGCGTCCTTTGGGGGACATGCGTATCCACTCAAGCTCCCTCTGGAGGGTCTTCTGCCGCTCACTCTCCGTCTTTTCCTCCTGCTGCAGGCGCTCCTTCTTCTGGTCGAGCCAGGAGGAGTAATTGCCCTTCCAGGGGATGCCCTCTCCGCGGTCGAGTTCAAGGATCCAGCCGGCGACATTGTCGAGAAAGTAGCGGTCGTGGGTGACCGCGATAATCGTGCCGGAATAGGCCTGCAGATGGTGTTCCAGCCAGGCTATGGTCTCTGCGTCGAGGTGGTTGGTCGGCTCGTCAAGAAGCAGTATGTCCGGCTTTTGAAGGAGCAGCCTGCAGAGCGCAACGCGCCGCCTTTCCCCGCCCGAAAGGACCTTGACCGGCGTTTCTCCCGGAGGGCAGCGGAGGGCATCCATCGCCATCTCGAGGCGTGAATCCAGGTCCCAGGCATCGAGGGCATCGAGTTTCTCCTGCACCTTGCCCTGCCGCTCGATCAGCCTGTTCATCTCGTCGTCGGACAGGGGTTCGCCGAATTTCTCGTTGATGGAGTTGTATTCCTTGACAGCGTCTGCGATCTCCTGGACCCCCTGCTCGACAATCTCCCTCACGGTCCTGGTGTTGTCGAGCACCGGCTCCTGCTCGAGAAATCCTACCGTATGCCCGGGGGAGAGCACCGTCTCGCCGCTGAATTCCTTGTCAACACCGGCGAGTATGCGGAGAAGGGAGCTTTTCCCCGAACCGTTGAGGCCGATCACGCCGATCTTTGCTCCATAGAAATAGGACAAGTAGATATTCTTCAGGATCGGCTTCTTATCATAGTGTTTGCTCACCCCGACCATGGAATAGATGACTTTATTGGGTTCGTTGCTCATCGCGTAATTTTTCCTTTCCTTCTGCAGGCTCTTCGACAGAGAAAATGACCGCCCGGCTTACGTTGCGGCTTTGAAGTATACCATATGAGACACGAAGTACCGTGATAGGGGCTTGAATGGAAACAGGCGTTTCCGGGTTCTCAGGGAAAGCTTAACTGGACCCGTTGTATGGCAGAGGCCCTGCCGGTCTCGGCATTGATCTCTACGACCACGGCGCAGAGCAGGGCGTCACCGTGACCCGCCTCGAATCGCGCCGGCATGGCGGTGAGAAAACGCTGGATAATCTGGCTTACGTCCATGCCGATGACTGAATACACCGGACCGGTCATGCCGACGTCGGTAATATAGGCCGTGCCGTTGGAAAGGATCTTCTCGTCAGCTGTCTGCACGTGCGTGTGAGTCCCGATCACCGCGCTCACCCTGCCGTCCAGGTAATAGCCGAAGGCTATCTTCTCTGAGGTCGCCTCTGCATGGAAGTCGACAATGATGATATTCGTTTCCCTGCTCACCCGATCCAACTCCGGCAAAACAGTCCGGAACGGGCAATCAAGGGCATTCATGAAGACGCGTCCCGAGAGGTTAAGAACAGCCACCTTGAGGCCGGAAGGCAGGGGATAGACGATCGAGCCGTACCCGGGGGCTCCCGGGGGATAATTGAGAGGGCGAAGCACCCGGTTGTCCTTGCCGATATAGTTTACGAAATCCTTCTTGTCCCAGACATGGTTACCCGTCGTGATAACCTGCACCCCGGCCTTATACAGGTCTCGGACGAGCTCTTCAGTCAGGCCGAAGCCGCCGGCGATATTCTCGCCGTTGGCTATCACGAGGTCTATCTTGTATTTGTCCGAAAGGTTCGGCAGCAGGGCCTTGACCGCCCCCCTGCCGTTCTTGCCGACAATGTCCCCGATAAAGAGTATCCGCATCTATTTCGCGTACTCGACGTAGCGAGACTCCCTGATGACCGTCACCTTTATCTGGCCGGGATACGACATCTCGGCCTCGATCTTCTTCGAAAGGTCGCGGGCAATGAGGGAGGACATGTCATCGCTGACATCCTCGGGCTTGACGATGATCCGGATCTCCCTGCCGGCCTGGATGGCATAGCATTTTTCGACACCCTTAAAGGAGAGGGCCATCTTTTCAAGCGACTCGAGCCTCTTGAGGTAATGCTCGATGCTCTCCCTCCTGACACCCGGCCGCGCAGCGGAGAGGGCATCGGCAGCAGCGATAAGGGCAGCCTCGACGGTCAGCGGGTCTCCCTCGCCATGGTGTACGACGATGGCGTTTACCACCTTACTGTTTTCGCCGAACCGTTTGGCGAGATTCGCGCCGATCTCCTGGTGCGTGCCCTCGATCTCGTGGTCCACCGCCTTGCCGATATCATGGAGCAGTCCCGCCCTCTTGGCGAGCTTGGCGTCGACGCCCAGTTCGCTTGCCATCATGCCGGAGAAGTATGCAACCTCGCGCGAATGCTGCAGTACGTTTTGTCCGTATGATGTGCGGTATTTAAGCCTGCCGAGTGTCTTGATGAGCTCGGGATGAATACCGGAGAGGCCGAGATCAAAGACAGATCTTTCTCCCTCCTCCCGGATGCTTATCTCCACCTCTTTCTTAACCTTTTCAACGATCTCTTCGATCCTCGTCGGATGGATGCGGCCGTCGGCGATAAGGCGCTCCAGGGAGAGGCGGGCGATCTCGCGTCTGACAGGGTCAAAGGCCGAAAGGGTGACCATCTCCGGTGTATCGTCGACGATCAGGTCGACTCCTGTCGCAGCCTCGAGGGCCCTGATGTTGCGCCCCTCCCTCCCGATGATCCTGCCCTTCATTTCATCATTGGGCAGGTTGACGGCAGTAACCGTCGCGTCGGCAACGTAGTCGCTGGCATACCTCTGGATCGCCGATCCGATGACCTCCTTTGCCTTCTTTTCCGCGGTCTCCTTCGCCTCGTCCTCGATCTTCTTGACGAGCTTTGCGACCTCGAAGGAGGCCTCTTCCTCGGTCCGTCTGAGTATCTCCTGCCTGGCCTCCTCGGCGGTGAAGCCGGAGAGCCGTTCGAGGGTCTGCGACTGGTCCTTGATGAGCTGAGTGTAGCGGTTTTCCTTCTCCGTGATCAGTCGCTCCTTGCCGATATACTCCTTTTCCCTGCGGGAGAGCTCATGTTCACGTTTATCGATGATGTCGAATTTCCTCTCCATCGTCTCTTCCTTTTGCCGCAGCCTCTTTTCGAGGTGGTTGAGTTCGGTCCTCCGCTCCCGGAGTTCCTTCTCGGCGTCGGTCTTCGCCTGATAGACGATGTCCTTCGCCTCGAGCTGGGCCTCTTTCTTCAGGGCATCGACTTCCTTCCGGGCGTCTTCAATGGTCTTGCTCCGATCCTTCTCAATAGAACTCTTCTGTATCTTCAAAGCATTCTTATAGATCAGGCTGAGGATGAGGCCGGTGACAACCCCAACGGCAACGGCGATGAGAACATACGCAGCATTAAGCATCTGATGTGTTCCTCCTTTTGTGCAGCCGTGATTGGATGGTCCGTTCATACCCTTCAGGGGAAGGGGTGTAGAACGATTTATGTACAGACAGGTATTCCTGGTCAACGTAATGTCCCTCGTAATCGTGCGGATAGAGGTAACCCTTGCCGATGCCGAGCCTCCGTGCACCCTGATAATGGGCGTCCCTGAGGTGGTCCGGCACCGGCTGGACAGGGTCATGCGCCACACTCTCCAATGCCTTTTCGACGGCCAGGTACGAGGCGTTGCTCTTGGGGGCCGTGGCCACATAGATGACGGCCTGGGCAAGAGGTATCTTCCCCTCGGGCATGCCGATCCTCTCGAGGGCGTGGAGGCTGGCAACCGCAACGACCAGGGCCTGGGGGTCTGCGTTTCCCACGTCCTCGGCAGCGCAGATGACGATCCGGCGCGCGATGAAGAGCGGATCTTCGCCGGCAGCGATCATCTTGGCGAGCCAATAGACGGCAGCGTCCGGATCAGACCCCCGCATACTCTTGATAAAAGCGGAGATGGTGTTGTAGTGGTCGTCTTCATCGTAGTAGATCGACCGGCTCTGCACGGACTCCCGCACGATGTCGAGGGTTATCGCAGTCGGCTTCCCCTCCTGGCCGGCCGAGGCGAGAAACGAGAGTTCCAGAATGTTCAGGGCCCTGCGGGCATCGCCCTCGCTCATGGATGCGATGAAATCAAGCGCATCCTCCGCCAGGGTAACCCGGTGATCACCCAGTCCCCTCCTGTCGGTGACCGCCCGGAGCAGCAGTTTGCTGATGTCGTCTCTCGAGAGGGGGTTGAACCTGAAGATCATCGAGCGGGAAGCGAGAGCAGGCACGAGGGAGAAGAAGGGGTTTTCCGTCGAGGCGCCGATGAGAGTCAGTTCGCCGCTCTCGATATGGGGCAGGAGTGCATCCTGCTGGAGCTTGTTGAAACGGTGGATCTCGTCGATGAAGAGGATCGTCTTGTCCGCACGCCTCGTATGGACGGCGTCCCGTATGTCCTTTATTCCCGCGGTCACCGCGTTGATCGCCTTGAAGTCAGCGCGTGTCTTCGTCGCGATGATGTGGGCAAGGGCGGTCTTGCCCGTGCCGGGAGGGCCATAAAGAATCAGGGAGACGATGCGGTCTTCTTCAATGAGACGCCGGAGAGGTCCTCTCTCTCCGAGGAGTTGGTCCTGGCCGAGGAAATCCCCGAAGTTCTCGGGCTGCATCCTCCACGCAAGGGGTGTCCCTGTTTTTGGGGCCTTAAATAGTTCCACGCTCAGTCCGGGGTCGGACTATGGCGCGCGCAAGACTTTTGGATACGAGAATATCGTGGGTTTCAGAAAAAGAATTTGGAGACTATCTATCGAAACGTCTGCGGACGAGACCCCCGGCAGACCGGTTTCCCTTTCGTGTTGAACCCTCTCCCCCAAAAGCGCGTTGACCATAGCGACCAGTAGTAAGAGTAAGAGATATACCCCGCCCTGCCGTGTACATGAAGAATCAGATCCGCCTATTGGATAGGTGGGTGCCATAAAGGCGTCTTTAGGCTCTTGCCGCTCGGGCAAT
>JAKAHR010000027.1 GCA_021825365.1 Nitrospirota bacterium | reverse complement strand
CCTGGTCGGAGAGGGCATAGCCGGCCATCAGGCCGGTGTGGGTAAAGGGTATCGCATAGTTGAAGAGAAGCGAGCGGGAGTAGTTGAAATTATCCTTCGCCTCTATCACCTCGGCCCCGTGCATGGTAACGAACTTGCCGAAACGAAGCTTCAGCCCCCTGCCCAGCGGTGCCAGATAATCGATATACGCCTCGGTAAGATCAAAGACATCGTCCGCACTTCCGAGCCCGCGGGAATGGACAAACCTGGCGGTCTCTCCTGCCGACAGCTTCAGCTTATAGCCGACGCCTCCCGCAGGGGCCTCTTTCGTGAAGACGAGTTGTGCAAGATCGAAGGTGAAACTGTTTGCCTTGTGGTCGAAGACCCGAAGGTCGTTCTCCTGCGAATCAGGATTCTTGAAATTGTACGTATAGCCGCCCTGCACATAGATGCTCATGCCGAGTGCCTTCCTGATGTCGTCCGCGGCTGTCCCGGCCGTTTTCGTCTCCTCCGCGCCGGCAGGGGCTCCCAGCGCCGCTGCCAGCATGAAGATAGCCATCGAAACCACTCCAATAACTCCCAACCTTTTCTTCATCACTTCCTCCTTCTTTTCTTTGAGCGGTGCCCTGTTGATTTCGCTGTAGAGGCCAAAACCGTGCCAACGACAAAAAGCTTTGATTTCCCGTGGTTTTGTTTTCGTAAGAAAGACAATTATGTTCGTAATGAACAATAATGTCGGCAGTACCGCTGCAGTGATCCGCGGAGCTGTCTCCTCCGCGAAGGAACGGCGTGTTGCATTTGGTCCTGTCTATTTTCTATAACCGGCTGACAGGGATATTGATCAGGGCGTGGGTGCTTGTTTCGGAGGCGGTGTTGTCATCAGGAGACAACACCAATTTGTTTTCACATTCATTCTCCGGTCATTTCGCGCGATGACAAGACAGGATAGAGGGACTACGTGCAGGTTCTGGTGTCGGTCTGGCATCGGGCCTCCTGCTTCCGCTCTGCCAGGCGGGAGGCCTTCCTGGTCTCGGCCTCCCGGTTCCTTCGCCTCTCCTCTTCGGTTTCAAGGATCAGGGGAGGCACTTCCCGGGGCTTCCCGTTCCTGTCCAGGGCGACGAAGGTGAGATAGGCGGAGGCGGTGTGTCTCACCTCGCCGGTGATCGAGTTTTCCGCCTCGACCCGCACACCCACCTCCATGGAGGTCTTGCCCACGAGGTTGATTCCGGCCCTGAGGAAGAGGAGGTCTCCGACGTATACGGGATGATGGAAGTCGAGCCGGTCGATGGAAGCGGTGACGGTATTGCAGCGCGCATGCCTGCTGGCGACCACCGCCGCCGCCGTGTCGATGAGCTTCATGATCACCCCCCCGTGTATGTTGCCGGACGGATTGGCGTCCTGGGGCAGCATCACCTGCGCCATTACCACGCTGCTGTCCTGGACTCTCTTCTCCTCCATCAGTTCCTCCTCTGGTTACCCGCGCAGTTGTTGTATGGCCAGCACCGACTGGTCGCGGAGGATGCGCAGGTAGTTGAATTGTCCCTTCGAGATATCCCTGAAGCCCTCCCGCAGGCCTTCAAGGCAATACAGCCCGATGATCTTCTTGCTCACCGACAGCGGCAGAAGGATGACGTAGACCGGCCCTCCGATCTTCCCGCGGTACCAGCGGGGCACAAAGCCGGCGATGTCCGGCGCGTCGACATCCCGGATAATCAGGTCTTTCTGTCCGGTTATCGCCATGGTGAATATATCGTTTTCGCCTTCCGTCCTGATGACGAACCACTTCTTCAGTTCCTCGATATCGGAGCCGAAGCCGAGGCGCGCATTCATGACCGGCTCGGAGGTGTTCCGCACGAAAAAGAGAGCCCTCGAAAGCGCGGACGTCTGCATGCCGCGGTACATCGTCTCCAGGGCGATACGGATGACATCGTTGAGGGAGTAATGGCCGAACAGGGCGTCATTGATGTCGTGAATGCCCTTGGAGAATATGTTCTCCGGCGATTCCTCCGCCTCGAGGAAGGCGTCGATCGTCTTCAGGGAATCGGTCCTGAGGGCGGGCAGTTCTGCCGCCGGGGCGGCGGGGGCCTCTTCCGCTGTCCATTGTTTCGCCTGCCTGTCGATCCGGGTCTCGGCAAGGCTGATGTTCATGACCCCGGTAAACTCCGTGAGTTCCTTCAGGGAGGAGCCGATGAAGCCGGGGAGATTCCTGCCGACCGGTCCGAAGTGGTCGGCATAGGACTGCACCAACCCCTTGAGTTTTGCTTCCTTTTCTTCCTTCCCGGAATCGGCAGCGAGGATGTTGGATATCTCGGTCGAAAAGGTGGCGGTGCTTGCGATCTTCTCCGCCGCGCCCGGGTGCAGCGTGATTTCGGAAGGGATGATATGCCTCATCCCTTCGATGATCTTGTCGGGGAAATTCCATTCCCGTCCGATCGTGGTCCCGATCTCCTCGTAGGATATACCGAGGACCGCGCGTGATGCGGCGTTTTCGGAAATGTCCTTCTCACCGCTCAGCGCACGTATCTCCGCCACCTTTTCCGGCATGGAGAAGGCGACCATGATCTTGCCCAGGGGGTGCAGGAGCGTGCAGAGGAACGCCTCCTCCTCCTCGATGAAGTTCAGGTCGTGGACAATTTTCTGGGCGATGATGCTGCTGTAAAAGGTCTGGACCAGCGCGTCGACGAGTTCCCGGTTGGAGCTGTGCTTGTGGAGACGGTCGAACAGCATGAGGGTGAGGGCGATATTCTTTATGCTTTCGAAGCCGAGAAGAAAAATGGCGCGGGAGATGGTGGTCACCTGTCCGGACTGATAATAGTGGACGCTGTTTACCACCTTCAGTACCTTCGTCGTGAGGGCGTAGTCCTTCAGGATGATATTGGCCATCTGGGTGATGGTTGAGTCTTCGGAGGCCTTGAACTGGTTGACGAGATTTACCGTATTGGCCATTGCGGGGAACTCGCTGGCCTGACGGATCCTCAGAAGGACCTTTTCCTTCGTCCCGGGTCGAGCGCTATCAGTCATCGGATATGGTCAGCATAGTCAACCGCCTGTCGTCAGTTCCAATCTACATCCCGGCCGTCCATATGTCAACACGACATCCAGGCGAGCGGTGTGAAGGACCGCCGGACAGCGGACATGACGGCAACGGCTGCACCTGCCGTATGATAATGTACAGATCGTCGCCCCGCTTGCTACACTAGTAAGAAAGCGGGAGGTATCGTCGATGAAGAGATATACCACACGGATCGGCTGCGCCGTTATCGGCGGCATTTTCCTGGGAGCGACGGGCGCGGGCGCAGCCGAGCGCACGGTGCGGCTGAAGGTGCCGGAGATGGTCTGTGCCACCAGGGCGCTGGCTGTTACGTCAGCGGCGTCATCCGTCCCCGGCGTGATCAGTGTCCGCGACGACACGGAGACCACGACCCTGACGGTCGTCTTTGATGATGCGCAGGCATCAGTCGGGGCGATTAAAGACGCTTTGGTGAAGGTGAACTTACCGGCCGATGGCGAGCCGGAGTTTGTGCCGCAGCGCTAGGTACGCCCGACCGTCATTTGACGGAGATAGCGCCGTTTTTCTCGATCACCTGTTTCCCCTTGGGGCCCTTGACGTAGTCGATAAAGTCCTTGACCTTACCGTCGGGCTTGCCCTTGGTCACGAGGCGAAAAGCCTGGAGGAGCTTATACTTGCCTGACCTGATATTTTCCGCAGTCGCCTCCACACCGTCGAGGGCAACGGCATGGATCGCCCCATGCGAGGCCCCGACAAAGGCGCTGTCGGTGAACCCGACACACCGGGAGTTGGCAAGGGCGGTCGTCATCTCGGGCGAAGTCGGGATGATCTTGACGGTGGCCGCCTCCCGGAGGTTCTTAAAGCAGGGGATCACCTTCCGGATGGTCTCCTTTATGGAGTCCTTTTCCGGCTTGGACAGGGCTATTATCTTCTCCTTGTGACCACCCAGTTCCTCCCAGTTGGTAATCTTGCCCTCGTAGATGCTGCACAGGGCATCGCTGGTAATATTGCGAACGGTCAGGTTCTTGTTGGCGCCCAGGACGACGCCGACGCGGGCGATTTCCGCGGTAACCAGGCCCAGTTTTTGCTCATCATCTTTCAGGGGCCTGTTGGACATCCCGATCTCAAGGCTGCCCCCCGCAGCTCCCTCAATTCCTCCCGACGACTGGATCGACTTCTGGCTGACCTCGATCAGCACATCAGGCCTCTCAGCCATAAAATGTTTGGCCAGTTCGGTGACGAGGGGAATCATGCCTCCGGAGCCGGCGACCCGGATCTTTCCCTTTTCTGCTGCCCCGGCGGGGGCGACAAGGAGGCAGAGAAGCGGAAGGGTGATGATAAAGGCGAGACAGTGTTTGTTCATGACGACTCCTCCCATAAAATGTTCCTCATTATAAGGAAAGAGAACTGTTTCGGCAACAGGCAGGGTACAGAGCAAGCCTGATCACATGCAGATGAGGATGCTCATCATGGCGACCGACCAGAGGATATCCAGGGGGACATGGGATTCGCAGGAGGAGTCAAAGAGAAGGTCGGCGCGCGCAGGGAATTCCTCGTCCTCCCTCCACATGATCAGCACGACCGGGATGCGCGGAAGGGGATACAGCATGAAAGCGGCATCCCCGTGCTGCCGCTCCTCGCCCCCCCATCCTGTCGCCTTCGTGATGAAGCCGTCCAAGTCCCTGCCGTATCTCCCCGCGAGCTGATCGAGGGGGAGCACATGCGTCCCCCGGAAAAAGACATCCCCACCCTTGAGGTTAGAGGGCTGGACCGGCCTGCCGGAGAGGGGGACCCCCCGGGCCGATACCATATACCAGAGCACGGAAAGACCCGAAAAACAGGACAGTCTCTTCACGAGGACCTCCGCCCGGCTGTCGTCGCTCGTGATCGTACGATCCGCAAGAGAAACGTGGAGATCCATGCCGAATGACCTCAGGGTGAACCGCCGGGTAACGCTGTCGAAAGAGGCCTGTGCCCGCCGGCAGACGTCATCCGGGTCCATGTCCTCGAGCATGTCCCATGCCTTTTCAAGACCCGGTATCATGACCCCATTATACCCGATTGCCTCGCATGGAGCAGGCCTTTTTTCCGCCCTCCGGGCGGTGCAAGGGGTCCCCTCGTGTCGCACGACGACCGGATTTGACCGCATGGCGTTCTGATAATAGAATAAGATTGAGGAGGAGGTGGACGCATGCGGCGGACCGGTGCACGGATGTTTGGTGGAATCGTTATCATGCTGGGGGTTGTCCTGGTTTTTCTGCATGGCTGCGCCGGGGCCCGTTACCTGAAGACGCAGGAGGTCGATCCCCAGGGGATAACAGGCACCTATACCCTTTTTCTTCACGGCGGGCGTTACGGCAGCGACCTGGAGAATATCGCCATCCTCGCGGGGGAAGACACCCCCTACACCTTTGAGCTTTACTCCCCCGAGTTTGACTACAAGGTCAGGAAGCACGTGCCCGCCGAGGAGGCGGTGCGTGATGCCGGGGAATTTGTCCGGTTTCATTACGCCTTCTGGAAGCCGCAGTGGAGCAGGATACTCGATTACAACGGCCGTGTCATCGGGTATGAGCTCAAGCCTCTTTATTATCCCCTGGAATTCGGGTATTCGGATATCCTGGATGTTACCTATGTCATCAGGGACCATACGGTGACCTGCCGTATCCAGTTTAAGCCGGAGATGGAAAAGGGCATCCTCGGAGAAGAAGGGCCCCTTATCTTCAGACGGCACCGCTAAAGAGCAGGCCAGAGGATATCTCTGCCTCTTTGCCTTGCGAAGCCTTGCTGCAGCCGTCTCTCCCCGTGAAGCACACCTCATGAGCCCGGCATTTTTTTGGCTGTTTTGTTACAATGGGGTCACGAGGAGAGGCGTGCTGTATGGCGAGGGCCCGACAGGTGATCGAGGCATGCAGCAGCCAAACCGGCTTCCATCTCAGACCCATTTCCGTGCTGCCCCAGAAATGGGTCTGACTACCCCGCCAGCAGGAGGGTAACCCACTTATTGTCAGAGAGCTTCTCCGTAAGGACAAGTCCGTGGTGTTCCACAGCCAGAAGAACATCGTGCTCCTGGCCTGCCAGCATCCCCGAGAGGATGACGGCCCCCCCGGCGGAGAGCCGGGACTTTATCTCGGGTGCGATCCTGATCAGGGTGCCTGAGGTGAGGTTCGCGGCGATCATGTCAAAGGAACCGGCCGCATCCGCAATAAGCCCTTCAAGGACCCTGACGCCCTCCAGCCTGTTGAGGCCGATGTTCGTGACAGCCGCCTCCCGTGCCAGGGGGTCGTTATCAATGCAGACCGCTTCCGCGAAACCCATCAGGACGGCGCCGATGGCGAGTATGCCGGTCCCGGTCCCCACATCGAGAAACCGTTTGCCCCGGAATCCCGGCGCAAGCCTCTCGATGAGGGCAAGACAGGTCTTTGTTGTCTCGTGATGGCCGGTGCCGAAGGCCATGCCGGGATCGATGATGATGGCCGTCCGTCCGGAAGGCCTCTCCGCCCACGGGGGGAGTATGGTGAGGCGTTCGCCCACATCGATCGGCCGGAAGCCCTCCTTCCATGTCCTGTTCCAGTCCTGATCCGGAAGCAGGGAAAAGGAGAACGAGATGGACGGATCAAGCCCGGCCGACTCCAGCACATCCCTGAAGGCGGAGAGTTCCCTGGTGATGCGGTCCATGTCCGCTTCGGCGGGAAAATAGGCGAGCAGGTCCTTTCCCTGTTCGACAAATCCGGTTGACCCCATATCAGCGAGCCTGCTGATGACAGCATCCCGCGAAACGTCCGGGGTCGAAACGATCATCTCATAGTAGTTCATGGTCATGACAGAACCGCGGTTAGGGCAGAACGGCGACTGCGACAGCGGCGTTATTCTAACCGACACGAGAAGACAGCGTCAAAAGAGACTACGCCATCAGGATGTCGTGGGTATCCTGCTCACGGTCCTCAAAGAGGGGCAGCCAGTCCCCCTTCTTCGTCCGGACAAAGGGCATCTCCCGGTGGCATTCCGTACACTTCCGCATTTCGGCAGTCTGGATGCCGTGCTCTATCAGCTCCTGCCTGACGACATGGTGGGAAACGGTCTCGTACTGGTGAACATGTTTCATAGCACTCCTCCCGTGCGCAAACCCCGAGGCGGATTAATTCGGCATGGGGCATAGCCATGATGCCGCCGACCTAGTGTCTATATTCTATCTCAGAGGAGGAGCGATTGCCATCGATGATGCCAGGGGATTGAAACCGCACTTCAGACAGCCTGCGTCACGATTGATCAGTACTTCCTGAAAAGGGGCGTATGGACCTTTGACTTCTTTTCCTTCGGTTTCCTGCCCGCGGGCTGACGGCAGACAGCGCAGCGGGTATTGCTGCAGTACTGGCAAAAAGAGCAGTCAGAACAGGGGTTCTTCTTCAGGACCTTTATCTCCATTATCTTTATAGTATATGCCCGGCCCTGTACGAAGGTAAAGCAGGCGCCTGACAAATAAATGCCCGCTATGGCACAATATCCGTGTCATGAAAAAGAAGTCAGAACATCCGAAGACTGCGACCGGGCCGTCCTCCTCCGGCATCAGCATCAGGCGTTTTGCCCTTACCTATCTTTTGCTTATGGGCGTATTTTTCTTCATCATCGGGTTTGCTCCGCTCCAGAGGATCATCGATGTCAACGGCGGCTACACCCGCGGGGTGGTGACGGTGACTTCATGGGTGCTCCGAATCGCCAACATCCCGGCGACCTGTCAGGGGTCGATCATCAGGCTCCCTTCCATCGCCCTTGATGTGAAATTCGGCTGCAACGGCCTCGAGGCGGTCATGATCTACGCCGTCGCGATCATCGCCTTTCCAGCGTCCGGCAGGAGGAAACTCGCCGGCATCGCCCTGGGATTCGTGATATTGCAGGCGGTCAATATCCTGCGCATCGCCGGTCTCGCCTATGCAGGGGTCAGGTTCCCGGGCATCTTCGAATATCTGCACATTTATGTGGCCCAGGGGATGATGATCGCTGTCGCCCTCGCCGTCTTTTTTGTGTACCTCGGCCACGCAAGGCCCCGTGATCAGGCTGCCGCATAGACGGGTCGTCCTGCGAACGGCCCTCCTCTTCCTGGCGGCGTATCTCGTCTCGCTGGCTGTCTGGATACCCGTGAAGGGACAGTACGGATACGCGATGACGGTCGTCTCCTCCAGGCTCGTGGCAGGGCTCAAGGATGCGAAGCTCGAAGAGATCGCCGCGGGCAAGGACGTGATCCAGGCGACATTTTCTCCCTACCGGAAGAGATCGGACATCCTGGTTGATATCCCGGTGCCGATTTCGGCGTATACCTTTAATGCGCCGCTTACCTTCGGGATCATGGCGGCCCTGTATCCGCTGATCGGCAGGAGGCCGCGGGCGTATGGCGAGGCGCTTGCCATGCTGCTGTTCGTCCATTTTCTCTTCGTCTTTTCCCTTGAGGCAAAGGAACTCACCCAGGTGTTCATGAGCAGGGGCATCGCCGCCCCGAGCCAGCCACGCCTGATGTTCTACCAGTTCATCTGGAGCTTTACGGACAACATGGTGATACGGTTTGAGCCGTTTCTGATCGGGTTTTATGTCTACATGCGGTTCGGGACGAAGGCCGTAGCGGCCGCGGGCCGCGGATAGACTCGGCAGAAGGAGGGCCTGCCGCGCCTACTTCAGCCGGTATTTTTCCAGCTTGTAAAAGAGGCTCCTCATGGATATGCCGAGGAGGGCCGCTGCCTTCGTGCGGTTGCCCTTCGTCTCCTGCAGCGCCCTCTGGACGGCCGTCTTCTCCGCCTCGGAGACCGCCTTTTCGAGCGTTAAGACCGCTGCTGAAGGGGAGGGGGTGAACCCCATCTTCTCACAGGGCATGAGCGGCAGGTGTTCGACCTCCATCACCGTGTCCTGCGGCCTCATCGTGATCATTCCCCTGCCGAGCACGTTTTCGAGCTCCCTGACGTTCCCGGGCCATTCATAGTGGCCGAGGTCCTGGAGCGCCTCGTCCGAGATCTTCTGCACGTCACGGCCGAATTCCTGGTTGAGCCGGTAGATAATGTGCTCCGCGAGGGGACGGATGTCCTCTTTGTGCGAGCGGAGGGGCGGGATGAAGATCGGGATCACGTTGAGCCGGTAGTACAGGTCTTCCCTGAAGGTCTTCGCCCCGATCTTCTGCTCGAGGTCGGCGTTGGTCGCGGCGATGACCCGGGCATCGGCCGGGACCGGCTTGGTGCCGCCGACGCGGATCAGCTCTTTTTCCTGAAGCACCCGCAGGAGCTTCGACTGCAGGGAGAGGCTGATGTCCCCTATCTCGTCGAGGAAGATCGTGCCGCCGTTCGCCTCTTCAAAGAGGCCCTTCTTCCCGCCCTTTACCGCGCCGGTGAAGGCCCCCTCCTCATACCCGAAGAGCTCTGATTCGAGCAGGTTTTCGGATATGGCGGCACAGTTCACCCTCACGAACTGCCCCTTCTTCCGGGGGCTGGCATTGTGAATGGCGTGCGCGAAGAGTTCCTTTCCGGTGCCGCTCTCGCCTCGCAGCAGGACGGTGGCAGGGGTTTCCGCAGCGCGCCGCGCCTGTTCCTTGGCGAGTTCGACGGCTGGACTGATGCCGATGATGTCGTCCCACGTATACCGTGCCTTCAGCTGGCGGATGAGTTTCCTCGCCTGGGCGAGTTCCCCGGTCAGCGCCATGATCTCTGATATGTCCTGGATGATCCCGACGCTCCCCTTCACTTCTCCGGCCATAAATATCGGGGCCACGTTGACGATGACCTCCTTCTTTGCCGCTCCGACCTTCATGCGCACGTTGTGCACCGGCTCTCCGGTCTGCAGAACCTTCATGTGCATGCTCTCCCCCTCGGCGATGTCGACGGTGACCGGCTTGTTGATCACCGCCTCCTTCGGCAGCCCGGTGATGCGCGTGTACGCGGGGTTGACGATGATCGTGTTGCCGTGCTCGTCCGCAACCGAGATGGCGTCGGCTGTCGCCTCGATCACCGCCTCAAGGAGGCTCCGCATCTTCCAGAGGTCAGAGACCCTGACGGTGAGGTCCAGGATCTCGGTGATGTCCCGGAAGACCGCGACCGCACCGGCGATCCGGTTGTCGTCGTCCCTGACCGGCACCCGGTTGGTGATGATGACCGTGCCGCCCAGCTCCTGCTTCTGGTTCAGCTCGGCGGCCCCGGTCTGCAGGATAAGGTGGAGTCTCGTATTGGGTATCACATCGAGCGCCCGTCTGCCGAGGACGTCCCCTGCCCTGAGGCCGGTGATGCGCTCTGCGGCCCTGTTAAAGAGGGTGACCGTGCCGCTGCCGTTGACGGCGATCATGCCGTCGTGGGTGGAGTCAAGGATGATTGCGATCTCGCGCTTGCTGATCGATTCCATCTTTTTCCGGTGTCCCTTTCGTGCTTTAGGCGCGGCCCGTGTTCAAACGGTCAGCCTCCGGTAGATATCGGTGATCCTGCCGGGCAGCTGCCGCACGTCATCTATGATAATATAATTCGCCTCTCCGTACATATGCCGGAGATAGGACCGCGCCTCGCGGTCGATCGTGACGCAGAAGGGATGGACCCCCTGCTCCTTTGCCTCGGTGAGAGCCTTCCGGGTGTCCTCCATGGCATATGCCCCCCGGTATGCGTCGTAGTCCTCGGGTCTCCCGTCACTGAGGGTGATGAGGAGTTTTGTCCTCGCCTCGATGGATTTCAGGATATGCACCGAGTGGCGGATCGGCGGGCCCATCCGGGTGTAGTCTTTCGGCATGATGCCGCTGATCCTCCGTTTCACCGTCTCGGCATACGCCTCTTCAAACCCCTTGATGCGGTAATAATCGCAGCGGTTCCTTGTCATTCCCGAAAAACCGAAGATCGCGTAGCGGTCCCCGAGGCTTTCGAGGGCTTCTGCCATGAGGACCAGGGCCTCCTTCTCCGCCTCGCATATCCAGCCCTTGGTCGACCCCGACATGTCGAGGAGGAAGAGGACGGCGATGTCCCGTTCCTGGCGGTCGTACCGCGTGAAGAGGTCATCGCGCGGGGAGAGTCCGGCCCGCAGGTCGGTGAAGGCCTCGACCGTCGCGTCGAGGTCTATGTCGTCGCCTTCCTTCTGTCTCCTGACGATCCGCGGCTCCCGCTTCAGCAGCTCGAACTTCTTCCTGAGGATGCTGATATACCCGCTGTACCGGCTCCGGGTCTGCTCCACAAAGGGCTCATGGCCGGGGTGGATCGTCTTTTCATGAAGGCTGCACCACTTTGTCTTGTAGCCGCCGCGCTTGTAATCCCACTCGTCGTACTGCATCCCCCCCTCCGTCCGTCCGGGGATCTCCTCTTCATCCTCTACCAGTTCCTGGAGACTCAGGGGGCTTACGGACCCGCCGAGATCGGAGCCGTGCACGATGATTCCGCCAGGGATGCAGCCCCGCTCTTCGAGGACCTTCTTCAGCTCCCTGTCCAGCTCGATCGCCCGGCCCTTGATGAGGAGGTACTCCCTGAGAGGGTCAGGGGCGCGCCGGATGTCCGCCTGTTTCCGGTGCGGCATCTCCCGTGGCCGGAGTTCCGTCATGGTCATGAGTCTTGTTATCATGCCTTTGATCATCTGTCTGCGGGCCCTTCTTTCCGCCTTCATCTGGAGGGAGACCTCATCGGGCCTGATCGTGCCGAGCAGGGGGATCTTCCGGGCGACATATCCCCCGTTTTGTCTCGTCGCCGCCTCATAGAAGAGATGGAGGAGCCGGAGGCTCGCACCCGCGTCCGGCGCATCTTTCAGGTCTCTTGTTTCGTCCGAAAAGGCGGCGATGACCTCCGGTGTGGTGCTGTCGGTGTCGCCGTTGAGATATACATGCAGAAGCCCCTCGACGACGGTCTCTTTCAGGGACGAGCCCAGGGGGGTCGGACGGAGAGCCATGATGTCTTTCTTTATGTCCGGAATCTCCCTCATCAGTCCCGGCAGTTCCCTTACGAGGAATGCCTCAAGGCGTATTCCTTCCAAAACGGTGTAGAGGTCGATCGCAAAAGACCTCTCGCCGAACTGGCTGAACAGGCTGGCGATGTCCGCTTCCCCCGGGGTCTCTTCCCTGAGAAAACGGCGCAGCACCGCCTCGTCCGGCGTCAGCGTGCCGCAGGTCAGCTGGGCCCACTGATGGGAAACCATGAATTTGAAGATGCTGTAATTCCTGCTCCTCTTGACGTACCGGTCGACTACCGCGGGAAGATACACGCTGACCGTATCCGTATGGGACTCGGTGTCCTGTACTATCCTGAGTTCCCGGCCGGATATCCCCTGCAGGAAGGTCTCCAGGACAGGGGCGACTTCCTGCAGGCGCAGGCCCCGGTGGGTCGTGAAGTCCCTGAGGGTCTCTTCGTCTATGCGGGATATGAACGAGAGAAAGGGGCCTATCCCGTGATGGTCCAGGAGGTCGTAGGCGTGTCCTATCCACCGTCCCAGGTCCTTGGGCGAGAGGGATCGGGAGGCCCGCTGGATCCGCCTGAGGGTATTGGGCACCAGGGATGAACTGGCGTGCGACAGGGAATGGCAGAGCGCAAAAGTCTGCTGGCGGATCGCCGGGTCGAGGGAGTCCAGCTCCGCCAGGAGTGCCCGGATCTCTTCCTCGTCGAAGAAATCCAGCCTGAGGTTTCTGATGAAGTCTTTCCTGAAATGCCCGGTGTACTGTCGGTCGCTGGACATCAAAATACGGACTGCATGAGCTCGGAAAGGGCCTCGGACATCTCGCGGTCGTCCGTAAGCGGGAGGTTGACGGCGGTCCGGCAGGCATTCCGGAGGTCTATGCCCGAAACGACGAGCTTTGCCGCATGAATAAGGAGGCGCGTGCTCGCCCCTTCGGCCAGCCCCCTGTCCTTGAGGTTGCGGGTCTTCTCGGCGAAGCTCACCAGCCTGCCCGCCGTCGGTTCGTCGACGCCTGATTCGTGGATGACGATCGCTGTCTCGAACTTCCGGTCCGGATAGGAGAACTCGATAGCGAGAAAACGCTGGCGGGTCGACTGCTTGAGGTCCTTCAGGACACTCTGATACCCGGGATTGTAGGAGATCGCCAGGAGGAACTGCGGCGGCGCGGTGAGCACCTCACCCTTCTTTTCAATAGGCAGGATGCGGCGGTCGTCGGCAAGGGGATGGATCACGACGGTGGTGTCTTTCCTCGCCTCCACGACCTCGTCCAGGTAGCAGAACCCTCCGACGGTCACCGCACGGGTGAGAGGCCCGTCGACCCAGACGGTCTCCCCTCCCTGCACGAGATACCGGCCGACAAGGTCGGATGCAGTGAGGTCGTCGTGGCAGGATACGGTGATCAGGGGCCTCCGGAGCCTCCATGCCATGTACTGCATGAAACGGGTCTTGCCGCAGCCGGTCGGGCCTTTCAGGAGCACGGGGATCTGGTTGAGGTAGGCTGCCTCGAACGTCTGTATCTCGATGCCCGCTGGCAGATAATAGGGCTCTTCGGCTATGATATATTCCTCGGTTTTGACTGTGGTGACCATACTTCATTGTAGACCGAAGCGGTTGCCAAGTAAACAAATGCAGGGATAAACGCCTTTCCCTCTGACAGTCGCTTCCGTCAATCCGTGAACGCCGATTACCATGGACGAACTGGCCAAAGAATATGTCATCTCCTTTTTCGGGAGGAACCTGCTTCTGCACGGCGACCGGCCGGAGGCGGTCCGCTGGACAGCGCCCGGCCAGCTGCTCCATTACCAGTGCCTGCTTGACATAGGGCCGCTCGAGGGGAAGAAGATCCTTGATTACGGCTGCGGGAAGGGAGATTTCCTGCGGTTTCTGAAAGACCGCGGCATCTCCGTCCGGTATAGCGGGTATGACATCAACGAAGAACTGATCAGCCTCGCGAAACAGAAGTATCCTGACGCCGACTTCCGGGTCTTTGACCTTGACCGGGATGAGCTGCACGAGGACTTTGACTATATTTTTCTCTGCGGCGTCTTTAACCTGAAGGTCCCCGGCCTCGACGGGACGATCCGCGAGACCCTCGTCCGGCTGTACGGTCGCTGCCGGGAGGGGCTCGCCTATAACGGCCTTTCAGTCCATAATCCGAAGAAGGACTTCGAGCTTCATTATGTTTCCCCTGAGGAAATGTTTCGGTTTGCGGTCCGGGACCTCTCACCCCATGTCTCCCTGAGGCACGACCGCATACCGTATGATTTTACGATGTTCGTCTACCGGGATGCGATGCGGCCGAAGGCGTACGAGGGAGGCTTACCGGCCCCCTCCGCCTGACGGAATGTTTCCCTGCCAGGCCCCGGGGTCGCTGTTGCAGCCGTATCTCCTGCACCGCAGCGGGCGATCAGGCCAGACCGCACACCGAAGATCGGTTCGGTCCAGGCGGGGGCAATAGCCGTCCGGATCCCGCGCTGCAAAAAAGGGCCGTGACGGGTCATATCTGACGATACCCCTGGCCACCTCGTCCTTTGTCAGGGCAAAGCTGAAGGAGCAGCAGGCAGCGCGACAGCTTTTGAGATACCGGCTGCAGTCGATCCGGGCGTCGGGGATGTCCGCCTCTTCCTCTCCGTAGACCGCGAAGATGCCATGCCGAGCATCTTTTCCATCAGCGCCCGGAGGCGGATCCTCATGTCTTCAGGGAGATCAGGGTCGTCAGGCTGCTGCGTCTCTTCTGCCGTCATTGCGGTATCCTGTTTTTTTGGGGTATATTTTAATAACTTGTTCGGATAAAATGAAATCAGGCGCTTTTAAAAATGATTGAAGACTACATGGCCATGGATATGACGACACAGCTGGCACTCATCGCCGGGCTCTTCTCCCTGACGGTGATGCTCAACCTGTTCTTCGGCTTCCTCAGGAACCGGACGAGGAAGTTTTCCCTCGCCTGGTTCCTCTGCATCCACCTGCCGATCCCTCTTATCTTTCTGGCGAGGGTATCGGCCCATGTCGGCTTCCGTTATGTGCCCGTCTTTGTGGCTGCGGCGCTGATTGGTCAGATCGCCGGCGGCAAGATCGAGTTCTGAGCATGCAGGCGGCGATACTCACGGAGCCCGGCAGGATCGACCTCAGGGATATACCCATGCCCGAGCCGGGCGAGGGTGAGGTGCTGGTGAAGATAAAGGCCGCGCTCACCTGCGGCACGGACCTGAAGGCCTTCTTGCGGGGCCATTCCCTGATACCGATGCCCGGCCCCTTTGGCCACGAATTTTCGGGCGTGATCGTCGAGAAGGGCAAAGGGGTGAAGACGTTCAGGGAGGGTGATGCCATCATGGCGGTGCACAGTGCGCCCTGCCTGTCATGCGCATACTGCAAGAAGGGTATTTATAACCTCTGCACGAACCTGATGTCCACCAAGGCGCTCGGCGCCTTTGCCGAATATATTCTCCTTCCGCAGCATGTCGTCAGGCAAAATGCCTTCAGGAAGCCGGAGGGTCTGGGGTTCAAGGAGGCGGCATTCCTGGAGCCCCTGGCCTGCGTCCTGCACGGCATGGAGCCGTTCGGCATCGGAAAGAAGGATGTCGTCTTTGTCATCGGCGCCGGACCGATCGGGCTGCTGCATGTGCTGCTGGCAAAGGCAAAGGGGGCGAAGGTCCTTATCACCGGACTCGAAGAGGGACGGCTCAAGACGGCAAAGGCGCTGGGCGCTGATCTAGTCTTTGACCCCACCCAGACCATAAAGTCCGTCCGTGATCTGACCGGCGGAATCGGCGTTGACTATGTCTTTGAGTGCACCGGCCAGCCGGGCATCTGGGAGGCGGCGGTCGACTACATCCGCAAGGGAGGGACGGTCGTCCTTTTCGGAGGCTGCAAGGGGGGCACGACAGTACGCTACAAGGCTGACCGGCTCCACTACGATGAGATCACGCTCAGGGGGACCTTCCATTTTACCCCTGATGATGTGAAGAGGTCGTATAAACTCCTGAAAGACAGGAAGATCAACGTCAGGCGCCTCATCTCGGACACCTATCCCCTGGAGTCGATCAGCGAGGTCTTTGGCCGCCTTGCACGAGGCGAGGGCGTCAAGTACGCGCTGACCCCCTGAAGGACCCCCTAGGCGGTCGCGATCTTCTCGAGATACCACCCGCCGGAATCCTCATCATACGAGATAAGGTACAGGAGGCCGTCCTCGCCGATAACCCTGAAAAACATCTTCCTGTCCCGACCCGTTATGCCCTCCTCAACCCACCGCTCCAGGATTGACTGCACGGAGACGGACTTTTCGCCGATGACGAGTGTCCGCGGGGACTCCTCCGAGCGGTATCCGGCGTACGACAGGACGCGTATCCTATTTTTCCGATCAGGGCTGCGGGAATCCATGGGCATGTTCCTGTCTCTATCGTAACTCGTCGTTGCGTGCTTTGCCAGCAATTCCTGTGCTCCCTTCCGCGGGGCGCTGATGCCGGAAGATGCCGGCCGGTGCCCCCGGCTTCCGATATGACGGGACACCGGGGAAATGCTACAATATGCGGTGCAGATGAAGGTCGCCCGGCTCTACAGCTTCAACGATATCCGCATAGAGGAGATGCCCGTTCCCGAGGTGGGGCCGCGCGATGCTCTCATGAAGACCCGGGCGTGCGGGATCTGCTCAGGCGACGTGATGCCGTGGTATATCGAGAAGAAGGCCCCCCTTGTCCTGGGCCACGAGCCTGCAGGGGAGATAGTCAGGGTGGGTGAAGAGGTGACCTCCTTCAGGACCGGCAACAGGGTATTTGCCCACCATCATGCCCCGTGCTTTTCCTGCAGATACTGCACCAGGGGGGACTATGTGCAATGTCCCGCCTGGAGGGCATCGGGGATCATCCCCGGCGGGATGGCTGAGTACATCCTCATCCCTTCCGTGAATCTCGATCACGACACTTTCACCCTGCCGGAAGAAATGAGCTACGAAGATGCGACCCTCATCGAGCCGGTCGCCTGTGTTGTCAAGGGGCTCAGACGCGCCCGGCCCAGGCGGGGAGATACGGTCCTCGTGATCGGCCTGGGGGTGATGGGCATGCTGAACATCCTCGTTGCCCGCAATAACGGGGCAGGAAGGATCATCGGGGCGGACAGGGTGCGATACCGGCTGGATAAGGCCCTTGCCCTCGGCGCTGACGAGGTCATCGATGTCTCGGCGACTGATCTGCAGAAGGGCCTTGCGGAAAAGACCGGCAACGAGATGGCTGAACTGGTGATCGTCGGACCAAACAGCGTAAGCGCGATGGCAGAGGGACTCCGGTGTGTCCGGCCCGGAGGGACGGTGCTCTTCTTCACGCCGGCCAGGCCGGGAGAGGTACTCACGGTTGACCCCAATCATCTGTATTTCAACGACATCTCTATCGTTACGAGCTATTCATGCGGTCCCGCCGATACCGCGGACGCGGCGGAACTCATCCGGAAGAGGGTCGTTTCAGCCGACAGGATCGTCACCCACCGATTCCCGCTGGAAGGGGTAGCCGAGGCGTTCAGGCTCACCTCCCGGGCAGGGGAATCGCTGAAGTCCCTCATCGTCTTCGGTGAGCCATGAAGAATAGCAGGGGACCCGGCAGGAAGAAGGGGAGCGCGGCGGGAAAGTCATTCTGCGATCTTCCCTCCCGCGCAGGTAAAAAGGTGCCGGGCGATAACCGGAGCGCCTTTTACCGGCACCGTGGCGATATGCGATGGACCGGTGTCATCGATGAGCCGTACAAGACTGCGGCCGGCGGATGGGCGGGGATCGTCAGGCGGGTGCTTGTCGGCAACCGTGGTGAGTCCAGCAGGTTCCATGTCAGGTATTTCGAGATCGCGCCGTCCGGCCGGAGCAGCCTTGAGTGGCACCGCCACGAGCACGTGGTCATTTGCATAAGGGGAAGGGGGGCCGTGAAATTCGGCCGGAAGAAGCGCATCATGGACTTCATGGACACGGTATACATCGCACCCGGCGAGGTTCATCAGCTCGTGAATCCGTATGACCGGCCTTTCGGTTTTCTCTGCATCGTCAATGCGCGGAGGGACAGGCCGAAGGTGCTCAGCCGGAAAAGGGGGCCTGAAGGCTGATATGCCTTGTTTTGTAGGAAAGTCTTGGTCTATTATAAATAACTATTCTCTGGAGATCCGGTAATGGAAACAGGTAAGCAGAAGACCTTTGTAGACAAGATATGGGATGTCTTCGCATCCGTGAAACTGGCGGCGGTCATCTTCGCCGTCATCGCTCTCACCTCCATGGTCGGCACGGTGCTCGAACAAAACGCCGAGCCGGCCAAGAACATCAGGATACTCGTGAAGTTCGTCGGGGAAGCGGCCGCTCCCGCTGCATACGAATTCTTCAGCAGGCTCGGCTTCCTCGATATGTACCACTCCTGGTGGTTCCTCACCCTGCTGTTTCTCTTTTGCGCAAACCTCATCATCTGCTCGATTGACCGCCTTCCGAGGATATGGAAGCTCGTCACCGCTCCGATCCATGCGCTGACCCCGGACCATCTCGAGAAGATGTCGATCAAGAGGACCCTGACGATGAAGGGAAAGGGCGGGGCGGCTGATCAGGTGTCCGCCTCCCTGAAGGCGATAGGCTTCAAGCCGGTGCAGGCGGAGATGGACAAGGACCGCCAGGTGTACGCTGAAAAGGGCAACTATACGAGGCTGGGAGTCTACATGACTCACCTGAGCATCCTCGTCATCATAGCCGGCGCGATCATCGGTGTCTTCTTCGGCTTTAACGCCTTTCTTAACCTTCCGGAGGGACAGACATCCTCTGTCGCCTACAAGGAGGGCGGAAAGGAGATCCCCCTCGGTTTCGATATCCGGTGCGACAATTTTGACGTGGAATATTACGGGGAGAGCGATATGCCCAAGGCGTACAAGAGCTGGCTGACGGTCCTCCAGGGCGGGAAGGTGGTCATGCAAAAGTCGATCGTGGTGAACGATCCGCTTACCTTCGAGGGCATCACCTTTTACCAGTCGAGCTTCGGCACGGTTCCTGACAGCGCCGCGCACGGCGTAGCCATCCTGCGTGCGGTATCCAAGGACGGCAAGAGCGAGGAAATCCAGGCGAGGGTCGGCGATACCTTCACCATACCCGGCACCGGGATACAGGGCAGGATCGTCAATTTCAGTCCGGCCCTCTCGGTCGACCAGAACGGCAGGCCGTTCACCTATGAGGAGAACATGACAAACCCTGCGCTCTACATCGAGTTCACCGGGCCGAGCCAGAGGTTCTCAGGCTGGGTCTTCAAGAGGCTTCCCCGGACATGGCAGCTCCCCGACGGCAACCGGGTTGAGTTCCTCAATTTCTGGGGGGTCCGGTATACGGGCATGCAGGTCAGGAAAGACCCGGGTGTCTGGATCGTCTACCTTGGCTGTCTTACCATGGCCATCGGACTCTATATCACCTTCTTCATGAGCCACCGCCGGATATGGGTGAACATATCCGAGGAGAAGGGCCAGTCGAAGGTGCTCATCGCCGCATCTGCCCACCGGAACAGGGCGGCCTTCGAAAGAACTATTGAGAAGCTGGCGGGCATGCTCGCAGCGGGCAACAAAGGGGGAACCAAATGAACAGCTCCGTCCTATTTGGATTATCGACTGTAGCCTACGTCTTTGCGATGATCCTCTATATAGCGTATCTCGCCTTCAGGAGGAACCAGGTGGGCGTCATAGCGACCACCCTCACCATGGCGGGCTTTGTCGCCCAGACCTTCGCGATCCTGCTCCGGTGGAAGGAATTCTACGAGATCGGACAGATGGGCATTCTCAGGGCGATCCCTCTCACCAATCTGTACGAATCTCTCATCTTTTTCGTCTGGTGTCTCATCCTGGCGTACCTGATCATCGAGTTCAGATACCGGACGCGGTCGTTCGGCGCATTTGTGACTCCCATCGCCAGCCTTGTTCTTGCCTTCATAGACATATCCGGCATGTCGACGAACATCCAGCCCCTCGTCCCTGCCCTCCAGTCGAACTGGCTCCTCGTGCACGTGATGATGAGCTTCATCTCATACGCCCTCTTCGCCATCTCCTTCAGCACCGGGCTGATGTATCTGATCGTGAAGACCGAGAAGAGGAATGATCCTTCCTACATCTTCTGGACGGTCACCATGGGCATATTCGTCATCGTCCTGGCGGCGATGGGGCTTGACTACCTGACCTTCAAGTTCGCGGTGAAGAGCCAGGAGGAACTCATCAGAAGCTACCTCTTCAGGGCGTCGTTCCGAAGCGGCTCGGGCTTCGTCTCGGTTCTGAGCCTGGCCGTGGCGGCGGGCCTCCTGTATGGTATCTGGCGTTACGGCGGCGTCCTCAGGAAGATCGTCGGCAGTTTCGATCTGTCGGCTGAAACGCTCGACGACATCACCTACAAGAGCATCGCGATGGGATTTCCCATCTTCACGCTGGGTGGACTCATCTTCGGCGCCATCTGGGCGGACCAGGCATGGGGAAAGTACTGGTCGTGGGACCCGAAGGAGACCTGGTCCCTCATCACCTGGTTTTTCTACGCCTTCTACCTCCACAGCAGGCTGATGCGCGGCTGGAAGGGAAAGAAGGTCGCCATGGTCGCCGTCCTGGGGTTTGTCGCGGTGATCTTCACCTACCTCGGGGTGAACCTCCTTCTCTCGGGCCTGCATAGCTACGGCTCACAGTAGGTTTCACATCCAGACCGGATACAGGCCCCCGGAGGGCTTACAGTATAAACGGGATCGCTCGGCCCATGAGTCTGCATAACAGATTGACGCTCTCCATAATGCTCGCCAGCATAGCCGTCCTCGGAACGGTCTCCTGGCTGGTCTTCGAATTCAACAGGGAGAGGATCTACGCCAACCAGCAGGACAGGGTGGAACTGATCGCGGAGATTCTCGAAAACGGCCTCAGGACCCTGATGATCGAGGGCAGGGGCAAGGAGTTTCAGCGGTTCATCGAGAGCCTTGTCGCCGAGGACATCGAGGCGGTTCGTATCTTCACGGAAAACGGGACCATTCTTAACTCATCCGTTCCGGGCGAAGCCGGCAGGCGAATCCCCGGCCGTTATCTGAAGGCGTACTCATCAGGCCCCGGGAGATCCCTCTACTACGTGGAACAGCGTGACGGCAGGGAGGTCTATTCCCATATCGTGTCGATAAAGAACGACCTTCTCTGCCAGAAGTGCCACGGGGCCAAGGACACCATCAGGGGAATACTCGACGTGGAGCTCTCCGGACGCGTTGCGGAGCAGAAGGTCGCCGGCGCCGGCCGGAGGATCCTGCTCGTGGCGGCGGCCGCGGTGGCGCTTCTTTTTGTCATCGTGCGTCGGGTCACCGGCCGCCTCGTGGAGCAGCCCGTCTCGGCGGCCCTCGAAAAGATCAGGCAGTCCCCCGCAGGCGATGCGCTGCCGCATAGGACCGCCGGCCAGGACGAGCTGGCGCTCCTCCTGGCCGGGATCGACGCTATCGACGCGGAGCTGACGAAGGCCCGGGATGACCTGTCCCGCTGCACCATCGACAAGAACCTTCATGTGGAGCGCATGGCGAGCATCGGGGAACTGGCTGCTGCAGTTGCCCACGGGATCAAGAATCCGCTGGCCGGCATCAGCGGCGCCCTGCAGGTGCTCGCCGAGGATTTTCCGGCTGACAGCCCGCGGAAGGAGATCGCCGGAGAGGTGCTCAAGGAGATCGGCAGGCTCGACACGGCGGTGAAGGACCTCCTCTTCTTTGCGCGGCCTCCTGAACTCAGTTTGATTCCCACGGACGTCCGTGCTATTATCGAAAAGGTCAGAAACACGCTTGATCCCGAGGCTTCCCGGCAGAACGTGAAAATTACTTCGGTATCGGATAACATATCAGAGATCATGGTGGACCCTGAGCAGATGGAGAAGGCCCTGATAAGCATCGCCGCGCATTGCATCCAGTCCATGGACAGAGGCGGCGAACTTGCGGTGGCCGCCCGGCAGGACGGGCCGGGAGGGAATGTCGAGATTACGATCTCCGATACCGGCAGGGGGATCCCCGAGGAGAAGGTGGGTGATGTGTTCAAGCCTTTCTTCTCGACGAAGCATTCGGGCACCGGGCTCGGCCTGGCCATCAGCAGGAACATTATCGAGAGTCATAAGGGAACAGTTACGTTCGAGAGCAGGGAAGGAAGGGGCAGCACCTTCCGGATCGTCCTCGGGAGGGGATAAAGGTGGATAGGGCAAAGATCCTGGTAGTCGACGACGAGAAGCTGCTCCGCTGGTCGCTCCAGCAGAACCTGTCCAAGGAGGGGTATACGGTCATTACCGCCGAGAAGGGCATGGAGGGGCTCGAACTCTTCAGCGATGAACAGCCCGACATCACGCTCCTCGACGTTCACCTCCCTGACATCTCCGGCATCAACGTCCTTGAGGGGATAAAGAAAGAGAACAAGGATTCCATCATCATCATGGTGACCGCCTTCGGCGACATACAGACAGCGGTCAAGACGATCAAGATCGGGGCCTATGATTTCGTCGAAAAACCCTTTAACATGGACAAGCTCAAGATACTGATCAGTAAGGCGCTTGAGACCGTCTCCCTCCGCAAGGAGGTCTCCCAGTTCCGGTCCCAGTTGTCGCAGCAGTACGGGTTTGCGAACATTATCGGCAGGTCCGAAGAGATGATGAAGGTCTGCGACCTCATACGGAAGGTCTCAAAGAGCGACGCCACGACGATCCTCCTGCAGGGTGAAAGCGGCACCGGCAAGGACCTCGTCGCCAAGGTGATCCATTACGAGAGCGCCCGGGCCGAGAGGCCTTTTATGGATATCAACTGCACCGCGCTTCCCGAGACCCTCATCGAAAGCGAGCTTTTCGGATTCGAGAAGGGGGCCTTTACCGATGCCAAACAGATGAAGAAGGGTCTCTTCGAACTGGCAGACGGGGGAACGATCTTCCTCGACGAAATCGCGGACATGAAGCTGAGCACCCAGGCGAAGCTGCTGAAGGTGATCGAGAACAAGACCTTCAAGCGGATAGGCGGGGTGAAAGACATTACGGTCGATCTGAGGATCGTGGCGGCGACGAACAAGAACCTCCTGGAAGAGGTGAAGGCCGAGCGGTTCCGCGAAGACCTCTACTACCGCCTGAAGATCATCCCGCTCCATCTGCCCGCCCTCAGGGAGCGCAGGGACGACATCCTCGTGCTGGCAAAGCACTTCATCGACGAATTCAACGACGAGTTCAAGAAGAACGTGAAAGGCTTTGCCAAGGAAACAGGCAAGGCATTCATGCATTACCCCTGGCCGGGCAACATCCGCGAACTGCGGAATGTGATAGAGCGGGCGATGATCCTCGAGAATGAAGAGTACATCCTGCCTGAGCACCTGCCCGGCGAACTGCTTTCCGAGGGTGTCGCGGTCAGGGAATCGGCCGGGATGCCGGACATCAAGCTCCCCCCGGGCGGGCTCGACATCGAGCAGGTCGAGAGGGAACTGATACGGCAGGCCCTCGACCAGGTGAAGTGGAACCAGACCCGGGCGGCACGGCTCCTCAGCCTGACGAGGGACGCACTGCGGTACCGCATGCAGAAATTCGGATTTTTGCCCGGGAAGCCGTGAGCGAGCATATTTCTTGCTAGTTGATTAAGGCGGGTAAACCCTATACAATGATACGAACATGAAGATACTTGTTGTTGATGATGAACAGCTGGTGAGGTGGTTCATGGACCGTGCCCTGAGGAAGAGCGGCCATGAAGTCATTACCGCTGCCAATATCATGGAGGCCTCCTCGAAGCTGGAGGCCGGGGATATCGACCTGCTCTTTATCGACCTCAGGATGCCTGAGGGAAATGGCACAGAACTCATCAAAAAAGTGGTTAATTACCGCAATCATCCAAAAATTATCGTCTGCTCTGCATTTATCACTGCAGAGCTTGAAGAGGAATTCAGGGAAAAGGGCATCTGTATCCTGAAGAAACCCTTCAAGCTCGAAGAGCTCAATAATACCCTCAAGGGCTGTCTCGACGAGGAGTAAATATCCCGCTGCACCCCTGGCGGAGAGGCACGTCGCGAGCCTTCCCCGGACTTGACTATTCGCGGTTCTTTCCATAACAATAGAGGCACCCTATGAAAGCCCTGGTGACAGGAGCGGCAGGTTTCATCGGCAGTTATCTCGCCGAGGCGTTGCTCAAGAAAGGCTATGAGGTGACCTGCCTCACGCGTCCGTCCTCCAACCTCAGGTGGATTGAACATCTGACCGTAGAGCATCTCAGATTTGACCTGGCCGAACCCTCTTCCTATGCCGGGGCCCTGGCTGATTTTGACGTCATCTTTCATGTGGCAGGGGCCACCAAGGCGCAGAGCGAGCGCGAATTCTTCAGGGCGAACGAGGAGTGTACACGCAACCTCCTCGGGGCCGCCGCAGGGAACACGCGGCTGAAGAGGTTTGTCTATCTGAGCAGTCTTGCGGCCATCGGCCCCAGCAGGGACGGCCGGCCGGTGGGAGAGGACGCCCCGGCCCAGCCGGTCTCCTCCTACGGCAGGAGCAAGCTCGCCGGCGAGCGTGCTGTTCTCGAATATAAAGGACTGATGCCGGTGACCATCATCCGGCCTCCGGCTGTGTACGGGCCGCGGGACACGGACCTGTTCGTCGTCTTCCAGATGGTGAACAGGGGGGTATTTCCCTACTGGGGGAGGTGCCACTACTCCTTCCTGTACGTGGAGGACCTCGTCCAGGGGATCATCACCGCCGCCGAGCGCGGGGAGGCTGTGGGAAGGACGTTTTTTTTGGCGGACGATTTCGTATATACTAACGACGATATCGCCGGCGAGATCGGAGAGGCGCTGGGAACAAAGGCGATGAAAATACGGCTGCCCTGCTCGCTGCTGCCCATACTGGCGTTTGTCGGCCAAAAAATCGGCAAAAAAGGTATAATTAACCGTGACCGGATGAACGATTTCCGTTTTTCCAACTGGACATGCGACGGCAGCAGGGCGCGGAACGAACTGGAGTTCAGGACATCAATTACGCTAAGGGAAGGGATAAAATGGACGGCAGACTGGTACAGAATTCACCGATGGCTATAGATAAATCCGCAGATCTGTTCGATAAGTGTTACCGGTTTACGAAGGCCAAGGAACTGATGGCGGCCGAGCTCTACCCGTATTTCAGGGTGATCGAGAGCGCCCAGGACCCTGAAGTGACGATCAAGGGCCAGCGGATGATCATGGTGGGTTCGAACAACTACCTCGGTCTTACCAACCACCCGAAGGTGAAGGACGCTGCCCTCGATGCGGTGAAGAAGTACGGTTCGGGGTGCGCCGGGTCGCGGTTCCTCAACGGCACCCTCGACATTCACGTCAGGCTCGAGGAGAAACTCGCCCGGTTTATCCGCAAGGAGTCCGCCCTCGTCTTTTCGACCGGTTTCCAGGTGAACCTCGGAGTCATTTCGGCGATCGCGGGCAAGGACGATGTGGTCATTATCGACAAGATGGACCATGCAAGCATCATCGACGGGTGCCGCCTCTCGTATGCCGAGGTGAAGAAGTTCAGGCACAATGATATGGCCGACCTCGAACGCCTTCTCATCGATAACAAGGACCGGAAGAAACTGATCGTGGTCGACGGCGTCTTCAGCATGGAGGGGGACATCGTCAATCTGCCGGAGGTGGTGGCCCTTGCCAGGAAATACAACTCCCGCCTTATGGTGGATGATGCCCACGGCATCGGCGTTCTCGGGAAGACCGGCAGGGGGACCGCCGAACACTTCGGCCTTGAGAAGGAAGTGGACCTTGTCATGGGCACCTACAGCAAATCCCTCGCCTCTATCGGCGGGTTTATCGCCGGCGAAGAGAAGGTCGTACACTTTATCAAGCATTTTGCCCGTGCCCTCATCTTCAGCGCCAGTCCCCCGCCGGCATCCGTAGCAGCGGTGAGCGCTGCGGTCGACATCATCGAGAACGAGCCCGAGCGGCTCAGGAGGCTTTGGGCAAATACCGAGAAGATGCAGAAGGGGTTCAGGGCCCTCGGGTTTGAGATCGGACCGACGGAGACGCCGATCATCCCCATCCTCGTCGGAGACGACCTCAAGGCCTTCACCATGATCATGATGCTCCAGCAGGAAGGGGTCTTCGCCAACGTGGCGGTGAGTCCGGCGGTCCCCACCGGCAAGGCGATCATCAGGACGAGCTACATGGCGACCCATACCGAGGAGCATCTCGATATCGTTCTCCGTGCCTTCGAAAAAGTGGGCAGGTCCATCGGCCTCATCTGATGATCGAGGTCATTGAGGCATCCGGATCCCTCGGTGACTTCATCCGCTTTCCCCTGAGGCTGTATGCCGGCGACCCCCATTTTGTGCCGCAGCTGACCCGCGACATGCGGGTGCATTTCTCCGGGGGCAATCCGTTTGTGAGGCATGCGCGGGTCCGCTATTTTGTCGCGCTGAAGGACGGGAAGACCGCGGGCAGGATAGCCTCCATCATCAATCCCCTCCATAACAAGGTCCACCATGACAAGACCGGATTCTTCGGTTTCTTCGATGCGGTTGAAGACACGGGGGTCGCCCGGGCGCTGTTCGAACGCGCCGCCGCCCACCTGAGGGAGGAGGGCATGACCCTCATGCGCGGGCCGATGAACTTCTCGACAAACGAGGAGTGCGGTTTCCTGCTGGAGGGGTTCGAAGAGCCGCCGATGCTCATGATGCCCTATAACCGTCCCTATTACAACCGGCTTGCCCGCGACTGCGGGATGGAGAAGGCGAAGGACCTCTACGCCTACATCTACCGCGTACGCGATCACCTTCCGGAAAAGGTCCTGCGCGTCGCCGCGATCGCTGAAAAGCGGGGCATATCCGTCAGGCCGTTTCAGATGAAGCGGTTCGACGAGGAGATGATGATCTTCAAGGATGTATACAATTCAGCCTGGGAGAACAACTGGGGATTCATACCCATGACGGATGACGAGATACGCTATTCCGGAGGAAGGCTGAAGCAGATCATCGTCCCCGAACTGACCTTCGTCGCTGAAGAGGATGGCTGTCCCATCGGCTTTTTGGGTCTTGTCCCCGATTTCAATAAGGTCCTTATCAGGATGAAGGGAAGCCTGAACCCGGTGAGCATCGTGAAGGCGCTCTACTATTCACGCAGGATAACCGACCTTCGGCTGATGCTCCTCGGCATCAAGAAGGAGTTCCGCAACAAGGCGGTCGATGCTCTCCTGCTGCGGGAAGGGTATTATGCGGTCAGGCGGGGCGGCTACCACCGGATTGAATTCTCGTGGATCCTCGAAGACAACTTTGCCATCCAGAATATCATCGAGATGATCGGCGGAGAGTTGTACAAGCAGTACCGGATCTATGAGAAGCCGGTCTGACCTTCTTCGAATCTCTTCAGCACGACCGCCGCGTTAACCCCGCCGAAGCCGAAGGAACTGGAAAGGCCGATTCGAAGATCGGCGCGCTCGGCAACGGGGGTGGTATGGACGCTGCACCGGGGGTCCTGCCCTGTCAGATTGATCGTCGGAAGCAGTATCCCCTCCCTGAGGCTCATCGCCATAGATGCGATTTCGAGCGCCCCTGAGGCGCCGAGCATATGGCCGGTCATGGATTTGAGTGCGCTGACAGGGATCTCCGCTGCCCGCTTCCCGAAGACGCGCTCCATCGCCCTGCATTCTGCAGCGTCTCCCATCACCGTTCCCGTTGCGTGGGCATTTACGCAGTCGATATCTCCGGGGGGCACGACGGCGTCAGCCAGGGCAGCTGCCAGCGCCCGTGCCTCACCCTCACTGTGGGGACGGGTCTGGTGGAAGGCGTCTGCGGATGTGCCGTATCCCGAAATCTCCCCGAAAACCGCCGCACGCCGCCTCATCGCTGCACCAAGTTCTTCAAGGATAAGAATGCAGGCGCCTTCTGCCAGGACGAACCCGTCCCTGTTTCTGTCAAAGGGCCTGCTTGCCGAGGCGTCGGTCCCCTTCGAAAGGGCGCCCGTGGCCCCGTATCCCTCAAGGCAGAACCTGCAGACAACCGCCTCGGAACCACCTGCCACCACGGGGCCGGGGTATCCTCCGCGAATGAGCCGGAACGCCTCGCCGACCGCATTTGCCCCGGAGGCGCAGGCATTGGATATTCCCAGACAATGCCCCCGTATCCCCAGTTTCTGGGAGATGAAGGATGAGGCCATGCCGGTGGTGGAGGCGGGCATGAGGTACGATGATACGCGGCGGCGTCTGGTTTCGGTTGCCCCCTGCAGCTGAGAGGGCCTGCCGCATGCCTGCTCGATCGTGCTGATACCGCCCCTGCTCGACCCGACGATGACCCCTCCTGAGGCTGCATACCCCGCGTTGTCTGCTGCAAGGAGTCCGGAGTCTTCGGCAGCCATCAGGGCCGCAGCGACGGCGTACTGGACAAAGGGGTCGAGCCGTCTCTGCTCCTTGAGGCTTATATAACATGCCGCATCAAACCCTTTCACCTCTCCCGCCACCTTCCACGGCAGGCCGGCGGTGTCGAACCTCGAGATAAGATCAATACCGGATTGTCCGGAGATGATCGCCTTCCAGGAGTCTTCAAAGCTGTTGGCAAGGGGAGTGACCGCGCCGATCCCCGTTATGACTACCCGTCTCATTGTCAACTATCTTACCATGATCGGTTTACGATTATCCCGTTGGGCCAGGCCCTTCCGAAGGGCTGCTGCGGGCGTTTTTTAATTTGCTAATGAACCATGGATATGTTATTGTTATTAAAAAATTCCCGGGGTAAAACGTGGCCGGAGAGATCCTGAAGCAACAGAGAGAGAATTTGGGGCTTACTATTCCGGAAATTGCAGATATTCTAAAAATCAAAACTGACTATCTTGTTTCCATAGAAAACGACTCCTTCGACAAACTCCCCGCCCCGGTCTATACCGTCGGCTATATCAGGTGTTATGCAGCCTACCTCAAGGTCGACGCCGAATCGATCGTCGATATCTATACAACGCGCCTTTCGCAGCCCCCCCCTTCGACGATCATACCTGTCGGCTATTCCCAGAAAAGGAGCCCCCGGATCGTCTATTTCATAGCGGTGCTTATTGTCGCCGGCGGTGTGTTCTATTTCCTGTACCCTCTTCTCCGGGGTTCCGCACCGGAACGGACTTCTGCAACGAAGAAGGAGGCCGCCGGGCCTGAACGGCCTGCGGCGCTGCCGCCCGCCCCTGCGCCGGCGGTCGCGCCTGAAAGGGGCGAGCATCAGCTTTCGATCGCAGCCCTTGACAGGACATGGCTCTCGGTGAAGACGAGTGACGGAAAGACTGAAGAGATACTGCTGAAGCCGGGTGAAATAAAGAACTGGACGTTTTCGCAAAAGGTGCAGATGAAGATAGGGAATGCAGGAGGCATCCGCATGAACCTTGACGGACGCGACCTCGGAACGCCCGGCGAGAAAGGGCAGGTCAAGACCCTTACCCTGCCTGCGCCATAATCGGTCGGGTCAGGATCCCTGAAATCCCGGGCACCCCTCAAAGCCGAAGCATTTCGCCTTCTTTCTCAGAACGCATCCGGCGTTCATGCAGATAGGGGCTGTTTCCCCATAGGCTGACGGACGCCGGGAACCCGCCCTTTCTTTTACAGAGGTTTTTTTCGGGATGTTCTTTCCGGCTGATATTCCCGCGGCTTTCATACGACGTCCACCCCTATTATATCACTCCTCATCCGCCTGCCTTCAAGAGGGAGGAGAAAAAGAGTAAACTAGAACTGTGACGCGAGTAGGCATAGGCCACGGCAACGGGAAAGACAGTCTCCTCCTGGGAAGGCAGGTCGCTGAATCAGCGGCGCGATCCGGAGGAATCAGTCATGCTGACCTGATTATCGCCTTTTGCAGCGGCCTCCTCGATCACGAGGCCTTTTTCGCGGGGATCAGGGAGGCGGCAGGACGTGAGGCCCCGGTCATCGGCGGCTCGGCCATCGGCGTCATTACCAACGATTACCTGTCGTATCGCGGCTTCCCTGCTGCCGTGGCTATGGTTCAGTCGGATGGGGTCGGGTTTGCCACCGCCTCTGCCGGAGACATACTTAAAGGAGAAGAGGCTGCCGGAGGTCTTCTGGCCGAGAGGCTTCCAAGGGGCGGAAGCGACCGGCTGTTACTGACGTTCTACGACTCGGTGCGTGTTCCCCCGGGCAACCCCGGCCCTCCGGTGCTGAACTCCTCAGCTCCGCTTCTTCTCGGCATGGAAAGAAAACTGGCCGGCAGCATACCGATCTTCGGAGCAGGGCTCGTCGGCGACTACGGTTTTAATCCGACCCGCCAGTTCTGCGGCTCAACGGTCGAGACCCGGCATGTAGTCGGGTGCATGATGTCAGGCGTGTTTTCCTTCTATCACTCGATCATGCACGGCTGTGTCCCCCTCGACGGTATCTATCACCGGATCACCACCATGGAGGGGCAGATCATTTATGAACTGGACGGGATACCGGTCGTGACGCTCATCGACCGGATCTTCGGGAACGCGCAGTGGCAGGAGGAACGGCCGGTGGTGAACTGCCTGACGATCGGCGTAAACTACGGGGAGAGATTCGGCGTTCCCCGCGAAGGCGATTATGTGAACCGTCTCATCACCGGCGTCACGCCGGACAGGAAAGGGATCGCCATGTTCGAGCCGGATCTCGCAGTCGGTATGGAGGTGCAGTTCATGGTCCGGGACAACAGGATGATGCACCAGTCGGTCAGGGACGATACCGCCGAACTCCTCGGCCGCATCGCGGCTGACGGCAGGAGGCCCTTCTTCGGAATCTATATCGACTGCGCGGGCAGGACCGCGGAGCAGTCCTTCTCCGCGGAAGAGGAGGCTGCGGAGGTGCAAAGACAACTGTGCGCGTCCTCTGTCCCCCTCTTCGGCTTTTATTCAGGGGTCGAAATAGCGCCCCTTCTGGGCAGGAGCAGGGGGCTTGACTGGACCGGCGTGCTGCTTATCCTTACGGAGGAACGGTAACATGACAGGAGAACCGGGAGAAGAGAAGACCGCCTCCGGATCGCCTCTGGAGAAACTGGCACAGGTGGAGGCGGAGAGGGACTACTACCGCGCCATCGCCGAGCAGGCAGGGAAGAAGGCCCTCAGCGATGCGAACGAGTTCATGAAGATCATCAAGAGCCTCCGGCATACCGAAGATATCCTGAGCGATGTCCAGGAAGGTCTTGAAAGCACGGTCGCTGAACGCACGGCAGATCTCAGGAAGGCGAACGAGGAACTCGCAACGGAGATACGGGAACGGAAACAGGCTGAGGACGCGCTTCGCCGGCAGGAGGAGCTGATCAGGAGCATCATCGACAACGTGGATGAGGCGATCCTGCTGATTGACCCGGATTACCGGATATTGACCGCAAACCGGTCCTATTGCGAGTGGGCCGGTCTCTCCCTGGACAGTATCTCCGGCAGGCCGTGCTATGAGGTCACCCACAAGCTGCGCAGGCCCTGCTCTGAAGAAGGCAGGGATTGCTCGGTGAAGCGGGCCTTCGAAACCGGCGCCGCCTGCGTGGTCGAGTTCAGATCCCAGGACGCGCGGGGAAGATTTACCTATGTCGAAAAAAAGGCATTCCCGGTGAATGATTCCAGCGGATCATTCGTCGCGGCGATCGAGACCGTCCGTGACGTAACGGACCGCCACCTCCTCGAGGCGGAGAGGCTGAAGACCCAGAAACTCGAGGCGATCGGGACATTGGCAGGGGGCATCGCCCACGATTTCAACAACCTGCTTCAGGGGGTCTTCGGCTATCTGTCGATGGCGAGGATAAACCTCGATCAGAAGGAGAAGGCGGGATCCATGCTCGAACAGGCGGAAAAGGCCCTCCAGATGTCCGTGAACCTCACGTCGCAGCTGCTGACCTTTGCCAAGGGAGGCAAGCCGGTGAAGGAGCGCATCTCCCTCCGGCAGGTGCTGGAGAACGCGGCCAAGTTCGCCCTGAGCGGCTCCCGCTGCGATTATCGCCTTTTTATCGACGATGACCTCTGGTCCGTGGAGGCTGACGAAGGACAGATGGGCCAGGTGATACAGAATGTCGTTCTGAATGCGAGCGAGGCGATGCCTGACGGAGGCACCATCATGATCTCTGCGGACAATGTCGAATTCCCCCCTGGAGAGCCGTCGCTTCCGGAAGGGGGTGCGTTTGTCCGCATCGCTGTTCAGGACCCGGGGATCGGGATACCGGATAAATATCTGTCAAAGATATTCGACCCCTACTTTACGACCAAACAAAAGGGCAGCGGTCTGGGGCTTGCCACCTCGTATTCGATCATCAGGAACCACGGCGGGTCGATGAGTGTGGAGTCGCGTCCGGACAAGGGCACGACCTTTTTCATCTACGTGCCATCCTGTGCACCTCCCGGGGAAAAGCGCGCTGCTCCTGCACCTTCGGGAGGACGCACCGGCAGGGTCCTGATCATGGACGACGAAGGGATGATCCGCATCGTTGCGGCGGAAATGCTCGAGGCGCTCGGCCATGAGGTGGATACGGCGCGGGAGGGTCAGGAGGCGATTGACAAGTATCTTGCAGCGAAAGAGTCCGGCCGGCCTTTTGACGTGGTTATCCTTGATCTGACGGTGAAGGGGGGCCTGGGGGGCGAGGAGACGATCAGCAGACTCAGGGAGTTCGACCCTGGCGTCGTCGCGATCGTCTCGAGCGGATATGCCGACAACCCCGTTGTTGCTGACTACCGGGCATACGGCTTTTCAGGCCTGTTGAGCAAGCCGTACAAGATAGACAGCCTGAGGGACAGCCTCAATACACTTCTAGCATAACCTACTGACAACTCACGCCTCTTCGTCTTTTCCCCGCTGTCTGTTCAAGATCCCCGCCGGATTTGTGAGAAGAAGGTCCGGCGGGGCCTATCACTGACACATGCCCATGGCGTAGTGACTGCCTCCGTATGCAAGCTCGGTGATCTGCGAACCATTGCGGAACGTGACCGTGGCCGAGTCAGTGCTACCGTCGTCGAAATGAAGCTTGATGGTGTTTCCTGCCACTCGATACCTGCCTTTGGCCCCCGGGTTGCTGCCGGAATAAAGCCCGGCATTGCTGCTGAAATTTGATTCCGATCCATAGGAGAAGTTGCCCCTTCCGTCGAAATACGCCCAGCGGCTGGAGGAGTAGCTGCTTCCCGAGTAGCCTGACCCCGAGCTCGAGTAACTGCAGAGCTTTCCCTTCAGAAGGTGTTCCTGGCCCCCCGCCTGTCCGGCTGTTCGTGCACACTGAAGCTTCGATCCGTCAGGGAACTGGACTCGCAGATTGTTTCCCTTCAGCGTATAGGGATAATTGACCAATCCGTTGTCCTCCTGCACCCGGATGGCTCCGGGGACAAGCTCGAATTGGGCAGGGGAGCCGTTGAACTCCAACTGGTTCTGCGAATGGAAAATGATCGACGCTCCTCCGCCGCACTGCCATGAGCCAAGGAGGGACTGCCCGGTGTTAGTGGATTTTCCCTTTACTTCCCCGGCAAAAGCAGATCCGGCTGTCATCAGGATCAAGACGACTGCGACAAGTAACTTTTTCAAAGCATTATCTCCCGGCGAATATTCGATTGCTATCTCTCTGTCGCCGCAGTCTGCGCAGGAGCTTCAAGGTGCTCCAGCCGCAACGCGATAGCCGATATCAGCTTCTGCTGGTCTTCGAGTGCCTTCTCCAGCTTCGCAATCCGGTCGTTCTTCTCGTTCATCTCTTTTGCATGCAGCGCATGTTGCTCCTTCACCGCCTCGATAAGCAACGGAGCTAGTTTGTCGTATGAAAGCGTTTTGTACCCCTTGTCGTCGGTATGAACCACCTCGGGCAGAACCTTCTCCACCTCCTGTGCGATGAGTCCGATCTGTTTCCCGCTCCTATAACCTGCGCCGTTGACCCTTTTTTTGTCCCATTCATAAGTCACGCCCCGAAGGCCGAGTACTTTCTGCAGCGACGATTCAAGGGGGTGGATGTCCTTCTTGTAGCGGATATCGGAGGGTGTGGCAACGCTTACCATGGTGAGGCTACCGTCGATCTTCACGATACGGTTGTCGAACTCCCCATAGATCAATGGCTGTATGCACCAACTTCCCGAGCCTGAGGGAGTTTGTCCCGTGAAACAGTTGTCTATATAGAGTTTGTTAGAACCGGTGGTCTCGGAGTAGCCCGCCTGGAGGCCGATAAACACATTGCCGCTCCCGGACGTAATTGATTTGCCTGCATCTTTGCCGAAGAAACTGTTGCCGTCAGCGGTGTTGGCAATACCTGTGTCTTTCCCGACAAAGGTGTTGTTGCTCCCCGTTGTGCCTTGTGACCCGGAAAAATCACCGACAATAGTGTTGCTGTCTCCGCTTTGATGAAAAGTACCTACCGCCCTGCCTACAAAGGTATTACTCGAACCGACATTATCGGTGCCAGCCCATGTACCCAGGAAGGTGTTATAGGCAGCACTACTGCTGGAGGAGCCTGCGCTATGCCCTATAAACGTATTATCGGATGCCGTCGTGTTGCTTCGTCCTGCTTTCCAGCCGATGAAGGTATTTCTTGTCCCGCTTGTATTGCTGTATCCGGCATCGCGACCAAAGAATGAATTATTGCTTGCTGTACTGCTTACACCTGAATCCTTGCCGACAAAAGTATTGTCCGCCCCTGTTGAAAGGGCGCCTGCATTGTCGCCGATAAAAGTATTATTGGCGGTCGTCGTGACGGACTTCCCTGCCCCCCTGCCCACGAATGTGTTGCTTGAGCCCGAAGAATCAACCTTGCCCGTCTCCGCTCCGATGAACGTGTTGTATAGGCCCGTGCCGCCGGACATAATGCCTTCGCCGGACAGGTCGCCGAACAAGGTGTTGGTTGTAGTCTGGTAGGTGGTTTGGGTACTGCGGCTGCCTTGCGTCTTGCCTGATATGGATACTCCGGTTGCCTTGTTCACATCCTCACCAGGAGTGATGATCCCCATGCCGGCCCATCCGCTCGCAGAGGTCCCATCGGCGTCCAGCAACTCCTTTACCACCTGTTGCACCGCCTCGGTCTGTTCCACCGTCAGAACTGCAGCTTCAACATGAAACCTCCAACCCTCGGACCATTGCCCTATCCCCAGGGTATCAACCCCCTGCACATACCACACATAATGCAGTCCCCTGGTAAGACATTCCCCCGACGAAGGCGTCCACGAAAGGGCAGGCGCAGCAATCTCCACGGCAATCGCCGGTGCGGCAATCGTGCGCATCTGTTCCTGCGGAAGAACCTTGGTCGTAATCTGCTCGTAGACTTCTATCCTGTAGGAAGAGGCATTGCCTGCCTCCGACCAGCTGAAGGTGGGACAACTGAGATTCGTCCCGCCTCCCGGGGATACTGCAACAGCAGGACTAGCCGTTGTCGTGCCGCCTGTCGGCGTTTCCCCGGCAAAAGCAGCCCCGGCTTTCATCAGGATCAAGGCCAGTGCGATTATTGTTTTTTTCACTATAGTCCTCCCCTGGAGTTTAATGAAATCGATATTGTCGGGCAATCAGAATACACAATCATACTATGAAGTGAAATGGCGGGATTGAAATAGCAGACTGATGGCTGGCGGATAAAATAGATAAAATTAATTTCCCACGCGACGCTACCCCATGCTGATGCCTCCGCCGATTGACAGATTCTATTTATTTGTCTGGATATTAACTCTGCTGCGCCGGTGGTGTCAATGACTATTTTAAAAGGTATTTATTAGAATCTTGCCGGGAACGCACCGATGTTATCCATTGGCATTCATCAGATCAGCCCAGCTTTGCCTTTGCCTCTTTCGCCCAGATCAGCCCCTCCTGGATCGAGGTCTCGATCGCCGCGTACATCCAGTTGTCCTGCTGGACAAAGAAGACACGACCCCTGAAGGGCTTGCGCAGGCTGTCGATGACGCCATCGCGGATCAGGCCGGGCGTCTGGATCGGCATGGGGTGGCCCCACCGCGCGATCCTGATATCCACGATTCTTGATTTGTCCAGCCTCAGCTGAGGCAGAATCTCCTCTTTGATCTGTCTTTCAAATTGTCTGTAATATTTTTCGAAGGCGCCATCCACATACAGGTTCCAGCGGCCGTCTTTATAGGGAAATCCGCGATAGAGGGTCAGGATGGTGTGGCCGGGCCGCCCGGCAGCTGTCGTATCAGGCCGCGCATAGCTTCCATAGATCACATCGGTAACGCCCTGATCATCGGTTGCCTTTTCGATGTCAAAGCCGCCGGCGGTGCCGTCGCCCAGCAGATAGCAGTCATAAAACTCGTCGCCCGTGTAGGGCTGGTCCACCAGGACATTGGCCACCAGATAGGCGTTGTAATTCAACTGCTCTATCGCCTTCATGCGCTCGGGCTCGATATCGCGAAGAACCTTCTTGACCACGAACTTCGGGCAGCCGAGAATCGCCACTTCAGCCTGGATCCTGCACGGCTTGCCCTGGTGGTTGATATAGGAAACCAGTACGCCCTGGGAGTTCACCTGCACATCGAACACCAGGGCCCGCGGCCTGAAGCGGCTCAACGGCACGGTTTCCGTCATCTTCCTCAGGGCGGCCTCGGCTATCGCGCCGTTGCCGCCGGGCATTACGTAGATATCGCCGAATTCGGCTGCATAGGCGTTCATCCCCCCTGCCGCGCTCATCTGATCGAGAGTGCAGGCAAAGGTCGACCAGCAGTAATGTTCCAGCGCGGTCTCTATGTGCGGATGGAGTTTGGAGCCGAGGACCTCTTCAAGATGCTGCCTGAAGGTCAGCCTGTCCAGTTCTTTGAGTCTGTGAAGGACTTCGTCACGGGAGGGCGGCATCTCGGGATATATCTGCCCCTCCTTTTCGTCGTTCACATCTTCGAAGTATTTCTTCAGTTTCAGAAACTGCGCTTCTGCCTCCGGCGCTGTCTCGCCCTTCCAGAAATCAGTGTATCGCTTGCCCTTCAGGACAACGGGGTCTTCCTCTTTCTTCGTCCTCCAGACCTTGTCTATCCCGATCTCCTTATAGAATTGCAGGATCGGACTGTCTGCGTCCTGGCCGCAGAAGTAGGCGGCGGCAGTGGAAAAGTCAGTGCCCCGCCACGACTCGCCCTGTGCGTTTCCGCCGAAGCGCGCAGCCTGATCGAGCAGTATCGGCTTATAGCCGCGCAGCTCATATGCAGCGGTTATGCCGGCGATCCCGGAACCCGCCACGACCACCCTTGCCTTCTCTATATCCCGGATACCGTCCGCTATCGCTCTTAGTTCAGCCTCGCTCTTGCACAGGAAAAAGTCGTGGGCCACAGAAGGTTGATCGCCCCCGAACTGCCTCGGCACGACATCGCCGAGTGTTCTGTCAAAGGGAGAAAAGCAGAGTCCGTCAGGATTAGTCAGGGGATCTATATGGCCGGATGGATAGGGGGCCTGTCCTTTTGGCCTGGAAGAGGCGCAAGCCGGCAACTGGGTGAGGATGAAGGTATAAAGCCCGCCCTTGCCGATGATCTTTACTGCCTGACGGCGGGTGATTGGTGAATTCAGCCACTTTTTCATAATCTCCCCTCCAGGAAATAATCGCCCCTGCGGTCGTGCGCGGTATAGACCTGCGCCGCGCCGCACGGGCCGCCTGTTCTCTATGAAGATGGCCTTCAGTTTAGGTGAAGGTTATGGCAATGTCAATATCCTTTTTCACGAAAGGGCTTGTGCTTTGTCATTCTGGCTCTCGTTCGCGTTGTGTTGGGATCGGTCCAGAATCTTTCTTCAGATTCGCAGACCTCTGTTTGAGGCTCGCCTTCGTATTCTCCCCGCCTGCCTGTTCACAGCCCCGGAAGTCTGCGCCCCTCACCTACCCGCTACTCTGCTCTTACTGTCAAGGGCCGACAGTCGTCGCTCAAGCATCTCCACTGCCTTCGAGAGCCGATCTCTGAGATCGGCGATCTCATACTTCTGCTCGACTATGAGCGCGTGCTGTTCCTTGACAGCCTCGATCAGCACGGGTGCAAGTTTGTCATAGGAAAGGGTCTTGTACCCCTTCTCATCCGTCTGTACCAGCTCCGGCAGAACTTTCTCGACCTCCTGTGCGATGAGGCCGATCTGTTTGCCGGACTTGTAACCTGCGCCGTTGACTCTTTCTTTGTCCCATTCGTACGTCACGCCTTGAAGGAGAAGAACCTTTTGCAGTGACGACTCGATGGGCTGGATCTCCTTCTTGTAGCGGATATCGGACGGGGTCGCCACGGTAACCATCGTAAGGCTCCCGTCGATCTTCAGCACGCGGTTATCGAACTCCCCGTAGATGAAGGGCTGGTTGCAACTCCCGCCGGTATCATGGTTGTCGGCAAAGCAATTGTCGACATACAGCCTGTTGGACGTGTCAGCATTCCTGCCGGCATATTTGCCGATAAACACGTTGCCATTTCCGCTCACACTGAGGCCCGCGGCATGGCCCAGCAATGTATTATCGTTCCCCGCAATGTTACCCTGACAAGCATCATTCCCGATGCAGATATTGCGATTGCCCCCGGTGTTGGATATACCGGCACGACGCCCGACAAATATATTGTCCTGACCGGTCTGATTAGACATTCCTGACGAAAGCCCCGCAAAGACATTGTAGGCCCCTCCCGTGTTGTTCATCCCGGCGCCGTCTCCGAGAAACGTATTGCCCCCTCCGGTGTTGAACCTGCCGGTGTAGCTCCCGAGGAAGGTGTTGCCGCCGGCGGTGGTATTGGCATTGCCCGCCTGGTATCCGACAAAGGTATTTTCCGAACCGGTCGTATTGTTCGTTCCGGCCTGGCTTCCGGCATAGGTGTTGGAACTGACGGAAGTCACAGGCTGATCGGCAGTGCAACTGACCGTCGAGCCGTTTGAGGTGCACCACTTACCGGCGGTCAGGGCTCCCACCTGTGGATCGACCTCGGCAGTTACCGGGGCATTGCTCGTGCAGTTCACGGTCAAACCGTCGGTCGTGCACCACTTGCCGTTTGTCAGAGTGCCGACCTTGGGATCGAGTTCCGCGGTTACCACTCCGGTCAAGCCCGAGCCGCTGCCGGAGAAGGACGTTGCGGTGACTGTGCCGCTCACATCCAGGGCGGTTGACGGTGTCTTGCCCACACCTACATTGCCGTTGAACCTCAGCAGCGGCGTGGGGCTGAACTCGCCGTAGATCAGCGGGGTTGAAGTACTGGAGTTGGAGATGTAGAGCTTGCTGGACCCCTGGTCATTGTAGCCTGCAAGGTTGCCGATAAAGACGTTTAGCGAGCCCCAGTTGTTGTATCCGGCGCCCGAGCCTACAAACGTATTTGAGTTCCCCGTTGAATTGCTGTTTCCCGCGCCGTTGCCGAAGAATACGTTGTCATTGCCCTGATTCATCTGGCCTGCATTTGTGCCGACCATGGTATTATTGCTTCCGCGGGCCCCGGCGTTATTGCCGACCATGGTGTTGTTGTTTTCCGTTGTGATCGCGCTCCCGGCAGACCACCCTACCAGGGTATTTGTTGAACCGCTCGTGACGGCCTTGCCGGCATCGTTGCCGATGAAGGTATTGTAAGCTCCACCGGCCGTCGCGGGGCCTGCATCCGCGCCGATGAAGGTGTTAGATACTCCGCTCGTCGTTGCAATGCCGGCATTGTTTCCCAGGAAGGTATTGGTCGTGTCCCCGTGCGCGCTGATAACGGCAGGAAGTGCCATGGGAGTTATCCCGGAGGCGGACTTTCGGGCAGCATCGGTTCCGGAGGCTGCTGATACCGACGGGGTTCGGGCCTGCATGGAACCGGGGGCACCTTCAACGCCGAGATATCCCTTCACCACCGCCTGGACCGCCTCTGCCTGCTCCACGGTCAGAGCCATTGCCTCGACCTGAAAGGCAGAGCCGTCGGACCATCGCCCCGGACCGGAGGAGTGCACGCCCTGGACATACCAGACATACTGCAGTCCGCGGAACAGGCACTCGCCTGACGAAGGCGTCCACGACAGGGCGGGGGCCGGTATCTCCTTCACAACGGCAGGAACCGACAGCACCCGCATCTGATCGCGGGCGAGGCCATCGGAAGAGATCCGTTCATAGACCTCGACCCGGTACGCCATCGCCCCTTCAGACGCAGACCAACTGAAGGTAGGGCAGTTCTGGTTTGTTATCGCCGTGCCCCCGCCGGGCGACACCGGCACCGCCGTGTCCGCCGCCGCCGAGCCGATACATGCCACTGCCGAGATGACAAGAATGAGTCCCGGCAATATCTTATTCATGACAACCCTCCTGCAACGTTCTATTTTCCGCCCTCAGCCGAAGAGGCCTTACTCTATCGCCACCCAGTCGAGCACCGCAACACACGAGGCGCGACGGATGGCCCGATGCCGGCCTCCGTTGAATGCGCTACCGCTTCGAGCCGGAGCTCTTTCTGCCTCATTGCTTTAAGGAATATACTCCATCGTAAAATGGGTTGCATCACTTCCACCGCCGGCCGTCAAGTCGCCGCCTGAATTCTGGAGCGCATACACCTCCACATAATCGCCAGCAGAAAGATAGGCTGCAGTTGTAATAACCATCATCGTATTTGCTCCGTTAACCGCCGGGATTAGCGCAGATGCCAAATTCACAGTACCACCTCTCTTCAAATAGAGCTGTCTGAAGCCGGTCGAATTTGTCTGGAACCAGACAATAGCGCTCATCCGGTAGTAGCCAGTTACAGGAACAGTAAATCGTGAAGGGTTTGCGTTATCGTGTATATTCCCTATGTCGTAAGCTTCAGCATCAAAGTTCATCGCGGTTGTAGTATTGTTGACAATAGAAGTTCCGGCGGACGAGAAATATGCCCTCACCTTAGGCGCATTTGTTGTAAATATGCCCGATGGACTTATAGAGGCAAGAACTGTACCGGCACTGTCCTGCCATTCCTGCAGGCTGGCGGTTTGAGACGCAGCGCCCTGGACTATCATCCCAGTGTCCGCAGCGCCGCCCGCCGCGGCTTTTACAGTACCAGATACATCGAGCTTCACAGACGGGCTACCCCCGATTCCGACGTTGCCGTTTTTGAGCACAACCATGGCGTTGGAGCGGGCATTATCTGCAGTGCCGTTGCCGATGACGAAAAGGCGGTCTTCAGCGACCCAAGTAACAGCATTGCCAGGAACAGGAGGAGGCGTGTTGTATTGCCCCATCACGGTTTCGGCAAAGGATGCCGCGGTGGTGAAAGAGCCCGTGGCCGTGGAGAACTGGCCGCTGGCGGTCGTGGAATTGCCCATGGCCGTGGAGGCAGCACCGCTGGCGGTCGTGGCATAGCCCATGGACGTAGAGTAAAATCCGCTGGCGGTCGTGGAACCGCCCATGGCCGTGCAGCCAAGGACGCTGGCGGTTGTGCCAACGCCCATTGCCGTGGATTGGCTCCCGCTGGCTGTCGTGGAATAGCCCATGGCCGTGGAGACAGTACCGCTGGCGGTGGTGGAACCGCCCATGGCCGTGGATCCGTACCCAATATTTGCATCATCCCATTCCGAGGCACTAACATATCCCGCCCGAAAAGCTTCCTTCTTCGGATACCACATCATCCGGGCGCCAGCCCCTTCCTTTGGGATTGCCCCTCCGCCCGCTCCTTCAAACAGAACTCCCTCATTGCTCGTCACATGCAGTCCTGCTCCAATCGCATCCGTTCCGATGCCGACCCTGCCGCCGGTCTTGGCCATAGAGACATCTCCCTCCAGATATATCGATGCGCCTGTCGTGGGAACTGCATTCGGCGTAATTCCAGGAAGTTGCGCGGCGGCTTTCTGCCGGCCGGCCTCATCAGTGATATTCGAGGGCACGATCTGGTAAATCGCATTTCCGGCCTGACCTGCGGCGGCAAGCGCCTGCTGGCGGGCGACATATTTTTCGACAGCTGCTGCAACACGCTCATCAAATGCAGCAGATGAAAGGACAGGCTCTACCCTGAACGCTGCCCCCTCAGACCAGGTGCCGTTGCCCTCTGCATCCAGCCCCTTCACATACCAGACGTATTGCCCATCGCCAAGGCACTGTCCCGAAGAAGGCGTCCATGAAAGGGCAGAGGCCGGTATCTCCCTTGCTAATACAGGCGATGCCATCGTCTGCATCTGTTCATGAGTAAGTGCCCCTGTCGTGATCTGCTCGTAGACCTCCAGCCGGTAGGCCGGTGAGTTTTCAGCAGCACCCCAGCTGAAGGTGGGACATGTTGTAGCACCCGAGCCTGAGGGGGATACCGGCACGGCTGCCGCAGCCGCCGAGCCGATACATGCCACTGCCGAGATGACAAGAATGAGTCCCGTCAATATCTTATTCATGACAACCCTCCTGCAACGTTCTATTTTCCGCCCTCAGCCGAAGAGGCCTTACTCTATCGCCACCCAGTCGAGCACCGGAGACTGCCCCCAGGTTGCGCCGGGAATGTCAACTCTGTATAGGGTCACCTTGAAATAGTATGTTGTTACCTCGCTGGTGGAGGCGGCAAACACATCCGTAAAACCCCCGGCGTTGCGCACCGTGACCATGACCTTGGGTGCAGTGGCAAAGGGCGTGGGAAAGGGCACAAACCAGAATGCCTTGCCCCCGCCAGCGTTGGCGCCCAGTGTATTAGCCCCGGCCTGAATGGACTTTATCTCAGTCCCGGTTGTTCCGAGCTTGACCGAGCCTGCCACATCGAGCTTTACCGTTGGATTGGCTCCAATACCCACGTTGCCGTTTTTGAGCACAACCATGGCGTTGGAGCGGGCATTATCTGCAGTGCCGTTGCCGATGACGAAAAGGCGATCGGTGTCAACCCATAGCGTGGGGTTTCCAGAAACGCTTGTGTTGTAACTTCCAAGCGCAATCTCAGCCATCGAGCTGGAAGCAGTGGCATAACCTATTGCCGTTGAAGCATGGCCGCTGGCCGTCGTTTGTCCAGCCACCACCCCCCCATAACCAATCGCCGTGGAAGAAGTGCCGCTGGCCGTAGCTCTATACCCAATCGCTGTGGAATAGTCGCCACTGGCGGTCGTGGCTTCACCCATAGCGGTGGAAGCACGACCGCTGGCAATAGTACTTAATCCCATAGCGGTGGAAGCAAAGTTGCTGGCCTTAGTGCTATAACCCATCGCGGTGGACCAGTAGGAACTGGCCATCGTGAGTTCGCCCATCGCGATGGATCGGTCGCCGCTAGCTCTAGCATTCAATCCCATAGCGATGGACATTTGACCGATATTGACATCGTTCCATGAAGGTCCGTCAATATATCCTGCCCGAAAAGCTGCCTTTCCCGGATACCACATCATCCTGGCGCCTGCCCCCTCCTTTGGAATCGGCCCGCCTGCCGTTCCTTCAAACAGAACTCCCTCATTGCTCGTCACATGCAGTCCTGCTCCAATCGCATCCGTTCCGATGCCGACCCTGCCGCCGGTCTTGGCCATAGAGACATCTCCCTCCAGATATATCGATGCGCCTGTCGTGGGAACTGCATTCGGCGTAATTCCAGGAAGTTGCGCGGCGGCTTTCTGCCGGCCGGCCTCATCAGTGATATTCGAGGGCACGATCTGGTAAATCGCATTTCCGGCCTGACCTGCGGCGGCAAGCGCCTGCTGGCGGGCGACATATTTTTCGACAGCTGCTGCAACATGCTCATCAAATGCAGCAGATGAAAGGACAGGCTCTACCCTGAACGCTGCCCCCTCAGACCAGGTGCCGTTGCCCTCTGCATCCAGCCCCTTCACATACCAGACGTATTGTCCCTCGCCAAGGCACTGACCCGAAGAAGGCGTCCACGACAGGGCAGATGCCGGTATCTCCCTTGCTAACACAGGCGATGCCATCGCCTGTATCTGTTCATGAGGAAGCGTCTCTGTCGTAATCTGCTCGTAGACCTCCAGCCGGTAGGCCGGTGAGTTTTCAGCAGCACCCCAGCTGAAGGTGGGACATGTTGTAGCACCCGAGCCTGAGGGGGATACCGGCACGGCTGCCGCAGCCCACGACATGCCTGAACATATCGCCAACGCTGTTACGAGAACCAATCCCACCGTGATTCTGCTCATGACACCTCCCCCATGGAAATGAAAATCATGTCTCTACTGACTGATATATGGTCCGTCATCATCTGCATGTCACTGCAGAGAAAGGGATGTATGAATAGGAGTGAAGGATATGGGGCCGCAGGTCTGCCGCCGATGATGGGGATGCGTTACAGATCAGGAACAGATCTTCAGGGCTGCGTTCTTTCAATAAGCGCCGGGTGATATCTTATGACCACCCGTCCTCCCCCCGTAAGTCTGGATAAATGCTCTGCAGAGATCCCGCGGCAATGGCCGGGGACTTCTCTGCTTCGGAATAACTCCCCGATAATTTGAGATATTTTATAGGAAAGCTGAAATATTATGCAAGGGGTGCTTGCCGGCGAACAGTTTAACTTGTCCGCCCGTATTTTTTCGGGAGATAACGCATGGGTGTTATAATGAATCCTCATGAAAGATGAAGGAACAACCGGCACAGGTCGTAGCGGCAATTCGCTTGCCGCGAGTGTATCTGCCGTCATCAGGAAGTACGGCATGCTCAAAGGCGGCGAGACGGTCTTGGTCGGGCTCTCCGGCGGGCCTGATTCGGTCTGCCTCCTGCATGTTCTTCACGGCCTCGCTGCCGAACTCGATCTTAAGCTCCATGCGGTCTATGTAAACCACAACCTGAGGCCCGGAGAGATCCCCTCGGAGATCTCATTCTGCGAGAGGCTCTGCGCGGACCTCGGGGTCCGTTTGATAGTGAAGTCCATAGACGTGAAAGGGCATGCCGCCTCCGCAAGGCTTAACCTCCATGAAGCGGCCCGCCAGCTGAGATACCGGGCCTTCGGGGAGGCCGCCTTTGAGGCGAAGGCCTCCAGGATCGCCCTCGGCCATAATGCCGACGACCAGGCCGAGACGCTGCTGATGCGGCTGATGCGCGGGGCCGGACCGACCGGGCTTGCCGGAATTCCGCCTGTGCGGGGCGATATAATACGGCCGCTTATCGAGACCGAACGGACCGAGATCGAGGGATACCTCTCGGCAGCCGGGATATCTTTCCTGACGGACTCGTCGAACCTTAAGACCGACTATTTCAGAAACAGCATACGCCGGGAACTAATGCCGGTGGTCCGCCGCCTATCCCCCTCTGCCGTCCCGACCATGCTGCATACAATGGAGATACTCCGCGAGGAGGAGCGGTACTTCGGGATACTCGTCACAAAGACCCTGATGAAGATGATAAGCAGGAAGACGGCGGACAGGATAGAGCTCTTCATGTCGCCCCTCGAGACGATGGAGACGGTCATCCTGCGGAGGGTGCTGCGGCGGGCGATTGACGAGACGCGCGGAATCAGGGGCATCGGGCTCGTGCACATAGACGATATTATCAGGCTCCTCAGGAAGGGAGACTCGGGAGACAGGCTCTACCTGCCTCACGGCATCAGAGTGATCAGGGAGTATGCGGTCCTGGTGATTACCTCGGAATCCCTGAAGAGGCTTTCCGCGTATGGGCTGCAGCCTCCTGCAGACCTGCGGCTGCCGGAGGCGGGGCTGGTCCTGAAGGCATCGTTTGAGGATGCCGCCGGCGAGGTCTCTGACGGGAGGTCCTCCGTTGTGCTCGATGCAGGCAGGATGAAGTTCCCGCTTACGGTACGGCCGAGGGCTGATGGGGATTTCTTCTTCCCCATGGGTTTCGGAAAGCGAAAGAAGCTCCAGGACTTCTTTGTCGATGCGAAGATCCCGCGCGATGAGCGCGACACTGTCCCGATCGTCCTTTCAGGAGATGATATCGCATGGGTCGCCGGATACCGAGGCGATGAGCGGTTCCGCATCTCGGAAGGGACGAAAAAATTCCTGAGACTTGGTATAGTAAAGGGTAATTTTTCCTGATGCCCTGAGGAGCTGCAGGCAGGGTCTTTTTTCAGCCTGTCGGCCGCCTGGCAGCATATAAATACTCGATAGTGCGCTATGAGGAGGAGTCATCGTGTCTGATACGGTTCGCGTCCGGTTCGCCCCAAGCCCCACAGGCCATCTTCATATCGGCGGCGCCAGGACAGCGCTGTTCAACTGGCTTTATGCCCGCCATTTCGGCGGCGCCTTTGTGCTGAGGATCGAGGACACCGACCGCACACGCTCCACAGACGAATATATCGACGCGATCATCGAAGGCATGACGTGGCTCGGCCTCGACTGGGACGAGGGGCCCTTCCGGCAGATGGACCGTTTCGACCTCTACCGCTCCTATGTCGAACGTCTGGTGCAGGAGGGCAGGGCCTATTACTGTTACTGCTCTGCCGAGGACCTGGAGGCCCGGCGCCAGAAGGCGATGGCTGAAGGGAAGTCCCCTGCATACGACGGCAGGTGCAGGCGCCTCACGGAACCGGTGGCAGGCGTTACCCCCGCGGTGCGTTTCAGGATGCCGCAGATCGGACAGACGGTTGTAGACGACCTGATCAGGGGGAAGGTCGTCTTCGATAATGCGCAGCTCGATGACCTCATCATCGTCCGCTCTGACGGCACGCCTACCTACAACCTGACGGTTGTGGTGGATGACGTTGACATGAAGATCACGCACGTCATCCGCGGGGACGACCATCTCAACAACACGCCAAAGCAGATACAGCTCTACGAGGCCTTTGGATATTCAGTGCCGAAGTTTGCGCACCTCCCGATGATCCTCGGGTCGGACAAGACGAGGCTTTCGAAGCGCCACGGGGCGACATCCGTGATGGCCTACCACGAGATGGGATACCTGCCGGAGGCGCTGCTGAATTATCTCGTCCGCCTCGGCTGGTCCTATGGAGACCAGGAGGTCTTCAGCCGCGATGAACTTACCCGGTATTTCTCCTTCGAGAATGTAGGCAAGGCTGCTGCTGTCTTCAACCCGGAAAAACTCCTTTGGCTCAACCAGCAGTACATCATGGCGATGGCCCCCGAGGCATTGGCAAAGATGATTGTGCCTTTCCTCGCAAGGGAGAAGGTCATCGCAGAGGGAGGGTCTCTTGATATGGCCTGGCTCGGCCGTGCGGTGAAGACCCTGCAGGAGCGCGCAAAGACGCTCGTTGAGCTGGCGAGGTCGCTCCGTTACTATATCGTCGAGGATATCGACTTCGATCCGAAGGCGAAGGAGAAATTCCTGAACGAAAAGGGCCTGCCTCTTCTAAAGGAATTGCATGCGGAGCTTTTGGGTCTGGCCGAGTTTACCCATGACGGTCTCGAAGGGGTGTTCAAGGCGGTGGTGGCGAAGCACGGAGTAAAGCTGGGCGCCCTTGCGCAGCCGGTCCGTGTCGCCGTCACCGGAGGGACGGAGAGCCCGGGGATCTACGAGGTCCTGGAGGTGCTGGGGAAGGAGAAGACCCTCAAGAGGATCGAGAAGGCGATAGCGGCGATTGGGTAGCTCAGAACCCTGCGGAACAGGTCCCCGCGGTTAACGATTTCCCCCGCAACACTTCTGTTGTTTGTTGTAAACTTGAAACATGGCGAAGCCTCCATTTCTGATCCCCTCGATTCTCTTCCTGATCGTCTCGATCCCGCTCGTTGTCGGGAAGATACCGGCAAACCGGTATTACGGCGTGCGGACCCGAAAGACCCTTTCCGATGATCGGATCTGGTACGCCTCCAACAGGCTCGGGGGCTGGCTCCTCATCGCATCGAGCCTGATCTATCTTATGATAGCCGCCTTTGTGCCTTATTCGCCGGATAGCACTTCTTTCAACTGGTGGGCGCATATCTGCGGTTTTGTTCTTCCGTTGTGCATCAGCATCTTCACGATTCATGTGTACACAAAGCGGTTGTAGGGGACTCGCTCGGTGAAGTACGTACGGAAGCCTCCGGATTTCTGCTTGGTGTTTGTTCTTGACTCCGATCCGGGCGGCGGGGTATAAAATAGCAGTTTCATGGCGGGGACAATAGAAATGCAGGAGGGTGATATGACCTTAGTAATCTTCAGACGGTCGGCATCCGGCCGATTATCCTTGTCTGCAATAATAGAACGGGCGAATTATACCGCTTCCACTTGAGCACGCATTTAAAACTATTATATGGAACGTATTCCACATATCAAGTCTAATGGCAACCTTTTGCATTGTCAGGGCCGCGGCAGAAGCCTTATATGGCGCAAAAAGATGGAAGCGGCATAAAAAGTAATGTTATCTGTAGAGACAAAATGAAAACAAAGAGAATGAGACATACAATTTCAATAGCATTACTTTATCTTCTATTTATGGCGTCGTTTTTGAACACCGCCACTGCAAACGAGATGATGTCCCCGTAAATTGTTGAAGTAGGAAGCGACCTCCAATTAGAATTGATCGCCAAACCAAAAACCAAAAGGAGATCGCTTTCTATGAGGAAAAGATACCGGAAGATGCAGAAAAAGGCAAA